>JAYKHV010000066.1:0-32932 GCA_035285085.1 Lyngbya sp. | reverse complement strand
GCAGGGCTGTTTCATTCTCAGTTAAAAATTGCCGGGGGGGATGGGGTGATGGGGGGATGGGGAGGTGGGGAGAGGACTTTTTTCCGATGAAAAATAGCTTTTTGTTAATAAAAATTCCCCCCATCTCCCTACCTCCCTACCTCCCCACCCCCCCACCAATCAAATTTTCGGGCTAGAACGCGCACAGCCCTGCGGTTAATAAAGAAGCACTCGCGGCTGGAATAATCACCACTTCATCCAACAATTGCATCACCAAATTGATGGCATAAAGTTGATCGCCATTGGTCGTTATGAGATTGTACAAAGCAATAATCACCATGCACAATCCGGTTCCAAACCAAATTCCTACGCTCGCAACATGAGCAGAAACCAGCCAATTTTTTTGTTTAAGATTTAGTTTAAAACGGGCTGATTTTTTCTGATTTTCCTCGGGTTTTGTTGTTGTCGATTGACTCATAATCAACTTTTTAACTCATCGTTGAAACATAATGAACAAGCTGACCAATGCGTTGACGTAACGTTTCCAAACCCAAAGCCTTACCTGCCGAAATAAATGCCGCTTGGGGATATTCTTCCTGAGCAAATCTTAACGTTTCCCCATCCACTTGATCAATTTTATTAAACGCCAATAAAGCAGGCCCCGGTGTGATGGGCATTGACATCAAAATTTGCATCACCGATTCAATTTGACTTTGCCAAGCCGGATGAGATAAATCCACCACATGAACGAGCGCATCGGCATCACTAACCTCCTCTAAAGTGGCTCGAAACGCATCAATTAATGCGGGGGGTAATTCATGGATAAATCCCACCGTATCGGTTAAAACCACCGTTTGAGGTTCATCGGTGATGGCGTTGGGAATGGTTAAACGGCGACTGGTCGGATCGAGCGTCGCAAACAGTTGATCGGCCGCATAAATTTCCGAACTCGTGAGAACATTGAGTAAAGTAGACTTTCCAGCATTCGTATACCCAACAATCGCGATCGTCGGAACCTCTTGCTGGCGACGTTGACGCAGACGAGAGCGATGGGCTTGCAATTGATTCACCTCTTGTTGCAAGCGGGCGATGCGACGTTGAATGGCTCGTCGCTCGGTTTCCAGTTTGGTTTCCCCCGGACCTCTCGTCCCGATACCACCCCCCAGTCGAGACATGGCTTGACCTCGCCCGGTTAGACGGGGCAAACTATACTCAAGTTGTGCGAGTTCAACTTGCAATTTTCCGGCGCGAGATTGGGCGCGTTGGGCGAAAATATCAAGAATCACTTCCGTGCGATCGACAACTCGAACTCCGATTTGAGTTTCTAAATTGCGAACTTGAGCCGGAGATAAATCCCGATCAAACACAATTAAACTCGCACCCACCGTTTGAGCCGTTAAGGCAATTTCCTGTACTTTTCCCTGTCCGACAACGGTTTGCGGATGAGGACGCGATCGCTTTTGACGGAGGGTTTCTAACACTCGACCCCCGGCGGTATCCACCAGTCGCACCAATTCGGCTAACCCGTCTTCAAAGCGTTGGGGGCTGATGTCTTCGGTTTTCACACCCACCAACAAGACTTTATCGCCATCGGAGTCAACGGTTTGGGCGATAAACTCCCGTTGCAGTTCGGCTTCGAGGTTATCCACCAAATCGATAAAATCCTGTTTGGAAAGCATATCCAAACTTTGGGGACAAGACAGATAGTAGGGAATGGGGGCTAGAGGCGTGGCGATGTTACCGTTGTTTTCTTCGGCGGTGGGGGGGAGCAAATGGGCGAGATAGGCTTGTTCGATGTATCCGGTTCCGCCCCCACCCCGACGTTGAAACCCGCTTCCGGTGAGGGTAAGGATCACCAAAACATCCAAGCGTTGAATTGCCATTGCGGTTAAGGCGGATTCGTTGGGAGGATCTGATTTAACCTGAGTTGCGATGCAGCGAATCCCACTCAAACGTCCTTCCCCATAACGGGGTAATTCTAAGGGCGGAATTTGGGTTTGACGGGGTGTTCCGACTCCCACGCGGATCACTTGTCCTCGACGGTTGAGGTATACGCAGACGGGTTGACCGATTTCTGTACTGCTGGCGGCTAGGCGTTGAGCAAACTCTGAGGTGGTAATGCGATCGACGGGTATCCGTTGATGGTAAAGTCGTTGCAATCCTTTGAGTTGACTCGGTTTTAGCCCTTGCAGGTTTCCGTAGATTGTCTCGATAGGCCCTCCTGACCAGTTTTCTGGTATTCTAAACAACAACTGAGAATGTTTAGATTATGATAATAACATTATCAACTCTTCGCCTGTCGTCTGCGGCTGAACTGGCGGTGGCTCGACCGTACTTTTGATGATCGCCAAGGCTGATCAAAGGCGAGGTAATAGCTTTTCTCCCATTTAGTCAACTCAATTGAAGGCGAGTGGACTTGCCAAGGAAGTCAACAACTCGCCGTTAATTGCTTCGCAATCTAACGGGAGCTTGCAAGAAGCTCAGAGTTGACCAGACTAAGACTTTTTAAAGTCTACGTTATTTGAGTTATGAAACCTGCGGATGCGTGCCAGTTCTCAGCCATTTCGTACAGTTTTAAACAGGTGTAAAACGAGTTAAGCCAGTGAACTGTACCGAACAAGCTCTTATAACATTGTCGAGGCTCACTTTACCCGTTTTTTCGGAGTGTTCAAAGTAATGAGAGTTTTCGTTTTAGACAAATACAAACAACCTTTAGATCCTTGCCACCCAGCAAGGGCTAGAGAACTACTTACAAAAAGGAGGGCTAAAGTTTTCAAGAGATATCCTTTTACTATAATCATGCAGGATAGATTGGTTGAAGATTCTAAGGTACATCCTCATTTAGATCGGACGGCTATGAATACAAAATCAAGTAATTTAAGGTATTCGCTTCGCTCATATTGTTTGTTGGCGGAAATTCCCCACCCGCTAAAACTGAAGTTTATAACGGGAGTCCCCTTCCCGCATTTCTGATGGACTTCACCCAAGCAATTCAAGTCGCCAATGCAGCAGTTTATGCTCATTTCGGTCGATATCTCACCGATGTAGAAACGGCAATTCTTCAGGGGACTTGTCAAAAACAAACCTATGAACAAATCGCCAACGCTTCAGGGTATTCGGTGAGTTATCTTACCCGTGATGTTGGCCCGAAACTGTGGAAATTACTCAGCCAAGCCTTAAAAGAAAACGTCAGTAAAACTAATTTTCAAGCCGCTCTCGAACGTTATCACCTCCAACACCAACAATTAGATATTCCCGAACCCGCGACCGTTGCTTCTCCCGTTTCTCCCGCGACCGTTGCTTCCCCCGCGACCGTTGCTTCGGTTGAAAATCACTGTGACTGGGGAGATGCGGTCGATGTTAACCTATTTTATGGACGGACAAACGAACTCAATACCCTCAAACAATGGGTTCTGGTTGATGGCTGTCATTTGGTTGCGGTTTTGGGAATGGGAGGAATTGGAAAAACGTCTCTGGCGGTGAAATTGGCGAGGGAAATTCAGGCACAATGGAATTATGTAATTTGGCGAAGTTTGCGAAATGCTCCCCCGTTAACCACGCTGTTAGGAGACTGGGTTTCTTTTCTATCAGATAAACAAGATATTGAAGCGAAACTGGATCGCTTGTTATATTGGTTGCGATCGGCTCGTTGTTTGTTAATTTTAGATAATGTTGAAACGATTTTATCTTCCGGAAGTCGGGCGGGTCAATATCGTTCGGGTTATGAAGATTACGGGGAATTTCTAACTGTTATTGGTCAAACCGCTCATCAAAGTTGTTTGCTGATCACCAGTCGAGAAAAACCCGGTGAAATTGCCGCTTTAGAAGGGGAACAGTTGGCGGTTAGAAGTCTTCAGTTAGGGGGATGTCGGGAAACGGCAGAGGCTTTAATTGGGTTGGTTGGACTGTCAGGAACGAGCGACCAAAAACACCAACTTTTGCGCCGTTACAGTTACAATCCTTTGGCGTTGAAAATTGTTGCGACTTCGATTCAAGATTTATTTGCCGGAGAAATTGGGCAGTTTTTAGAACAAGATACGGTTATTTTTAATAATATTCGTCGCCTTTTAGACCAACAATTTGAGCGGCTTTCGAGTTTAGAAAAAATGGTGATGTTTTGGTTGGCAATCAACCGAGAATGGACAACTATTGCTGAACTTGCAGAAGATCTTATTCCGGTGGTTTCGCGAATGGAATTATTGGAGGCGTTAGAATCGCTAAGTTGGCGAAGTTTGATTGAAAAACAAGCCGGACGTTACACCCAACAACCGGTGGTGATGGAATATGTTATCGATCAAATGTTGAGTCAAATGACCGCAGAAATGACTCGCATGACTGAATTAAATTCTCATCTGGATTCTATTGAGTTGTTGAGACGTTATCCTTTATTAAAAGCAACGGCGAGGGATTATGTTCGACAGACTCAAATTCGCTTAATTCTCGATCCCCTGAGTCGGGAATTGTTAAATTTGTTTGGAAATATTGATAGCACCCAAACGGTTTTAATGAATATTCTGTCGAGTTTGCAGGAAAAATTCGGGTCTGAAATTAATTATTTAGCTGGAAATTTGGTTAATTTGTTATTTCATCTGCAAGTCGATATCAGTAATAGTAATTTGTCGAATTTAAGCCTTTGGCAAGTTGATTTTAGAAGCCGGAATTTAAACGGGGTTAACTTGTTTGAATCGAATTTATCTAAATCGGTTTTTACGAAAAGCTTTGGAACGGTTTATAGTTTGGCTTGGAGTCAGGATAACCGCATATTAGCTACAGGTCACGCTGATGGAGAAATTTGTTTGTGGATAGTGGAAACCGGTCAGTTATTTTTAAAGATAAAAGGACATGAAAGTTCGGTTTGGACGTTGGCTTTTCATCCCGATAATACTCAACTGGCGAGTGCGAGTTTTGACTCTCCGACGATTAAACTTTGGAATATTAAAACCGGAGAAATTGAACAAACGCTTACGGGTCATAGGGATTGGGTTCGAGGTTTGGCTTTCTCCTCGGATGGTAAGATTTTAGTGAGTTGTAGTAGCGATCGCACGATTAAAATTTGGGATAAAATAGGAGAAAATCACAGCAAAATTGAATGTAAAACCCTGCACGGACATACAGAAGCGGTGATGACTTTGTGTTTATCTCCCGAGGGTTTATTGGCGAGTGGAAGTGAAGATTTATCCCTGCGGTTGTGGGATATCAAAAACTGCGAATGTTTGCGGGTTTTAGAAGGACATCAAGGGGTTATTTCTTCGGTGGCGTTTAGTCGAGATGGTCAAACTTTAGCCAGTTGCGAAGAAAAAACGATTAAACTTTGGAATGTGGAGACAGGAGACTGTTATCAAACATTGCAAGATGATTTAACGTTAGTTTGGTCGGTGGCGTTTAGTCGAGATGGTGAAATTTTAGCCGGAAGTGATGGTCAAATCTTGCGACTTTGGGATGTAAAAACGGGGAAATGTGTTGCAGTTTTGGGGGAATATACGAGTCAAATTTGGTCAATTGCGTTTAGTCCAAATGGTCAAATGTTGGCGGCTTGTGATAATGAAATGATTCAAATTTGGAATTTAGAAACTCGGGAACGTTTGCGGACTTGGCGAGGATATGCGGATTCTGTGGGGTCTTATTGGTGTTTGGCGTTTAGTCAAACGGGTGAATTTTTAGCCAGTGGAAGTGGTGATGGTGTTGTCAGGTTGTGGAAAACTCAGACGGGTGAATGCTTGAAAATTCTCCGAAAACATTCTAAATTAGTTCGCACGGTTGCGTTTAGTTTGAAGGGTGAAATATTAGCCAGCGCTGGCGAAGATCAAATCATTTGCTTATGGGATAGGTTGTCGGGTCGCGGAATTAAATCTTTAGCCGGACATACGGATACAATTTGGTCGGTTTGTTTCAGTCCAAATGGGGAAGTTTTGGCGAGTGGAAGTGCAGATAAAACGGTTAAGTTATGGGATATTAAAACGGGTAAATGTCTGCAAAGTTTGAGTGAACATCGCGATCGCATTTTGACGGTTGTTTTCAGTTCAAACGGGGAATTGTTGGCGAGTGGAAGTGCTGACCAAACGGTGAGATTATGGGATATTAAAACGGGGGAATGTTTACAAACTTTCAGTGAACATCGGGGTTGGGTCTGGTCGTTGGCGTTTAGTCCTGATGGTCGGTTTTTGGCGAGTGGAAGTGAAGATCGGACGGTGAAATTATGGGATGTTCAAACAGGTGAATGTCTGAAAACGTTGGCGGGTCATGCTAAGTTAATTTGGTCGCTTGTGTTTAGTCGGGATGGTCAAAAACTTATTAGCGGAAGTGCGGATAAAACGGCGAAAGTTTGGGATGTAAAAACGGCTGAATGTTTGCAAAGTTTTCCGGGAAATATTGATTTAATTTGGGCGTTTTCTTATGGTTTTGATGATGTGAACGAGCAAATTATCGCGAGTGGGAGTAATGGAGATACAATATTATTATGGAATTTAGCCGATCAAACGACTCTAAAAACGTTGAAAACTCCGAGAATTTATGAAGGAATGAACCTCGGCGGTGTTACGGGGTTAACCGAAGCAACAATCGCCAATTTAAAACTGTTAGGTGCAATCACTTAATCCGATTAAATAATCTTGTAAAAAAATCACCAACCCCGCTCCTTTTCGATGGTACACTATCGACCAAACTCAAGATTAATTCAGGAATTTGAACGGGGTTGATGCGTCATCCACCTTCATTTACTACTGTACAAAAGTTACCTAAATTTGTCATTACAGAAAATCTCAGGAGTTATAAAATTATTAATCTCAGGTTGATTTCAAATGGACTCTATGCAAGGGGTTGATACTGATTTCAGCTTGTCTAAAATCTCAAAAAATTCCAAAATGTCTGATAATCTCAGGAAATCTCTGATATCTTTAAGACGTGGTGATCTCATATCCAACTTATCAATAATCCGCTTCGTAGGGGCGGGTTCACCCGAAGGTCTTGACGACCACTCCGAAATAAAATTAAACCCGCCCCCCAACCCTAAGAAAATTAATCAACCGGACATCATATGAGGTTTAAGGATAGACAGACTCGGGTGAATTTTAAACCCCTGGAAAAATAAGCTAAAATGTGATCATCAATTCAATTTTTTTCAAAGGCGATCAAAGCGGGGAGAGTTAAAAATCTATGCTTCATCTGAGGGGAAAATTCAATCGATTTGAAGCCAAAAGGAAGCAATTGATTTATCGAGGATTTTTTCTCCTGTTAACGGGTTTTCCTCTGTTCACGGGTTGTACAACCGAATCCGAACCCCCGCTAATTTCTGAGTCTACAACCGAAACAACAGCGTTAACAATTTGGTGGGATAAAGGGTTTACCCTCGAAGAAGATGAAGCCTTGCAAAATCTGATTCAAAATTGGGAAAAACAAACCGGAAAAAAAGTAGAACTTTCATTTTATACCACCGATCAACTTCCCCATAAAACTCAAAGAGCAATTCAAGCGGGGAATCCTCCCGATATTTTGATGAGTAATGCAGCCGAAAGAGTTTTAAACCCCAAGTTAGCTTGGGAAGGACAGTTAGTTGATGTTTCTGATGTGATCGAACCGATTCAACATTTGTATTTTGAAACTTCTTTAAAAACGGTTTACTTATACAATAATCTTAAACAAAAACATAGTTATTATGGCGTCCCGATTTCTCAATCGAATATTTATATTTCTTACTGGCGACCGTTAATTGAACAAGCCGGTTACACCGAAGCCGATATTCCCAAAGATTGGGATAACTTTTGGAAGTTTTGGCGAAAAGTTCAGGATAATTTACCTGAGAATAACGATGAAAAAGTCTATGCAATGGCTTTCGCTTTATCCTCTCGGGCGGGAGATACTTATCAATTAGTCGAACATATTTTAGAAGCCTATGATGTGGAAATCATTAATATACAAGGTCAATTGCAACTGGATCGCCCTGAAGTTCGCCAAGGAATTATTAACTGTTTGACTTGGTTAACCGAACAATATAAAGCGGGTTATGTTCCGCCAGATACTATCACTTGGTTGAACCCGGATAATAATCGTTATATTCTCAATCGCATGGCGATAATGACCCCCAATGTTACGCTTTCAATTCCGATTGCAGTTCGTCAAGATGTAGAGGTTTATCAGAACCAACTGAGAACGATGGAATTTCCTAAAAAACCGAGTGGTGAACCGATGCGTTATTTTATTAGTGTTAAACAAGCGGTGATTTTTGAGAAGTCAAATAAACAGGAAATGGCGAAAGAATTTTTGAAATATTTTGTGCAACCGGAGGTGATTAACGAGTATCTGAAAACTTCAGGAGGTCGAAATTTACCCGTTCACAAACCGCTTTGGGACGATCCGTTTTGGAGTAATCCTTCCGATCCTCATTTATCGAAAGCGGTTGAAATTTTAACCGAAAGTCAAACCATTCCTTATAGTTCTGTTGTGAATCCGGCTTATAGTTTAGTTTATCAGAGCAATATTTGGGGTCAAGCTTTACATAAAATATTAGTTGAAGGTCAACCGCCAGAAAAAGTTACAGACGAAGCGATCGCAGAGATTAAAACTATTTTTGAATCATGGGAATAAAGTTTGGGAAGAAACATCTAACCGTTAAAGTCGCCTGTTCGTTTTTACTCTTGTCCCTAGCAACGTTAGGGATAGTCGGAGGGGTAACATTTATTAGGGCGAGAGAGGCTTTAAAAAATGCCGCATTTTACCGTTTGCAAGTTTCAGCCACTCTGAAAGAAGAAGAAATTACTCGTTGGTTTGAAGACCAACAACGGGATTTTCTCCTAATTACTCAATTTCCTGATATTCAAGCTAATCTTCAAATTATTCTCGAACAAGATTCAACAACGGTTGAGTATCAAGCGGCGAAACAAATTATCTCGGAATATGTGCAGGATATTATCAAACTGAAACCGAATTTAAGAGAAGTTTTTATTATCGATTCCAGCAATCGCATTTTAATTTCAACGGATAAACAGCGAGAGGAAGACTACGAAGTTCTCGCTAATGTTACCTATATTGAAGAAGTTGAACCGGGAGATAGTTTCGCCCCAATTTTTTATGTTTCGCCGTTAACCGGTAAACCTGCTGTGACTTTAGCCGCACCATTGCGGGATGAATCTGGAGTGCGTCAGGGTGCTATTTTAACCCATCTAAACCTGACCCGTATTGATAATATTGTTCGCGAACAAACGGGTTTAGGGAAAAGCGGAGAAACCTATTTAGTGGGTTCGTTGCTGACTCAAAATACCTTTATTTCTAAAGCGGAAAGCGGTAAAAATATGGTCGATGAAAATGTGAGTAGTCACGGGATTGATGAGGCGATGAAAGGAATCAGCAGTTACGGACTTTATAATAATTATAATGGCGTTCCGGTGATTGGGGTTTACCGTTGGCTCAACGATCAAGACCTAGCATTATTAGTTGAAATGCAACAGCAGGAAGCCTTTGCACCCGCACGACAACTCGCCGGAAGTATTGTATTAGTTGGATCGGTATCTGTGGCGGTTTTAATGGTAGGTGTTTACGGTTTATCTCGTCAGTTAAGTTTGTCGCGTCAACAGTTAGAAAATTATAGTCATAAACTGGAAGAAAAAACTCAGGCTTTACAACAAGAAATTCGCGATCGCATTATGGCGGAAGCCGCTCACGCCGCCTCAGAAGCGGAATTACGAGCCTTATTTGTGGCAATGCAAGAGTTAATTTTTGTCTTGGATGGAGAAGGACGTTATCTGAAAATTGCCCCGACAAACAATCAATCTTTACTCTACAAACCCACAGAAGAAATCTTAGGAAAAACGGTCGCTCAGATTTTTGAACCGGAAAAAGCGAACTTTTTTCTACAATATATTCAAACCGCTTTGTTCAGTCAAGAAACCATTAATTTTGAATATGATTTGATGCTCAATGGTCAACTTTTGTGGTTTGATTCGATTATTTCACCGATTTCTGAGGATGCGGTATTAGTGGTAGCCAGAGATATTACCGAACGCAAACAACGAGAAGAAGCTTTAAAGTTAATTGTTGAAGGTACGGCTTCCGCAACCGGACGAGAATTCTTTCATTCATTAGTCACTTATTTAGCCCAAATTATGCAGGTTCGTTATGCGTTAGTGGCGGAATATGTGCCGGGTTCAAAGCAACGGGTGCGAACTTTAGCGTTTTGGCAAGGGGACGGCTTTAGTGATAATTTTGAATATGATTTAGCCGGCACTCCTTGCGAGGTTTTATCGGCGGGAGAATGTCGATTTTATCCCGAAAATATCAAAGTACAATTTCCAGAAGATCCCTATTTAGTTCAATTTAATGTCGAAAGTTATATGGGTTTTGCGCTGTGTAATAGTGCGGGCGATCGCATTGGTCACGTTGCAGTCTTTGATGTGGAACCGATGACAGATGATGTCACCAGACAGCTTATTTTAAAGATTTTTGCGGCGAGAGCGGGTGCAGAATTAGAACGAAAATTAGCCGAAGAAGAAACCCAATGCGCTAAAGAATTAGCCGAACGAGCCAACCAAGCCAAAAGCGAATTTTTAGCCAATATGAGCCACGAATTAAGAACACCTTTAAATGCAATTTTAGGCTTTACTCAAATTATGAATCGAGATGTGAAACAACATCCCGAAATGGCGTTAATTCAGCATCAAGATACACTGGAAATTATCAACCGCAGTGGGGAACATTTACTTTCTTTAATTAACGATGTGTTGTCAATGGCGAAAATAGAGTCGGGAAAATTGAGCCTACAAGAAAATCGTTTTAATCTCGATCATCTTCTCAAAAGTTTAGAAGAAATGTTGCGACTGAAAGCCAATTCAAAGGGCTTAAAATTATCCTTTAAAATTGACTCAAATCTGCCCGAATGTGTCTATGGGGATGAAAGCAAATTACGCCAGATTTTGATTAATTTACTTGGAAATGCGATTAAATTTACTCTGCAAGGCGAGGTTATCTTGCGGTTAAATCAAGTTGATTTGGCTACTATTTTGTCCGAACAATCTAAACTTATTCGTCTAAAATTTGAAGTCGAAGATACGGGGCCTGGAATTTCTCCCGAAGAACTTGAGAGTTTATTTGAAGCGTTTGTTCAAACAGAAGCCGGACGACATTCTCAACAAGGAACGGGTTTGGGTTTGGCAATTACCCGTCAATTTGTGCAGTTAATGGGGGGTGAAATTGGAGTTGATAGTGTTGTCAATCAAGGGACTATTTTTAAGTTTGAAATCCCGTTAAAAGTGAGTCATACAGGTTCACTTCCGCTAAAAAATGCCGATAAACAAGTGATTGGAATTGCTCCCGAACAGCTAAAATATCGAATTTTAATAGTTGAGGATAAATGGGAAAATCGTCAACTGTTGCGTCGGTTAATTGAACCGATTGGTTTTCAAGTTAAAATGGCAGAAAATGGTGAAGAAGGAATTAAAATTTGGGAAAATTGGCAACCTCATTTAATTTGGATGGATATGCGAATGCCTGTGATGGATGGCTATGAAGCCACACGGTATATTAAAGGAACAGCCAGGGGTCAGGCGACTGTAATTATTGCATTAACGGCGAGTGCTTTTGAAGAAAAACGCTCTCTGGTTTTGTCGGCTGGATGCGATGATTATGTGCGTAAACCGTTTCAAGAAGCGGTGATTTTCGAGAAAATGGCTACTTATTTAGGGGTTCGTTATCTCTATGCTGAAGCTGAAGAATATTCTTCATCTCAGGATTCTATTTCTCCAGAGTTGCTAACGCCAGAAACGTTAAAATTAATGTCAAAAGAATGGATAATTAAACTCCATCAAGCCGCCACAGAAGCCGATGATTCACAAATCTTAGAATTACTCGATAAAATTCCAAATGATGCGGCTTTAATTCGTCAAACTTTAGCCGATTTTATTAATAATCTTCGGTTTGAAAAAATTATTGAGATTTCTCAAGAAGCTTTAAAATAGGGGATTTTCGGAAAGTAAAAATATTAACTTTTAAAATCAAAAAAGCCCGGTATATCAAGATTAACCGGGTTTTAATCCAGACAATAAATCCGCCCTTTCTTGTGATAATTTATGTTATCTAACTGGCAGTTAATAACTTCATTTGAGTAATTTGTCGAATCCAACGAGCTTGACGCTGATCGCCCGGAATGACTAAACGCAAAGGCCCTTCATCTCCGCTTAAAGGTTGACCATCACGGGTATCTGCTAACAAAATTGTACGGTTTCCAAAAGTAGGATCAAGTTCGGTTAAACTATACACAACCTGATAACCATCGGCAGCTTCTACAACTAAATATAACGTCATATTGTCGCCCCGTAATTGATCGCCAAGAGGTACTTCTGCTTCTCGTAAAACTTCAATTAAAGGTACACCTTCGTAGATAGCAGGTGTTCCGCGATCGCTTGTTTCAATCGTCAAACGGGGAAGTTGAGCCAAATCTGCGGTGCTAAAGCCTTCAGTTTGAGGAATTTCACCACTGATAAAAAAGAGCGTTTCAACGGCTAAAGTAAAGTCAAATTCTTCAGTCGTTGTATTGCCAAATTCATCGCTAGCAAATAAACGCAAAGTATACAAACCATCGGGTAAAGTTTCACCGTTGATTTCGGCTAAATTTTCGGGAGTCAGACGAAAACTTCCGTCCGGTTCTAACTCTGCGGAAATATCGACAAAGTTAGAGGTCATTGTATCGCTAAAACTGGCTCGGAAATTGACAATTTCACTGGCATCATTCACCCGACCAATAAGGGTTGGATCGGCACTAAAATTATCTTCGGTTCCAATTCCGGTATCGTTCTCTAAATCCACAATAATTTCGGGAGGGGTTAAATCAAGAAATCGCCCCGTTAAAGCTTCAGTTGAGACTCCAACAACCCGAGCTAAAATGGTATTAGAAATAGTATCTCGGATGATTGTATCCTCACCATTTGTTTCTAAATTCAGGTTCGTTAAACTTAATCCTTCAGCCAATCCAATGCGATCAACGGCTTCAAAATCGGCGATAATATCCGCTTCTGCTAACTCTGTAACACCCGTACTTTGCCGTAGGATAAATACATCGGCTCCTTCCCCTCCCACTAAAGTATCAATCCCCAAATCTCCACTTAAATAATCATCCGCTTCTTGACCTTGTATAACGTCATTTCCTTGACCGCCATAGAGGGTATCTTGTCCCTGTTCTCCCTCTAGAATATCATCACCTTTATTGCCATATAAAAGGTCATAATTTTTCCCTGCAATTAAGCTATCATCGCCTTCTCCGCCCATTAAAGTATCCGAACCGATATCGCCTAAAATTCGTTCATTGCTGACACTTCCAACAATTAAATCGGGGTCACTTAATCCAGAAATTCCACCCGGATAGCCATTCAAAAATCCCGGCGTTAGATAAAAAATATCGGGGTTTTCAGTAAGTAAATAGGTTTGTCCGTCTGGACTCGGACTGCCAATATTTAAAGCATTAACTAACAATTCCATGTTTTACTCCTCACACAAAAAATAAAGGTTTAACGGGCTAGTTGATAGCCATGTTGTTCAAAGACAGATTTTGCTTGGCTACCGGATAAAAAGTTCACAAACTCTCGGGCGGCTGTAACATTTTTACTGTCTTTAATTACCGCCACTGGATAAACTAAAGGTTCGTGAGATTTTGGGGGTGCAATTGCAACAATTTTGACTTGATTCGATTGTTTTGCGGTTGTATCATGGACAATTCCCGCATCAACATTTCCGGTGGCGACATAGTTGACAATTTGTAAGGCGTCTTTGGCATAAATTATTTTGGTTTTAAGTTGTTCAAACAGGTTAAAATAGGTCAAAACTTCTTCGGCTGATTTGCCAACGGGTGCGACTCTGGGTTCGCCTATGGCAATCTTTTTAACGGTGTTTTTGGTTAAGTCTTGAAAGCTAGAAATTTCGGTCATATTTTGTGGAACAATTAACGCGACTTGATTGGTTAATAAATTGCGACGAGTCTCATTAAGAAGTAATCCTTTCGATTGCAATTCATCCATAAATTTTGAGGAAGCGGAGATAAACACATCAACGGGTGCGCCCTGTTCAATTTGTTGTCTTAATGCGCCAGATGCGGCAAAAATATAGATGATTTTAACGTTGGGTTGAGTTTGGCTATACACTTGTTGAATGGCTTCCATTGTTGCTTTTAAACCTGCACCTGCTGCTACGGTTAATGTGGTTTGATTGGGTTGGGCTGAACCAACATTAACAGTGGAAACGAATAAAATAAAGGCAGCAACTAAACCAATTAAATCAATGAAAAACTCTCTCCTTATCATCTTTCGTTATCGTTTATTAAAACTTTTTTGATTGGGTTAGTTTTAATAAATTATTTAATTTAATCGCAGTTATAATTCGTTTTTTACGTTGACGCTTTTTCAAAAAATTTAATTTTTTTATCGGATAGGGTTCGGAAAAGCGAGCCGAAGACATATCATTTTCAATCCGTTGATTTAGAGCGTCTATATCTACAGGTTTTTCTTGAATTGCGGCTTTCATTAGATGCAGAAAATATCGTTTATCAAAGTAGTCTTGAATAAATCCTGCAATGGTATTTTTCCAGTCTGATAAACCCTGCTGTCTTTCAACTTCTGACCACACTTTAAATTCTTGCAGAGATTGATTCACATGACCAAATCTCACCTCATTTCCCTGAGAGATTACCAAAATTTGGGCATAGTCAAAGAGTTTTTTTGTTTTCTCTTTGTAGGTTAAAATATTCTTATAAAAGCTTTCAATAGCTCGGTTTTCTAAAATTTTACAAACTTCAATGATAGCCAGGGGTAAACCATTGATAAAAATCACGATTTCCGGTGAATAATGCCAGTGGTCTACCGTTAGGCTAAACTGATGAACGGCTAACCAATCATTATTCAGGGGATGAGTGTAATCAACAATCTGCACCTTTTCAAAAACAAATTTATCGTTAAAATAGTAAGATACATCTATGCCTTGAGTTAGATACTCTTGCAGGGTATAATTATTGTTGTTTTTGCCGTCATAAAATTGTAATTTTTGTATGGCTTTTTGCAGGGCGAGTTCAGAAACATGAGGATTAATTTTTTTGAGGGATTGTTCTAGACGCTCGCGCAGAATCACCTGATTTTCGCGTTCTGTTAATATTATCGATGAATTTTCTCGCTCTGATAAAACTGTATAACCCAGAACTTCAAACCAAATCAGCATAATTTTTTTCTCAAAAATTTTGTTGAACGTTGAATTAGTAATAAAAAGAAAACTGGCTGTCAAGAGGTGAAAAAAACGGTACTTAAGAATCAACTTAACAGCCAGTTGACTCTGCTACTTATCGCTAATCTTTAGTATCAAGACATTAACCCGCAAATTTTCGTGGGATTTGTCCTGATATCTAAGAGGCATCTGACATTATGCAAGTATTTAAGCACAGTGTAAAAAATACTTGCGTAGTAAAAGATACAATTTTTACCACTTGAACCGCCACGATACCAGTAGACTGGTGAAAGTTAGGGATAGGGTTTGAGTTTAGGCTGTATATGAAGCAGGACAACGAACTACGCAATAGCCTCAAACAAATTCGCACGCGCTTGGGTTTGAGTCAGCAAGACTTAGCGAAAGTGGTGGGGGTTTCTCGCCAAACCATTAGCGGCGTTGAGTCTGGACAGTATGCCCCCTCTGCGACGATAGCGCTGCGGTTGGCCAAGGCGCTCGGGTGTCAGGTGGAGGATTTGTTTTGGTTGGAAGAAGATTGTCCGCGAGTCGAAGCTACACCCGCCCAGACTATTCCCGCAGACCAGGATGTTCGGTTCACGTTGGCGCGAGTTGGGGGAAAATTGATGGCTTATCCCCTGTTGGGTGAGGACGCCTTTCGCACCGAGATGATTCCCGCAGATGGCGAGGGTTGGGGACAAACTGAACGCGCTCCGGTACAGGTGAAATTGTGGACGCAACCGGAAAGGATTAATCAAACGGTGGCGGTGGCGGGTTGTACTCCGGTGCTGTCTTTGTGGGCGCGAGTGGCTGAATATTGGTATCCTAATTTGCGGGTTTATTGGAGTTTTGCTAATAGTATGGATGCGCTAGAACGGCTGTGTCGGGGTGAAGTTCACATCGCAGGAATGCACTTATACAGCCCAGAAACCGATTCATATAATGTTAGTTTTGTTCGAGAAGCGGTGATGAATAAAAGGGCGGTATTGATTAATTTGGGAGTTTGGGAAGAAGGGTTACTGGTTCAAGCAAATAATCCGAAAAATTTGAGAAGTGTTGCCGATTTAGTTGACGCTAATATTACCATTGTTAATCGAGAAATCGGTTCGGGAAGTCGTCAATTATTAGAGTATTTGTTGCAAAAAGCCGAGATTCCTTTTCAGGCGGTGAAAGGGTTTAATTCTGTGGTGAATAGTCATGTTGCTGTCGCCAGGGCGGTGGCGAGTGGAAATGTCGATGCGGGTGTGAGTACCCTAGCGGTTGCTAAAGCGTTTGGACTGACTTTTATTCCTTTGCATAAATCTCGATATGATTTAGTTGTTCTTAAAGATTATTTGGCGGAAACTCCGGTTCAACAACTCCTAAATACTCTCGGACATCCCCGTTTACATTCCCAATTAACGGCGCTTGGAGGTTATGATACTTCTCAAACTGGAGAAGTTGTCGCTACGATTGAGTAATCATAAATTCGAGCCAATCTAAGCGCGAATTCTGCTATGATTACAGCCAAGCTGTTTTCTAGTTTAGGATTGATTTTATTTGAACATCAATCTGTTCTTGCGTCAATGCGTCGCCCTACTGCAATGAATACCCGTTCTTTTGATAATTCCACCGCTAAAATTCTGGTTGTTGATGATACGATTGATAGCTTGCGTTTGCTCTCTAATATGTTAAGCGAACAGGGATATAATGTTCGGAAAGTTTTAAATGGTCAAATGGCTCTCACGGCGGCTCAAGCGGCTCCTCCCGATTTGATTTTGCTCGATATTAATATGCCGCAAATGAACGGTTATGAAGTCTGTCAACAACTCAAAACTCAAAAAGAAACCGCAGAAATTCCGGTAATTTTTATTAGTGCGTTAGATGAGGTTTTAGATAAGGTAAAAGCGTTTACGGTTGGGGGAGTCGATTATATTACCAAACCCTTTCAATTTGAAGAAGTCGTCGCCCGCGTAGAAACACAACTGAAAATTCGTTTTCTCCAGCAACAACTCTCGGAAATTCAACAACAGTCTCAAACCTTACAAACCCAATATCAGCGTTTATTTAACTCGGGAAATGCGGGAATATTTCAGATGACACCGGATGGATTTTATCAAACGGTTAATCCGGCTTTAGTTCGTCTCTACGGTTATGAATCCGCCGATGAAATGATTAACGATTTTCTCAATTTAGATGAGAAACGTTATGTTAATCCCAAGCGTTGGGGGGAGTTAATGAATCATTTAGAAAAAGAAGGTTCAGTCGTTGATTTTAAATCTCAGGTGAAACGGGTTGATAATCATTTTATCTGGATTTCTGAAAATATTTGGGCGGTTCGAGATGAACAAGGAAAGGTTTGTTGCTATGAAGGAAGCGTTATTTTAGCCGAAGAAAACGATAAAAAAGCTTAACGATGTTGAGAGTTAAACGCTTTTCCGAGTGCAGCAGGAGGGGTTGACTTTCCCGCAATTCCGACCAAAGCAAACAGGGCAATTAAGTAGGGAAGCATCACCAAAAATTGATAGGGAATATCCAAATTAAACGCTTGAATTCTCAGTTGTAGTGCTTCCGTTGCCCCAAACAAAAAACAGGCTAAACTGGTATAAACCGGATGCCAGCGACCAAAAATAATCGCAGCAATGGCAATAAAACCCTTTCCCGCACTCATTCCTTCCGTAAAAAATCCGACGTGAACTAAAGCCAAATAAACGCCTCCCAAACTCGCCAAAATTCCGCTCAAAATCACACAAATATAACGAACTTTCACCACCGAAATTCCCGTCGCATCCGCAGCAACGGCAGACTCGCCCACCGCCCTCAACGTTAATCCCCAGTGAGTCTTAAAGATAATATAGGTGCTGAGTGCAATTAAAATTAAAAGCAAATAACATAAAATATCTTGCTGAAATATAACCCCGAAAACGGGAATAGATTTTAAACCGAATATTTCGAGTTGGGGAAGTTTGGGAAGCGCGACGGTTCCGGTATTAAATAACAGTCTCGCCCCGTAAGCCGTTAATCCCGAAGCCGCCAAATTTATCGCCAAACCCGAGACAATTTGATTTACGTTTAAACTGACACAAAGATAGGCGTGAACTCCGCCAACAGACCCGCCAATTACAACCGCAATTAAAATAGAGATTGCCAGATTTTCGGTTAAAACTGAACTCGCCGCCCCCACAAAAGCGCCCGTTAATAAAAGTCCTTCCAAACCGATATTAATCACCCCCGAACGTTCGGCAAAAAGTCCGCCCAAAGCGGCAAAGGCGAGGGGAATTGCTAGGCTGATACTCGATGAAAAATAATCGGTTATAAAAGAGAGGTTTTCTGATATCATAAAGATGTGAGTTTTAATTTAAACCTGCTGTGTTTTTTTATCGATTGCCAAACTAATTGCGAGAAAAAGTAACACTAATCCTTGAATTGCATAAACAACAGTAATGGGAACTCCCGCAGTTTGTTGAATGACGTTCGCCCCGCTACGAAGCGTTCCAAAAAATAGCGATATTAATATCACCGCCAACGGACTCCCCCGACTCAATAAAGCAATCGCCACCGCATCGAAACCGTAGCCAGGAGAAAAGTTTTCAAACAGGCGATATTTTAACCCCAAAACCTCCGAACTTCCCGCAAGTCCGGCCAAACCTCCCGATAAAATCATCACGAAAATTAGAGTAAAATTAACGGAAATTCCCCCATAACGGGCGGCTTTGGGATTTTGTCCGACCGCATCAATTTGATAACCCCAGGCGGTCAAATAAAATAAAATCGCCAAAATTCCAGCCATCAATAAACCCAAAAAAATCCCGCCGTGAGCTTGAGTTTGGGGTAAGATAATCGGTAAACGAGCGGACTCTTGAATTAAAGGACTAAAAGGACTGGGCGCTGTGGGTGCTTTCAGGGGATTGCTGACAAGATAGCTAATCAAATTTTGGGCGATATAGTTGAGTAATAAAGTAGACAGAACTTCGTTAACGCCGCGAAAAACCTTCAGGTAAGCTGCAATAAAAGCCCAAAATCCGCCGAATACAAACCCCGCAATTAATGCCAAGGGAAGATGAATAAAACCCGGCAAATTCTGCGCGTAAAGTCCTATCAAAACACTTCCCAAACCGCCCAGATAAATTTGACCTTCTCCCCCCAAATTAAACAGGCCCCCCCGCAGGGCGACTAACACGCCCAAACCCGCCAATAATAGGGGCGTTGTTTTGGTGAGAGTATTCCCAAATCCGTATTTTGTGGTTAAAGATTCTTGAAATAAAGCAAGATAGGCGGTTAGGGGATTTGTTCCCGCAATGGCGATTAAAACCGCCCCAACTAACAGGGCAAAAAATACCGCTAAAATGGGCGGAATAATGAGCCAAAATCCTCGATTTATTTTTATGAGTTTAGTTTCGGATTTAGCCATTGCTCATTAAGTAACCAACCTGTTCTACTGTAGCATCGCAAGCGTCTAAAATCTCAACAAATTGACCGTTAAACATGACAGCAATTCGGTCGCTCACCGCCAAAATTTCTTCTAATTCGGTAGAAATATATAGAATAGCGGCGCCCCGTTCTTTTTGTTCGAGCAAACACTGTTGTACAGATTCCGTCGCCCCAATATCTAACCCCCTGGTGGGTTGCATTGCGACAATTAATGTCGGATTTTCAGACAATTCGCGAGCTAAAATAATCTTTTGTTGGTTTCCACCGGATAGAAATTTAACGGGGAGTTGAGGGTTTTGGGTTCTGATATCAAACTTTTTAATCGCATCTTTCCCGTTACGATTAATGGTTTTGTTTTGTAGAAAGCCGTACCGACAAAAAGGCAAAAACCGAAACAGTTTTAAGATGAGATTTCGGGCGAGACTAAAGTTAAGAATTAATCCCGTTGTTTGGCGGTCTTCGGGAATGTATCCAACGGTTAAAGGTTGGTTTTCGGGATGATTTAACCCAATATTTCCTCCAACAATTTCTCGCAAACCGACCAGACTATCGGCTAACTCTCGCTGTCCGTTTCCATCAACTCCCGCTACCCCTAAAATTTCGCCCCGATGCAGTTGAAATGAAACGCCTTTAACGGTTAATATCCCCAAGTCGTTTTTTACTTCTAAGTTCTCAACATCTAAAATAACTTGATTTTTGGGTTGATTTTCTGAAGTTTTAACGGTTTTTTTCGGGGTAAAATTTACCTTACGACCCACCATCATTTGGGCGAGTTCTTGGGGGGTTGTATTTTCGGTTTTTGTTGTCGCGATAACTTCTCCTTTTCGGAGTACGGTAACGGTATCGCAAATTTCCATTACCTCGTTAAGTTTGTGGCTAATAAATAGAATGGTGTGATGATTTTCTGCGAGTTGGCGTAAGATTTGAAATAAAGATTTCACCTCCGATGGTGTTAAAACTGCGGTGGGTTCGTCCAAAATTAAAATACTGGCTTGACGATAAAGCGCTTTGAGAATTTCCACCCGTTGTTGAGTTCCGATGGGTAAATCTTTGACTTTTGCTGTTGCGGGAACTTCCAAACCGTAGGCTTTCGCCATTTGGGTGATTTCGGATGCTTTTTTTTCTAAGTTGAGATGAAACTGACTGCGACTTCCCAGAATAATATTTTCGGTAACGGAAAGTTCGGGAATCAGCATAAAATGTTGATGAATCATCCCAATTCCGTGACGGATAGCCGTTTGGGGTGAAATAGTTTTTAGGGGTTTATTCTGCACGTAAATTTTCCCGGTATCGGGTTGATAAACTCCCGAGATAATCTTCATTAACGTGCTTTTTCCCGCCCCATTTTCCCCGAGAATTCCGCGAATTGAACCGGGTTCGATTTCCAGGCTAATATTGTGGTTGGCTAAAAAGTTGCCGAAGGATTTGCTAATATTTTCTAATCTTAACGCTGTCATGGCGCAATCATTCAATCATTAAATCGTTTCTTGCAGACAAACCGTTTCTTCTCCTCCTTCCACACAATCTTGAAACGTCAAATTTTCGGTTAACATCGACTGTTCAATCCGATTAACTTTTTCTTTAACCATGTCGGGAATAATTGGGTTAAATTTTCCGAGTTTAACAATCTCGGGATGTTCCAACCCCAACATATATTTTTCGGGTTCGACCTGATTTTCATGGACTAAATTCGCAACATAACCAATTGCACCTCCGATGTCTTGAAGCGTACTCGTAAGAACCGCTTCGGGTGCTATTTCTAACTGATTGCTGACATTTCCAATCGCATAAATTCCTTTTTCCGAAGCCGTTTCTAATACCGCAGGAGAAGAATTATCTAAATTATGATAAATGACATCGACTCCGGTTGAAATTAGCGCCAGTGTCGCTTCTTTTGCTTTGGCAATATCGTTAAAATCCCCCGTAAAACTGTTGACGGTTTCAATATTAGGATTAATTGACCTAGCGCCGAGTTCAAACGCTTTCGCCTGTGCGTCTGTGGATTTAAACGATAACCCCGTGATAAAAGCAACTTTGTTATTTTGACTCATTAAAGCCGCAATTGCACCCGCCAAATAAGCCAGTTGTAAATAGTTTGTTGTCACCGAAGCATAATTTTCTCCCGCAATATTCCCGTTAACTGCTAAAAAAAACGTCTCGGTAAATTGACCCGAAACCTGTTCAATTGCGGCGTCAAATTGTCCGCCATGAGCAATCACTAAATTGTAACCTTGTCGGGCGAAACCCGATAACGCTTCGGCTTGGTTTGCGGGTTCAACTTGTTCTAAATACGCCATCTCCGCGTTGAGATTTTCTGCGGATTTCTTCACGCCTTCGTAGCCGGATTGATTCCAACCGCCATCGGTAATTGAACCCGGTAAAACAATCGCCATTTTAAATGCTTTGGCGTCGGATTCTGTCGTTGGAGAATCTGAAGAACCCCCGCAAGCTTTTAACAACAGACTGACGGTTAACGCACTTAAACTATAGCCAATAAATTGACGCCGATTGTATTTCACTGTTAGTTTATTTTAAAAAAATCGTTTATTTTTCAGTTTTTACCATGATTAATTACCCCTGTCAAGTTCCCCTTGAACATTTCATTATTTTATCTTTTAAAACCGAACGAAAGAGAGGACTATTTTTCAAATCCCCTCTTTTCCATCCGATGAGATTAATTGAGTTTGGGAATACAAACATCCGGCGCACATAAACCCGGAAAGATTAGGGTTTTAACGGTTAGTTTTTCCAAGTCAATTTGTCGAATTTGATGGTTATTTGTATCCGCAACATACAATAAAGAACCCGCAGCACTCAACCCCGAAGGTTCGGAAAAACTTCCGTCATTTCCCAACACCGTTTCGCAGCGTCCCGTTTTCACATCAACCCGCTTAATTTTGTGGTTGTAAGTATCCGCAACCCAGAGATAATTTTGAGCAAATTCCACCCCCAAACAGTGCTGCAACCGCACGTCAAAACCCTCTCCGTCTACATCTGCAAACCCAAATAAATCCCCGCTCCCGCAAATTGTTCTTACTGTTGTATTTTCCCCCGTATTTTCTCCCGTATTTTCGCCCAAACCTACACCCCGAATTGAACTAATTTCGCTATCTGCAACAAACAATTCTATCCCATTCGTGGTTATCCCACTGGGTTGAGAAAACGCCGCTTCTAATAACTCCCCATCTACACAAGATTCCGCACCAAAACCCGCATAGGTTTGAACTTGATTTGTTTCCAAATTCATCACCCAAATTTGATGACAACCCGCCATCGCAATATAAAGTTTATCCCCAACTTTTTCTAAATCCCAAGGCGAGTTTAATTGAGTTTCCAGCGCTATCCCGCCATGAGGATAAATGAAATGACTTTGTTCTCCGGTTCCCGCAATGGTTTTAACAGTTTTATTCTGCAAATCTATCTTTCTTATCGCGTGATTTTCCGTATCGGCGACATAGAGAATTTGTTGGTTTGTATCCAACGCCATTCCCTGCGGTGCGAAAAATTGCGCCTGTTCAAACGAACCGTCCGTTAACCCGGCTTTTCCGGTACCAATAATATCTAATATCTCCCCTTCTGTTGTTGCGATAACAATTCGATTGTGTCCAGAATCGGCAATAAATAGGCGATTTTTCGCCCCATCAGCCAACACTTTACCCGGAAAAGCTAAAGGCGTGATTAAAGGTTGTTTTTGCTTTTCTAAAGTGAGAGTAATTTCCTCAAAATTAATCGTTCCTTTGCTTTTATGTTCCTCAACTAATTGGCTCAAAATATCATCAATTATTTCTCGATTTCCTTCCCCCGCTGCACTCCCCACATAATAACCTTTGGGGTCAATTAAGACCAAAGTTGGCCAAGCGTTAACGGCGTACTGTTGCCAAACTTCAAAACCGTTATCGACTAAAACCGGATGTTCGATATCATATCGCAAAATCGCTTGACGAATATTTTCGATTTCTTTTTCGTTGTCAAATTTGGCAGAATGCACCCCAATTACGGTTAAACTCTCCCGATATTTTTGTTCAAAATATTTTAAATCCGGCAAAATATGCAAACAATTAATACAGCAATACGTCCAAAAATCGAGCAAAACTACCCGCCCCCGCAGAGACTTCAGCGATAACGGATGTTCTGTATTTAACCAAGGGAAATTTTGGGGAAGTTCCGGCGCATGAATATTAGGCATGAGAAGGTGATCATAACAGCATTTAGGGTTAATTTTACCAAGTCCTGCCCGACGACTGGGTTAACTAATGTTATCATAATTATAGTCTAAAAATACGATGATAAATCGTTCTCTCAAGTAATGGATTGAGGTGAAACTAATGGTACAACAAATACCGGAAACTCAAACCGATATTATTTACCCGGATAGCGATGGTCAACCGATGGCGGATAATACCCTACAATTTCGATGGATTGTTACGATTAAAGAAAATCTAGAAATCTTGTTTTCTCAAGATGAAAATGTCTTTGTAGCGGGTGACTTGTTGTGGTATCCGGTTGAAGGAAATCCGAAAATTCGTCAAGCCCCCGATGTTTTAGTTGCGTTTGGAAGACCCAAAGGAGAGCGAGGTTCCTATCAACAATGGAAAGAAAATAATATTGCACCTCAAGTGGTGTTTGAAATTCTCTCACCGGGAAATCGCCCTCAAGAAATGATCAGAAAATTGTTTTTTTATCAACAATATGGTGTAGAAGAATATTACATTTATGATCCTCAAAGGATTGAATTGATTGGTTCTTTACGGGTCAACGAACATTTAGAAGAAATTGAACAGATTAACGGTTGGGTAAGTCCTCGCTTACAAATTCGTTTTGAACTGACAGAAAATAACCTAGAAATTTATCGTCCTGATGGGCGAAAGTTTCTCACTTCTGTCGAACTCGATGAACGAGCAGAACAAGAATACCAACGTGCAGAACAAGAATACCAACGCGCAGAACAAGAGCGTCAACGTGCAGAAGAAGCCCTAACTCAATTACAACAAGAACAACAACGGTATCAAGCTTTAATTCAACAATTGCGAGAACAAGGAATCAATCCCGAACAGTTAGAAAATCCGTAGAAAATGAACTCGCGAGTCAGCAAAGAAGATGATTGAAAATTCTCAATTATCTTCTCTCAACGCTAGACTCGGGGGCTTGCGAATGATTTGAAACCGTTGAACCTATACCCACCAATGAAATCGCCAAACAAACACCCAAAGCCGTTAAAACGATTAAAGGTTCGTTAAATTGTCGAACGATAATCGCAATAATCGCCCACAAAAACACCAGAGGAAAAGCCGTTTCTTGATAATTTATTCTCATCAAAACAGCGACAATTCCTGCTATAATTAATAAAATAGCAGTCCAAAGTTCCGGTGAAATTCCCCAACCGTTCCAATCTAAACTTTCCAAAAAAATCGCCACATTAACAATAGTCGCCACACTAATCCAAGCCAAATAAATACTCATCGGAGCATTGACAAACCATCTTTCCCATTTCGGAACTTGTTCTTTGCCAATATTCAGCGCTAAATACCCCGCAATTAAAGCCAACAAAATTCCCACCATTGCAATTAAAGAAGGAAGAAACAGTCGAGATAAAAAGACCCAAACCCAAAGGATTTGAGCCGCACAAGCCATCACTAAAAAATATCCCAAATCCTGCAAACGAGGATTGTCTCGTTGGGCGGGAAGAAATTGATAAATTCCCAAGCTAAATAATCCTAAATAAATCAATCCCCAAATGGCAAAAGCATAGTTAGCGGGAATAATTTTAACCTCGGCAAAAAGAGAATTAGAAATTTCTCCAATTGTCAATCCATTCAGGGGAAAAAAATTAGACAAGACATTCACAGAAAAAGCCGCAACAATGGCAATTAAGGTCAACCATTGTCTGAGTTTCGGATTAAAAGAGGGAGAGTTAGAAGCCATATTGATTGATTAAACGGGATTTTTCCCTAAAAATAATTTAGAGACACGAATATCGCGTCTCCAAATTGGGTTCATCTTCTGTTGATTTTACCAGTTTCCGAAACCGGGTAAACTCTCTCTAGCGGAAAGCTTAATTCCCACTCCCGACGGAAGACTTATTCTCTGAGGACTTTTTCTGCGGTTCGGAATCCGAAGAATGACGCTTTTTACCCATTAACTTGGGCTTGGGAATTGGCTTAACTTCTTCTTCTTGGGGATAATCGGTTTCTTCCCAATTGGGACGAGTTTGATCGTAAGCCATCTGTAACGCCGCCGCCGCGATCGCATGGGGTTCGTATTCTTCGCCCAACTGTGCGACAATCGGTAAGAATGACGCCATCCGCTCGCCGGTTAAGGCTTCTAACACCTTATCTTTCAAGCGTTCGATATAACGGGCTTCAATCTGCGATCGCTTGGGAATCGTCAGCGTGGTAAAATTATGACGCAGGTGACGCTCAATCAAGCGCAGTTTGCGGCGATCCATCGGTTGCAACAGGGTAATCGCCTTACCTTCGCGTCCGGCGCGACCCGTCCGACCGATGCGGTGAACGTAGCTTTCGGCGTTATCCGGCAAATCGTAGTTAATCACGTGGGTCAAATGATCCACATCCAGACCCCGGGCGGCGATATCCGTCGCCACAATCCAGCGCACCTGACGCTTGCGGAACCGCATCAGCAGCCGCTCCCGTTGGGACTGGTTCAAGTTGCCGTGATATTCGTCAACGCTGTGACCCGCCCCCTGTAGGTAACTGGTTAACTCCGCCGCCGCTTGCTTGGTGCGGACAAAAATAATCGCAGATTCCGGGTCTTCGAGTTCGAGAATCGGTTGTAAAGCCCGGGATTTCGTCCAACCACGCGGCACCATGTAAACCGCTTGTTCGATGCGTTTCGGCGTGGTTTTCGGCTGTTCAACCTTGACGGTGACGGGAGATTTGAGAAACTTCCGCACCAATTTCCAAATTGAAGGTTCGATGGTTGCCGAGAAGAAAGCCGTTTGTCGGTCTTCAGAAGCCGCTTCTAGGATTTTCTCCACATCTTGAATAAAGCCCATACTCAGCATCTCGTCCGCTTCGTCGAGAACCAACCACTTGATGCTATCAAGTCTGAGGTCGCCCCGACTGAGTAAATCTAATACCCGTCCGGGTGTTCCCACCACAATCTGCACGCCCCGTTCTAACCGTTGGATTTGTCGTTCAATGGACTGACCTCCATACACGGTTAACACATATAATGAGCGTTCGTTGCTCATTTTGCGGATGGCGTCTTTGACCTGCATCGCCAGTTCTCGGGTTGGAGTTAAAATCAAAGCCTGAACATCTTTGGCTTTATGATCGATTTGTTCGAGGATTGGCAATGAAAAGGCTGCGGTTTTCCCGGTTCCGGTCTGAGCTTGTCCCACGATGTCTCGACCTGATAGGATTTGTGGGATGGCTTGCACCTGGATGGGAGTGGGTTCGGTAAAACCGATGGATTCGAGATGTTGAGCGCGGGCTTCTGAAATACCTAGTTCTACAAAGGATAGACTCATTAATGCTCCTAAATCACAAGTTTTCGCTTGGTTCCTTCCATTACCCTCCTCAGATTCAGGTCTTAGCTCTACTCCAACACCGAAACCGCGAGCGTCGCTCCAGCGATACACCTTCTAAGGGCTTTGCGGAACCAATTTAGATTGTTTGCAGGTTTTTCTTCACTCTGTACTCACTTAATTTATCCCCGGGGGGTATCCAGCTTTTCAGAGCCGACTAAACCTTATTCACTTATAGGATAACTCTTAACAATCAGAAACAAAACCACAAACTGCTTAAAATTTTATCCAAATTTCCGGACCAATCCCGTCAAACCCTTGCCTAGATTCACTTTGGCGGATTTGGAAATTTTTTTTCAGCCTGAGCCTCGCTGACTGGCTTTTGTGTAATCCTACACAATTACTACTAGATTGCCTGATAATGATCGCTCAGACAAATTGCCGTTTTCGAGTATTGGGAGAGGTCGTAAACGATTCCCTGACGCTCCAGCCATTGATGCAATTGCCTTTGAGCGACTTCAGCTTTGCCCGGAGACACCTTAATTGATAACTCCAGCAAAGGTTTCTGACTCGGAAGAAACCATTGTTCTAAGGTCAGACGGTAGGGAAAGGTTTTGTCATACCACTTCCAGATTTTCGCCTCCACCCGACTATACAATATCAATTGCTCTAGTAATTCAACCGAACCCATATATTGCCTAAACAGTTGCTTCTGAACGGGGTTGAGCGCTTGTTGGATCTTTTTTTTCCCCTTGACCACTTGTTTCAACCGACTGTTTGAGGTGCGCGTTTCAACTTTGGCAATTTGGGTTTGGTGCGCTCCCGTGCGATTGATTTTTAACCGAAAACGACTCTGGATGTAAAATTCTGGATGAATCCAACGAGAGTCGAAGTTTCGCAGCTTCAGCGTTAGGGAATCCTGAGCATCCCGATGAAGACGAATTCGCAGAATCACTCCTGCATTAAATAAGTGTAACGCTTTTGTGTCAAAAAAACAACTGGCTCGTTTGAGGTTGGGTTTTTCGTGAAGGTGAAACCTGTTCGCCAGCATCGGGAACTGACTCGGATCAAAAAAAACTTTGATTTCTACCTCATCAACACACTTCTCTGCTGGGGTCTGAGAATTCACCTGAGCATCTAAACCTTCAACCTCATCTTTGACCAGGAAAGCATGAGTTGATTTTGAAGGTAACATTGGCTTAAAAACAACAGTTCTTGATCAACGCCGAAACTTTGTTTACAACGTCTGGCGATCGCTAAATGAATTTACACACACCCCGATAAAAATCCGGCTGAAAATTGCTCGGTTTTTTGACGCTTTTATCTCTACCCTAGCATAGAAATTTGACAGCCGGAAGTCCTGGAGTTTAAGTATTTTTACGGAAATTAGACCGTATAACCGTACAAGTCATAAACATCCGCATCCGTAATTTTTACCGGAACAATTGACCCCAAACGCGCCGTTCCTTCGACATAAACCACCCCGTCAACATCCGGCGCAAACCGTTTTGAACGTCCGATCAATTTCCCCGTACCGGGATGTTCTTGTTCGATTAAAACCTCTACAACTTCTCCAACACACTTTTGATTTTGTTTGAAGGAAATCGGCTGTTGAACCTGCATTAACGCATCCCGTCGCGCATCCATGACCGCCTGGGTCACTTGATTCGGTAAATTACAAGCGGGGGTTCCTTCTTCAGCCGAGAAGGTAAATACACCGACATGATCGAAGTGATGGCGTTTCACAAATTGCAGCAAATGTTCAAAATGTTTATTGGTTTCACCCGGAAAACCGACAATAAATGTGGTTCTTAAAACCGCATCGGGAAGCGCCAGTTTAATCTTCTCAATAATCTCATCATTGACCCGACCTTGCCAAGGCCGATTCATCGCCCGTAAAATTTCAGGATGAGAATGTTGTAACGGTAAATCCAAATAGGGTAAAATATTGGGGGTTTCGCCAATTGCTTCGATCACTTTCGGCGTTAATCCCGTCGGATAGGCGTAGTGCATTCTCACCCAAGGAATATCGACTTTTCCGAGCGCTCTTAACAATTCCGCCAATTTCGGTTCGCCGTACAAATCTAGGCCGTAATTGGTGGTAATCTGAGAAATCAGTACAATTTCTTTCACTCCCTGATCGGCGAGTTGTTGCGCTTCGGTGACAATTGACTCAATACTACGCGATCGCTGATCTCCGCGCAAATGGGGGATAATACAAAAGGCACAGCGATAATTGCACCCTTCGGCGACTCGCAGATAGGCGACACCTTCGGTTGTGGTGCGATAGCGGGGAACCGTTTCATCGGCGATATAAGTCGGTTCAGCAGAAATTTCTCGAACCCGTTCCCCCTTTTGGGTGCGTTGGATCACATCGACAATTTTATGATAATCTCCCGTTCCCACAACCGCCACCGCTTCTGGAAGTTCTTCAAGCAGTGCGTCTTGGAAATGTTGCGCCATGCAACCGGTAATTACAACTTTCTTTTTCGCTTCGGCGAGGTCTACAATGGTTTGAACGGATTCTTCCCGCGCCGCTTCGATAAAACTACAGGTATTGACAATCACATAATCGGCCAATTCTTCGTTAGAATCAACCTGATAGCCCGCCTGTACGAGCAAGCCTAGCATATGTTCGGTATCAATGCGATTTTTTTCGCACCCTAAATGGGAAATTGCGATCGTCGGCTGAGTTGCCATTAACAGTTTTTATAATAAAATTCAACTACGAATTTAATATATTAACACAGAATCTAGCTTTTTACACATTTAGCCTTTAAAGTTCGTAGAACCAACCAACCGACAGCACATCCAAGGACATAATAAAGAAAATCTCCCCAAACAAAAGTAGTCCCCAGGACTAACCGTCCGATTAAAGTTTCTCGAATTGCTTGTAAAAAAGGCGGTTTCCACAACTGCATAAATTCCAACACCGAAGTCACAATAAACACCCAAAACGCCACCGGTGCCGGCGAGAGTCGGGGCGAAATTAGCACGACCAAAAACATCCAAAACATTTCATAGAAAATACTGCTAAAAGAGTTATTCACCCAAAATTGTAACGGCCCTTGATAGTATTTACTCGCCAACCCAATCGGAATTAAAGCAATTAAAATCCCAAAAACAATCCAGCGATAAGTTTTCATAATTTAGACCCAGAAAAATCGGTAGGGTGCATCAAACGATAGGTCTTTTGAGACTCAGCCAGGACGGGTGTGATTTGATGCACCTTACCAATTTACTCCAATCAAGTAGGGTACATCAAACAATCAAGGTTTTTCAACTCAGCCAACCGGGATAGAATTTGATGCAGCCTACAAATTTACCCTCCATCAAACAATCAAGGTTTTTCAACTCAGCCAACCGGGATAGAATTTGATGCAGCCTACAACAAAAATCAAAAAAAGTAGGATGAGCATTACCCATCCTACTCGGTTTTAAAGATTTTTCAAAATCTTATAACAAACTGACGAAATCATCGGCTGTAATGAGACTGGCGTTGACATTCTCAAGGGTTGCTAACAGTTCCTCTCCAAACTTAATCTGAGTCGAACCATTTTCCTCTAAAATATTCAAGTCATCGAAAGTTAAATCCTCATCGAGAATCAACAAATCTTCAGTATCGGTAAAATCAGTAATGAAGTCAGAACCATCCCCAGTGCGGAGTAAAAAGCGATCGCGTCCCTCATTTCCGGTTAAAGTATCATTACCCCCGGCGCCGATGAGGATGTCATTTCCTTGACCTGCAAAAATCAGGTCATTACCTTCGCTACCATCAACGATATCATCTCCCAAGTCGCCATAAAGGGTATCATTGCCTTGATTACCGGAAACGGTGTCGTTATCCTTACCGCCATAGATCAGGTCGTTTCCATCGTTTCCTGCGATTAAATCATTGCCAATGTTACCAAATAGGGTATCATTTCCGGTGCCACCTGTGAGAGTATCACCATCTTGACCGCCATAAACTATATCATTTCCTTCGCCACCGTCAACGAAGTCGAAACCTAAGTTTCCGTTTAACCAGTCGTCTCCGCTTCCACCTGTGAGGGTATCATTATCTTGACCGCCAAACAGGGTATCTTTACCCTCACCGCCATTAAGGAAGTCATCACCCAAGTTTCCGTTTAACCAGTCGTCGCCACCCGAACCGAAAACCAGGTCGTTATCTTTTCCACCGTAAATGGTATCACTACCTTCACCACCATCAACGGTATCATTACCTTGGTTGCCGCTGATCCAGTCGTTACCATCACCCATGTTAATGATATCATCGCCTGCGAAAGCACTAACTTGGTTATCGGTGGCATCACCCACTAAAACATCTGCGCCCGAACTGCTTTCACTGCTAGAATTATTAGAACTAATATTAGCCGCAGTGTTGGCGGGTATAACCGGCTGAATAATTGCAGGAATTAAGTTACTGGGGTCATCAATAACGGTTCCGAAGTCGTCGGGTTCGGAATCATTTCCTGAAGCGGGTTGGGGTTCGGGTTCGGAGTCGGTATTCGTATTATTAACGGTGAGTTGAAAGGTGTTTTCAACGCTTGCCGCATTGGTATCTGTGGCGAATACTCGGATATCAAATACCCCGGCATCGTTGTTCTTCGGACTGCCGCTAAAGACTCCCGTTTTTGAGTCTAATTTTAACCAACTGGGTAAGGGGGAACCGTTGGCTAATTTAGCCGTGAAACTGAGGCTATCAATGGCATCAACATCGCTGAAATTGCCGGAAATATCCAAGCTTAAATTGCCGTTTTCATCGATGAATTGAGAGGCAATCGCATTGTTGATAATGGGGCCATCGTTGATGTTGTTAACGGTCAGTTGGAAAGTATTTTCAACGGTTGACTCACTGCCATCTTTAGCGGTAACTTTGATCTCAATACTACCAACATTCTCGTTCAGGGGAGTGCCGCTAAATACGCCTGTTGTTGGGTCTAATTTTAACCAACTGGGTAAGGCTTCACCGTTGGATAATGTCGCGGTGTAACTTAGCTGGTCTACCGGATCAACATCGCTAAAATTCCCGGAAACATCTAAGCTGAAATTGCTATCTTCAGCAACAGTTTGAGGGGCGATAGGATTGTTGACAATGGGCGCATCGTTGGTATTATTAACGGTCAGTTGGAAAGTATTTTCAACGGTTAACTCACTGCCATCTTTGGCGGTAACTTTGATCTCAATACTACCAACATTCTCGTTCAGGGGAGTGCCACTAAATACGCCTGTTGTTGGGTCTAATTTTAACCAACTGGGTAAGGCTTCACCGTTGGATAATGTCGCCGTATACGTGAGGTTATCCCCCGCATCAACATCGTTGAAATTCCCGGAAACATCCAAGCTGAAATTGCTATCTTCAGCAACAGTTTGAGGGGCGATGGGATTGTTTAAAACGGGTGCGTCGTTAACATTATCAACGTTGATAGTGAACGGCTTTTCAAATGTTGCTCCCTTTCCGTCATTGGTTTGAACCCGGATAGTGTAGGAATTTTTGCTTTCAAAGTCAAAGGAAGCCTTAGTTTTTAGTTCACCTTCTACAATTTCAAACAGAGCGTTATCGGTGTCGCCATCTCCCGCAACTAAACTGTAAGAATGGGTGTCTGTTTGATCTCCATCAATGCTGCTAAATGTTCCGACAACGGCACCGATAGCTTGGTTTTCTTCGACGCTGTTGCTATCAAGATTAATATCGGTGGGATTTTCGTTAACATTACCGACATTAATGGTAAACTCTTTGTCAAAAGTTCCTCCCTTTCCGTCATTGGTTTGAACGCGAATATTGTAGGAATCTTTGCTTTCAAAGTCTAAAACCGCCTTGGTTTTTAGTTCACCATTAACCACTTCAAACAAAGCGTTATCGGTGTCACCAAC
>JAYKHV010000065.1:0-22820 GCA_035285085.1 Lyngbya sp. | reverse complement strand
ATGGGGGGAATTTTTATTAACAAAAAGCTATTTTTCATCGGAAAAAAGTCCTCTCCCCACCTCCCCATCCCCCCATCACCCCCCGAACCCCCGGCAATTTTTAACTGAGAATGAAACAGCCCTGCCCATCACCCCCCGAACCCCCGACAATTTTTAACTGAGAATGAAACGGCCCTGCCGGAAGGGCAGGGCTGCGAGCGTTATTTCAGATTACTCTTCAGTGAGATACACCCGAAAAACCCGGTAACTTTTGAGAAACCGGGCTTTTATTTTTATTTAAAAATCTTGCAGTCAATAGCTGCTATAATAAAAATCTAAGGTTCTACAATCACAGTTGTTCCCATTTCAATTTGATTAAATAAGGCGACAACATCTTCATTTCGCATCCGCACACAGCCATGAGAAGCAGCAGTTCCGATAGAATTCAGAGTGGGAGTACCATGAAAGCCAATGGTATCCTTACCATCAGTCCAAAAACCAATCCAACGCAATCCTAACGCACTATTAGGACCGGGTTGGGTAACTTCTCCCGTCCAGGGATTTTCCCAAACCGGGTTTTCGACCATTTGAATCACTTGAAATTGACCTGTTGGAGTTTCCCAACCCGGTTTTCCGACGGCTACCGGATAACTGGCGACTTGTTGATCATTGCGATAAACAAAAACTCGCCGCTGACCTAAGCGCAAAACTAACCGGATTTTGGGTTTTCCTAAGGGTAAAAACAGAGACGGATCATCCAACCCCGGTAAAGTCGGATTCAACAAATTTGAGGGAATTACCGCCGCTTGGGATGAGACACCTTGAGCAACTTCAGAACTCTTGGGAGTCGAAGTCGCCACTTCCCCTTGAGCCACGATAGAAACCATTAAAGCGCTCAAACCGACCCGAATCAAGCGTTTCAATCGATTGTGTTGAAAAAAAATCATAGAATTGAACTCCTCACCAAAACGGATGGAAAAACAACAACATTGGGAGTTGGGGATTCCTCACGACTGAGGTGTGTACTTAATTTAACCCACTTCACTCCCGGTTGAAAACTTGTAATCCTTTCTTTTGGTGTGCGTTCGCGATTGGTCGGATCAAACATTCGCACTCTCGGAAATGAGGAGGACCGAGGACCGAGGAGTGAAGACCGAGGAAATAAAGAAGAAAGAGGAAGAGAAGAAGAAAGTTTTTTTACTAGGCTTCCATCAGTTTAACCCGATTCTTTTTACCGAACAGCGATGATGAAAGCCCCTGTCGTTCACGCAGCGGAATTCAGTTTATTGAAACTGAAGAAAGTTATACTAGCAAAGCTTCGTTTTTAGATGGCGACTATCTGCCTAAATACGGTGAGAAACCCGAAGATTGGAAACCGTCAGGAAAAAGAACGAAGCGTGGCTTGTACCGAGTATGTAGCAAGTGGTGGTATATCAACGCAGACTGCAATGGTGCTGCAAATATACTCAGAAAAGTAAGCAGAACGCTAGGGCTTGACCTTAGCCGACTGTCTAGGGGCGTTTTGACTCGTCCCCACAGGATAAAACTGTGGTCAGCTAATCAGATAAAAACGTGGAAGGACTCGGCTTCAGCCAGTCCTGAAACAACCTTATTAGAATCCCCTAGCGAAGCGTTGCTTTAGCAAGGGGAGAAGTCAATTTTTCAGTTCCTTTAACGCCTCTTTTGCTTTTTTCACCCCTTCGGTATCGCCCTGTTTTTCATAGAGTTCGAGGGCTTTTTCCAAAGCGGCGATCGCTTGCGAATCTCGACCCCCCCGACCTTTAATCGCCATCCCTAAGTTATAATGAGCATTGGCATTTTCAGGAGAGCGATCGATCGCCCGTCGAAAACTGACAATCGCCCCAATATACTGCTTTCTTTCTAACTGAATTTCGCCAATCGCCACATCAGCATCCACCAAATTGGGATTAAAAGCCAACGCCCGTTGATAAGCGTCTATCGCCCCATCTAAATCATTTTGGGCTTTCAGCACTTCCCCAATTTGAAACTGAATCTCCCCATCGCGAGGACTCAACGCCGCCGCTTGTTCAAACGCAGCAATCGCCCCCGCTTGATCGCCACTTTGCAGCAACGCCACCCCCAACTTAATTTGAACACTGGCTTCATTGGGTGCGAGTGTCGCCGCTTGTCGCAAAGTTTCAACCGCTTTAGCCGTATTTTCCTGACGCAACAACGCCATTCCCATCGAAGCGTAAGCCTGCCAATTATTGGGGTGAGAAGCGATCACCATTTCATAGGTTTTCACCGCACTGGCATAGTCACCTTGACGGAAGAAACTCACCGCCAACCCCAAATAGGCATTGAGATTATCCGGTTTGAGAGTAATGGCTTTGCGATAGGCATCGGCGGCGCCTTTGTAATCTTCTATCTTGACCAAACTATAAGCTAAACCATATTGAAAATCTGCATTCTGCGGATCTAGAATTAAAGCATCTCGATAAAATTTAGCCGCCATTTCGTAGTTTCCTCGCAACGCTTCTAAATAAGCAATTCCCGAGTAAATCATCGGATCGCTCGGATCGAGTCCCGCCGCTTGCACGTAAACCAGAAGCGCTTCATCAATTTTTCCCGCATCTACTAACTCTCGCCCTTGTTCGAGTAATTGGTTAAGCTGGTCATTGGATTGAGTGTTGACTTGAGCAACAACTTCAACCGAGTGAGCCATTTGGGGGGTTGCAGTGGCGACAAATCCGACTAAAATACTACTGGCAATCAATCGAATGGGTTTATACACGGCCTGTTTAGTGTAAGTGGTTCTAGAGTTCTGCACGGTTTTGATGACAAACGAGATCGGTCACACAATTATGACTGATGTTGATGATAAAACAGTTCAGGCCGATCGGTTACAAATCGGGGGTAATTAACTAGCTTCATATATGCTACCGGAATGTTCTCAAGTCCACAAGGCTCGATCCCGCCTAATGTAGAATTCTGACAACGGCTTCGGACGAGAGTCAAGATCGCAAGATTGATTAATCTGTAAAAGTATTTCCTGGGATGATTGAATATGAGTGACGAACAAGAGGTATTAGCAGCGAATAAAGCCTTTTATCGGGCTTTTGAGAAAAAAGATCTCGAAGCGATGAGCGCTATCTGGTCAAAAGGAACGGCGAGTTTGTGTATTCATCCCGGACGAGACGTGATTCGCGGTTGGGAAGGGGTAAGATCTTCTTGGGAACAAATTTTTAAAGCCACCCAATATTTAGAGATTAATACCAATATTATTTCGACTGAAGTTAATGGGGATTTGGCTTATGTGGTTTTACTCGAAGAAGTGATGCAAGTTTCCGCTCGCCGTCGGATGAAAGCTGAATCAATGGCGACTAATATTTTTACCCGCATGGCGAACAAATGGTATATTATTCATCATCATGGTAGCCCGATTATGAGTTAATCTAATTTTTTTAAACTCGGGGGTAATGGCGATCGCTTATCGAGTTCATAGCCCCGTTTTTGGATTAACTTTTCCAGTCGTTTAATTCGCGCTTCGGACGGGGGATGAGTTCGCAAAAAGGCGATGGTGTCTCCTCTATCTTCGGCTTTGATGCGTTCAAAAAAGTCGGTGGCACCGGCGACATGACCGTAATTTTCCTGTAATAAAGTTAAGCCAAATTCATCGGCTTGTCTTTCTTGGGATTGGGAAAATTGAGCGTTGGAAAGGGCGACGGTTACGGTTTCTAAACTTCCGATATTCGGGAAAAAGAGGGATAAAACCGTTTGGATAAATAAACTGCGACTAATTCCCCGCAAATGATCCCGATGGGCGAAATGACCGAGTTCGTGTCCTAATATCATCATTAACTCGTTTTCTGACTCGATTTGATTTAATAACCCCTCAAAGATAATAATGCGATCGCCAGGAAGGGCGTATGCGTTAATGGTAGAATCGGGAATATATAATATCTGAAAATCTCGGTTTTCCGGTTCGGAGTCTAAATGGGTTTCTAGACCGTCTAAAAGTTGGTTTAATGTGGTTTGTGTTGCTGAAGGTTTAGCCTGACGTTCAAAAGCGGGAACCACCAACCGTCCGAGTTGCTGTTCAAATTGCGGGGGAATGAACCAAACCAACTGTTCAAACAGGAACCATAAAGCCGCGATACTGGCAATGAGAAATCCCCCAAAAATTGCCAGTAAAATTAATAGCTGTCGGTTGCTTGGGGGCGGATTTCTTGAACTAAATTCTTGTTTAGACATGAAAATTAAATCATTTAAAATTGACTGATTTCTGCGTTACTCATCTGATGAATCCGAATCCGAGTCATAAAAACTATTGCTATACTCATCTGATGAACTCAAATCCGAGTCTGATGAATCCGAATCCGAGTCGGAAAAACTATTGCTATCTCCACTACTTTTAACGGGTCGAAATGGGTCTAAAAAGTTTAACAACGAGATGAGTTGACGAGATTGAATCCATAATTTACCTTTACCTCGAAAACGACAAACTAACCCTTCCCCGCCCAAAATACCCGTTTTCAAATTCTTAAACGATAAACCGCCAATTAATTCAACATTGTAATTCAGCGTATCTTCAAACGCCACAATATAACCCGTATCAACAACATAATCCCCCTCAACGGGAATCTCCAAAATTCCCCCGTAAGAACTTAACCAAATATCCCCCTCACCGGTCGCCCGAATTAAGAACAAAGATTCCCCACTAAAAAACCCTTTAAACCCCTGAAAATTTGTATCAAGATTCACCTCAGTTCCCGAAGCCACAAACCCCGAAGATTGAATCATCAATCCCCTTCCATTCAAATAATAATGTTGAATATCCCCCGGAATTCCCGGAGAAATAAACAACTGTCCGGGTTTATTTTTGGCGGTAAATTCACTCAGAAAAAGAGACTCACCACTCAACATTCTTCCCACCCCTTTCATCAGTCCGCCTTTCATTTTAGACTGCATTTGAATACAACTATCCATCGCCGCCATCGCCCCGGATTCAACAATAACAGTTTGATTGGGTTGTAAGTCCAATCTCAACGAAGCATAAGAGGGAGAATGTTCAATTTGATAAGCAATTTTATTTGACATTGTTTCAGTCCCGATTGATTTTAGAGTTGTCAATTTTTGATTTTAAAACCTAACTTTCTTTCGCCGGTAAACGCGGCCCAACCAACTGTCCAAACGCCGTCGAATTATGGGTTTGACAGTATAATTTTCCCCGTCCTCGAAACCGACAAACCAAACCTTCTCCCCCCAAAAATGCACCCAACCAACTCGAACCCGGTTTGGTAATTTCAAAGTTTAACGTTTTTTCAAAGGCGACAATATGACCCGTATCAACAATATATTCATCCTCAACATCAACCTCATAAATTCCGCCAAAGGAGTTAATCAAAACATCCCCCTGACCCGTTAAATCCAACCAAAAAATATTTTCGCCCGAAAAGAAAGATTTAAACCCTTGAAACCCCAAATCAATATCAACATCCGAATGACTAGCTAAATAAGAAGTCGCCTGTACAACCAACCCCGAACCCGTAACTTGATAATGCAAAATATCGCCCAACAACTTCGGGGCTAAAAACACTTCTCCGCCCGAAATGGGAGAACGAAAAACGCTCAAAAACAGCGATTCTCCCGCAACCATTCGTTTTAAGCCGCCTAAAATTCCGCCCCCTTTTCCTTGTCGTAAAGTTGTGCTAGTATTAATAGATTCGCTCATGGCAACCATAGCGCCAGCTTCAGCAACTAATTCTTCGCGAGCGTCCAAAGTTACCCGAGTAATTGCACAGTCAGGCTGTTGTAAAATTTTAATTTTCATAAATTGCGTCCTGTAATGAAATTAACGATATTTTGGACTGAGAAACCGCACTAAACCATCAACACTGCGAGACTGTAAATATATCACCCCATTTCCCCGAATTTTATTAATAAAACCTTCCCCGGAAGTCAGAGAACTGAACAAACCCCCCGCCAACCCAACACTCATTTTAACTCCGGGTTCGTAGGCGACTAAATGACCGTTATCAACGATAAATTCTTCGGTAATTTGTTTTTGAGTAATGCCGCCATAACCCCCAAAAAAAACCAAACCGGGTCCGGTGACTTTCAGTTTAAACAACCCTTCTCCCGCAAACCAACTGGCAAACCCCGCCCATCCCACACCCAGTTTAACTTTTTTGCTACTGCCAATATAGGCACCCGGTTGAAAACAAAGTTGTTGTCCTGACTGCAATTCTACTGCTACAATATCACCGATAACCGATTGAGACAGAACCACCTGTAAGGGTTGATTCGTATTGTTGGTAAATGTATTGACAAACAGCGATTCTCCGCCAAACATTTTTTTAACGAGGGCAGAGAAAAACCCACCTGAGAAAGTCGTCTTCATGGAGATTTTACCCTCCATCCCGACCATCGCCCCTGCTTCGGCTGTTAGACTGTCACCCGGTTCTAGTGTCATAAAAATAGTCGCAAAGGCAGGTTTGTAACGAATTTGATATTGCATCACAGGGACTTCCTTTTGTTAAGATTCTAGTCTAACTACAAGTTAGCTAATCCTTTTTCCAGAAAATCGGAAACTTTACAAAAAAACATACAGAAAAACACCATGTCTCATCCCCGCAAACAATTCGCCCAACATTGGCTTCGCAGCCCAACCGCTTTGAACCAAATTGTCAGTGCCGCCCAATTATCAACCGACGATCACATTTTAGAAATCGGTCCCGGAACCGGAGTCTTAACCGAACGTCTGTTAACATTGGCTGAAACGGTTTTGGCGGTAGAAATTGACCGGGATTTATGTAAAAAATTGGTTCAAAAATTCGGCAAACTTGACAACTTCTTACTCCTGCAAGGCGATATCCTAAACCTTCCCCTAGAAGACTACCTGAAAGATTTTCCCAACTTTCAAAACCCCAACAAAGTGGTTGCTAATATTCCCTACAATATTACCGGGCCGATTCTGGAAAAACTCTTAGGAAATATCGCCCAACCCAATTTGAACCCCTACGATTTAATGGTATTATTAGTTCAGAAAGAAGTCGCCGAACGTCTGTGTGCGGCGCCGGGTTCTAGAACATTTGGGGCGCTGTCGGTGCGAGTTCAATATTTGGCCGAATGCGAGTTAATTTGTGAAGTTCCAGCGAAAGCCTTCTATCCGCCTCCGAAAGTAGATTCTGCGGTGGTGCGGTTGCGTCCCCGCCCCCTCGAACATCCGGCCGAAAACCCCAAACATCTGGAAATGGCGGTAAAATTGGGATTCGCCAGCAAACGGAAAATGTTACGAAATAATTTAAAAAGTGTGATAGATCGCGATCGCTTGACCCAAATTCTGGAACAATTAAAAGTTAATCCCCAAGCTCGTGCCGAAGATTTGAGCGTTGAGCAATGGGTGAGTCTGAGTAACCAACTGGTTCATTTTACCTCTGAAAACCCCTAATTAATTCTCATGCGTTCTTACTCCCTGATTGCTCCGGCTAAAATTAACCTATACTTAGAAATAATTGGCGATCGCCCCGACGGTTATCACGAACTGGCGATGGTACTTCAAAGTATATCGCTAGCCGATCAAATTGACATTCGGCCGATAGAAATTGATACAATATTTGTTCAATGTGATAGCGCCGCAGTTCCCAACGATCACACCAACTTAGCATATCGGGCTGCCGCATTGATGACGCAACAATTCCCCGAGGCGATGGCGCAATATGGCGGCGTGGAAATTACCATCAAAAAACAAATCCCCGTCGCTGCGGGTTTGGCGGGGGGTTCAACCGATGCGGCGGCGGTGTTGGTGGGTTTGGATTTATTGTGGCAATTGGGACTGACTCAGGGCGAATTAGAGGACCTCGCCGCCCAAATTGGTTCCGATGTTCCCTTTTGTATCAAAGGCGGCACCGCTTTGGCAACGGGGCGGGGTGAAGTGCTTTCGCCGTTGGTTAATTTGGATAACTTGTACGTGGTGTTGGCAAAATACCGCAGTTTGGCTATTTCGACCCCTTGGGCTTATAAAACCTACCGCACCCAGTTTGGCGATACTTACGTTAGGGAGGCCGAAGATTTACAAAGTCGGCGTCAACGGGTACATTCAGGAGGAATTGTTTCGGCAATTATGCAGCGAGATAGCGCGAAAATTGGTCAACTTCTGCACAATGATTTAGAAAAAGTGGCGTTACCCGAATATCCGGAAGTTTTGAAACTGCGAGAAGCCTTTGCCTCTCAAAATGTATTGGGTACAATGATGTCAGGTTCCGGGCCGACTGTGTTTGCATTAACCGAATCTGAACAACAGGCTTTAAAAGTAGCAGAAACCGTTCGCCATCAACTGGCAAATCCCGATTTAGACTTCTGGACGGCTAAATTGAGTTCAACCGGAATTACCCTAGCCTAGTTTATTTAGTTTACCTTATTTTTGATCAAAAATCAATGAGCGAATCTCCTTCTCAATCTAACGCTGAATCTTCTAAAAACAACCTCGACGGCGTGACACCTGTTCGCTGTTTGAGCAACGCTGCGGTGTTGGGAAGTATTGCCACAGCGCTGTATTTTTTAACCCGTTCCGTCACCCAAACCTACGCCGCCAAACCCATTCATTCCGAGAATATTGCGGTGATTCAAATGTCTGTGACTGTTAGAACTTTAGTCACGGGTTTATGTATGATGGGAACGGGCGTATTTGCCTTTCTCACGTTCGGATTAATTTTGGTGGCAATTCAGCTTTCTGTTCAGCGTATTTTCAAAAAAGATACCCCATCATCTGAGACTTAATTTAAGGTCATGGAACTGTTTACAATCGGTCATTCTAATCATAACATCGAAACCTTTATCGAACTGTTACAACAGCATCAAATTACCGCAGTCGCCGATGTGCGATCGCATCCTTACAGTCGCCGTTTTCCTCAATTTAATCAATCCGAATTACAAACCGCCCTCAAACAAGTCAACATTCGCTACGTGTTTTTGGGTCGAGAATTGGGAGCCAGAGCGGAGGATTTAAGCTGTTATGATAGTATGGGGAAAGCCGTTTATGAACGTATTGCCGCAACCGGAAGTTTTACAGAGGGAATTCAGCGCATTCTCAACGGAGTAAAAACCCATCGAATTGCCCTCATGTGCGCCGAAAAAGACCCAATGACCTGCCATCGCTCAATCTTAGTTTGTCGAAATCTCCGCCAATCGGGTTTAACCATTAATCATATTTTATCAGAGGGTCAGTTAGAATCTCAAGCGGAGTTAGAAAATCGCTTGCTGGCCAAGTTTAATCAAAAGATAAATCCTCCTCAAGAGGCGGTTCAATTATTGTTATTTGAACCCAATCCCCCACAGCAGGAGAAAACAGAAATTAACCTAGAAGAAGCTTATCATAAACAAGGCTATGAAATCGCCTATACAAAAAAGGATAAACAAAAATGAACGCCGAAGTTAGCTTGTTTACCATTGGTTTTACCCGCAAAAGTGCAGAACAATTTTTTGGGATCTTAAAAAAAGCCGGAGTGACTCGATTAATTGATGCGCGATTGAATAATAGTTCTCAGTTGGCAGGATTTGCCAAGAAAAAAGATTTAGAATATTTTTTGAAAGTGATTTGTAATATTGATTATATTCATTTGCTCGACCTTTCGCCGACGAAAGAAATCTTAGATGAGTACAAGAAGAATGGGGAAGATTGGCAAGTTTACGAGCGGCAATTTTTACAGTTAATGGGCGATCGCCAAGTCGAAGAAAAGTTTTCACCTGAACTGTTTGATAAAGGATGCTTATTGTGCAGCGAAGCAACGCCGGAACGCTGTCATCGTCGCCTGGTAGCGGAATATTTACAAGAAAAATGGACAACCATTAATCTTAATGTATATCACCTTTGATAGACAAGAAATAAGACTCTAGATATTATCAATTTAAGACAAAAGTTCTGAAAGTTTTTAATATTCTGGAGTCCGAAGAATGACTCGAATTATTTGCCTTGCTAATTCTTGGAAGCGTGGCAATCGGTGCATTGCTGGAATTCATACCATTAAACACAAATGGGTTCGTGCTATTTCTAATTTACCCGATGGTGGTGTCCCCGCATCCATGCGTCTGATTGATAGTCGCGAACCCGCTTTACTCGATGTCATCGATATTCCCTTGGATCAAACCGGATCGGATTTTGGGTTTGAATGTGAAAATCTTGGGATTTTACCGGGAAAATGGAGACTTACCGGACAAGTTCCGCCCGGTTATCTCCTCAAGTTTTGTAGCCATGAACCTTATATTTTACATAACGATAAACGATATGTAACCGTCGGTTATCTTCAGTCTCTTCCCTTTAATGAACGACAAACATTGCAATTGGTGAAAACGGTTCAATTTTCCGTTGAATGCGTGCGACGAAGACGGGATAACAGCCCCATTTGGGAAGGTAAAATTGTCGCGGAAAACGGCAGCCAGTTAACCGCAAGTATTACCGATCCCGTGTTAGTTCATAAGTTAGAATTGGGGTATCGTCCCGGTGATTCCTGTTTGGTTACGGTGAGTTTGAGTATGCCTTGGAAACCGAGTGATTGGGAAGAAGATGAACAACCCTGTTGGAAGTTAATTGCAGGTGCGATCGAATTGCCAAAGGGTTAATTTTAAGTGAATTAAACAAACTGTATAAAGTTTGAGCTACTTATTTCTACTTATAACCTCTCGAATACCAACAGGTTAGTCAAGAAGATTCAGTATATTTTCTGATTCTCAAAAAATTTTACCAAGCTTTCCGAAATCGAGTGAACCGATAGAGTAGTTGATGATAGATGATTAACAAGGTTACATAATCAGGGTGTTTTTATATATTTATTCTCCAGTTTATGAAACCTCAATATATTCATCTCATACATTCAACAACTAAGAAGCTAAAATGACACACGAATCCGAATTTAAAGCTCTCAATAATGACGGTGATGTTTTAGAGTTTTTCGTACCTGCGGGTACACCTAGAACAATAACACTAGGTCGGTTTAAAGAGGCTGTAAAACAACGCCATCAAGCTATCAAAATTCCTGAGATTAGTTCCATTCCTGAAGTGGGAATAACACTTCACTCAAATTCTACAACCTGGGAATATGACAGTAAATATTCTCCAAACGGACAAGGTAAAGTCTGTAAAGTCTTAAAAGAGGGTGAAAAGTGGCAAACCGGGCGAATTAAAGTGATTGCAGAATACACTCGTATTCCATTTGATGCTAATCAACAACCAAGTAACAGTTATGAACTTAATGTAACAGTAGAATTTTGCCCGGAAACCTGCTCTTGTTAATTTTTCTGTGCTAATATTTTTGTTAAACCTCTATCTTTGGTAGGGGTTGAATTTTGATTAATTAACTTTTTATCAACTAACAGCATCAGATTATTATTACCATGAGCAAAATACCTCTGATTAATCCCAATCAATCTTATACCTTTAGAAGCTACTTTGAGATGTCCTACGAACCCGAAGACATTTTAGCCGAGTTCAACTATTCTCTCAAACGAACTTCTCTAAATTTAGAACAATCAACCCGACAACTCGATCGCCTCACTCAGCTTAAATCTAGAATTACAGACAGTTTACCTTATATTAGTTTAACCAGTGAAGCCGCCAGACGAGAACTGCTCATCGCTCCGATTTTACTCGATTTAATTTACTATACTCAAGCTCAACTTAGAATAGAGTATCCCTTAACTGTTACCGAACAACTCAAAGGTTCTTTAGATTATTATCTTTATACCGAGAATAAACTATTAGTTGTAGAAGCAAAAAATGCCGATTTAGCCAGAGGTTTTACTCAACTCGCCGTCGAACTTATTGCTTTGGATCTGTGGACTGACTCTAATGAACTTACCCTCAAAGGTGCGGTTTCTACGGGAGATATTTGGCAATTTGGTATCCTTCAGCGAGAACTAAAACAAATTACCCAAGATGTTAATTTATATCGGGTTCCGGCTGATTTAGAAGAATTGATGAAAATTTTAACGGCGATTCTGCAATCATAAATTCCGCGATCGCCTTGACTAATTTGTGTTATTCTAGGGTAGAGTATTTGACTAAAATCGGTGTCTCAATCTAATGAACATATCCTTAACTCCTGAACTCGAACAGTTTGTTCGCTCAACAGTTAAAAGCGGTAGGTACTCATCCGCATCGGAAGTGATAGAAGCGGCGTTACGATTGTTAGAAGAACGGGAAATGGAACGCTTAGTGCGTTTGGAGGAACTCCGCAAAGAAATTAGGATTGGAATTGAAGCTTCCGATCGCCGAGAGGTTTTTGATGGTGAAGAAGTCTTAAAAGAACTGCGTGAGGAAATTCAACAAGCAAAGTAGGAGTAAAAAATAAGTCGATTTCCCATCCCGTCTTTTCTGTAAATTTTAGTTAAGTATTTTCTCGAAAAACCCTAAGTATCTATACTTAAAACCTCGGATAATATAAAGTTTCATCTCGTAAAGATTAATATAACCTAAAGAAAACCGAACATCATACAAATAATTTTCTACCCTAACAGAATATCAGGAAGAATATTGACTGAGGAGCATTTCAAAAATGGCTCATCAAACCCATACAACAGAACACGACAACACCGTAATCGGCTTTTTAATGGCTTTTATCCTGTTGTTGTGTGCATTTACCTTTGTCATCTTGATCGGTATCTTTTAGGCTGCGCGTGACAGCATAATCAAAGTTTCAAGCAAAATCGATTGAGCATTTTGACGGATTGAATTTTTCGACTCAGTATTGACTCAAGCAGATTTCATTGTTGATTCAACCTCAAAAAATGCTCGATGGAATGATGATTTCGAGAACAAATTAGAGAGAACATCTCAAAAAATTGGAGGTTTTAAAAATGGATGCGAGTCAATTTCTGAGTTGGATCGCCGCAGGGGAGAAAAACTTTCCGGGGATTTGTTTACATGGCGTTAATTTAAGTGGAGTTGATCTCAGTCAATTAAATTTAACTCGCGCCGATTTAAGTTGTGCGGATCTCAGCGGTGCGAATTTAAGCGGAACAGATTTAAGCCAAGCCAATTTAACCGATGCTGATTTGAATCAAGCCGATTTACGCAGTACAAATCTCAGTCAAGTTAACTTAATTGGAGCGAGTTTAATTGACGCAAATATGGGACGAGCAAACCTCACTCGTGGAGATCTTCGCAGCGCCAATTTAACCAACGCTGACTTAGTTGGTGCAATTTTAACCGATGTAGAATTGAGCGGCACAGATTTAACCGGAGCGAATATTAACGAAGCGGAATTGAACCAAGCGATGTGTTGTGTGGGGGTTTCCCACAATTGGGTCAGTTGGTCGGGTGAATAAAAGATTAAGAAATTTGGCTTAACTTATAATGATAATATTGGGGACGGAGAATATTTTCCGTCCTTTTTTGCGGTTTCTATGATAAAAAATAAGGGGTGAATCTCTCAGAACTTATCAATTTAAACAAGGAGTTTCATGGCTGGTAGTCCAATTAACGCCGATCTTTGGTTGAGTGATTATCTCACCCCTTGGGATCTCTACGCTCACGGGATCACTCGCATTCTCACCTACAAACAGACTCCCTATCAACAAATGTATGTTGTCGAAACGAATACCTATGGTAAAGCCTTAGTTTTAGATGGGAAATTACAATCAACCACAGGCGATGAATTTCTCTATCACGAACCCCTCGTTCATCCTGCTATGATTTATCAGGGAGAACCTCGAACTGTTCTGATTTTGGGTGGGGGAGAAGGCGCAACATTGCGGGAAGTTTTGCGTTGGAAAACTGTTGAAAAAGTGATGATGATTGATATTGACGGGGAAGTTGTAGAAGCTTGTCGTCAGTATTTACCGGAAATGAATGCGAATACTTTTGATGATCCTCGGGTCGAATTAATTATCGGAGATGCGTTTGAATATTTGAATGAAATTAAACACCCTTGGGATGTGATTATTTCCGACCTTTCCGAACCCGTAGAATCGGGGCCATCTTTTCGGTTATTTACCCAAGAATATTATCAAAAATTGCGGGATTTGTTAACTCCCGGAGGCGTTTTAGGCGTACAGGCGGGATCGGCTTGTGTGTTGAGAATGAAGTTTCATGTGCGGTTAGCCAGAACGTTAAACGAAGTGTTTTCGAGTATTCATTCTTACAGCAGTAATGTTCCCAGTTTTGGGGAAGCTTGGGGGTTTATTTTAGCGTCGGAAACCGAAATTAATCCCCAACCTAACCCGGAAGAAATTGACCGCCTGTTAGCCGAAAAAACCACCCAAGATTTCCAAATGTTAGACGGAATAACCCTTCTCGGAATTCTACAAACTCCCGCTCACATTCGTCGGGCGATCGCCAAAGAAAACCAAACCTATACCCTCGCCCATCCTCCCACCGATTTTGAACAAAATTTATTGGGTTAATTCCGATGAAAAACTATTCTAAGGTTCGGGGTTGATCTACAACTAAATTTAGGGATTTTTGATAAACCGTCAACCAAGGGCGATTAAAATTCAAAGAATAAAACGGACTGGCTGAGGGAATTTCCACTTGACCGCCAATCAGACTCAGATTACATTTAAAATGATTTTGAAAGTGCAGAATTCGTCCTTGCTGATAGCCAAAACCCGGAACGTTAAACGACAGGGGTAAACTCAAACTCGGTTGAGAATAAGTTAGCCGACAGAGAACCTTTTCCCCTTGAGAAACGGTAACAGTATCGGTTCCTTCCCAGTGAAATTTCGCCAATTCTTTCGGGAGTCCCCAAATTTATCGCCCCCCCGCAACCGAATCTTCATCATCAACGTAAATGTGAGAAATCCATCCGCCCCATTGACCGGAATAACTGACCAATCCAGCGCTAACAATCAGTTCATTGTATTGTAAAATAGAACCAGATTGATAAGTTGAAATGTACAGCCCCCCAAGGGTTTGATTCGGCCAGGGAGAAATAATATTAAATTGGGGGGGAATCAGGGGACGAACTTTGGCAACATCAACCCATTGTAGGGTCTGGAGGGCATAACCTTTCAGCGTCCAGGGTGCGGCAGGATAAGGCATAATTTTCAACTCGTTTGCGAGCAGGTTAATCTTATACTTTATTGATAATTTACCAAGTTTTGTTACAAAAGTTTGCTGAATCCGGAAACGAGTTTGCGAAAATAGAAATAGACTGACTGAAGCAAATAATAAAGTATCCCATGACTAGGGGCGCCTATGTTTACTCTCTACCTATTCTGTTTAATAGTGGGCGGCGTTTTCGTTGCACTCGCTGCTTTCGCCGGACTGGATGGCGTTGATTTTGATCACGACTTCGATCCCGACATACAACTTCTAGATCAATCGGCTAAAACAGAAGAGGATAAGTCTATCCGCTTGAAAAACAGGCGGCGTCGCCGAGGATTGGGATTACCCTTTTTCAGCTTGCGGTTTTGGACATTTGGCGGATGCTTTTTCGGCTTAACAGGAGTCATCCTCTCCCTGTTGAACCCCGCGATGTCCCCGCAGTTAATCCTGTGGATATCCATTGCGGTGGGGGTTGTCAGTGGTAGCGCGATGGTTTGGGCGTTACGGCTTCTGCAACACCAACAAGCCGACAGTATGGTACGCGCCGATGATTTACTGGGTTTACCGAGTTTAGTCGAAATTCCATTCGATCGCAATAGCAGAGGCAAAGTGCGATTAAATATTAAAGGAAGAACCCTCGAACTCATGGCAATGACAGAAGACTTACAAGAGTTTTCTCAAGGAGATGAAGCCTTTGTGGTGGGAGTGGAAAAAAACAAAGTGTGGGTAGTGAGTGAGGCGAGTTTTAAACAATCTTCAAATTAAAAGATTGAAACCAAAGACTCGAAAAAAGTCAGATTAATCAACAATTGGAATTCATTCTAGAGAACCGAAAAATTACAAAACTGATCCGCTATATTGTAGTTATAAACCCAGTCCGATGTACAAACTCTAAGCCTTGATTTCATAAAGTCATCCCAACGCCGTGAGTGTTAATTGAGAACCCCTAAAAATGAACCCAATCCTCAATACACTCACAAGATTAACCAACCGGAACTCAACGTTGTATCTATTCAACCCAAACAAAATGAACAATAAATTTATAGCTTATGAAGCTGAAGACGCGATCTTAGTAGAAGTCGCGCAAGTTCAACCGGTCGAATCTATTCAGACAAACCGGAGCGAACTCCCCGCACAAATCACCACCGCATTACCGATCGCCCTAACTATTTTTGGTAGCATTATCCTAATTTGGTTTCTCAACACCTTTCTCCAAATTTGTAAACCCAACGAAATCTTAATCCTCTCCGGTCGCAAACATCGCAGCAAAGATGGCGATGTGGGTTATCGGGTTATCTTTGGCGGACGCACCATCTGTATTCCCATCTTAGAAACGGTGAAAACGATGGACCTGCGAACCATGCCCGTTCCCGTCGAAGTCACCAACGCCTACTCCAAAGGCGGCACACCCCTGCACATTCAAGCGATCGCCAACGTCAAAATCTCCAGCGATCCCGCTATCGTTGGTAATGCGATCGAACGTTTCCTCGATCGCGATCGCTCCGAAATCTCCCGAGTCGCCCGAGAAACCCTAGAAGGCAACCTGCGGGGCGTCGTCAGCACCCTCACCCCCGAACAACTCAACGAAGACCGCCTGCGCTTCGCTGAACGCATCGCCGAAGACGTTTCTCGCGATCTCGCCAAATTAGGTTTACACCTCGATACGCTCAAAATCCAAAGCGTTTCCGATGACGTCGATTATCTCAAATCCATCGGACGCCGGCAAATCGCCCTAATCGTTCGGGACGCCGAAATCGCCGAGTCCAACGCCCTCGCCGAAGCCGAACAAATCGAAGCCGACTGCAAACGACAGGCCGAAGTCGCCAAAACCCAAGCCAAGACAGTGGTTCAGCAAAAAGAAAACGAACTGCGGAAAATCAAAGCCGAACTCGAACAGCAGGCCCGATCCGAAGAAGAACGCACCATCGCCGCAGCCAAAGAAGCCCGCGCCCGAGCCGAACAACTGCTGCAAACCGTTCGCGCCGAATTAGAACGTTTGCGCCTAGAAGCCGACGAAGTGTTACCCGCAGAAGCCGAACGTCAGGCGAAGGAACTGCAAGCCAAAGGACAAGCCGCACCGTTAACCGAAAATGCTCAAGCAGAAGCGATGGTTAACGATTTGCTCTCCCAAGTTTGGCAGTCAATGGATCAAGATGCCTCGGAATTGTTCTACTTGCAGCAAATCGAAATGATCCTCAAAGAAGCCGCAAAAGTTCCCAGTCGCGTAGAACTTCGCAATGTCAACGTGATTGATAACGGCGACGGTAAATCAATCGCAAGTTTGGTGAAAGCCTACCCCGATATCTTCAGCCAGTTCCTCGATAGCGTCGATCAAATCTTAGGGGTAAAAGTTGCCGCCACTCGCGCCCAAACTAACGGACACAAACTCAGCGAATTCACCCTGAAAAATTAGGGATATTTACGGCTAATTCACACATTCATTCAGAACTATGGAAATTATCATTGCATTACTCGCAACATTGGGTTTAGGAACCGGTGCCGGAGCGTTTATTATTCGCAACCTTTACTATGTTTGTCAACCGAGCGAAGTTCTCATTTTTGCAGGCGGACATCGGCGCGTCGATGAAAGACGGGAAGTCGGGTATCGGTTGGTCAAAGGCGGAAGTAGCATTCGAGTTCCCCTGCTTGAACAGGCGTTTCGGATGGATTTAACCAACATGATTATTGAGTTAAAAGTGACTAACGCTTACTCAAAAGGGGGAATTCCGCTAACCGTTGAAAGCGTGGCAAACATTAAAATTGCCGGGGAAGAACCCACCATTCACAACGCCATTGAACGTTTGCTCGGCAAAAGCCGCAAAGAAATCGAACAAATGGCAAAAGAGACTTTAGAAGGGAATTTGAGAGGGGTTTTAGCCAGTTTAACGCCCGAACAAGTGAACGGCGATAAGTTGGCTTTTGCTAAGAGTTTATTGGAAGAAGCCGAAGACGATTTGGAACGGTTGGGGTTGATTTTAGATACCTTGCAAATTCAGAATATTTCTGATGAAGTCGGTTATCTTGATTCTATCGGACGTCAACAACAGGCCGAACTTCTTCGAGATGCTAGGATGGCAGAAGCCCAAGCCCAAGCCACTTCGGTCATTCGCAATGCAGAAAACCGGAAAAATACCTCGCTCAAACAGTTAGAAACCGACATAGAAGTTGCCAAAGCAGAAGCGGAACGTCGGGTAAAAGATGCGATGACAAAACGGGATGCGGTGATTGCCGAATCCGAGTCAGAAATTGCTTCGGAAGTGGCACGAACTCAGGCAGAACTTGCCGTTCAAAGGGCTAGAATTATCCAGGTTGAACAGAAGTTACAAGCCGATATTGTTGCTCCGGCAGAGGCACAATGTAAACGCGCTATTGCCCGAGCAAAAGGGGATGCAGCCCGTATTATTGAAGAAGGAAAAGCGAGAGCAGAAGGGACTCAACGCTTGGCGGAATCTTGGAAAGCCGCAGGTGCAAATGCACGGGAAATCTTCCTCTATCAGAAATTGGAAGGATTGCTGCAAACTTTGGTTTCTACTATTCCCGAAGTTGAGGTGGATAATGTTACCGTAATTAACAGTGAAAACGGTACAACAGCAACTAAAATAGCAGGGTTTTTAGAACAGTTGCGACAAACGACGGGTATTGATGTCGCCGATGCGGTTCGCAGTATGAGTCAGTCGGGTTCACCTGTTAATACCATTGAAAGTTTTGACCCGTTAAAAGAGGGAATGTCTTTACCTGCTTATGGTTCTAATTCAACCGCAAACCCAGAAGAATTCTTAAAGTCTGTTCAATCAGAAGTTCAACAATTTCTCAGTCAAGTTGCTCAAAAAACCCAAACCAATCGAGAAGCGGAACTGGCTTTAGAACAGAAGATTAAAACCGACCCGCAGTTTAAATCCCGCTTACAAAAAGCTGCAAAACTTGGCGGTCCAGACCGTTTGAAAGCCATGTTTAATCATCAGACGGTTTATATTCCGCCAGCGATGGTTCAGTCTTGGTTAGCGCAAGCCTAAACAACCGCTAGAAAAACAAAATACTTGATTTATAAAAGTAAGGTAGGCAATTTCTACCTTACTTTTTTTATATTAAATACATTTGATTTCAAATTTCCTCCTGATTCCTGATTCGGTGACTCCTAACTCCTAACTCCTGACTCCTGATACTAATTCTTGAAATACTGACTACAAATCCTTTTGTTCCTCCCCCCTTATGAAAGCACGGAAGGTGCTATATATGTACTTTCTTCATCAAAACTTGATATAAACCCCTCGGGAATTTACTGAAAATTTACAATTAAGTTTATCCACAATTGACCAAAAAGCGCTCTGCGAAAAAACCGTAAAATCTTTAAAAAACCTCCGTAATTTTACCGAATATTCATAATGATCCTTCCGTATTTTTCCTGATTTCAACTAGAATTAGAGAAAAGTTTGATAGATTCTGAAAATCTGGGATAGACAAACGCATTTAACTCGGCTCATTTATAAGCAATGCCATTGTTTTAGCTTTTCGATTGAGAAACAATGACAGTGCTTGAAAAAGGAAGAGTGCTTATTCACTGCTGTCGGGCAGTTCGTCCTTTGTTAATCATCTCAAAAGCTCCTGATTTTTTCTGATTATTTATTTCAACGTAGAAAGCCAGCTATGTCCCCAATTCTGACTTCCAACTCTCAGCCTTTCAACTCGATACAAACTATTCAATCTTCCAAAATGTCTTTTAATCCCTCACAAACTCTCGTTTTTATTGATGCTAATGTAGACGAGTATCAACATCTCGTCCAAGGCGTAAAACCGGGGATAGAAGTTGAGATTTTAGATGCTCATCGAGACGGTATTGAACAAATAACCGCCTTTTTATTTACCCGTCCTCATATCGAAACCGTTCATATTGTTTCTCACGGTTCACCCGGATGCTTATATTTAGGAAACGCTGAACTTAGCCTCGATACCCTAGAAAACTACGCCAATTTATTACAAACTTGGTCGGCCTCCGAAATTGTACTGTACGGTTGCAACGTTGCCGCAGGAGATGCCGGAGTAGAATTTGTTGAGAAACTGTACAAACTGACAAATGCCGACATCGCCGCCTCCACAACTCCCACCGGAAACGCCGCCTTACAGGGAGACTGGACGTTAAAGCGGTTCATCAGTCAAACCCCGGCCGAACTTGCTTTTTCAGAAACTACACAAGCCTCCTATCGCGGCATTTTAAACCCTCAGGTGAACATCGAGGGTGACATTGAAGAAGACGGCACCCTAAGGGCGACAGTCAGCGGCACGGACGCCAACATCACCTATCAATGGCAGTCTTCTGAGGATCAAACCAACTGGACGGACATCGCCGACGCCACCGACAGCACCTTCACCCCTGGAGATAACGAAGTCGGGAAATATATCCGAGTCAACGCCTTTCTAGGAACATCCGAAACCGTCAGCGCCGTGGCGGGAGAGGGAATCTTCTTTCAGGGCAATTTTGATACTCCAGGCAGCGCCCGAGCGGTATTCATCGAGGGGAACTTGGCTTTTGTTGCTGATGATGGAAGCGGTCTGCAAATTATCGATATCAGCGACCGCACCCGTCCCACTCCAAGGGGCGGTGTTGATACTCCAGGCAGCGCCAAGGACATAGCCGTAGCGGGGAACTACGCTTATATTGCTGATGATACTCGCGGTTTGACCGTCGTCAATATTAGCAACCCCGCCAGTCCCAGTGTGATAACCAGTGTAAGAGGGGGTAGGACCAACACGGCTAACATAGCCAACGGCATCTCACTTCAGGGAGATTATGCTTACATCTCCGATGATACAAACGGTCTGGTCATCTTTGATATCACCAACCCCACCGCTCCGGTTAAAAAGGCTAATATTGCTACTGGTGGTGAAGCTTTGGATGTAGCCGTACAGGGAAACTACGCTTATGTTGCCGATGGTAGCGGCAATAGCGCTCTGACTATCTTCAACATCAGCAACCCTAACAACCCCACTGAAGTCAAGAAGATGAGAACAGGTGGTAATGCCAGGGGTATAACAGTAGTCAACAACTACGCTTATGTTGCCAACGGTACAAGCGGTCTAGCCGTTATCGATATTAGCAACCCCAACGACCCCAAAGGGGTCGGCAGTTTTAATACTCCTGGGAATGCCAGAGGCGTATCAGTTGCGGGGAACTTCGCTTATGTGGCCGATGAAGCTGGGGGTCTGCACGTTATCAATATTAGCGACCCGACCGCTCCCACTTTAGAATACAGTTTTGATACTCCCGGCGCCGCCTTGGGGGTTTCTGTCGTCGATAACTTGGTTTATGTTGCTGATGGTAATAAGGGTTTGCAAGTTCTCAATCTTGAGACTAACCCCCCGACTGTTGCTAATATTAACGATAATCCCACCAATATTAGCCTCAGCAATAACAGCATAGACGAAAACGAAGCGGTCGGAACCCTTGTCGGAACGTTGCAGACCACCGACGTTGACCCGGAAGACACGCACACTTATAGTTTGATTGCGGTTGCTGGCGATACTGGCGATAACAATAAATTTGAAATCGTTGGAAATCAACTGCGAACCCGAGAAACCCTCGACTTTGAAACCAAAAATTCCTACACCATTCGCATTCAAACCACCGACAAAAATGGGGGAACATTCCAGAAGCAGTTAACCATTAACGTTGATAATGTTAACGAAATTCCCACCGATATTACTCTCGATACTAACAGCCTAGACGAAAACCAAGCTATCGGTACGGTTGTCGGAACATTGACCAGCACAGACGAGGATACAAACGACAGCCATTCTTACAGGTTAGTTGCGGGTGTTGGCGACACGGATAACGGTTTGTTTGATCTCGTAGAAGGTCAACTCCGAACCAAAGCTTCCTTCGACTTTGAAACCAAATCTTCCTACAATATCCGCGTTGAAACTGATGACAAAAATGGGGGAACATTCCAGAAGCAGTTAACGATTAACGTTGATAATGTTAACGAAATTCCCACCGATATTACTCTCGACAATAACAGCCTAGACGAAAACCAAGCTATCGGTACGGTTGTCGGAACATTGACCAGCACAGACGAGGATACAAACGAGAACCATACTTACAGTTTAGTTGCGGGTGTTGGTGACACCGATAACGCTCTGTTTGAAGTGGTTAATGGTGAACTAAGAACTAAAGCTTCCTTCGACTTTGAAACCAAATCTTCCTACAGCGTTCGCATTCAAACCAGCGATAAAAACGGAGAAACATTTCAAAAGCCGTTTACAATTAACGTCGGTAATGTTAACGAAAATCCCACCGATATTAGCCTCAGCGATAACAGCTTAGAGGAAAACCAAGCGGTTGGAACTGTTGTCGGAACATTTACTAGCATAGACGAGGATACAAACGACAACCATACTTACAGTTTAGTTGCGGGTGTTGGTGACACCGATAACGCACTGTTTGAAGTGGTTAATGGTGAACTAAAAACCAAGGCGGTTTTAGACTTTGAAAGCAAAAATTCCTACAATATCCGCGTTCAAACCCATGACGGAAATGGAGGAACTTTTGACAAGCCGTTTACCATTAACGTCGGTAATGTTAACGAAATTCCCACCGATATTAGCCTCAGCAATAACAGCTTAGAGGAAAACCAAGCTATCGGTACGGTTGTCGGAACATTTACCACTGCTGATGTTGACCCGACAGACACCCATACTTATAGTTTAGTTGCGGGTGTTGGTGACACCGATAACGCTTTGTTTGAAGTGGTTAATGGTGAACTAAAAACCAAGGCGGTTTTAGACTTTGAAAGCAAAGATTCCTACAATATTCGCGTTCAAACCAATGACGGAAAGGGAGGAA
>JAYKHV010000064.1:0-81439 GCA_035285085.1 Lyngbya sp. | reverse complement strand
TCGGTCAAGAAGAAGAAACCTACAACATCGTAGCAGCACACGGTTACTTTGGTCGTTTAATCTTCCAATACGCTAGCTTCAACAACTCTCGCGCTTTGCACTTCTTCTTAGGTGCATGGCCTGTAGTTGGAATCTGGTTCACTGCTTTAGGTGTATCCACCATGGCATTCAACCTCAACGGTTTCAACTTCAACCAATCCGTAATTGATTCTAGCGGACGGGTAATCAATACTTGGGCTGACGTGATCAACCGCGCCAACCTGGGTATGGAAGTAATGCACGAGCGTAACGCTCACAACTTCCCCTTAGACTTAGCGAATGTTGAGTCTGCACCCGTTATCAACGGCTAATTCTTTAGCTTAACCTAAAAAACGCTCTCCAATCGGGGGGCGTTTTTTATTTGGACATCCTCCAATTGCCTCTTACCTCTTACCTCTTACCTGTTCCCTAATTTCACCCGACTGCTTATTTTGATTTTCTATGCTTTATGCAAGCGTTAAACATCCTACGGAAATTTAACTCAGAGCCATCATCTTTAGGTTTTGGATAAAAATAAACCCATTTTTTTTTATACTTTAATTATCATTTTTTGAGTTTAGATTTTAAAGTTTTTTGCTGATATTTTTGATTTCCCTCCATGTACTTATTAGTGCTACATCTTGAAATGCGGAATTAGGGATGTAGGTAAGTCCAAGCGGCTAGGCCCAAGAAAGGCCAAAAACGGCATAAGCAGCAGCAGATGAATCATTAAAAGATTGCTTAATTTTTTTTGAAAAATGCAAGTGTTGGTGATAGGCTAATGTTTGGTTATATTAAGGGAAGGAGTTAGATCATCGTTTCTCGGTAAATAACTCTTCTTGATCGTGTGGTCCCCTGTCGGGAGCATATCTTTTTCATGGCTCTATTTATCCCGATTTTGTCCTCCACAGAGATTTTAAACGCAGTTCCTTGGCTGAAACCCAGGACGTTTCAAGGTTTGACCTCTGAGTGACAAACAGGGATGATAGAGTTGGCTTTCGACTGGGGATGTTAGGCCACAAGGTCTAGATAGAGCCAGGTAACATAATTTCTTCCTACCCTCAGCCAATCACAACGTTATAACAATGACAGCAATCTTGTTAGAGGAACAAAAATTAGCCAAACAAATAGTCCAAGAGATTGAGCAAAATCAAATTGCCATTGCCGTCAAAAAACTCCGTCAACAGGCAGCAAACTCTTGTGAACTTCCGACGGCTTGGCTACTCAACACGGCAGATGCTCTAGAAACTAACGACTGGAGTATTTTGTCAGAAAGCTTCATCAACATGGATTTTATCGGTGAAAACGGCTATTTTTTAATCATCGCCCCCTACCAAATCACTCGACAATGCCAACGGGAGGTGACTTTAAGCGCACTCTACGGGAAAATCCACGACAACTCTCAGCCATCGATTGAACAATTAGAAAATCTGTGTAGGGAAAAATTTGGAACACTACGTCAACCCATACCCATCAACTTTTCTTTTACTGAGATTGCCAGTTGCGGTAATCTTAGCGGTGAAAGTGGTGAAGCCTTCATCGTTCCCAACGGATGGCCTTTTCCGAACAGTATCTATGGCCCAGCATTAAACAATGCCAAAGAACAGCGACGACGTTTTTTAGGGTCTAGTCGTGAATGTATCCAAAAAGTATTTGAATCTGACACCGCAAATTTACTACTCGGCCCCCTAGAAGACGAAATCAATGGTGAACGCTATCGCCACGTAGACACTCAAGTTCACGAAGCAGGCCACGCCAGTGGTTTGGGATTTGATTTCAAGATCAAGCATAACCTGTTGCCCAATTACTTTTATAGTGGTATAGAGGAATGGCGATCAGATAGCCTGGGGTTTGAATTTGCCGCTTGCATTTTATCCGCTGAAGAAGCCGGGAAATTGGTTGCGGTCAATTTCTGCATTCGCTTTGGTTTGGATACTCACCGTTTGGGCGGTCTTGAAAAAGATGTGGATGTCTATGCGAGTTTGATCAGCTTAGAACATCTGTTTCAAAATGATGCCATTTATGTCACTAAAAACGGTCAATTAGCCCTGCGTAATTTGAGTTATCCCGGTTTATTGCAAGCCGTTGAACTGCATCGCGCCAAAGCGTTATCTCTGACCCGAAGAGAGTTAAACCTTGAAAGTCCTACGGGTCTATTATCCTTGTATAAAGTAGACATTCACCCTTCAACTCAATCTATTTTTCAGGGATTAGTTAGAGAACGCTGTCAAGGAGCTTGGGCGCAATTGCAATAAGGATTTTAGCCGATTTTTAAACGTCTTTCCTCCCCGTTTTTCCCCGTCGGTTCTGTAGGACTATTAATTCGGCCGAATCCCAGCCCAACCGATTATTATTCGCCCTTTTTTTAAGATTATGTCTCAGCCTAAAATAGCTATTACAGCAACATTTACCAGCGAACTTATTGAGGATTATCTCTCTTATTGGCTGAAAGAAATAGGAGAAACTTATTCAATAGAATTTGCTCCCTACAATCAGGTCTTTCAAGAACTACTTAATCCTAATAGCCTTTTAGCGACCAATCAAAATGGAGTGAATGTCGTTCTGGCTAGGTTTGAGGATTGGGAAGTCAATAAAAATCGTCTGCAATTACAAGTTGACGAGTCTTTAACAGCGCAAATTTTTGGCGATCGCTTGCGCCACACCTTACCCAATCACATAGAAATCGCTCACCTGAATCAGTACGAAACTGAATATCTCTACCAAGAAATTTTTGTTGATCGCGTCTATTTAAAACATGGAATTGTCTTCAATGAAGACGATTGTATCATCGATGTGGGAGCAAATATTGGTTTATTTACCTTATTCGCCCAGCAAAAATCGCCAAAAGGAACGATTTATGGTTTTGAGCCAGCACCCCACGCTTTTGACAAGTTAGAGACTAATGCAAAACTCTACTGTCAAAATACTCATCTGTTTAACTGCGGATTAGGTGGCGATCGCCGAGAAGAAACCTTCACTTTTTATCCTCGTTCCTCAGTTTTCTCCAGTTTTGCGGCGGATACAGAGCAAGATGAAAAAGCAATTCGCTCAGTTATTATTAATATGCTGCAACGGGATGATTCTCTCGATCAAGAGTCGTTAGAACGCCTCGCGGATGAATTTCTCAAAGATAGACTAGAGCGAGAAACTTATCAGGCTCAATTGCGAACGCTTTCGGAGATTATCGAAGAATACAAGATTGAAAAAATAGATTTATTGAAACTAGATGCTGAAAAAAGCGAGTTAGCAATTCTTCAAGGAATTAAAGAGAATCACTGGCCTCTGATTAAACAAATCGTCATGGAGGTGCATGACCAAGAAGGCAGTACAATTAAACAGGTCATCCGCTTGCTGGAAGACAAAGGTTTTAAATTGGTTGTTGATGAAGAGTCTTTGCTACAAGGTTCTGGACTGTTTAATATTTATGCAACTCGCCACAACCAAAACCTCAACTCCAGAACACAAGAATTTAGCAAAAATACAACCCAATTAGAGCAAACCGTTAAAGATTTTAGCAGTGCCTTAAAAACCGCAGCAACGCGATCGCCAAATCCCTATTTCGTCTGTATCTGTCCTTCTTCTCCAATGAATGATACAGCAACGAACCGCTTCTATGAGAAAATGCAAGAACAGTTGGCGGACGATCTCAAAGATGTTGGTAGTATATATTTGATAAGCAGTCAAGAATTGACCAGTATCTACCCCGTAGAGAATTACTATGATCCCTACGGCGACGAATTAGGACATATTCCCTACACACCAACCTTTTTCTGTGCCTTGGGAACGATGCTGGCGCGAAAAATATTAGCCTTGAAAAGTTCTCCCTACAAAGTAATTGCTGTTGACTGCGATCAGACTTTATGGAAGGGGATTTGTGGGGAAGATGGCGCAGATGGCGTTAACATAACTTCCCCATTTAAAGCGCTACAAAAATTTATTATCGAACAGCAACAAGCCGGAAAATTAATTTGTTTGTGCAGCAAGAATCAACCGGAGGATGTGTTTGCAGTCTTTGACCACCATCCCGATATGTTGCTGAAGCGAGAACATCTGGTAAATTGGCGGATTAACTGGCAATCAAAATCGGAGAATCTGAAGTCATTAGCGGCGGAATTGCAACTCGGTTTAGAGAGCTTTATCTTTATCGATGATAACCCCATTGAGTGCGCGGAAGTCCGGGCTAATTGTCCGGAAGTTCTGACTCTACAACTTCCCCAAGATTGCGATCGCATTCCCCTATTTTTACAGCATATTTGGCCATTCGACCAACTGAAAACTACCCAAGAAGACCAACAAAGAACCAATCTCTATCAGCAAAATATCCAACGCCAACGGTTTCAAGAAACTTCTCTTTCCTTTGGTGATTTTCTCGCCCAACTGAACTTAGAAATAGAAATTTCTCCTCTGAAAAACGAGCAATTGGCACGAGTTGCTCAACTGACCCAACGTACCAATCAATTTAACCTAACAACAATTCGACGGTCTGAAGCCGAAATTCAAAAACTGTGTAATTCGGGTAAATTAGACGGTCGAGTGGTGAACGTAAAAGACCGCTTTGGGGATTACGGTTTGGTCGGTTTATTGTTGTTTGAAACCGCAGAAAATGCACTGGTGGTAGATACATTTTTACTGAGTTGTCGGGTACTCGGTCGCGGCGTAGAACATCAAATGTTAGCTGATCTGGGAACTCTGGCTCAAGAAAAGGGATTAGAAAAAGTTAAACTTTTTTATAAACCCACCCCAAAAAATAAACCAATTTTAGATTTTATGACCCGTGTTAGCCAACAATTTAAGCAGGAAAAAGAGGAGGGTTTGTTATTTGAATTTTCATCTAAAACCGCATCTGAAACCGTTTTCATACCCGTAACGGATTCAAATAGTTTAGCAGAAAAAGCCCCCAACTCAAATCAGCCAGCTAGCAGAACTTTTAGTTCAGAATTTTTAGAACGCATTGCTAACAATTTATACAGTCCCGAACTTATTCTTCAAGAAATTCTCTCTCAGCAACAGCGTCAACGTCCCGAGTTAGAGATAGAATTTGTTGCACCTCGGACTCCTCTAGAAAAAACCATTGCGTCTCTATTTGGAGAAGTTCTAAAACTCGAAAAAGTGGGGATTGATGATGACTTCTTTGAACTGGGGGGCGACTCGATTCGGGGCGCGATTTTGATTAACAAACTGCAAGCGCAATTAAACGAAATCGTTCACTTTGTTGTCCTGTTTGATACAAAGACAGTAAAAAATCTAGCCGCTTACATAGAAGAAAATTATCCCCGGTCAGCAGCGAAATTACTGGGGAAAGAAATCAATACAGTTAATGAATTATCACAGGAGCGAATCGACGCGGATAAAGTTCTGCAAATGCGATCGCTGATTCCTCCCCTTGCTCCTCCAATAGATGAGGATAAAATCAAAAATCCACCCGCTATTTTTATCCTCTCCCCCTATCGGAGCGGTTCTACATTGCTGCGCGTTATCCTGGGCGGAAATCCGCAGTTATTTGCACCTCCAGAATTGGAATTATTGAGGTTTAATACCCTTGAGGAAAGAAAAGCAGCATTCTCGGGACGTTATAGCTTCTGGATGGAAGGAACAATTCGCACTCTCATGCAAATTCGGGGGTGTAGTCCCGAAGAAGCGATCGCGTTAATGGAAGAATTAGAAGCGAAAAATCTCACGATCAAGCAATTTTATAAACTCCTACAGGAATGGTTGGGCGATAAAATATTGGTAGACAAAACCCCTTCTTATTCCATCGATCTAGAAACCCTAAAACGAGCAGAAACAAACTTCCAAAACCCGCTTTACATCCATTTGGTGCGCCATCCCTATGCGACAATGCGCTCTTATGAAGAAGCAAGAGTCGATCAAACCTTTCCCTACAAACATCCTTTCAATCGACGGGAACTCGCCGAATTGGTTTGGCAGATTAGCCACGAAAATATTCTCGAATTCTTGCAACAAGTTCCCCCGGAACGCCAGTACCAGATTAAATTTGAAGAACTCGTTAGCCAAACCCGGACGACTGTAGAGGGAATTTGTCAATTTCTCGGGGTAGAATTCCACCCCGATATGCTGCACCCCTACAAAGAGAAAAAGCAGCGCATGACCGATGGTATTTATGCCGAATCTAGAATGATCGGAGATGTCAAATTTTACGAGCATCGAAACATTAATTCCAACACCATAGACAGTTGGAAACAGTATTACACCACTGACTTTTTAGGCGATATAACTTGGCGTTTGGCAGAGTCTTTGGGATATCAAAGAGATAACAGCGCCATTCCCAAAGTCGGCCGAGAAAATTTAACCGAAACTCATACTTTTCCGGTGTCTTTCGCCCAACAACGTCTGTGGATTTTGGCACAGTTGGAGCCGGACAGCCCTTTTTACAATATGTTTAAAGCGGTTCGCCTCAACGGACGTTTAGATCTAAAAGTTTTAGAACGCAGTCTCAACGAGATTATCGGCCGTCACGAAATTCTACGCACCACTTTTAGAGCTGAAAACGAAACACCTGTACAAGTAATTTCCCCCCAAGCAACCCTAAAAATTTCAGTTGTAGACTTGCAAGAATTCTCAGAAAAAGAACAGTTAGAACAATTGCAATTCGTAGCAACTCAAGATCAATTACAAGCCTTTGATCTCACCCAAGAACTGTTACTCCGAGTTACTTTAGTACAACTTAACTCGGAATCTTATGCTTTGTTATTGACCATGCACCACATTATCGGTGATGGTTGGTCACTGGGAGTATTTATCAAAGAATTGTCGAGTTTGTATCAAAGTTTTTTGGTGGGGGAACCTTCTCCCCTTCCAGAATTACCCATTCAATACGCAGATTTTACAATTTGGCAACGCCAATGGTTCCAAGATGGAGCGTTACAAACTCAAATTAATTACTGGAAGCAACAGTTAGCAGACGCACCCCCTCTGTTGGAACTCCCAACAGATCAGCCTCGTCCTTCGGTGCAAACTTTCCGGGGCGAGTGTTTTTCCTTTCAATTAGATGCAAAATTAACGGCATCTTTGAAAGAACTCAGCCAAAAGTCAGGAACGACTTTGTTTATGACATTAATGGCGGCTTATGTGACTTTACTGTTTCGTTATAGTGGTCAGTCAGATATTCTGTTGGGAACACCAATTGCCAATCGCAATCATCAAGATATCGAAGGATTAATTGGCTTTTTTGTTAACACTTTGGTAATCCGAACTCGAATAGAAAATAATCCGAGTTTCTCCGAGCTACTCAAGCAAGTGCGTTCGACTTGTCTCGATGCTTATGCCAACCAAGATGTTCCTTTTGAGCAAATTGTCGAAACGTTGAAAATAGAGCGCAGTCTCAGCCACAGTCCTCTATTTCAGGTGATGTTTGCCTTGCAAAATACGCCTATGGAGCAATTAGAAACGCCTGATTTGGCGATCGCTTCTCTCAATCTAGATAATGTTAACGCCAAGTTTGACCTGACATTACAAATGTGGGAAACCAACGCAGAGCAAGGAAATTCGCTGCAAGGGTTTTGGCAATACAATACCGATTTGTTTAACGAAGATCGAATCGTTCGCATGACCGATCATTTGCAGACGTTACTATTAGGTATCGTCGCGAACCCGGAAGAATCTGTCGGAAAATTGCCCTTGCTAACCGAGCGAGAACGTCATCAATTGTTGGTAGAATGGAATCAGACTCAAACCGATTATCCCGAGACTAAATGTATCCATCAGTTATTTGAGGAACAGGTCGAAAAACACAGTAATGCGATCGCAGTGGTGTATGAAAATGAGTCTCTGACCTATCAAGAGTTAAATTGTCGCGCCAATCAACTTGCCCATTATTTGCTGCAAAACTATCAGATTAAACCCGATACTTTAGTTGGGATTTGTGTTGAACGTTCCCCAGAGATGATAGTCGGAATTCTGGCGATTCTCAAAGCGGGGGGTGCTTATGTTCCGCTTGACCCGGATTATCCCCAAGAGCGGTTGAGTTTCATGCTTGAAGATACTGGGGTGAAAGTGTTGTTAACCCAAGAGAAATTTGTAGAATGTCTACCTCAAAATCAAGCGGGTCTTGTTTGTTTGGATAGTGACCGGGAGATTATCAATCAAGCTAATAAAGATCATCTCAATCTTACTCTCAGTTCCGACAATTTAGCCTATGTAATTTATACTTCCGGTTCAACCGGAAAACCCAAAGGTGTACCTGTAACTCATCAAGCCGTTAATCGACTGGTTTTAAATACGAACTACATCCAGTTAACAGCAAATGACCGGATTGGTCAAGCTGCAAATATTGCTTTTGATGCGGCTACCTTTGAAATTTGGGGAGCGCTACTGAACGGTGCAAAGGTAATTATTATCCCTCAATCTGTCTTGCTTTCCCCTCACGAATTAGCTGCAAATATCAGTTCTCAAGAGGTTAATGTCTTATTTTTAACGACGGCTTTATTTAATCAATTAGCTAGTTTTGTACCGCAAGCATTTAGTTCTTTAAAATCTCTACTGTTTGGAGGGGAAGCGGTTGACCCCAAATGGGTACAAGAAGTTTTGGATAAAGGTAGTCCAGAGCAACTCCTTCATGTTTATGGGCCAACAGAAAATACTACTTTTTCTTCTTGGTATTGGGTAGATAATTTATCAACTACAGCGACAACGATTCCCATTGGCTGCCCCATTTCTAACACGCAAATCTACATTTTAGATGAATATTTGCAACCCGTTCCCGTTGGTGTACCGGGAGAATTATATATTGGGGGTGCGGGATTGGCGCGAGGATATTTGAACCGACCCGAATTAACACAAGAGAAATTCATCTCCAATCCATTTAGCAATGAACCCAATTCTCGACTCTACAAAACCGGGGATAAGGCTCGTTATTTGCCCGATGGCAACATCGAATATTTGGGACGCATCGACAATCAAGTAAAAATCCGAGGTTTTCGGATAGAATTGGGGGAAATTGAAACAGTCCTAAGCCAACATAATGATGTCAAAGTATCTTGCGTAATTGTTCGCGAAGATACGCCAGGAGACAGGCGTTTAGTTGCCTATATCGTGCCGCACCCGGAAGCGACAGTCACAAGCGATGAACTGCGAAAATTTCTGAAAGCCAAGCTACCAGAATATATGGTTCCCCATGCTTTTGTCATTCTAGAAACCCTACCCTTAACTCCCAATGGCAAAGTCAACCGTCGCGCCTTACCCGCACTGGAATTTGAACGGGAACTTACAGAAAACTATGTTGCTCCCCACACGCCCACAGAAGAAATATTGGCTGAAATTTGGAGCCAGATGCTTAAAGTCGAGAAAGTCGGCATTCACGACAACTTCTTTGAATTAGGAGGGGATTCAATTCTTGGGATTCAAATTATTGCTAGAGCCAAGCAAGCGGGATTAGAATTGACTCCCAAACAATTATTTGCCCATCAAACTATTGCCGAATTAGCGGCAGTCGCAGGTACAACCGAGGCAGTGCAAATCGAGCAAGGATTAGTTACAGGAGAAGTTCCTTTAACTCCGATTCAACAGTGGTTTTTTGAGCAGAACTTGGCTAAAAATAACCATTTTAATCAATCATTTTTGCTGTCGGTTCCCTCCGACTTTCAGCCAGAACTCTTAGAAGAAATCTGGCAGGAATTGTTAGTCCATCACGATGCCCTCCGCTTGCGATTTACACGGTTGAACGACCGTTGGCAGCAAATTCACTCGGCTCCAACTGTTTCCATTACTATTTCCAAATACGATTTATCCCCGCTCTCAGACCGTGAACAACAAGCGGAGATAGAGGCTACAGCCAATTCCTTACAGGTGAGTTTAAATCTGGCTAAAAATCTGGTACAAGTTGCCTTTTTTGGGTTGGGAGTTGACAAAAGAGCGCGATTACTGATCGTTATTCATCACTTGGTTGTTGACGGCATTTCCTGGCGAATTTTGTTGGAAGACTTGCAAACAGCTTATCGCCAAATGATTCAAGGCCAAAAGATTCAACTTCCTGTAAAAACCACGTCTTTCAAAAATTGGTCAAAATATCTGGTAGAATATTCCCAATCGGATATTTTAAAATCAGAATTGCCCTATTGGCTGAGTGCATCCGAGACTTCAATTTCCCCCATTCCGGTAGACTATCAAGGAGGAGAAAATACTGTAGCATCTGCGAGTACGGTATCGGTATATTTAGATGAAGCACAAACCCAAACCCTCCTGCAAGATGTTCCAAAAGCTTATAAAACTCAGATTAATGATATCTTGCTAACGGCTTTGGTGCTGGTTTTGAGCAAATGGACTAATTCTAAGTCCGTGCTATTCAACTTAGAAGGTCATGGACGGGAAAATATTGTCGATGGCGTAGATTTATCCCGCACCGTCGGATGGTTTACAACAATCTTTCCAGTCGTTTTAAAACTTCCTGTAATCGACACGGACGATATCGGAAATACCTTAAAATCCATCAAAGAACAATTACGCGCAATTCCCAACAAAGGGATTGGCTACGGCTTATTGCGCTACCTGAATTTAGATACAGAAATCTCCGGTCAACTCCAAACCCTTCCGCAAGCAGAGATTAGCTTTAATTATCTGGGTCAATTTACTCAAATTCTGAATCAATCTTCAATGATGCAGTTCGCCAATGAATCTAGCGGAGAAAACCAAAGTTTACAGGGTAAACGCCCTCATTTACTCAATATTAACGCGATTATCATTAATGAACGGTTGCAAATTGATTGGAAATACAGTATAAACGTTCATCAAGCCAGAACCATTGAAAAAATTGCCCAAGAATTTTTGAAAACATTACAGGAGATTATTGTTCATTGTTCTTCCCCGGAAAACCGGGGTTATACTCCCACAGACTTCCCATTATTACAATTTGACCAACTCGAACTCGACCAATTATTAGAAAACTTATGAAACCCAAACCGAGCCAAATAAACAAAGAAAATATTGAGGATATTTATCCGCTATCTCCGCTGCAACAAGGAATGCTATTTCATAGCTTGTATGCGCCCGAGTCGGGGGTGTATTTTAGCCAAGTTAGTTGCTCTTTAACGGGGAATTTGGATGTGCAAACCTTCCAGCAAACTTGGCAAAAAATAGTAGAAAGACATTCGATTTTTCGCACGGCTTTTGTTTGGGAGTCTTTAAAACAGCCCGTGCAGGTTGTGTACCGAAAAATTAACGTCAAGGTCGAAACCTACAATTGGCAAGAATTATCTGCACAAGAACAACAAAATAAATTAAAAGCTTTTTTGGAGTCTGAGCGTCAAAATGGCTTTCAACTGTCTCAAGCGCCATTGATGCGGTTGCATCTAATCCAATTCGACAACAACAGTTACCAATTTATTTGGAGTCATCATCATTTGTTACTCGATGGCTGGTCATTACCTTTGGTTCTCAAAGAAATGTTGAACTTTTATCAAGTCATTTCTCAAGGCGAAACCTTCGGAGAAAAACCAGCTATCAGCTACCGCAACTATATTGCTTGGCTACAACAACAAAATCAAGAATCCTCGGAAAAATTCTGGAGAGAAAAACTCAAAGGCTTTACCACACCCACGCCTTTCACAGTAGAAAAACGGCACTCAGACAGTAACAACATAAGCTTTAGCGAACAACAAATACAGTTAACAGCGTCAACAACAACCGCACTCCAGTCTTTTGTGCGACAGCATCGCTTGACCCTCAATAATTTGGTGCAAGTCACTTGGGGATTATTACTCTCTCGCTACAGTCAAGAAACAGATGTTGTTTTTGGTGCCACTGTTTCGGGTCGTCCGCCCTCTATTGTTGGTATTGAATCAATGGTGGGGCTATTTATTAATACTTTACCCGTGCGAGTTAACGTTTCCGCAGATACTCCTGTTATAAGTTTATTGAAGGATTTACAAGCACAGCAAGTTGAGTCCGAACAATACTCCTATAGTTCATTGATAGACATTCAGGGTTGGAGTGATGTTCCGAGGGGTACATCTTTATTTGAGAGTATTGTTGTCTTTGAGAATTATCCAATTGATACTGCACTCAAATTACAAAATGACAGTTTCTCTATAGACAATCGTCAGGCTTTTGAACAAACGAATTATCCGCTAACAGTCATTGCTCTCCCTCGTCAGCAATTGCGGGTGAAGATTAGCTACGATACTGGCCGATTTGATGATGCCACAATTGCTAGAATGTTGGGGCATTTTCAAACATTACTTGAGGGAATTATTGCCAACCCGCAGCACCCCATTTCCCAATTACCTCTGCTGACAGAAGATGAAAAACATCAGTTATTAGTTGAGTGGAATAATAGTCGGGCGAGTTATCCTCAAGATAAATGTATTCATCAATTATTTGAGGAACAGGTTGAACGAACGCCCGATGCAGTTGCGGTCGTATTTGAAAACCAAAAACTCACCTATTCGGAATTAAATTATCGCGCCAACCAACTCGCCAATTATCTCCTTGAAAACCATCAGATAAAACCCGATACTTTAGTTGGGATTTGTGTTGAACGTTCCCTAGAAATGATAGTCGGAATTTTGGGAATTCTCAAAGCGGGGGGTGCTTACGTTCCCCTTGACCCGGATTATCCCCAAGAACGATTAAGTTTCATGGTGGAAGATTCCCAGGTGTCGGTGTTGTTAACTCAACAAAAATTTGTAGAATCTCTACCTGAAAATCAAGCGCAAATTATCTGTTTAGATAGCGACTGGAAAACTATAGCTAAAAATAGCGACTCCAACCCAGAAAACACCGCCACATCCAGCAACTTAGCCTACATCATCTATACCTCCGGTTCCACAGGAAAACCCAAAGGCGTTTTAGTCAATCACGCCAACGTTGTTCGTTTGTTTGCAGCGACAGAGGATTGGTATCGGTTTAATGAAAAAGATGTTTGGACGCTGTTCCATTCTTACGCTTTTGACTTCTCGGTGTGGGAAATTTGGGGCGCATTACTCTACGGGGGTAAACTGATAGTTGTCCCTTATTTAATCACCCGTTCGCCCGAATTGTTTTATCAGTTATTGTGCGAAGAAAAAGTCACCGTTCTCAATCAAACTCCCTCGGCGTTTCGACAGTTAATTCAAGCCGAAAAGGGAACAGAAAATCCTTTGAATTTACGCTTCGTAATATTTGGGGGAGAAGCCTTAGAACTCAACAGTTTGCAGCCCTGGTTTGAACGACACGGCGACCAAAAACCTCAGTTGGTGAATATGTACGGAATTACCGAAACCACCGTACACGTTACCTATCGTCCCTTGAGTTTAGCTGATTTGAAAGGGTCGGCTAGTGTGATTGGTCGTTCCATTCCCGACTTGCAATTGTATTTATTAGACCAACATTTACAACCGGTTCCCGTTGGCGTTTCGGGTGAAATGTACGTTGGGGGAGCTGGAGTTACACGGGGTTATTTGAACCGCCCCGAATTGACATCAGAACGGTTTATTTCCAGTCCGTTTAACAACTCAAAACTCTACAAAACTGGGGATTTAGCCCGTTATTTACCCAATGGCGAATTAGAATATTTGGGGCGAATTGATAATCAAGTAAAAATTCGGGGTTTCCGCATAGAATTGGGCGAAATTGAAGCCTTGCTGACCCAACATCCAAAAGTTTGGGAAACGGTGGTTTTGGTGCGGGAGGATGAACCCGGAGATAAACGTTTGGTGGCTTACGTTATTCCCCAGAAACAGACCACATTAACCAGTAACGAACTGCGGCAATTCTTAAAAGAAAAGTTACCCGACTACATGGTGCCAAATCCGTTTGTGATGTTGGAATCGTTACCCCTAACTGCAAACGGAAAAATAGACCGTCGCGCCCTACCCGCACCGGAATTTCAAAGCGAACTGACAGAAAAATATATTGCTCCCCGCAGTCCCACCGAAGAAATGTTGGCTCAAATTTGGGGAGAACTTCTCAAAGTTGAGAAAGTCGGAATTAACGACAATTTCTTTGAACTGGGAGGGCATTCTTTGTTAGCAACTCAACTGGTTTCGCGCATCCGCAATACTTTCCAAGTTGAACTGCCTTTACGCGAGTTATTCAACACAGCAACACTGGCTGAACTCGCGCAATTAATTCCCCAGTTAAAACAACAAAATTCAGACTTAACCGTTCCACGTATTTTACCCCGGAGAAAAAGATGAACCCAACCAACCCAACCAACCCAACAAACACAACAATGAATACAGAAGAATTACCCCTATCCTATGCTCAACAACGTCTGTGGTTCTTAGACCAACTCGAACCCGACAGTCCGTTTTACAACATTCCTATCGCCTTGCGTTTGACGGGAACGCTCAATCAAACCGCCCTCGAACAAAGCCTAGAAGAAATCATTCGGCGTCACGAAGCTTTACGCACCAATTTTGTTACCGTTGACGGACAAGCAACCCAAGTTATTCACGAAGAAATGACCTGGACGGTATCGGTTGTTGACTACAGCCATTTACCGACCGAGGAACAAGAAATTACCGCCCAACAATTAGCCTACCAAGAAAGCCTTAAACCCTTTAATTTGGCGGGTGATTCGTTAATTAGAGCGACATTAGTTAAACTTGATGAGACCGAACATCTACTGTTAGTTTCTCTGCACCATATTGTCAGCGATGGCTGGTCAATGGGAATATTTGTTCGAGAACTAACGGCCCTCTACAACGCTTTTATTCAAGGAAAATCTTCACCCTTAGACACCCTACCCATTCAGTATGCAGATTTTGCGATTTGGCAGAGAGAATGGTTGCAAGGCGAGGTCTTGGAACGTCAATTAAATTATTGGCAAAAACAGTTAGCAGACGCCCCGGAATTGTTAGTATTACCCACAGACCGACCTCGCCCCCCCGTTCAAACCTTTGCAGGCGCCCATCACAAATTTACACTGTCGCCGGAACTAATTTCACAGCTAACAAAACTCAGTCAGCAACAAGGGGTAACGCTGTTTATGACGTTGTTGGCGGCGTTTGATACTTTGCTTTATCGCTACACCGGACAATCGGATATTTTGGTCGGTTCGCCCATTGCCAACCGCAATCAAAGTGAAATTGAAGGGTTAATCGGCTTTTTTGTCAATACTTTAGTATTGCGTACCAACCTCGAAGGCAATCCCACCTTTAACGAACTTCTCGGTCGGGTCAAAGAAATGGCTTTGGGAGCATATTCCCATCAAGATTTGCCGTTTGAAATGTTAGTAGAAGCCGTAAAACCCGAACGAAATCTCAGTCACACTCCCCTATTTCAGGTGATGTTTGCTCTCGAAAATAATCCCTTATCTTCAATAGAGTTAACGGGGTTAACGGTTAGTTCGCTGGCGGTAGAACGAACGATAGCCAAGTTTGATTTGAGCTTATCAATGCAGAACACTCCCGAAGGTTTGGTCGGAGTGTGGGAATACAATACGGATTTGTTTAATCGCAGCACAATTGAGCGGATGGCGGGTCATTTCTTCACCCTACTGGAAGGAATTATCGCCAATCCCCAACAACAAATTTCCCAACTGCAAATTTTAACAGAAATTGAACGCAAACAGTTATTAATTGATTGGAACAAGACGCAAGCCGATTATCCCCAAGATAAATGTATTCATCAATTATTTGAAGAACGGGCAGAACAAACTCCCGATGCAGTCGCCCTAATATTTGAAAAGCAAAAATTTACCTATCGTGAATTAAATCATCGCGCCAATCAACTCGCCCATTATTTAATTGAAAAGTATCAGGTTAAACCCGATACTTTAATTGGGATTTGTTTTGAACGTTCCCCAGAGATGATAGTCGGAATTCTGGGCATTCTTAAGGCGGGGGGTGCTTATGTTCCCCTCGACCCAAATTATCCAAAAGAGCGATTTAATTATATCCTCGAAGATACGCAACTGAGCATTCTGTTGACTCAAGAAAAATTGCTCGTGCAACTGCCAGACTCCGTTAAAAATACCATCTGTTTAGATAGGGATTGGTCAGTTATTGATGAATACAGTACCGCCAATCCAATTACAAAGCTTCAACCCAATCACCTCTCCTACATTATTTACACTTCGGGTTCGACGGGTAAACCCAAAGGGGTAATGATTGAACATCGGTCGCTCGTGAATTTCGTTGTGAGTGCCAGCAAAGAATACGGTTTCACCTCCAATGATAAGCTGCTGCAATTTGCCTCTATCTGCTTCGATTTATCTGTTGAAGAAATATTTGTTTGTTTGTCAGTCGGCGCAACATTGGTATTACGAACCGAGGAAATTCTCGAATCCAGCGATAAGTTTTGGCAACGTTGTCAGGAATGGGAACTAACAATTGTGAGCCTTCCTACCGCTTATTGGCATCAATTAGTTGCCGAACTGTCCCCCGAAGACTCCCGAATTCCTCCGAGTCTAAGAAAGATGATTATTGGGGGAGAAGAAGCTCAATTAAAAAAAGTAAAACTCTGGGAAAATAGTGTTTCTCATTTTCCCAATCCACCCGAATTAATTAATTCTTACGGCCCAACAGAAGCGACCGTTGCCGCTACTCTATACCCGTTTGGTTCGGTCGCCACCGATGTTTTAATTGGGCGACCTATTGCCAATACAGAAGTCTACATTTTGGATAAATATTTGCAACCCGTTCCTGTTGGCGTACCGGGAGAATTGCACATTGGGGGTGCGGGTTTAGCGCGAGGATATTTGAACCGACCCGAATTAACAAAAGAGAAATTTATTCCTAATCCGTTTGACAATTCAAAAATATATAAAACTGGGGATTTAGTCCGTTATTTACCCGATGGCAATATTGAATATTTAGGACGAATCGACAATCAAGTAAAAATTCGCGGTTTCCGGATTGAATTAGGGGAAATTGAAGCCGTTTTGAGTCAACATAGCAAAGTCAAAACGGTTGTTGTTATTGACCGGGAAGATTCAACCCATCAAAAACGTTTGGTTGCTTACGTGGTGCCACAGCCGGAGATGACACCAACTGTTAGCGAACTGCGGCAATTCTTGAAAGCCAAATTACCCGATTACATGGTACCATCGGCTTTTGTAATGTTGGAGTCGTTACCGCTAACGTCCAACGGAAAATTAAACCGTCGCGCCTTACCCGCACCCGATTTCAGCGAACTCACAGAAAAATTTGTTGCTCCCCGCACGCCCACAGAAGAAATTTTGGCTCAAATTTGGGGGCAAATTCTAACCGTTGAACAAGTCGGAATTTACGATAACTTTTTTGAATTGGGCGGACATTCTCTGCTCGCCACTCAATTAGTTTCACGCATTCGCAGCACGTTAAATATTGAACTGCCTTTGCGCGAATTGTTTGCAACGCCAACCGTTGTGGAATTGGGGAAAACGATTGAGCAATTACAACTACAAAACGTTGCGGTTGATTCGCTAATTGTTCCTACAGCGCCGCCCATTTTACCCCGACCCAAGGATGTACAATTACCCCTGTCTTTTGCCCAACAGCGTTTGTGGTTTTTAGAACAGTTTGCCCCCAATAGTGCCCTATACAATATTCCTTTTGCTTTGCGTTTGGAAGGAACGCTCAATCAAACTGCTTTGGAAGAAAGCCTAAAAGAAATTATCAAACGTCACGAAGCTTTACGCACCAACTTTGTTACCGTTGATGGAGAAGCAACACAAATTATTCAAACTGCAAAAAATTGGAGTTTATCCGTTGTTGACTACACGGATTTACACCCCATTGAACGAGAGATTTTAGCGCAGAAAATCGCCAAAGAAGAAGCGATTCACTGCTTTAATTTAGCCAATGAATCCCTAATCAGAAGCACGTTAATTCTGCTGAGTGATACCGAATATTTGTTGGTGATTTGTATGCACCACATCGTCAGCGATGGCTGGTCGATGGGCGTGTTGGTTCAAGAATTGGCAACCTTATATAATGCTTATTCTCAAGGTCAATCCGTTTCTCTGACTCCCCTACCCATTCAATACGCCGATTTTGCCCTTTGGCAAAGACAATGGTTGCAGGGGAATGTTCTCGAAAACCAACTCAATTATTGGAAACATCAACTCGCAGACGCACCCACTTTATTATCGCTACCCACAGACCGACCCCGACCCGCTACACAAAGTTTTGAGGGGGCAATTGAACCGTTTAGCCTATCAGTTGAACTGACGAACAAGCTAACTGAATTAAGCGCCGAACAAGGCACAACGCTATTTATGACATTATTGGCGGCGTTTAATACTTTGCTTTACCGCTACACCGACCAAGATAATATTTTAGTCGGCACACCCATTGCCAACCGAAACCGCAGCGAAATTGAAGGGTTAATCGGCTTTTTTGTCAATACTTTGGTGATGCGAACGGACTTATCTGGCGACCCGAGTTTCAGCGAACTTTTGAAGCGGGTTCGGGAGATGGCAATGGAGGCTTACATTCATCAAGATTTGCCCTTTGAAATGTTAGTGGAGGCGTTACAACCCGAACGGGACCTCAGCCACGCGCCGCTATTTCAGGTGATGTTTATTCTGCAAAATACGCCGAATTCTCAAGTCGAACTAACGGGGTTGAAAGTCGATCCGGTGCGGGTTAAAAGTGACACGGCACCCTTTGATTTAACCCTGGGAATGGAGAAGACTCCCGAAGGATTAGTCGGCGCGTGGGAGTACAATACGGACTTGTTTGATGCCGAGACTATCGAACGGATGAGCGGTCATTTGGTGACGTTGTTGGAAGCCATTGTTGCTCATCCTAAAGTGCCTATTTCCCAATTGCCAATCTTAACCGCAGGCGAACGTCAAAAAATATTATTTGAATGGAATGATACCGACGAAGATTATCCTTTTGATCGATGTCTTCATCAGTTATTTGAAGAACAGGTAAAACGGACTCCCGAAGCGATCGCAGTGGAGTTTGACCGTCAACAATTAACCTATCAACAGTTAAACACCCAGGCCAATCAACTCGCCCATTATTTGCAATCTTTGGGGGTTAAACCAGAAACATTTGTGGGGATTTATTTGGAGCGTTCGCTGTCGATGATCGTGGGATTATTGGCGGTTTTAAAAGCGGGGGGCGCTTACGTTCCTTTAGACCCGGATTATCCCGTTCAACGATTAGCTTATATCGCCGAAGATGCAAATATTAAGCTGCTACTAACCCAAGAAAAACTGCTTAATTCTTTACCCGTAGAAGGCGCAGAAGTTATCATTTTAGATGGCAACTCCGGGGTGTTAATTTCTCAAAGTCAAGAGAATCCGGTCAATACAGTTAAACCCGAAAATTTATCTTGTTTGCTGTACACTTCCGGTTCAACCGGAAAACCCAAAGGCGTGATGTTAACTCACGAAGCGTTAGTGAACCACAGCAGCGCCATTGGTGAAGTCTTTAATTTAACCGATAAAGATCGGGTTTTGCAGTTTGCATCCTTGGGATTTGATGTCGCCGCCGAAGAAATTTTTCCCACCTGGTTGAAAGGGGGAACGGTGGTGTTAAGACCCGTTCAAATGTTCCCCGATTTTGCCAGTTTCGCCCAATTTATCGAAGCAGAAAAACTGACCGTTCTCAACATTACCCCGGCTTATTGGCACGAATGGACGGTGGCGGTTTCTAAATCAGAAGCAACCGTACCCGAAAGCTTACATTTAGTTGCGGTGGGTGGCGATACGGTTCTCCCCGAAACCGTTACGATGTGGAAAAAATTAATCGGCGATCGCGTTACTTGTTTGAATGTTTACGGACCTACCGAAGCCTCAGTAACGGCGGTTGTTTACGACTTACTTAATCCCCAATCCGAACAAGTTAATTCAGTATTAATTGGTCGTCCCATTGCTAATACCCAAACCTACATTCTTGACCGTCATTTGCAACCCGTTCCCGTTGGAGTAATTGGGGAATTACATCTGGGTGGCGTTCGTTTGGCGCGGGGTTATCTGAACCGCCCGGAATTAACAGAACAAAAATTCCTTCCCAACCCCTTTCAAGATGAAACAAAGCATCGCATTTACAAAACCGGGGATTTAGCCTGTTATTTACCCGATGGAAATATTGAGTGTTTCGGACGCATTGACAATCAGGTAAAAATCCGGGGATTCCGAATAGAATTGGGAGAAATTGAAGCCACACTCAACCGCAATCCTCATGTACAAACCTCCTGTGTTATTCTCCGCGAAGATACTCCCGGCGATAAACGGTTGGTGGGTTATGTGGTGCCGTTTTCTCAACAACAAATACCCACGATTAGCGAACTGCGTCAATTCCTTTCCCATCATTTACCGCTTTACATGGTGCCGAGTGCGTTTGTATTTTTGGAGTCGTTACCATTAACCCACAACCGCAAAATAGATCGTCGCGCCTTACCCGCACCGGATTTACAGGGCGGACAAAAAGATAAGTATATTGCACCCCGCACAGCTACCGAAGAAATGTTAGCTCAAATGTGGGCGCAAGTTCTCAAAGTCGAACAAGTTGGCATTAACGATAACTTCTTTGAATTGGGGGGACACTCGTTACTCGCCACGCAATTAGTTTCGCGAATTCGGAATATTTTTAAAGTTGAATTGCCTTTGCGGGAGTTGTTTGCTTCGGCGACAATTGCCCAATTAGCTGATAGTATTGGGCGGTTGCAGCAACAAAATTTGCAAATCACTGCAACGCCGATATTACCCCGAACAGAAGAAGCGGAATTCTCCCTCTCTTATGCTCAAAATCGGCTGTGGTTCCTAGACCAACTCGCCCCCGAAGTTGCTACCTACAATATACCGATGGCTTTGGGTTTGGAAGGAACGCTGAACATTTTTGCTTTAGAACAAAGTTTACAAGAAATTATTCGGCGTCACCAAACCTTGCAGACGAATATTATTACAGTTGGTGGAGAACCAAAACCAATCGTTCAACCGGAAAACAATTGGATTTTATCGGTTATTGACTTAACGCATTTACCGACAGGCGAACAAGAAATAGCGGCGAAGGAATTTGTTAAACAACAAGTCTCTCAACCTTTTAACTTGGCGAAGGATTCCTTAATTCGCACGTCATTAATTGTCCTCAGCGAGACCGAACACTGGTTATTTATTTGTATTCATCACATTGTTTCCGATGGCTGGTCAATGGGTGTATTTCTTGAAGAATTAACGGCATTGTACGAGGCTTATTCTCAAGGTCAGGCTTCACCGTTAACGCCATTACCGATACAATACGCCGATTTTGCTGTATGGCAAAAACAGTGGTTGCAGGGAGATGTTCTGCAAAATCAATTGAATTATTGGCAAGAACAATTAGCAAATGCACCCGGTTTATTGTCGTTACCAACAGACCGACCCAGACCCCCCGTGCAAACGTTTGCGGGTGCGTATCAACCGTTTAAACTTTCCGCAGAACTCACGCAAAAATTGAGCGATTTGTGTCAGGAACAAGGGGTAACGTTGTTTATGACATTGTTGGCGGCGTTTGATACTTTGCTGTATCGTTATACCGGACAATCCGATATTTTGGTCGGGACACCTATTGCCAACCGAAATCACAGCGAAATTGAAGGGTTAATTGGCTTCTTTAGCAATACTTTGGTGATGCGGACGGATTTATCAGAAAATCCGAGTTTTTCTGAGTTGCTAACTCAGGTAAGGAACATGGCAATGGATGCTTATGCTCATCAAGATTTGCCGTTTGAAATGTTAGTAGAAGTCTTGCAACCGGAACGCGTTCTCAGCCACACACCCCTATTCCAAGTTGCGTTTGTTCTTCAGAATACGCCGATTTTTCAAGTCGAACTAACGGGGTTAACGATAACTGATTTGCCCATAGAAAGTACAACGGCAAAGTTTGATTTAACTCTAGGAATGCAGAACACGGCCGACGGACTGGCGGGAGTTTTTGAATACAATACGGACTTGTTTGATCGCGGCACAATTGAGCGGATGTCGGGTCATTTGGTGACGCTGTTAGAGGGAATTGTAGCTAATCCTCAAGAGCGAGTTTCTCAATTGCCAATCCTCACAGAAATTGAGCGAGAACAGTTATTAGTTGATTGGAATGATACTCAGGTTGATTATCCCCAAGACCAATGTATTCATCAGTTATTTGAGGAACAAGTTGAACGGAATCCTAATGCCGTTGCAGTGGTCTTTGAAAACGAAAAACTGACCTATTCTGAGTTAAATAGTCGCGCCAATCAACTCGCCCATTACTTGCTAGAAAACTATCGGATTCAACCGGATAATTTAATCGGAATTTGTGTTGAACGTTCTCTAGAAATGATCGTGGGAATTTTGGCAATTCTCAAGGCGGGTGGTGCTTACGTTCCCCTCGACCCGGATTATCCCCAAGACCGCTTAAAATGGATGCTCGAAGATGCTAAAATTCAAGTTTTACTGACTCAAAAGCGAGTTGTTAAACGGCTCCCTCACCATCAAGCGCAAGCGGTTTATTTAGAAGATTTGGAAATTGCCAAACCTCATCAAAATAACCCGGAAACTTTAGTTAAATCTTTCCATCTCGCGAACGTGATTTATACCTCCGGTTCGACGGGTAAACCGAAAGGGGTAATGGTAAAACACAGCGGATTGTGCAACTTAAATCAAGCTCAAATTCAGGCGTTTGGGTTGCATTCAGAAAGTCGCATTCTTCAGTTTGCTTCCCTCAGTTTTGATGCGTCTATCTGGGAAATCCTCATGGCTTTAGGTTCGGGAGGAACGCTTTATTTGGGAACAAAAGATGCTTTCATGCCGGGTCAACCGTTAATTGAACGATTGCGAGATTATGGCATTACTCATATTACTTTACCGCCGTCGGCGTTGGCCGTTTTACCCACAGAAAAACTTCCCAAACTGCAAACCATTGTTGTTGCGGGAGAAGCCTGTTCACCCGAATTAATTAAACAATGGTCTGCGGGTCGAAACTTCTTTAACGCTTACGGGCCGACAGAAACAAGTGTCTGTGCAACAATGGCAAAATGCACCGATAGCGATGATAAAATTTCCATTGGTCGTCCCATTTCTAACACCCAAATCTACATTTTAGATGAATATTTGCAACCCGTTCCGATTGGCGTACCGGGAGAATTACATATTGGGGGTGCGGGTTTGGCGCGAGGATATTTGAACCGACCCGAATTAACAAACGAGAAATTCATCCCCAATCCCTTTAGCAAGGAACCCAATTCTCGACTTTACAAAACCGGGGATTTGGTCCGTTACTTAAGCGATGGAAATATCGAATTTTTAGGACGGATTGACAATCAAGTTAAAATTCGGGGTTTCCGTATCGAATTAGGGGAAATTGAAGCGGCGCTTTCCCAGTTACCCGAAGTTCAAGAAGCCGTTGTTTTTGCACGGGAAGACCAACCGAATGATAAGCGTTTGGTGGCTTACGTTGTACCGCAACAGAAAAATCTCATCTCATCCAAGAAACCCGAAAAATCATCAACAGATTTAGTAGAATTATGGCCATCTATCGCTGAATACTATGTTTACGATGACTTACTCTATTACGCCATGACCAATGACCATCGACGCAACGATAGTTATAAAGTTGCAATTAATCAATTGGTAAAAGATAAAATCGTCGTTGAAATTGGGACGGGTAAAGATGCAATCTTATCGAGATTTTGTGTGGAAGCAGGCGCTAATAAAATTTATGCAATTGAACGGAGTGAGGAAACCTGCGAGAAAGCAAGAGCCTGTATTAAAAAGTTAGGTTTGGCAGATAAAATCACCGTTATTCATGGCGATGCAACTCAAGTTGAACTCCCAGAATTGGCTGATATCTGCGTCTCAGAAATTGTGGGAGCGATTGGTGGGTCTGAAGGTGCAGCCGTCATTATTAATAACGTCCGACGGTTTCTCAAGCCTGGTGGGTTAATGATTCCTGAAAGAAGCGTTACCAAGATGGCAGTTGTCACTCTTCCAGATGAAATATTACATCATCCCAAATTCTCTGAAACTCCTGCCTATTACACCCAAAAAATATTTGAGCAAGTCGGATATCCATTTGACTTAAGGATGTGTATTAAGAAATTCCCCAAGACCAATGTTCTATCCACTGTGGATGTTTTGGAAGATTTGAACTTCAATGAATATATTAATCCAGAGTTTTCCCATGAAATCCAATTAGAAGTTCAAAAACATGGGCGAATGGATGGTTTCTTAGTTTGGCTAAATTTGCATACTATTGCCGGAGAAGAAATCGATATTCTAGAGCATGAGTATTGCTGGCTTCCGGTTTATTTCCCTGTGTTTGAACCCGGAATTGAGGTAGAACAGGGTGATGTTATTCAGGCCGTTTGTTCTCGGACAATTTGCGAGAATAATCTCAACCCCGATTATGCCATTAAAGGGTGTCTGCGGAAAAAGAATGGAGAAACAATTCAGTTTGAATATGTCTCCTATCACTATAAAAATAATTTCCGGCAAACCCCGTTCTATCGGCGATTATTTAATTACGACAATTTGGCTCAATCTTTGAGAGCGAATCTCAAGAAACGCTTACCCGACTACATGATTCCCTCTAACTTTGTGCTGTTAGAAAATCTGCCTTTAACACCCAATGGAAAAGTAGACCGTCGCGCATTACCCGCACCCAATATCCAAAGCGAACTCACAGATCAATACGTTGCTCCCCGCACTCCCACAGAAGAAATTTTGGCGCAAATTTGGGCGCAAGTTTTGAAGGTTGAACAAGTTGGAATTTACGATAACTTCTTTGAATTGGGAGGACATTCTCTGCTAGCGACGCAGGTGATTTCTCGCGTACAGGAAGCCTTTGGGATCTCATTACCGTTGCGTTATTTGTTTGAATCGCCGACAATTGATCGGTTAAGTCAAGCAATTCTCGCTCAACAAAAAACGGGTTTAACTTTAACTGTTCCCCCAATTTTACCCGCTTCCAGAGATGGAGATATACCGCTATCCTGGGCGCAAGAACGGCTGTGGTTTGTGCATCAATTGGAAGGCGAAAGCGGTGCCTACACGATTGATTTTACAATGCGTTTGGTGGGGAATTTGAATGTTCAAGCATTAGAACAAGCGTTTCAGGCGATAGTGCGGCGCCACGAACCCCTGCGAACTCGCTTTGTTGTCAAAGATAACAAGCCGATACAGGTTATAGATCCCTATACAACTTTAACGTTACCTGTAGTCGATCTTCAAAATGTTTCTAATCCCCAAAAACAAGTAGAAGCCTTGGTGACAGAAGCCGCCAGCAAACCGTTTGATTTGGTTAACGGTTCGGTGTTGCGAGTCGGACTTTGGCAAGTTGCAACGGACGAATATGTGTTGTTATTAGCCATACATCACATTGCTGCGGATGGTTGGTCAATGGGGGTTTTAATTGGCGAACTTTCAGCTTATTATCAAAGTATAATAACGGGTCGTCCAGCCGACTTACCCGAGTTACCAATCCAGTATGCAGATTTTGCAATTTGGCAGCGTCAGTGGCTCACCGATGAGGTGTTAGACCGTCAATTAAATTACTGGAAAAAACAGTTAAATGGCGCACCGCCTCTGTTAGAATTGCCCACAGATCGCCCCCGTCCGGCTGTACAAACTTTCCGGGGCGGAACCGAACATTTTCAACTCAATCCTCAGCTAACTCAACGCCTGAAAAAGCTGAGTCAAGAGTCGGGAAGCACTCTATTTATGACGCTTTTGGCGGGTTTTGCGGTGTTGGCTTATCGCTACAGTGGACAAACGGATTTGGTGATTGGTTCGCCGATTGCCAATCGCAACCGCACAGAAATTGAAGGGTTAATCGGCTTTTTTGTCAACAGTTTGGCGTTGAGGTTTAATCTGTCAAAAGAACCGACATTTGAAGAATTTCTCGCCCAGGTGCGTCAGGTAACTCAAGAGGCTTACGACCATCAAGATTTGCCCTTTGAGATGTTAGTCGAAGCCTTGCAAATTGAGCGACATCTTGATCGCAATCCGCTCATTCAAGTTGTGTTTGCGCTACAAAATGCGCCCGGTTCCGATTGGGATTTGCCCGGTTTGAAGGTGGAAGGAATGCCTTCGGGATTGGATTCGGTGCGGATGGATTTGGAGGTTTATTTGTGGGATACACCGGAAGGATTGACCGGTTTTTGTTCCTACAATCGGGATTTATTTGATGGGGCAACAATTGTTCGGATGATGCAACATTTTCAAACGTTGTTAACAGCAATTGTCGAAAATCCTCAAGAGTCAGTGGCATTATTACCCTTGTTAACAGAACAGGAACGTTATCAATTCTTGCAGGAGTGGAACGATACTCAAACTGAGGAGCAGAATAATCAATGTATTCACCAGTTATTTGAGGAGCAAGTTGAACGGACTCCCCACGCCGTTGCAGTGGTGTTTGAACAGCAACAACTCACCTATTTTGAGTTAAATTGTCGCGCCAATCAATTGGCTCATTATCTGCGTGAAAACTATCGGATTCAACCCGATACTTTAGTTGGGATTTGTGTTGAACGTTCTTTAGAAATGTTGGTGGGAATTTTGGGAATTCTCAAGGCAGGCGGCGCTTATGTTCCCCTCGATTCAGAATATCCTGAAGAACGCCTTAGCTATATGTTAGAGAATAGCCAAGTTTCCCTGCTATTAACTCAAGAAAAACTCCTCGATAAACTTCCCCAACATCAAGCTCAATCTGTTGGTTTAGACCGTCTAGAAATTGCCGAATATAACTCAGAAAATCTTTCTGAAGTTGTCAGCGCTTCTCACTTGGCGAATGTGATTTATACTTCCGGTTCTACGGGGAAACCGAAAGGCGTAATGGTCGAACATAAAGGATTGTATAATCTAGCTTTGGCTCAAATTGAAGCGTTCAAAGTGAATTCAAACAGTCGGATTCTTCAGTTTGCTTCTTTTAGTTTTGATGCTTGTATCTCGGAAATTTTAATGACTTTGGGAGCGGGAGCAACGCTTTATCTGGGAACAAAAGACTCAATTATGCCAGGTACACCGTTAATTGAACGATTGCGAGATTATGGCATTACTCATATTACTTTACCGCCATCAGCATTAGCCGTTCTACCAACAGAAAACCTTCCGAAATTGCAAACCATTATTGTTGCGGGAGAAGCCTGTTCTCTTGAACTTGTTAAACAATGGTCAGTCGGGCGAAACTTCTTTAACGGTTACGGGCCGACAGAAGCCAGCGTCTGTGCAACTACGGCAAAATGTACGCCTTTCGACGAAAAAGTTACCATTGGTCGCCCCATTTCCAACGTTCAAGTTTATATTTTAGACTCGCATTTACAACCCGTTCCCGTTGGTGTTGCGGGAGAATTACACATTGGGGGTGCGGGTGTAGCGCGAGGATATTTGAACCGACCCGAATTAACAAATGAGAAATTTATATCAAATCCCTTTATCCCCCCAACCCCCCTTAGCAAGGGGGGCAAGAAACCCAATTCTCGCCTCTATAAAACAGGGGACTTGGCGCGTTATTTACCCGATGGAAATATTGAGTTTTTAGGGCGCATTGACCATCAGGTAAAAGTTCGCGGTTTCCGCATTGAATTAGGGGAAATTGAAGCAGTTTTGAGTCAACATCCCTACGTGCAGGACAATGTAGTTGTTGCTCAAATTGACGGGAATGGCGATAAACATTTGGTGGCTTATTTAGTTCCCGCTTTGAAAAATAAAGCCTTACCCGAAGAAGTAGCCAACTGGGAGAGCGAATACGTGAGCGACTGGCAAATGTTGTATGAACAAGCCTACGGTCAGCCTCAAACTTCCGCAGATGATCTTACCTTTAATATTAGCGGTTGGAACAGCAGTTATACCGGGGAAGCAATTCCAGCTTGGGAAATGCGAGAATGGGTTGAAAATACCGTCAGCCGAATACTATCTTTATCGCCTCAGCGAGTCTTAGAAATAGGGTGTGGAACGGGGTTATTACTATCTCGAATTGCGCCGAATTGTCAACAGTATTGGGGGGCGGATTATTCCAGCGCCGCCTTACAACACGTTGAAGAAATGTGTCAAAAAATTGCCGGTTTAGAACGGGTGCGTTTGCTGCATCAAATGGCGGATAATTTTACAGAAATTCCCAAAGCCGAATTTGATACGGTGGTTTTGAACTCGGTTGTGCAGTATTTCCCCAGTGTTGAATACTTGTTACAGGTTCTAGAAGGAACAATCAAGGCAATTGGTTCTCAAGGGGCGATTTTTGTGGGGGATGTTCGCAGTTTGCCCTTATTGGAAGCCTACCATGCGGCCGTGCAGTTGTCGCGAGCGGACGAAGAAATGAGTCTGGAACAATGGCAGCAACAGGTTAATCAAAGCATAGCAACCGAAGAAGAATTGGCGATTTCTCCTCAATTTTTTATCGCTCTTAAACAACATTTTCCCCAAATTACTCGGGTGGAAATTTTGCCGAAACGGGGTCATGCAGAAAATGAATTAACCCAATTCCGCTATGATGTTATCCTGCATTTGGCAGATGATGTTCAAACTACCAAATTTCCCTGGCTGAACTGGCAACTTGAACAGCTTTCGTTAACAGAAATTGAAACACAACTCCAACAAAATCAGCCCGAACTGTTGGGAATTAAAGCTGTTCCCAATCAACGGGTATTGCAAGCTTTACAGATTTGGGAATGGGTAGAAAATCCGCCCAATGTTAACACAATTAGCCAACTGCGAGAGTTGTTACCGCAACAGTCAAGCGCGGGAATTAATCCCGAACAGTTCTATGAATTGGGAGAAAAATTCGGCTACACGGTTCACCTGAGTTGGTGGGAAAGCAGCACCGATGGTTCTTTTGATGTGGTATTCTGTCGCAACAGTTCAACTCAAATTGCATTTTGGGATAGCCAAAACGTTAAAGTTAAACCCGCCAATGAGTACACAAACAATCCCTTACACGGTAAATTAGTTCAGAAGTTGGTGCCGAAAGTTCGTCAATTTGTTCAACAAAAATTGCCCAATTACATGGTGCCGCAAGCGTTTGTTCTGCTCAATTCCCTACCCTTAACTCCCAATGGTAAAATTGACCGAAAAGCGCTACCCAAACCGGACACCGCCACCCGAAATCTTTCGACGGGTTTTGTTTCCCCACGAACCCCGGTTGAAGCTCAACTGGTGCAAATTTGGGGCGAAATTTTGGGAATTGAACGCATTGGGGTGAAGGATAATTTCTTTGATTTGGGAGGTCATTCTTTGCTGGCGACTCAAGTAATTTCTCGCTTGAGTGATGTTTTCTCGGTCGAATTGTCCTTACAAAATTTCCTAGAGTATCCGACTGTTGCGAGTTTGGCTCAAAACATTGAGGTGCTTGAAATGGTACAAAGTGGTCAACCCTCGATCACAGAAACACAAGATGATTATGAAGAAGGTGAATTATGATCAGTTTTCCATCATAATATATTTGTCCAGACCGTTATCTCGTTCAATTTCATAAAAACCCAGTTGCTCTTAGTGAATCGGAAACCATGAAAACAGTTGAATTGTTGTCTCATCTCAATCATTTAGGTATAAAATTATGGGTTGAAAATGATAAGCTCCGCTATCGTTCTCCCCAGGGAATTATGACGCCTGAATTGCTAGCAATGCTAAAAGAGAGCAAGGAAGAATTAATTGCCTTGCTGCGCCAACAAGCTGAAGATTTAAGTCAAGCAGATGCCTATGATGTTGTCATTTGTGGAGGTGGGTTGGCTGGTTTAACTTTGGCACGACAGTTAAAACTTAAAAAGCCGAATATTTCCGTTGCTGTTCTCGATAGGATGGCTTACCCTTTGCCCGAAGCTACTTTTAAAGTAGGAGAGTCAACGGTTGAAGTCGGTGCTTTTTATTTAGCTAATACCCTTCAGTTAACCGATTATTTTGAAACGCAACATTTAACGAAACTGGGACTCCGATATTTTTTCAATAATCAGGAAACTGAGTTCCATAAAAGACCTGAACTCGGTCTGTCAGAATTCCATCTTCCTAACTCCTATCAAATTGATCGCGGTAAATTTGAGAATGATTTACGTCAGCTTAATGTGGAAGCTGGAGTCGAATTACTGGAAAACTGTTTCGTTAATGAGATTGAGTTAGCAGTAGGGTTACAGCAACATCATAAAATTGTTTACACTCAAGGAGATGGAGAGCATAGAAAAAACAACGTTATTAAAGCACGGTGGGTTGTTGATGCAATGGGTCGCCGTCGTTTTCTGCAAATAAAATTAGGTTTAAATAAACCGAATAATGAGAAGTTTAGTGCGGTTTGGTTTCGGATTGAGGGACGTTTTGATCTCGCTGATTTTGTGCCAAGTAGTGAAGAAAAATGGCATCATCGCGTTCCTAACAAAAATCGTTATTATTCAACTAATCATCTCTGTGGTGAAGGATATTGGGTTTGGACAATTCCCTTGTCTACCGATCATACCAGTATTGGGATTGTTGCTCGCCAAGACATCCATCCTTTAAAAAATTATTATAACTATGAACTAGCCTGTCAGTGGTTACAGGAAAACGAACCTACTTTGGCTTTTTACCTCAAAGATAAACAACCCAAAGACTTTAAGAAAATGCCCAAATATAGCTATTCTTCTAAACAAGTCTTTTCGTTTGATCGCTGGGCTTGTGTGGGCGAAGCAGGTACATTTCCTGACCCTTTTTATTCCCCTGGAACAGATAATATTGGTTATGGGAATTCATTAACAGCCCAAATGATTGAACTTGACCTTGAAGGTCAACTGACTCAAGAAAAAGTCGAAGATGCTAATCAATTCTATTTAACCTACAGTGATGGCATTACTTTTAATATTCAAAATGCCTACAATTGTCTGGGAAATGGGATGGTGATGGCATCAAAGTTCCTCTGGGATGTTGTGTCAGGGTGGACTTTCGGTGGTTTAATGATGTTTAATTCTATCTATCTTGATCAAAAACTAAGACTGAAGGTTCAAGAGATCAGTGGTAAATTTTTCCCGCTTTCCTATCGAATGCAACAGTTATTTAAAGATTGGGCAAATCTATCTTTACATCGAGTGAATTTTGAATTTATTGATTATTTGTCGATTCCTTTTATTGATGAACTCCGAACACGTAACTTGAAATCAAATCAAACGGAGTCAGAAATCATCAACAATTATCTGGCCGGCTTAGAAACCGTTGAGGAACTCGCACAAGTCATTTTCCGATTAGCCCTAGAAGATACCAGACCAGAGATGTTACCGAAAGTGAATTCTACCCCTTGGTTGAATGCTTGGGCAATTAGTCTAGATGCGAGCAAATGGGAAGCTGATGGACTTTTTGAACCTAAAAGTACACCCCGCAGTTTAGACCGGATTCAACAACAAATTTGGGAGGCAATTAGCAAATGAAGGTTGTAGAGTTTTTGTCGGATTTAAATAGTTTTGATCTTTCAAAACTCTTGGCTTAAGACAATTTAGAGGAATCCAAAAGGAGTCATTGATGACAAAAATACGGAGGGTTACAAATATGTATCATTCTATTAGTTCACTAAATGTATCCAACAAGGAATTAATCATCAGTTTGTTTGAAACTATTGATTCTTCTGATTGGAAATTATTAGTCAATCACTTTGACAAAGATATTATCTATGAACGTCCAGGTTATTCAGTTATAATTGGCATTGATAAACTTTTGCATTTTTATCAGCAGGAGAGGGTTATTGCATTTGGAAAACATCAAATTGAACATATTGTTTGTGAAGATAAATTTGGTTCATGCTGGGGACAGTTTATTGGCACCCATAAAAATGGCTCTCCAATTAATGAGAGCTTTAGTGATGTATACTCTTTCGAGCAAAATAAGATTATAACTCGGCGGAGCTACTTTTTTAGACCCGCAATATAATTAAGTCTTCTTTCTTTCAATAGTTTTCAACCGATTGAGACTTAGGTAAATAACAAATAGGGGAGGCAATTAGCCGATGAAAGTTGTAGAGTTTTTGTCTTATTTAAACAGTTTAGAGATTAAACTTTGGCTGGAGGAAGAGAAACTAAGGTATCAAGCACCCAAGGGGGCAATGACACCGGAAATTAAGCAAGAAATCGGAACGAGAAAACCAGAAATTCTGGCATTTTTAAAACAAGCGAAAGCTACCTCTAAATCTGCTGAATTAGCGATCAAGCCGATGCCACGGGACAATAAGATGCCTCTATCTTTTGCCCAACAACGCCTCTGGTTTCTACACCAACTCTCCCCTGACAGTCAGTCTTACAATATGCTGGATGCGCTGCGGCTAGAGGGTGTACTTGATATTGTTGCACTGGAGAATAGTCTAAGTGAACTGGTTCGCCGTCATGAAATCCTCAGAACGACTTTTCCAACAGTAGACGGGGAAGCCATTCAGCAAATTGCCGACCCGACTCCCTTAACGTTGCCCATCCAGGACTTACAGGGGGTGTCTGCTGCCGAACAAATGGCTCAAATTCAACACAGGGTGAAGTCTCTGGCTGCCAAGTCTTTTGATTTGGTAAGTGAACCGCCAGTACAATTTGCCTTGCTGAAACTGAGTTCGGCCGAACACGTCCTGCTGTTGAAGATGCACCATATTATCTATGATGGTTGGTCTCTCAATATCTTCTTCGGTGAGTTGTCTCAGCTTTATGCTGCTTTCTCTCAAGGGTTGCCTTCTCCACTGCCAGAATTATCCATCCAATATGCTGATTTTGCCCTGTGGCAACGTCAGTGGCTGACGGGGGAAGTTCTGGAACGGCAACTCAATTACTGGCAGGAACAGTTAGGGGGTGTGCCTCCGGTTTTAGAATTGCCTAGCGATCGCCCTCGTCCTCCTGTTCAAACGTTTCGAGGTGGGGCTGAATGTTTTCAGATTGATCGGAATTTAGCTCAACGCCTCAAGCAATTAAGTCAGGAGTCGGAGACAACTTTGTTTATGACGCTGCTGGCTGCTTTTTTTGTGACTATCTCTCGTTATAGCGGTCAGTCAGATTTGGTTGTGGGTTCTCCCATTGCCAACCGCAATAACAAGAGTGTTGAAGGGTTAATGGGATTTTTTGCTAATACCCTAGCATTAAGAGCCAAGCTCTCTGATAATCTTAGCTTTAAAGACTTCTTAGCTCAAGTCAGGCAAACTACCCTGTCAGCCTACGCTCACCAAGACTTACCCTTTGAGATGTTGGTGGAGAAGTTAAAGCTGGAGCGAGATTTGAGTCGAAATCCTCTGGTACAGGTGATGTTTTCTCTCCAGAATGCCTCCCGGTCAGAGGGCGGTTTGTCCGGTTTAGCGATGGAAAGTATGCCTTTGCCTGTTGACGTTAAAGCCAGGTTTGACCTAGAGGTAATCATTTGGGAAATTCCAGAGGGTCTGGAGGGCGTTTGGTCTTACAGCACTGATTTATTTGATGGGGCTACCATTACTCGCATGGGTCAACATTTTGAGACGGTACTGAATGCAATTGTGGCAAATCCGGAAGTGCGAGTGCCTGAAATACCCCTGTTGAGTCCAGTAGAACGTCATCAATTGTTAGTTGAATGGAACAAGACTCGAAGCGACTATCCCCAGTATCAGTGTATTCATAAGTTATTTGAGGAACAGGTAGAGCGCACCCCTGATTCTGTAGCCGTAGTATATTCAGGTCAACAAATAACCTACTCGGAATTGAATGATCGCGCTAACCAGTTAGCACGTTATTTACAATCTTTAGAGATAAAATTAGAGGATAAGATTGGGATTTGTATTGAAAGATCACCTTTAATGGTGATCGCAATTTTAGCCATTCTTAAAGCAGGAGGAGCTTATGTTCCTCTAGATCCTGCTTACCCCTCAGAAAGACTGGCTTTTATGATCAAAGATGTAAAGTGTCCTATCATCCTGACTCAAAAAGATTTATCTGAGAAACTCCCAGTTCATAGTAGTCAGCAGGTGATAGATATCCATTCAAAATGGGAAAGCATTGCTCAATACTCCACCGAAAATTTAGTAAATAAAGCTACTCCAAACAACTTAGCCTATATTATCTATACATCGGGTTCAACCGGAAAACCAAAAGGAATAGAAGTTCCCCATCGTAGCATCATGGGTTTTATGTTTGGGGTTGACTATATTCGTCTTGATGCTGATCAAATTTGGCTACAACATTCCTCAATTTCTTGGGATGCTTTAACGCTAGAACTGTGGACAAGCTTACTTTTTGGAGGGCTTTGTGTGCTTTATCCCGGTAAGATTTCTACTCCTGATGAATTGAGTACAATTATTAAAGAACAAGGCGTTAATACTCTCTGGCTAACTTGCGCTTTATTTCACTTAATTATTGACACTATTCCAGAATCTTTGTTGGGGGTTAAACAACTGCTAATAGGTGGAGAAGCTCTATCTATAGATCATGTCAATCGGGCTTTAGCTTTATTACCTGAAACACAAATAATTAATGGTTATGGGCCTTCAGAATGTACGGTCTTTACCTGTTGTTATCCCATTCCCAAAAAACTCGATAAAAATTTCAATTCTATTCCGATTGGAAAGCCGATCGGAGACAGAAAAGTTTACTTACTTGATCACAATTTACAACCGGTTCCGGTTGGGGTTTATGGGGAAATTTATGTGGGAGGAGCGAGTGTTGCGAGGGGGTATTTAAATCAGTTAAATTTAACCCGTGAAAAGTTTATGGCTAATCCCTTCATAGCAGGAGAAATCCTTTATAAAACAGGGGATTTAGCCCGTTATTTACCGGATGGGAACCTTGAATTTTTAGGACGCATCGACAATCAGGTTAAAATCCGAGGCTTCCGCATTGAACTGGGGGAAATTGAAGCAGTATTAAACCAACATGATAATGTTCAGGTTTCTTGTGTGATTGTCCGCGAAGATACGCCGGGAGACAAGCGTTTAGTTGCTTATATTGTCCCGCAAAAACAGGCGAAAACTACAACGAGTGAATTGCGTAAATTCATTGCCAATAAACTCCCCAAATATATGGTTCCCAATGCCTTTGTATTGTTGGAATCATTGCCACTTAATGCTAATGGTAAAGTTGATCGCCGTGCCTTAAAACCCCCTTCAAATATCAGCAACTCGGACAGATTTATCGATGCGCGTAACCAATTAGAATTGCAACTGGTACAAATGTGGTCAAAGGTTCTTAAAGTTGACCAAATTGGAGTAAAGGATAACTTTTTTGAACTGGGGGGTCATTCCCTTCTGGCTTCCTACTTAATAACTCAAATTAAGCAACAGTTTGGCAAAGAGATTCCTTTAATAACCTTATTTCAAAACCCCACAATTGAACAGTTGGCAAGGATTATTCAAACGGACTCGGATGATGATTCTTCCTCCTGTTTGGTCGCCATTCAACCCAACGGTTCAAACTTGCCTTTCTTCTGTGTTCCGGGTGCGGGAGGTAGACCTTTTTACTTCTATCATTTGGGACGTTATTTAGGAGAAAATCAACCGTTCTACAGCTTTGAAAATAATCTCTATCAGGAATTCGGTTCAATTACTCGGATTGAAGATTTGGCGAGTATTTACATTGAAGCCATGCAAGCCGTTCAACCTGAAGGACCCTATTTTTTAGGCGGTCATTCCTACGGGGGAAATGTTGCGTTTGAAATGGGTAAACAGTTGCGTCAACGGGGAGAGAATGTAGCTTTATTGGCAATTATTGATTCTTCAGCACCCACTTACAAAGACAAACAAATGCTGATTGATTACATTAATTGGGATCATGCAAGATGGCTGGCTGAGGTGAGTAAAGGCATAGAAGCTTATTTAGATAAAAATGTAGAGATTTCCTACGATACTCTAAAAACGTTAACAGTGGAGGAACAATTAAAATCTGTTTTACACTATTTTAAACTGGCGAATATGCTCCCTCCCAATGCTGAAATCACCCAACTAACAAATATCGTCCAAGCTTATAAAAGTAGCTGTTTATGTTTGGTTGATTATGTACCCAAAGAAAGGTATCCTAGTAAATTGACGGTTCTACGGGCAAATGAGGATATGCCGGACGATCCCAATAATGAGTTAGCCTGTGAAGTGTCCGATGATTTTTCTTTGGGTTGGAGCGAGTTTTCAACAGAACCCGTTGACATCCATTTTGTGTTAGGAAATCATGTCACAATTATGGCTGAACCCCACGTTCAAGTTTTGGCAAAAGAGTTAAAAGCTTGTATTCAAGCAGCACAAAACAACATCTAAGTGAGGAAACAATGGATACAGAGGAATTTCTCAGTCAATTTGATGGTTTAATTCTCAATCCTGAGACTAGAAAAATCTACGGAAAACAAGAGTTTTTTAATGTGGGGTATTGGGACTCAGAAACTCAAAATCAAGAAGAATCTTGTTTTAATTTGATGGAAAAGCTTTTAGAGTTTATTCCTGAGAAAACCGGAAACATTCTTGATGTCGGTTCGGGTTTGGGAGCAACGACCAATTATTTATTGAAGTATTACTCTCCGGCTGATGTTGTCGGAATTAATATTTCGCCCAAACAACTCGAAAGAAGTTTTGTTAATGCTCCCGACTGCAAATTTATTTGTATGGATGCTGTACAAATGGATTTTCAGGATGATTGTTTTGATAATATTATTTGTGTTGAGGCTGCTTTTTACTTTAATACCCGAGAGAAGTTTATTCAAGAAGCTTGGCGTGTATTGAAGCCAGGAGGTTATCTCATTCTTTCGGATATTATCTGTGAAAAAACCGAGTATTTCGGCGGTTTTTACCGGGCTGAAAATACGGTTAAAGATATTGAAGCCTATAAAAATATTTATCAAAAAACCGGATTTGATCGGGTAGAATTGGTGGAGGCAACAGAGGAATGTTGGCTCAGACACTTCCGACATCTAAAAACTTGGATGGAAGAGGAATTTCAAGCTGGAGAAGTCGAGGAAAAAATCTATCAAGCTAATGTAGATGCTATAGATAATTTGCTGGGGACTTCAGCGATCACCTATGTGCTGGTTTCGGCTAAGAAACCCGTTAATCAAGTCCAAAGTTAAAAGTCAAAAGTCAAAAACAAGAAAGAAGATTTGGTTTTGAATTTTGATTGGAGTTTGAACGCAAACAGCAGATTTTTTAGTGAGATGAGAGACAACAATGTTTGAGTTACTATCTGGGAAAAAAATTGTGATTATTGGCATAAATTCAGGAGTGGATTTAGCCCTCGCAAAACTGACAGCAGAACGGGGAGCATCAGTGGTGCTTTCACATGGTTCACAAGACCAATTAAATGAAGCAATGGAGTCGCTTTCTGGAGAGATTGAAGCCAAAACGGTTGACATTTTCAACGAAGATTCGGTCAATACTTTCTTTGCAGAAATTGGCAAGTTTGATCATTTAGTGGTAACGTCTATGGGAGACCGAAATATGCCGCGATCGCTTTTAACAGAAATGACCACAGAAACGGCTCAAGGTGCGATGCAGAAGTTCTGGGGGACATTTTTTGCGGTGCGTGCATCGCTGAAAAATATAGCGACTAACGGCTCGATTACCCTAACCTCAAGTGTTTCTATCTTCAAATCTTCCAAAATGGGGGGAATTTCCGTTATTGCGGCTGCCAATGCTGCCGTTGCAACGTTTGGCCGAAGTCTGGCCTTAGAAATTTCACCCATTCGCGTCAACGTCATTGCCCCCGGACTGATAGAGGATACAAGTATCTGGAGTAGTCAAAGCGAGTCCGAGCGCTCTGACCTGACAAAATGGGCAAATACCGCTTTACCTGTGGAGCATCTTGGACAACCCGAAGAAGTCGCCCAAGCCGTGCTAAGTTTGATGACGAATACCTATGCCACAGGGGTGATTTTGCCTTTAGATGGCGGTGTAACCTTGCTGTAATCACAATAGTCATTATTTCTCGATGATGCCAACTCAAGTCGTTCCAGCTCAACCCTCAAGGAATGTTTTTTCAGATTTAACTCAATTTTGGGAAGATCTAAAAGTTATTGCAGGGCCGTACTGGTATCCCACAAAACCAGGGGAAAGAATATTCTCAAATGTGATTCGTGCATGGGGAATGCTGATTCTCCTGATCTTCCTAATAATTGCCCTTGTAGCTGCAACGGCTTTTGATAGTTTTGTCGGTCGCTATTTGGTCGATGCTCTGATTGAAAAAAAAGATTATGATGAGTTTATTAACAACTTATTACTCAATATTGCTGGGCTTGTCTTGGTAACGATTTTATTGGCATTCTCTCGATTTGTCAGAAAACAAATCGCCCTGGATTGGTACAAATGGCTAAATTCTAAAATTTTAGATAAATATTTAAGCAATCGTGCTTATTATAAAATTAACTTTAGATCCGATATCGATAACCCCGATCAACGTCTATCCCAAGAAATTGAACCGATTACCAGTAGTGCCATGAGCTTTTCAGCGACTTTCCTCGAAAAAGGATTGCAAATGGCAACTTTTTTAATAATTATCTGGATCATTTCCCAAAAGATCGCTATAATTATGCTTTTTTATACAATTATAGGCAATTTTATAGCCGTCTACTTGAATCAACAATTGACGAAGATTAATCAAGAAGAAATAGAATCGAAAGCCGACTATAATTATTGTCTAACTCATGTGCGAACTCACGCCGAATCCATCGCTTTTTTTCGGGGAGAAAAACAGGAATTAAATATAATTCAGCGTCGATTTACCAATCTGATCAACAATATTGAAGAGAAGATCGGATGGGAGAGAGGGAGGGATATTTTTAATAGAGGATATCAAGCGGTTATTCAAATCTTTCCCTTTTTATTCCTGGCACCTTTATATATTGAAGGTGAAATAGATTTTGGACAACTCGGACAAGCCGCTTTAGCTTGTAATATGTTTGCTCTTGCTCTCGGAGAATTAATTGGTGAATTTGGTACTTCTGGACGATTTTCGAGTTACGTTGAACGTTTATCTGAGTTTTCGGATGCGTTAGAAGAAGTGACGAAACAACCGGAAAATGTAAGTACCATAAAAACCCGAGAAGAAAACCGTTTGGCTTTTGAGAATGTCAGTTTACAAACGCCAAACTATGAGCAAGTAATTGTAGAAAACTTGTCTGTTGCTGTTCAACCCGGAGAAGGGTTATTAATTGTTGGTCCCAGTGGTCGAGGTAAAAGTTCTCTCTTAAGAGCGATCGCGGGTTTGTGGAATGCGGGGACTGGTCGTTTGCTGCGACCTCCCTTAGAACAAGTTTTATTTTTACCCCAACGTCCTTATATAATTTTAGGAACTTTGCGCGAACAGTTACTTTATCCTAATACAAATCATCAAATAACTGATGTGCAACTCCAAGAAGTTTTACAACAAGTCAACCTGCAAAACTTGCAGAGTCGAGTCGAGAGTTTTGATCTGGAAGTTCCTTGGGAAAACATCCTATCCTTAGGAGAACAACAGCGCCTTGCTTTTGCTCGAATATTAGTGAGTTGTCCGGGTTTTATTATCTTGGATGAAGCAACAAGTGCTTTGGATTTAAAAAATGAGGAGAATTTATATAATTATTTACAACAAACCGGAAAAACATTTATTAGTGTCGGACATAGAGAAAGTCTGTTTAAGTATCATCAAAAAGTCCTGGAACTGTTAGAAGATTCCAGTTGGCGTTTGGTTGATATTGAGGATTATAATTTGTCGTCAGTAAAAATTGGGGCTGATACAGTCTCTAACTCGGAATCTAAAACCGATGATTTTCTCACTTCAGACTTGTCTACTCAACTCCAAATCTCGGTAGAAACGAATATAAATCCACCACTTTCTCATCAAGAAATGCAGGAATTAACCAATTATACACTGAATACGATTAGAAATAAAGCCAGCAAAGGAAAAACGATTGTTGCTAATGATGGATTTACCTACCGCTATGATAAAAATCCTAGCATTTTGAAATGGGTTAGAGTTGAATGACTCAAGTTTCCCTTGAACAACAAGAGCCTCTTCCCCAAGAATAGTTGTCAGTAACTCACTCGGAGATTCTTCGGGAATATCTGCAAATAGCCCGGATTTTTCATTAAGCGTTGTTTATTTTTAATCTTTTTTGGTCTGGGCTAACACTCGTTCTAAAACTTGTTGATAAGCCGACTCCACATTTCCTAAATCATGGCGAAATCGATCTTTATCCATTACTCTTAAATTCGGGTCAGTTTCGCCTTTATTCCACAAACGACAGGTGTCAGGGCTAATTTCATCGGCGAGTACCAATTTACCATCTGAGGTGAACCCAAATTCGAGTTTAAAGTCTACTAACGTAATCCCACATTGATCAAAAAACTCGGATAAAACTTGATTAATTTTCAGGGATAATGCTTTAATTTCGTCCAGTTGTTCGGGTGTGGCTAACTTCAGCAATAATAAGCGATCGCCTGTCAATAACGGATCGCCCAATTCGTCATTTTTGTAGCAATATTCCACCAAGGTTGGTTCTAAAACCGTTCCGACTGGTATTCCGGTTTGCTTGCATAAACTCCCCGCAGCAATATTGCGAACAATTACTTCTATCGGTACAATTTTCACCCGTTTGACTCTCATTTCATTGGCGGTGGGAGTATCAATAAAATGAGTGGGAACCCCGGCGGCTTCTAAGCGTTGAAACAGGTGAGTTGAGATGGTATTATTGATCTCTCCTTTCCCTTGAATTGTCCCCCGTTTTTGAGCATTAAAAGCGGTTGCATCATCTTTAAAATATGCAAGCAAGATTTCCGGATCATCTGTGGTGTAGACGATTTTTGCTTTACCTTCGTAGAGTTTTTGAGGAGCAGACATAGCAATAAATGAATTCTAGATAGGTGTTGACTCTTGAAATTATAGTTGAAGTTTGCCCATTCTACCCGAACAGACAAACCCTTTCTTATTTTGCCATTAAAACGACAGATGAACGCGCATTGGCTCGATAACGACGCGCTTTAACCGCAGGAGCGACTTTCACATCATAAAGATCGTGCGGCGCCCCCAGTCCAGTATCAACAATTCTGTGCCAATATTGTCCGGAAGGCAAGTGAGGTAACTCAAAATTTAAGGCTTGCCAATAGGCATTCAAGATAATATGAAGATACTCTCCCGTATCGGGATGACGCAAACTAAAAGCTAAATAACGAGAATCTTCTTCCCAGTTGGGTTCATCTAAACGGAGTCCATGCCAAGTAATATAGGGTAAATGTTCGCCTTCGGCTTGCAAAATTGTTTTAATGCGGAACATATGCCGTTCTTGAGTAAAGCGAATAATTCCCTTCATAAAACGCAGTATATCCGCTTGTTTGCCGATCGCACTCCAATCAAACCAACTCAGTTCATTATCTTGACAATAGGCGTTATTATTTCCGTACTGGGTGCGCCGAACTTCATCACCCATGAGAATCATTGGCGTACCTTGAGAGACAAACAAAATGGTCAGAAAATTCTTGATTTGTTGCAGGCGTAAAGCTTCGATAGCCGGATTATCGGTTAACCCTTCTTCTCCACAATTCCAGCTCATATTGTAATTGCATCCATCCCGATTATCTTCCCCGTTGGCTTCATTATGTTTATCGTTATAAGAAACTAAATCGTTCAGGGTAAATCCGTCATGGCAGGTGATAAAATTAATGCTACAATGGGGTTCGCGATCGGGCGTGGGATAAATATCCGGGCTTCCCATAATTCTCGCGGCTAGCGCTGGAACTTTCCCCGGATCGCTTTTCACAAAACAGCGAATATCATCCCGATATTTTCCGTTCCATTCTGTAAAGCGATCGCCTGCAAAAGAACCCACTTGATACAATCCTCCCGCATCCCAAGCTTCGGCAATGAGTTTCGTTCCCGCCAAAACCGGATCGGATTTAATAATCCATAAAATCGGTGCATCATCGATTGGATAACCATTTTTATCCCGAGAAAAAATCGAAGCCAAATCAAATCGAAAACCATCGACGTGCATTTCTGCAACCCAATACCGCAAGCAATCTACAATCAGTTGACCGGCGATTTCATAGTTGGCTTTAACGGTATTTCCGCAACCACTATAGTTACTGTAATACTGCTCATCTTCCTCTAAAATATAGTATAACGCATTATCTAATCCTCGAAAAGATAGCGTCGGGCCGTTATGATTTCCTTCGGCAGTATGGTTAAAAACCACATCTAAAATCACTTCTAATCCCGCCTTATGAAATGCTTTGACCATATCTTTAAATTCTTCGACGGGACCGAGCGGATCGCGACGGGAACTATAAGCCCGATGGGGTGCAAAAAAACCAACGGTACTGTAACCCCAATAGTTTTTTAAAGGTAAAACAGCATCCTGTTCATCAAATTGGTGAATGGGCATTAATTCAACCGCAGTAATTCCTAAATCTTTCAGATAGGGAATTTTTTCGACTAAACCCGCATAAGTTCCCCGTTTTTCTGGGGGTAAACCCGAACTGGGATGACGGGTAAAACCGCCGACATGAAGTTCATAAATAATCGTTTCTGAGTAGGGAATTCTCAGCGGTACATCCCCTTCCCAGTCGTAAGTTTTCGGATCGACAACCACACATTTAAACGCTTCAGCACAATTATTTCCGGGTTTTGATGCGGCTCCCCGACTATAATTTTCATCATTAACGATTGCTTTAGCGTAAGGGTCAACTAACACTTTATCCGGGTCAAAACGATATCCGGCTTCTGGATAATGCAAACCATCGGCTCGATATCCATAAATTTGTCCGGCTTTCATCCCCGGAATAAAAGCGTGCCAATAATAAAACGTTCGATTAAGATTGGGATCGAGATTAATCACCGTAGAAGGTTGGGCTGCATCGGGAGTATCAAATAAGAGTAATTCTAAAGATTTACAGGTTTTAGAAAACACACAAAAATTGACTCCATCCGGGTAAACCGTTGCACCCAGAGGATAGCTTATACCACGTAAAACTTTGAGACTCATGTTGTAGACTCCTTGATGGATAGTAGGTCGAGAGGACTGAACTGAAGCCGAGGGACAATGCTATTCTAAAATCATCGCTCAAAATTAATGATACTCAATGTTATTATAAATCTTTGCTCAACTCAGTAAACTTTTGACTCCATTTAATTTCCGCTCGGGGAAGAGGATTGAAACCGATCTTGAAAAAAATCTTCGATAATTTTATTACATTCAAATGCCAGTTTAGTTTTTCCGATAGCCGTTCGGCTAAAGTAAGCCAAGCGTTGCCCTTCATTGAGTTGTACGAAATTCAGATCTAAATTCATCTGTTTCCAAAAGATATACTCATCACAATCGGGCCACTCATATTTTCTAAAAAAGTAGACTTTCTCTACATCAACTTCGATTTCCTCTAACATTTCTCGACGAATTGCCGCTTGGGGAGATTCCCCCTCCTCCATAAATCCCCCCAACAAATTCCAAGTATTGGGAAAGGGAATTGAAGGCTTTTGATCTCGCAAAACCAGTAGAACTTGATGCTGGTCGTTGAGTAGAATGATTACACAACCAATCGGCTTTTTCATGTTAGAATAACAAAGAAATTCACCTAACCTCTCAACTGAACATTGGTTTAAACTGAATGTCGCGTTTTGACAGTCCCTGCCTCAGTCTGGCAATTGCTCGCTTAAACACAAGTGAAGCCAACCACTTTGCAACCTGGGTTGTGCAGTCGCCCTATCCTAGAGGGTATGTTCACCACGATTGCCTGTGGCCGGAAAACCTTTCCCAGGCTTGGCAAGCTTGGCTAGAAATGTTTTCTCCCCAAAGTTTAACGCAGATCAAGCCCCTTTCCTCCCCTCAACCGATCATTCCCTCCCCATCCGTCACAGACTCAGGCTCCAAGCTGAGTTATAGCAGTCGTCTGATGCAACATTTGGGCATTCAACTGTGGCAGTGGCTCTTCCAAGACGCAATACAAAGCAGTCTGCATCGCAGTCAAGGCATTGCCATCGGTCAAGATCTACCCTTGCGAGTCCGGCTGGACGTGCGAGAAGCTGACCTGATCCCTTTACCTTGGGAGATTATGCAACCGCAAGCCGGTCAACCCGCGATTTCCCTGAGCCAACACCTGCTGTTTAGTCGAACAACCAGTGATGTTAATCCTTTACCACAATTTCAAAGCGCTCAGTTGTTAAATATTTTACTGGTTTTAGGACAGCCGGAAGCCGATTCCAAGAGTAATTCGGGTTCACAACCCCAACAAAAATCAGCCCAAATTCAACAATTACAACTCGAACAAGAAGCCCAACAACTCAGCCAAGTCTTCACCAACAATAACTCCCCCTCCGAAGACCAATACCCCGATACCAACGTCCCCTGTCGCGTTACCACCCTAATTCAACCCAGCGTCTCCCAACTGATCGCCCAACTGGAAACCGGAGAACATAACGTTTTATTTTACGGCGGCCACTGCATTCCCGCCCCCGATGGCGGCCTGTTATTTTTGCAACCCGACGTCACCCTCAACGGCACCGAACTCGCCCAAGTCCTGGTTCGCTGCGGGGTGGTGATGGCGGTGTTTAACGCCTGTTGGGGCGCTCATCCGGCGATTGATATCACCCCCTCCCCCGAAAACACCGTTTTCCAAGCCATCCCCAGCAGCAGTTTAGCCAAAGTTCTCATTCATCACGGGGTGCCGGCGGTTTTGGGAATGCGCGACTCGATCACCGATCAAGAAGCCCTCAGTTTTATTCAAGCCTTTGCGAGCGCCCTGGTAGCCCGCAAACCCATCGATCAAGCGGTCGCGATCGCCAGACAACATCTGTTAACCCTTTATAAATTTAATCAACCCGCCTGGACGCTTCCGGTATTATATATGCACCCGGAATTTAACGGCGAATTAATCCAACCCCTCGAAGAGATTAGAACCGAACTGCCGGCCAATTCTCAAACTTGGTTGGGATATCTCTCTCCGAGAGCGTGGTTGCGTTTACCGGGAAATTTAGAGAATTCTTCGGGATCGGCGCCTCAACTGTGGGCGATCGAAGCCGGAAGCGTTCGCGTCGGGCGAGGAGAAGACAACGATATTGTCATTTCCGAACAATGGGTATCGAGTAAACACGCAGAAATTTTTTGTCGCAATGGTAACGATGACAACCCCCAACCGACCTTTTTTCTGCGAGACTTTTCTCGTTATGGCACCCTGGTTTCCGCAGAAAGTGGATGGCAACGGGTTCACCATCAAGAAGTGGTCTTAAAATCAGGAACACAGCTAAAATTTGGCAGTTCCCAAGGTCAAGCCCTGGAATTTGTCATCGATCCCGCCTAGCTCTAAATCTAAGTCAAGTCAAGTTACGGAATTTCGGAAAATGTTATTGTAGCTAGGGAAGTCAGAGCGCAAATGCTAGCCATTCGTCAGCAATTCTAGCTAAATACACAGATGAATCCGATTTCATCGACGCCAGAATTCCTGCTGAATGCTATCTGAGGCTCTCAATCTTGTCTTGACGAAACTGGGGTTAATTTGAGACAGTGAATCAGTCGAGATCAAGACGTTCTCAACCCCATCTATGTTCCCAAAACTTAGAGACTTTCACCTGAACATCAAGGAAACGGACTCATGAATAACTTATCCTCTTCTCCCAAAATTCAAGCCGAGTTAGACTTATTAGATGCCCTGTTAAATGAACAACCGCCCTACCCCTGGAATGCGATCGCTTGGGAGTCGGAACCCGATCTTAAAGAACTTGACGAACAACTCGCCCTGTGTGATTGTTTAACCGACGAAGACGTACACGACAGACTGCAAAGCCTACTGACTCAAGTTGAAGATTTATGGTCTGTTACCACTTTACAAAAATCTCTCGTCGAGAAATTTGCAGACTGCGTTCCTCAAGATCTCCTGCAAAATCTTGCCAAACGAGCCATTCACCTCAAGCAACAGTTCCAAGACTATGGTTATACTCTAGCCGAACAACTGGTACAATGTACTCAAGAAATCTTACCCCATTGGCAAGAAGAAGACCTGCAAGTGTTAGCCCGTCCTTTTGCTTATGCGATGCGGGGCGGCGAAACCGAAGCTAAAGATTCTACCCTCAATCATACCCCGACAACACCCTGGACAGAACTCTCCGAAATTGAACAAGCGAGAATGGGTTTAGCGATCGCCCGTTATGCGTTAGCCGAATTAGAAGAACATTCTCAACAGTCTTAAGCCTCTCTATCTTCTCCCAAAAGCATCTTTCAAGCCAATACCCGCATTCCTCATCCTCAAACTTTTCTTGCTCTGAGACCGAACTCACACTTAATGGTCCCGCAAAGTTTCACTTCCCTCGATCAACATCAGTCTTTAAAACCTCAGTCTCACTCCTCAACCGCAATGCTTGAAGATCTTTGAGAAACTTTTCTTTGATCAGCTTAATCTATATATTGACTCGAAATATCTGTTTGAAGAATTCCTGACACCTTAACCACAGGGTTGAAGCTAAAGACATGAGTTAACCCTGTTAAGCAGGATACAGATTGATGATCTGATTTTTTATACGTTGACCGCTAGGATAAAAGAGAGCAGAAACAAGTGTGATGGAGTGGGAGACTCCTGCTCAGAATTAGTGATCTAAGCTGAGTAGGAAAGATGAAACCGCGCCCTCGGCGATCGCCAGAACTGGCAATCAGCCCGTGCATCTGGCTCCTGGTTTGAGGGAAAATCCAGTTGTACCTTTTTTCACCTCCAATGGAATGGAATGATTCATGCGTCCTCGTCAAGGCTTGATTGAGACTTTTTCCTCCTTTGTGAAATTCACTGAGGATTATTTCGACAGTTGGGTGATCGATCCCCAACTGCGTCGCAGTATGGATCGGTGTCTGAAAACCCAAGCGAAACCCCCCGCCTCAGAAGAGTTTTGGGTGCATTTTTGGCATAAAAAGTGGCAAACTGCATCAAAAGCCGCCGCAACAGGCCATTTACTGGCTTACCTGCAAGAAACCTGCTACTGGAGCGCTCACAAAACCGTGAATGCGGGTTTTGCGGGAATGCACTTGAGTATCGCCGATCTGTTTCAAATTGCTCTGACTCACGTTGAACGCATTCTCAACGGGTTTGATCCCGATCGCGGTTCGACGCTGAAAGATTACGCCAGCGTTGCGTTTAAGTCTATTATTCGCGATATTCTCCGTCAACGCCGAGAAACCGATATTTGTAGCGACTGGGCGTTATTGCGAAAACTCAGTCAAAAGCGGCTGCGAGAATCTCTACAAAACGCCGGAATTAACAACGAAGACCAACTCGAACAGTATATCCTGGCTTGGAGTTGCTTTAAAACCCTCTATGTTCCCACTCAAACCACCGGAACTCGTCAACTGAGTAAACCCGACAAACCCACCTGGGAAGCGATCGCCAAACTCTACAACTCTGAAAGCAAAACTCAACTCTCCGCCAAGGCTACACCGACTTCTGGGGCAATTTTAGAACGTTGGCTAACTCAATGCGCTCAATGGGCGCGACTTTACCTGTATCCGACGGTGGGATCGCTCAATGTTGTTAAATCAGAAAGCGATAGCCGAGAAATTGTTGAAGATTTAGCCGATCCCAACGAACCGATGTTGGCTCAGTTGATAGCCGAAGAAGAAGCCCAAGATCGCCAAACCCAACAAATTCAACTCAAGCACATTTTAACCGATGCTCTTGGAAGTCTCAAGCCGGATGTTTTAAATATTCTGCGACTTTACTACGAACAGGGCTTAACGCAGCAAGACATCGCCGAACAACTCGATATGAAACAATATACCGTTTCTCGTCGCCTCACCAAAGCCAGAGAAACCCTCCTCAAAGCCCTCGCCCAGTGGACTCAAAACAGCTTGGGCCAACAGTTAACCACCGAAGCGATCGCCCAAATGAGTAGCTTGTTAGAAGAATGGTTGCACAGTTATTCGTGGAAGTAACCCGAAGAAAAGGGGAAAGGGGAAAGGGGAAAGGGGAAAGGGAAAAGGCAACAGGGATTTCTGTAGGGGCGCTGCGTCCTTGCGCCCCTACGATGCTCTGTTTGGGTCTTCTCGCGACATCAAGATAAATAACCCCTAACTCGATACTATTAAAACGGACAGAAAACTGAGTTTAAACTGAAAACGTTCAGGGTTATTCGATGAATATTCAAACTCCAGACTGGGTGAAACACGCCGTATTCTACCAAATCTTCCCCGATCGCTTTGCCAAAAGCGAAACATCTCGCCATCAATTTTTAATGATGCCCAACTGGGAAGAATGGGACGCACACCCAACCCCCCAAGGGTACAAAGGCGGCGACTTGTGGGGGGTTGTCGAAAAATTAGATTACATCCAAGATCTCGGCATCAATGCGATCTATTTTACCCCTATTTTTCAGTCGGCTTGCAATCACCGCTACCACACCCACGACTATTATCTAGTTGACCCGATTTTAGGCGGAAATAAAGCCCTAGAAGCCCTTCTCGATGCCGCTCACCAACGGGGTATTAAAATTGTCTTGGATGGGGTATTTAACCACGCCAGTCGTGGCTTTTTCTTTTTTAACGATATCCTAGAAAACGGCCCCTATTCTCCCTGGTTAAATTGGTTCAAAATTGAAGATTGGCCGTTGTCTGCTTACGATGGAAGCAAACCTGCAAATTATGTCAGTTGGGCGGGAAATCGGGCTTTACCTCAGTTTAACCATGATAATCCCGAAGTGCGGGAATATATCATGCGAGTTGCGGAATATTGGTTAGAATTTGGAATTGATGGTTGGCGTTTAGATGTTCCTTTTGAGATCAAAACTCCGGGTTTTTGGCAAGAATTTCGCCAACGAGTTAAAGCAGTTAATCCCGAAGCTTATATTGTTGGAGAAGTTTGGATTGATTCTCGTCCTTGGTTGGATGGAACTCAATTTGATGGGGTGATGAATTATTTATTTACCGCCCCAACTCTGGCTTTTACCGCCGGAGAACGAGTCCGAATGGAGTTGGTAGAAGGGCCTTCTTATTATCCCTATCCGCCCCTTTCTGCAAGCGAATATGCAGCTAAAATTCACGAGTTATTGAATCTTTATCCTTGGGAAATTCAACTGACTCAATTGAACTTACTGGATAGTCACGATACCGCCCGTGTACTTTCTATTGTCGATGGGGATAAAGCGAGTGTAGAATTATCAACTTTATTACTGTTGACTTATCCGGGGGCGCCGAGTATTTATTATGGGGATGAAGTGGGTTTACCGGGAGAACTTGACCCGGATAGTCGGCGTGCATTTCCTTTTCAACAACACTGGGATGAACATACTCTTAATTACCACAAACAATTAATTGCCATTCGTCATCAATATCCGGCTTTACGAACGGGCGGTTATCAAACTTTATTTGCCGAAGGTTTGGTTTATGTATTTGCTCGAATTTTAGACGATCAAGAGGTAATTGTTGCGGTGAATAGTGACAATGAATCTGCTAAGATTACCGTGCAAGCGGGGAGTCTAAAATCTCGTCCTGAAAAAGTTTTGTATGGCAATGTGGAACCGTCTTGGGAAGGGGAAAATTTAACGTTAAATCTTCCTCAACGTAGCGGTTGTATTTTGGCTGTAAATGGTTAAAAGTTAACTGTTTAAAGGCGGGTTTATAGTGTCACCCCAAAAACCCGGTTTCTTATGAGTTACCGGGTTTTTAATCCCCAGTTATAACTGTTTAAAGGGCGATGAGAATTGCTAATATGATGTCCGGTTGATTAATGCGTGTTCTGGGGGGAGGGGCGGGTTTATCTCAATCTCTCAGTAGTCGTAAATATCTTGGCTGAACCCGCCCCTACAGGTAAGATGATATCAAATCCGGTTGTATAATCAACCAATAACAGACACCTGAGCAGTACCAGCGACCCTGAACAGGTTTCGGTCGAACCGCGCTACTCCGCGCCACCGAATAGCAGATCCTTGACTATTGATCCGCAGATCATTTATCATTAGTTATGACAGTTCTCAAAACTATTGCGATTCCCTTATAGTTCTATGGTCGTCGGTACTACAGAAGCAGCCCAGATTTTAAAAATCTCTACCGCTCGACTGCGAGTTCTCCTAAGCGCAGGCCGAGTCCAAGGTGCCTATAAGACCGGGAAGATGTGGCTCATTCCCCTGGTTAAGGGCAAACCCATCATTCAGCGAGGTACAAGAGGCCCGGCTCCGCGTTGGCGCAATTTGAGAAAGCCCGCTAAAACCATTATTCACGTTAATTCTCACAGAATTCGACAAAATCAAAAACACCAGGAACAACTTCCCGTGATTACCGTCAAAACGCGCAACACCAATACTTACGGGCATATTGTCGAAATACCCGGAGGATGTCGTGTTGTCTATAGTCCCGATAAACCTCTCTCTTGTGGTGCCAGGGTTTGGATTGAAACCTTTTATGATGTTAAGGTGATCGGTTATAGCGCTACGCGCAAGTCGTGAGGTCAGAAGTCAGAAGTCAGAAGTAGACTAGAAGAGGCGAGTGCTGCCTTTACTAATGTCCTAACTATAATGCGTAGCGCTATAGTAAAAATGTCTTGATCTCCCCACACTTTTATGAATGGAATTTTTAAAAAATGCCTTTAAGATGCCTATCAATTTGGTTCTCTAGCTATTGATAAACGAGCGCGATCGCTATCCGAGAAAGCGAATTTTAGAATAAGTTTTTATTAAAAAACTGAGAAATTAAAAACCGAATATATAAACGGGCTTTTACTGGAGTTCTGACCAACTCATCACCTGATTTCGTCCTTTAGCTTTTGCTCGATACAAGGCTCGATCCGCCATTTCAATTAAATTTTGGGGAGAAGTTTCATTACTTGGAATCACTGCCGCGACTCCCAAACTCAAACTAACATAATCCAAGACCGGGGAAAACGCATGAGCGAGATGCAAAGACTCAATATTTTCTTTGATTTTCTCAGCTATATTTACAGCCGGCTCTAGAGGTATTCCCGGTAGAATCACGGCAAATTCTTCTCCGCCATATCGAGCCACAAAATCCGATGCGCGTTGAACCGAACGTGCCAACATCTGTGCAACTTTTCTCAAACATTCATCGCCTGCGGTATGTCCGTAACCATCATTAAAGTTTTTAAAATAATCAATATCGAGCATAATTAATGCGAGGGGAGTTTGAGTGCGTAGCGCCCGTCTCCATTCCTTGTCAAACACGGTATCAAACTGGCGACGGTTTGGGATTTCCGTTAGCCCATCAATACCCACCAAACGTTCTAACAAATCTTGCTTTCGCTTGAGATTGAGATGAGTTTTTACCCTGGCGACCACTTCTCTGGCGCCAAAAGGTTTAGTAATATAATCAACTCCCCCCACATCAAACCCTTTGACTTTACTTTCTTCATCGCTTAACGCGGTCATAAACAGGATGGGAATGGCTTGGGTACTGGGTTCTGACTTTAAACGGCGACAGGTTTCAAAGCCATCAATACCGGGCATCATCACATCAAGTAAAATCAGATCGGGGAGAGCAAACAGCGCCCGTTTTATTCCCATTTCCCCGTTGCGAGCGGAAATAACGGTCAATCCGGCGGGCTTTAAAGTGTCAATAATCACCTTAATATTGGTTTGATCGTCATCAATAACTAAGATCACGCCATCATCGTGACCATCTTCCATAACCTCCTCCCCAACGTTGTTCTTATCCTATAATAATCAGAAATGATTCATCAGAAGTAATTATCCCAAAAATCCGGTTTCTTTGAAAAACCAGGTTTTTATGCTATTATTGCTCTTCTAGATATTGAGTTAACAACTCTAAAATTGGCTCATCTTCTAACTTTTGGGCGTATTCTCTCACCCTGTGAGTAAACACACGATACTCGGGGTTCATCTGTTCGATTTCATCAATTTTGGCTTTTACCTGGTTGAGATCGCCAAACATCGTTAATTCGTAAAGGATTTCTAAATCTTGTTGAGGCGGTGGAATAATATCTTCATTTGAAATCGCCTCTGACTCGGAAATCTCCGGTTGAGAAGCGACCGTCTCATAGACCCATTCAAGCTGTAAACAATTAGTGATCGCGGCAAACAATTGGTCTGCTTCAATGGGTTTGGATAAAAATCCTTGACAGCCAATATTGAGACTTTCCTTTTTATCTTCATCAAAAACACTGGCAGAAACCGCCACAATGGGTACATCTTGAATTTTCGGAGTTTTGCGAATTATTTGTACCATTTCAAAGCCATTCATAACAGGCATGACTAAATCCGCTAGGATTAAATCGGGATGAATATTTTTCGCTTGTTCAATGCCTTCTTGACCCTCTTTAGCTAAGGTAATTTCAAACCCGAGGGGGTCAAGCAAATCGAGCAATACCATGCGGTTTTCTAACTTATCATCGACGATCAAAATTTTGCGGCGTTTCCCTTTATAACCGACAATTTCCCGAGTATCCGGTTGCAAATAAGCGCCAATTGCTTCACCTTTTGCGATCGCCAAGGTCAGATCGAACCAAAAAGTTGAGCCTTTTTTCGGCTCACTTGCGACCCGAACTTCGCCGCCCATTAGGTTAACCAACTGGCGACTAATTGCCAAACCCAAACCCGTCCCTTCCGCCCGTTTTTTGGCATCTCCAACCTGCTCAAAGGGGTTAAAAATTTGGGTCAGTTGTTCGGCACTCATTCCAACGCCGGTATCGGTAATTTCAAAGCGAATTTTTGCTGTTGGTTTCGGGTGTGTAGTTTTAAAATCAAGACTTCTAACGCTTAACGTTACCTTCCCGGTGTCGGTAAACTTTACCGCATTCCCCAACAAATTGAGCAGAACTTGACGCAAACGTTTTTCATCGACTTCCACCGCGATCGGCAAATTATCATCCTTTTCAAAAGAAAACTGAATATCTTTTTGATGAGCCGCCATGCGGATAATCCCCGCCACATTATTGAGAAAATCGATAAAATTGATATTCTGGGGATAGAAATCGGTTTTTCCCGCTTCAATTTTCGCCAGATCGAGAACATCATTAATCAAAGTCAACAAATGATATCCACTGTTATAAATGACATTCAAACCCTCTTTTTGATCCGCATCTAAGCCCCGTTCCCGTTTAAGAATTTGAGCATATCCAAGAATGCCATTTAAGGGGGTTCGCAGTTCGTGACTCATGCTGGAAAGGAAAGCGCTTTTGGCATGATTTGCAACTTCAGCCTTTTCTTTGGCAATGATTAATTGCTGATTTAACGCTTGTAATTCACCAGTGCGTTCTGTGACTTGGTTTTCCAATTCCCGGTTGCGGTGTTCGATCGCATAAACCCGCCAACGATAGCCGCCAACGATCGCCCCGGTTGATAAAACCACAACAGCACCCCTAAACCAAAGCGTTTTCCACCAGGGCGGAGTCACGGTAATGGCGATCGCGGCGCCCTGAGAATTCCAAAGTCCGTCATTGTTCGATCCGATCACTTTAAATACATACTTACCGGGATTCAAATTGGTGTAGGTGGCAAAATTTCGGCTGCTATCTACTTCGATCCAGTCTTTCTCAAACCCTTCCAATTTGTATTTGTATCGGTTGTCCTGGGGCGCCCGATAATTTAAGGCGGCAAACTGAAAGGAAAAAACGCGATCGCGATAGGAAAGGGTTAAATGTTTGGTTTTGAGAATCGACCGTTTGAGAACCGAATTTTCTCCGATGGGAACAGGTTTACCTTTTAATTGAAAATCGGTGATCGCAATGGGGGGAATATGGGGATTATCTTGAATCTGTTGCGGATAGAAAGCGGTCAGCCCGTTGACACCGCCAAACAGTAACTCACCGGTGCGACTTTTGTAGCTGGAGTTTCTCAAAGAAAAAGTATTGCTTTGCAGTCCATCGGTGACATCGTAGGTGTGAAACGTTTCTGTCTCCGGGTCAAATCGGATCAGCCCCTTGGAGGGACTCAGCCACAAATTGCCCCCCTTTCCATCGGCGGAGACATCTTCTTCTAAGATATTGAAAATCATCTTTTCGAGGTCGTAATGGGTAAATTCGCGGCGATCGTCGTCAAATTTCTGCAACCCTTTGGTGGTTCCGATCCAAAACCGACCCTTTCGATCCTCGTACATCGAAAAAACTGAGGGAACCCTATCCCCCCCTTTGATGCCGATGTCGTTTGAACTGTCGAGATAGTGGGTAAAAGTCTCCGTCTGCGGGTCAAAGCGGTCCAGCCCCGTCATTGTACCAACCCAAAACCTCCCCTGTTGGTCTTCGTAGAACACATTAACCTGATCGTCGATCAGGGTGTTGGGATCGGCGGGGTCGTGGAGATAGTGGGTAAATTTTCCCGTCCGGCGATCCATTTTATCCAAACCGCCCCAAGTCGAAATCCAAAGGTTTCCGGAGCGGTCTTCGTCGATATCGGTAACAAAGTTGTGGACCAAGCTGTTGGGATCGGTGGAGTCGTTGACGTAGTGGGTAAAAGTGTTGGTTTGGCGATCGAGTTTGCTCAGTCCGTCGGCCGCAGTTCCGATCCACAGGGTACCGTTTCGGTCTTCATAAATCACCTTGACGCCAGAAGGTCGAACGCTGTTGGGATTCTTGGGGTCATATTTGTAGTGGGTGAAGGTTTCGGTCTTCCGATCCCACCGGCTCAACCCGCCAATTGTCCCGATCCAAAGGATACCCTTTCGGTCTTCGTAAACTGTCGAGACGGTGTTACTCAGAAGGGTGTTCGGGTCGCCGGGAATCGCCCGATAGTGTCTGAATGCCTTGCTGTCGGGATCGAGAATATTCGCGCCCCGAAACGTAGACATCCACAGCATCCCGGTTTGGTCTTGGTAAATGTTCCAGACCTCATCGCTGTTGAGACTGTAGGGATCGGCGGAGTTATATTGGTAGCGGGTGAAGCTGTTGGTTTGGCGATCGAAGCGACTCAGACCGCCAATGGTGGAAAACCACAGAAACCCGTAGCGATCCTCAACGACCGAAAAAACGGTATTGCTGCTGAGGGTTTGGGGGTTATTTGGATCGTAAAGATAGCGGGTAAATTTGCCGGTGTTTCGGTCTAGGGTGTTCAAGCCTTCTTCGGTGCCGACCCACAAAACGCCCCGGCTGTCTTCGTATATTGTCCAGATGAGATTGTTGCTGAGGGTTTGGGGGTTGTTTGGATCGTGCCGGTAGTGGGTAAACTCTCCGGTGGCGCGATCGAACCGTTCTAACCCGCCGGAAGTCCCGACCCAAAACCCACCGGCGCGATCTTCGTATATTGCCCAAACGTTATTGGCGATCAGGCTTTTGGGATCGGTTGGATTGTGGCGGTAGTGGGTAAATTTCCCGGTTTTTTGATCGAGTTTGCTCAGACCGCCTTTGGTTCCCACCCACAGCGTCCCGCTTCGGTCTTCCCAGATCGCTCCCATGCTATTGCTACTGAGGCTGTGAGGGTCATTGGCGTCGTGCTGATAGCGGATGAAACTCTCGGTTGAGGGGTCGTATTGATTGAGTCCGTCGGACAGGGTTCCTACCCACAGTGTCCCGTTCCGGCTGACGTACAGGTTCCGAAGAACATTTGAACTCAAGCTGTGAGGATCAGCCGGATTGTGGTAAAATACTTTCATGCTGTCACCGTCGTAGCGGTTCAGTCCGTCATAGGTACTCAACCAGATAAACCCCTGTTGGTCTTGGACAACGTTCCAAACTAAGTCGCTCGATAACCCCTCTTCGGTGGTGATGTGTTGGAATTTGGTAAATTTGCCGGCGTTCCAGTTGGGGTTAAGGGGTGTTTTTGTGACGGGTGAGATGTGATGGAATTGGGGTGATACTGTTGGTTCGATCGCGTCGAGTTCGGCTGGGTAACTGGCTTTATAGAGCAAGATACAAACTAAGGATGTTACCAGCAGTATCAGCGTTTGATAAGGTTTTGATTTGTTCATTGTAATATTCGGCTTTCGCCGAGTAAAACGGGGTGAAATCAACTCTTAATTCCTGACAATTTTCTCGTTAATTCTCGGCTCAATATTTAACATTTTGTTAGCCTAAAAATATTCGGATAAGACTATAATTCCAGCCGAACGTCATCACTTATTTTTCAGTTAAACAATCAATTAAACCCTCAATGAGCCGTTCGTGATCCATCTCCAAAATCTCTTCGCCGTGCAGCAACTTTTGGGTTATAATATAGTGAACGATTGTTCCGACAAAAATTCTAGCGGCGACTTCGGGATCTTTAACTTTCAGTTCTCGACAGTTGGCAAATAATTGAGTAATTGATTCAAACGCAGTTGCTTTAACCGTACCTACAAACGTTCGCGCTAGTTCGGGAAAACGCCCAGACTCGCCGAAAATAATTCGCAGAAAATCCAGAAATTGCGGATCGTTGGCGGAATTTTCCAGTATTCTCGCCGCTAACTGGCGCAAGAACATTTTTCCTTTCCCTGGCGGTATCTGTTGCTGGAGTTGGTGAGCCGAAAAAAAGTCCTGAAATCTTTCTTGGACTAATTTTTCAATCAATGCTACAAACAGACTTTCTTTGTCCTGAAAATAATTATACAGCGTCGGCTTGGATACGCCGGCTGCCCCCGCAATTTGATCCATACTCGCGGCGGCATACCCATGTGCCATAAACTCCTGCATCGCACCCCCCAGAATGGCTTCCGCCTTCTCCGATGCTTTTCGCTTGGGTGTTTTGGAATGTGAGGATTTCATCACTTTTTTCAGGTTGACAGTCTCTTTTATTTTAACTAAACTGTTTAGTAACAAGACTAAACGGTTCAGTAAAGTTTTTTCAAACAAAGGAGTTGCCCCCATGCAGGATGCAGCCAGACTTAATGAAACCTTTCCCCGAAAATGGGTAACAATAGCCAGTATTGCTTTGCTGAGTGTCGGCGGTGTGGCGGTTTATCTCCCGTTGCGATCGCCCTCGGAAACAACATCGGTATCGTCCCCCGCGACGGTAGCCCCGAAAATTCAAACCGTAACCGCTTTGGGGCGCTTAGAACCCGACGGCGAGGTGATTCAACTTAAAGCCCCTACATCGACCCAGGAAAGCCGGATCGCGGAATTATTGGTAACGGAAGGGGATAGCGTTGAAGCCGGACAAATTATCGCCGTTTTGGACTCTCGCGATCGCCTGCAAGCCGAGTTAGATCGGGCCAAAGAAGACGTAGAAGTGGCTAAGGCAGGTCTAGAACAAGTCAGAGCAGGCGCAAAATCCGGAGACCTCGCGGCTCAAAAAGCGCAAATTAGCCGCCTTGAAGCGCAATTACAGGGGGATGAAGCCGCTCAACAGGCAACTCTCCAGCGCATTCGAGCCGAGTGGGAAGGGGAACGTATCGCCCAGCAAGCCACCATTAGCCGCTTAAAAGCCCAAAGGGAGGGAGAAAGCGCAGCCACCGAAGCGACGATCGCCAGACTGAGGGCTGAACTCAACAACGCCGAGGCGGAATATCAACGCCATCTACAACTGTACCAGGAGGGGGCTATTTCTCAATCCTCCTTCGATACGAAACGGTTGAGCGTGGAAACGACTCGCCAGCAAATTGCTGAAGCCGAAGCCAATTTAGATCGAATTAAGCGCACCGCCAATGAACAAATTGCCGAAGCCGAGGCAAATTTGGATCGAATTAACCGCACGTTTGGTCAGCAGGTAGCGGAAGCCGAAGTTACGCTCAGTCGTATTCAGAATACCGGAAATCAACAGATTAGTCAAGCGCGATCGCAATTAGACAGCTTGGCGGAGGTTCGCCCGGTGGATGTGCAGGTAGCCCAGGCTGAGGTGAACCGAGCGATCGCCAGCGTGAAATCGGCTGAAGTGAGTTTAGCACAGGCTTATGTGCGATCGCCGCAAAAGGGTGTGGTGATGGATGTTCATACCCGTGCGGGGGAAGTGGTTTCTAATGAGGGTATTGTAGAGATTGGTCGCACTCAACAAATGTACGCGATCGCGGAAGTTTATCAAAGCGATATTCAAAAGATTAAACCCGGACAAACGGCAAAAATTACCAGTGAAGCCTTACCGGATATTTTAACAGGAACGGTCGAAAGAATTGATCGCAAAGTTCAACAGCAAACGGTGATTAATACCGATCCGAGTGAGAATATTGACGCGAGAGTTGTGGAAGTTCACGTTCGTTTAGATGAAGCTTCCAGCGAAACTGCGGCGAAGTTTACCAATTTGCAAGTCGAAGTAGAGGTTCAATTATAATGAAATTGCTGCAACAGTTGAAACGGCGAACGTCGTTGGGTTGGTTACAGCTAACCCACAGCAAAAGTCGGCTTTTGGTTGCTATTGCGGGGATTGCTTTTGCGGATGTTTTGATGTTTATGCAACTGGGGTTTCAAGAATCCCTTTACGATAGCAATACCCGAATGCGAAAGGCGTTGAATGCGGATATTGTGTTGGTGAGTCCGAAAGCGAAAAATACACAAAATTTGTCTACTTTTTCTCGGCGAAGACTGTATCAGGCGATGGATGTTCCCGGTGTGGAATCTGCACACGCTTTGTATTCCCAAACGATTAACTGGAAAAATCCCCAAACTCGGGAAGATAATCCTTTACAATTGATTGGATTCGATCCCAATTATGAGGCGTTTAATATTCCCGAATTGAATCAACAGCTTGATGAAATTAAAATTCCCGATGTGGTGTTGTTTGATCGCAAGTCGCGGGGAGATTACGATCAAGTTATTGCTGAAGTCAGTCAGGGGAATTGGGTTTCTACAGAAGCGGAAGGGCGGAAAATTACCGTTAAAGGATTGTTTTCTTTGGGGGCTTCTTTTGGAACCGATGGGGTGTTAATGACGAGCGATCAAAACTTTTTAATGTTGTTTCGCCGTCGGGATGCGGGGAGTATTAGTTTGGGGTTAATTCATGTTGAACCCGAAGCGGATTCTGTTGTTGTTGCTGAGGCTTTGCGATCGCATCTTCCCGAGGATGTAGAGGTGATGACAATGGCGGAATTTATCGAAGATGAACAGAAATATTGGCAAGAAGAAAGTCCGATTGGATTTATTTTTACATTGGGAACGGCGATGGCGTTTATCGTTGGTGTGGTGATTGTTTATCAAATTTTATCTACAGATGTCAGCGCTCATCTCCAAGAATATGCTACTTTTAAAGCGATGGGTTATCGCCACCGTTATTTGTTAGCAATTGTGTTTGAAGAAGCGATTATTTTAGCATTTTTAGGGTTTATTCCGGGTTTTGTTTTGCCGATTGGTTTATATCAGATCGCCGCAAAAGCAACTTCTTTACCGATTTTTATGACCCAAGTTCGGGCGATTACCGTGTTAATTTTAACGATAATTATGTGTATGATGTCTGGAGGTATTGCCACCCAAAAATTAAAATCTGCCGATCCTGCTGATATGTTCTAACACAAAAATAGATTTGTTGGGTTGACGAAGGAAACCCAACATTATAAACCTTCTAATCTCTAATCTTTGTATTTGATTAAACCAACGAAATCCCAAAATTTATATTTGTTGGGTTTCGTTCCTCAACCCAACCTACTCAAAAAGTATTTGATTAAACCAAGGACATCTCAAAATTTATATTTGTTGGGTTTCGTTCCTCAACCCAACCTACTACTCAAAAAGATATTTGTTGGGTTTTCTCAACCCAACCTACTACTCAAAAAGATATTTGTTGGGTTTTCTCAACCCAACCTACTCAAAAACTTCCTCTCAAAAAGATATGTGTTGGGTTTTCTCAACCCAACCTACTCAAAAACTTCCTCTCAAAAAGATATGTGTTGGGTTTTCTCAACCCAACCTACTCAAAAGGATTAATGATTATGGAATCTTCTTCTACACCTGTAATTAAAATTCAACATCTCAATCATTTCTTTGGTCGCGGCGAACAGCGTAAACAGGCTTTATTTGATATTAACCTAGAAATTAATGCGGGTGAAATTGTGATTATGACCGGACCGAGTGGTTCGGGAAAAACAACCCTATTAACATTAATTGGCGGGTTAAGAACGGTACAGTCTGGTCGTTTGAAATTTTTGGATCAAGAACTTTGTGGGGCGAGTTCCGAACAATTAGTACAAGTTCGTCGCCGTGCGGGTTATATCTTTCAGGCGCACAATTTACACGGGAGTTTAACCGCCTTACAAAACGTTCGGATGGGGTTAGAAATTCATCCTCAATATTCGGTCGCACAAATGAAGGAAATGGCGATTAATATTCTCGAAGAAGTGGGGTTGGGAAATCGTTTAAACCATTATCCCGATAATCTTTCTGGCGGACAAAAACAACGGGTAGCCATTGCGAGGGCGTTGGTGAGTCATCCCCAGTTAGTTCTAGCAGATGAACCGACGGCTGCTTTAGATAGTAAATCAGGACGGGATGTGGTAACGTTGATGCAAAAGTTGGCAAAAGAACAGGGTTGTACAATTTTGCTTGTTACCCATGATAACCGCATTTTGGATATTGCCGACCGCACGGTTTATATGGAAGATGGTATTTTAAAAAGTAATACGATGGCAACCGCAAAGATTAAATAATGCGGTCGGGTACATCCCAAAAACCCGGTTTCTTTGAGAAACCGGGTTTTTTAATTGATACTGTGTTATAATTTTAAGTGAAATTAGGCGATTAAAAACTGATTGACGCTTAATTGAGGTGCGCCTGTGAGTCTTGCCAGTTGAACACTCGCTTGAGATCCGGTTCCGTCTACATCAAAGCTCAAATCTCCTGAGATCGTATTGTAGAGGAAGTGAGGATTTGTACCAATCGGTGTCGGTGTCCCACTAGCAATTAAAGTCCCGGTAGCAGAAGCAGTGGTACTTAAAGAAGTTCCTGCAACTAAACCGCCGCCAAAATTCGCCCCTAAGATGGCAATAATATCGCCTTGAGTCGCATCAAAATCAGAAATGATATCAACTCCGGCATCGGGTGTCGCATAGGAAAATAAATCGGCACCACCGCCACCGGTGATCACATCATTACCTCCACGACCTTCTAGGCTATTACTGCTGGAATTACCAACCAACACATCGTTAAAATTGGTTCCGCTAGCATTGTTAACATCGCTCAAAGGTTCGACGCTACCCAATCGTCCCAAAAGCGTATTAAACCAAAACTGAGCAATTTTTTCATAACCTTCAACAGTCGGGTGAACGCCGTTGCGATCGTCAGGTGGAGGGGTGATATCCTCTTCGGTCAACCCATCCGGCCCACTGAACATATCTACAAAAGTAACAGTTTTCCCTTGCTGAACATAGTTATTTACAACCGTCGGAATTTGAGCATTGTAGGCTTCAACATTGGGGATACGTTCGGGAAATCGACCATCTGAACGAATGGGAGGAATCGTAGAAACGAGCAATTCTCCGGTAAAACCATTTTCATTGAGGATGCTGTCGATTAAGCTATCCAAATCCTCAATCATGCGATCGGGGGTATTATTAGAATTATTCGTCCCTGCCATCAGCAAAATGACATTGGAGGGATTCGCCGGAATCCACCCATCAACACCCGGTTCATCGTTTCTACCGTTAGTCAGTTGCCTAGCCGTAAATCCTGGATGTCCTTCGTGATCGAGATCAACAAGGTTTTCACTACCGCTGGACTCGCTCCCGACAAAATCGACGGATAAGCCAAAATCCGTCAGCCGATTAAACAGTTCCAAACGATAACCTTCTCGTTCTGTTTCTGGTGCATTGTCGTCAACTTGACCTTGAGTAATCGAGTCGCCCAAGGGCATAATTCGCACAGTAGAATCAAATTTGGGGTCGTAAAGAAATTGTTGGTCGAGTCGGACAATCACACCGCCATCCCGATTACTCGAATCGATTCCGCCGTTGCTTCCGCCGTTGCTTCCGCCGTTGCTTCCGCCGTTATTGGGGTTTCCCGCGACAAAATCATCGACGGTAATCGCAGATGGTACAATATCATCAATAACTGCAACTTCTTCGCCTGCAAAAGCAATCACGGTTTGATTGCCACCTCGGGGTTGAATTTGTAAATCGTTGAAGCTGATTCCGGTTGGCAGTTGTATGCGATCAACACCATCTTCAAAATCGGAGAAGAAATCTACATCTGCTCCTCGACGAGCCAATACAAAGATATCAGCGCCGGCGCCACTGACGATCACGTCAATACCTAAGCCACCGTCGAGAAGATCATTTCCGTCATCTCCGAATAAGTTATCATTGTCTTGGCCGCCAAACAAGTTATCGTCACCTCTTCCCCCTCGCAGCAAATCGCCACCTAAATTACCAAAGAGAAAATCGTTGTCTGCTTGTCCGTCTAAAACGTCGTTTCCTTGCCCACCAAACAGGGTATCATTTCCCCCCGATCCAGAAAGTTGATCGTCGCCCTGATTACCATTCATCAGTTCACTATCTGGGGTTCCGATCAATGTATCATTTCCTCCGAGAGCCATAGCACCTAGAGGAAAGGCTGGGATTTCCCCTGGTGTCAGTGCTATCAACTCCGCAGAATCATCTCCGACCAAAGCACCTAACGTGGGGTTTGGTGTTAACGCCATTGTTGTTTTCTCCGTCTCCAAATCTAATTATTTTCGAGCTGTTTGTTTCAGATGTCCCAGAAATTACCAATCACCTTTTTCCTTGTATCGAGTTTAACATTTCGACCCCAGCAACTGTCACTATTTTGCTGAAGTTTATCTCCTCTACCAAGAACCCCTAATAATTTAAAATACTTAATCCATCATCTGTGACAAACATTAAGCTATTTCCTAGAATGACGAAATCAGAGCAATAAATGTTTCTCGATTTTTAGCGTTTAAACGGCAATCTGAAAATTAAATCGATCCCGGATCATCCGGTTGGAAATAGAGAGAAGATTGATATAAAAGTTCTTCTTGATGGGTTTTTAATGTACAATCAGAGCGGGGAGAAGCAACACAAGTGACGGTATATCCTGCTTCTAATTCTGAGGGACACAAGAACTTTTGTTCGCTTTGATCGACTTCACCTTCAATGAGCTGGGCAACACAAACCGAACAATTTCCCTGTTTACATCCCGAAGGTAAACGAATACCGAGATCTTCTGCAATATCGAGAATATATTCATCATCGGGGACTGCGATCGTCTGATCGAGACCCCGAGCTTCGTTAACTAACCGAACTTGATAAACTGCCATACAATATCAGGCGAATCAATGCTATTCTTATTAAAATACTAGATTTGAGTGTAAAACTCAGCAGAAAAGAATCTAACGCTATAACGCGATCGCGTTTAGCGCCTAGAGTCAGTTAGAGTTTGCAGTTTCTATCCCATTCGGTCAAAGCGATCTATACGTCTTAACAAGCGTAGGAAAGCAATTCCCATGACCACAGCGAGAAACACCAGCACTAGAGCAAGCCAAACCTGATTGTTAATAAACAACAGGGTTGCTGAGATGGTAAATGCACCCATTAATAGAGCATAATTCGTTCCCATCTGAACATTGCTCACCCGTCGCAAAATCCGATCGGTTTCTGTCGCCCGAACTCGCATCCGAATATCACCTTGATCGAGTCGCTCAAGGGTATCTTCAATGCGTCGGGGTAAGCCCAAAGCCGTTGAACTGACTTGAGCGGCTTGACGTCCGAACTCATTAAAAATGCTATTGGTCGTCTCCGAAAGATTGGTTTCTGACATAAGCTGCATCGCAAACGGTTGTGCGACCTCCATAAAATTAAACTCTGGGTCTAAGCCTTTACCCACCCCTTCGAGGGTTGAAAAGGCTCGCATCACAAAAGTAAAGGTCGCCGGAAAGCGAAAGGGCTGATCGTAAGCAATCTCATAAAGGTCATCACTGATCGCCGCCACAGACTGTTCTTCAAAGGGCTTATCCATGAAGTTATCCAGCATATACTGGATCGAACGTCGTACAGGCCCCATATCGCCTGTGGGCGTTAACGCTCCGAGAGCAATTAAAGACTTCACCAACCGATCCGCATCTTTTTGGGCAATGCTAAACAAAGTCTCCATCAGTTTTTCCCGCAGATTGGAGGTGATTTGTCCCATCATCCCAAAGTCATAAAAAATCAGCTTCCCTTCCGGACTAACAGCAATATTACCCGGATGAGGATCGGCGTGGAAAAATCCATCATGGAGAAGCTGACGTAAATAAGCCTCAGCCCCCATATTCGCTAACTTGCGGCGATCCAATCCAGAAGCTTCGATCGCTTCATAATTGCTGATTTTAATCCCCGGAACGTATTCTAAAGTCAATACACGGGGAGATGAATATTGCCAATAGACTCGCGGCACTAGCACCCAATCACAGGAGCGGAAATTGCGCCGAAACGTGTCAGCATTGCGACCTTCATTGAGATAATCAATTTCCAGCCACAAAATCCGACAACACTCATCATAGATACCTAACCAATCTCGACCTCTACCCCACTCGGGATGATTTTGGAAGTAGCGAGCAATACCTTTGAGAATCGCCAAATCAATCTCAAACAGCTTTTTGAGTCCCGGACGCTGAACTTTCACCACCACCTCAGCACCCGAACGCAGTTGAGCCTTGTGAACCTGACCCAAACTCGCCGCCGCCAGGGGAATGGGGTCAAAACTGCGAAAAAGCTGGTCAACGGTTTTCCCAAAATCCTGCTGGATAATTTCCTGACACTGTTCATAACTGAACGCCGGAACTTTATCTTGTAGCTTTGAGAGTTCTTCAACGTACTCAACCGGAAATAAATCCGCTCGGGTTGAAAACAACTGTCCAAGCTTAATAAAAGTTGGCCCCAAATCTAAGAACGTTTCTCGTACCCAAACCGCTTGAGCGCGGCGTCGAGCATCCTTCTTTTCATCGGTATAGCCTCCCCAATAGCTCCATTGCTGTTTATCGAGCCATAACCAAGTTAACCAAGTCAGGACAAAGGTCCAGATGTCAACAAAACGGCGTTGACGGGAGTAGTTTTTGCGATTCCAACGATAGGCTTTACCTCCAGGTATCTTCCGACTGGTAGCTCCAACGGAAGAGTTAGCAACACCTTCGGCGTGTCGCTGGGGGTAAGTCGAGTTATCAAGAGGAACAGACACTCGCGTTTCCAAGTTTTGTTTCCGGTAATTTTCGTGTTTGATCGGTCATATCAATCAGGTCAGTCTAAAATCGACTTACTGATTGCGATTGCGATAACGTTGCAGTTCAGATCGCAGTTCAGCGATTTCTGCTCGCAGTTCATCGATAGTAGCTTGCAAATCAATCGATTGAGAGTTCCCTCGGCTACTTCCGTAGGAAGAAGAAGTAGTAGTTCCCTCATAGGTCATTTGAGCTTCAAGATTGGCTCGCTCTAGAACTTGTTCTGTAAATTGTCGCAGACGCTCTCTTTGTTCGGCATCAAATTTACCCAGTTCACTCAGAGCATTGGTAAAAAGGTTTTCTAATTGTTCGTAAAGGCCTTCTGCAACTGCTCGGCCTACGAAAAAGGCATCAACCGCTGGCTTACTCATAAAAAAGTTTTACTAACTTCCGTAACAAATTATAACGTGCTGACTCCCACAAAGGGAGGCAATTAACCCAGACCGATCCCGTGAATTGAGGTTTGGGATCAAACTGAACCCAAAACTGAACAGAACCATTTTTCTAAAGCGATGGCTAACTTTCGTCTGGGTGGATTGAGAACCGACAAAACCCCTCAAATCTCTGAGCGCGAACGCTTACAAAAACTTAATTTTAGGTTGCACCCGCAGGCGTGAACTCCGGTGCCGACTCAGAACGGGGAAGTTCGGATTGAGTCTCAAATTTTGGTATCGAGATCGAATCACTGGGAAGGTCATATTCGATCTCCGTTTCTGAGTCGGGATCGGAATAAGAACTCCCCGGAAGAGGCTGACTCTCCCATCGTTGTTCGGAGGAAGTCGGCAACTCCGGTGTCAACTGCGAGTCGGTCTCTACTGAATTATAAACCTCAGACGAAGGAGACTGTTGGCGAGAATCATATTCATTGGACTCCACCGACCCGGGATAAGAACTGGAGTCGGTCTCGCTCGTCGGATACTCAGAAGAATAACTCGGCGACTCTAGAGTGACGGGAGGGGGATAATCATTAGTCGTTGTTGGAGTCGAAGTCGAGTAGGAACTCTGGGGATACTCAGAAGCCGAATAGTCGGCTGAGTTGGATGAATAAGAACTCGAATAGCTTTCATCCGGGGAATACTCCGAATAATAGCGATCGCTAGAATAGACAGAAGAATCCGAGGAATAGGAATCGGTCGTTGAGGTCGGAGACTCGGAATAATAACCGTCCACAGAACTGGGCGGAGAGGCAACTGTATCATAATCTGCCGTCTCAGTCTGCCAGTCGCTCGTTACATAATCTTCATCTTCTATCCAGGCTTCCTCTGAAGCCATGTGGGCTTGAGATTCTTTTCCGTTGACCACATCGGAGTTCCGAGAGTCAAAATCTCGCTGATCTTCACCCCACAGAGAGTCCATCATCAATTTACTTTTAACAGATGGCTCTTGAAATACGGGCTTCGAGGGGTCATAGTCGGGAAATTGCTGACTGAAAGACTCTTCCGGTTGGAAAATACCCGTTTGCAGGCTGACTCCCCCATAAACTCGCGTTAAATAAAATCCGATACAACCGGATAACACTGCTGTGATCACAAAAACGAAAGGAACAAACCCTGCAATTGACGAAAATCTAGCCACAGGAGTCAATGGTTCATTCCCGGTTTCATCCTCAGACAATGACTCCGATGAGGCTTCTAAAGACGAACAGGAGTGAGAATCATCAGATTTTCTATCACCAATAATCGCTTCGACTCCAGCATAATCTTCTAATTCCGGGAGAAAAGCCAACCATTGCTCTGGGGTTTGGGGTCGTGTGGGCTGTTCCAACTCCAATCCCCACAAGATCACCCGCTCTAATGTTGGACTGAGATCGGGGCGCTGTTGTCTTAAACTGGGTTTAGACGGACTCAGCAACGTTTCTGTGACGTCAGACAAGCACAACGGCGCTTCTAAAGGTGGCGTACCGGTTAATAAACACTGTAAAATTGCAGCCAAACTGTAGATGTCGGTGGCTGTTGTTAACTGTTCGTGAGGTAAGTATTGTTCTAGAGCCGCATATCCTCCCGATAGGCTACGACTTCCCAAATAAGGTTGCGCGATGGCATCTGTAAACCGAGTGGCGATCCCAAAATCGGTGACAACCACCTGATCGGTCTGTGGATCTCGGACAATCACTTCCGGGGTAAGATTACAGTGAATGATACCCTGTTGATGAATCTCCGTCAAAGCCGAGCCGATTTGACGAATGTATTGAATAGCTTGAGTGACCGGTAATTTTGAACCCGCCGACAGCAAGTCTATCAAAGGCTGACCCGGAATATAGTTCATTACCATAAATGGTAAGCCCCGGTCTTCAAACACTTCCCACACCCTCACCAGGTTTGGGTGTTGACATTGGCCTAGACGTCGAGCGACTGCCTTGAAATGATGCTGAAACTGAGCAAAGTCGGTATGATGGCGTAAATTAGGATTCACCGTTTTCAGCGCCACCATCTGCTGGCGACGAACATCAAAGGCGCTATAGGTGATTCCATACTCTCCTCGACCCAATACACGCTCAATTTTGTATTGGCCATTATTAAGGACAGTTTCAGCTTTTGAACTCATTTGCTTAAATGCCAAATTTCCCCCTTATACTACCGTCTCTATCTGGTTTGAGTCATGTGAGTTGTGAGGTCGCCGTACATAGTCTACATCAGTTGCAAGGATTCTAACGCAACCCGATTGAAAAAAGGAGACACCGAGTCAGAAGTCAGGAGACAGGAGTTGGGAGACAGGAGTTGGGAGTTGGGAGTTGGGAGTTGGGAGTTGGGAGTTGGGAGTTGGGAGTTGGGAGTTGGGAGTTGGGAGTTGGGAGTTAGGAGTCGTGATGTCAGTCGTCAGAAGTCAGAAGTTTAGAATTGCCTTTTGCCTTTTGCCTGTTCCCCGTTCCCTGTTCCCTGTTCCCTGAAAAAACTGGTCACTGGTCACTGAAAACTGTTCACTGTTATTGTTCGCCTGTATTTCGCACGTTAATTATTTTTTTGAGTAAATCAAACCAGAAAGATGCTCCCATAGAAATTGCGATCGCAGTCAATATCCATCCGAGTATAGCTTGAGCAATTTCAAAACTAATTTCCCACGCCTGAAGTTCTCCTGTCGTCGGAGTTATCTCCTGTTTTAAATCAAATTGTTCGTTTAAATTTTCCCGAGTCCATCCCATAGGTAAAGATGAAAAATTAACGATTAATCGACTTAAATCTTGAGTCGGAGTCGAGGAAAATTGTTGTTCGGAGGGTTCTACAGGTTCATCGGCAGATGGGGAAGTCTGACTTTGATAAAATTGATTGATTTCTTGAACCAACTGAACTTGTAAAAACGGTTCTTTGTATAAACGAGTGGCAATATTTAAAGTATCGGCGTTTAAAATCACAGCAAACAGAAATCCTAAAAATAATGTCTTCCGTTTCACCTGACGCTTATAAACTCCAGACGTTCTATCCATCGCCTGAGAAAACCAATTCATTATTTCGGCTTCCAACGCTTCTAAATAACTGCCAAACTGATTTTGTTTTAACTCCGCTCTCACCGCCAAAACCTTAAACAATTTAATCACCTCTAACGGTAATATTTGTTGAATCGAAGATGAATTCAACGCTTCAATAAACTGTTCTGACTGTAAATTTGCAATATTGGAGTTAACAGAAGATTGTTCGAGAATATTATCAATTAAAGCAATCGCAAAAATATTATTGGGAATATACGAGGGGCCGATAAAGTTCTTTCCCCGTTCGACTTTATAATCTTTCAAAGACTTAATCAAAGGATGAGTATATAAAAACTCTGCCATCTTTTCGCCCAAAATCGAACAAATCGAACCGTATAAATTTTTAGCCCGACTATCCCAAAACAAAGTTGCCAACAGTTCTTGGATATCCGAAACAAACAAACTCAAAAGCAAATAAACAAAAAACAAACCGAGAGCAATATTTAAAACCGCAGGTAAACTCATCTTACGTTTTCTCTCAAAATTAGAATGAGGAGGCATCTGAAAACAGCACCTCCACTTGATCATTCAACTTCAATTTGAAAAACCACGATAAATATTTAAAGTTTCTGACGAACCCGTTCGGTTAATTCCCCCAACGCCTCGGAAACTTCCACCTCAAAAGAAATCGGATTCTCTAAACGTCGAATTTCAGGAGAAAGACTCGCCACAGAAGCCGCAGTTCGTTTTGCAATAGTCTCCAACGGTTCGGGAGAAAGCATCCGTTCACCCTGTTTAACCACAAGCTGCATTAATTCCACCTGAGAAACCGAGTGACCATTTCCCGACTCTATCTCCGGTCTTTCTTCATCCATCAAAACCAAACAGTCGCTTTGAACTTCCCCCTGTTTAAACGTGCGAATAATTTGTTTTCGACCCGGATAAGTTCCCTTCCCGCTCGATTTTTTCATCACCGGATGACCGTCAACTTCCACCAACTTATAAACCCCATTAACCGGACTTCCGCTCACCAATTTTGTTCCCAGTCCATAACCATCAATTTCTGCATTTTCAGCCTTCAGTCGGGCAATTTCATATTCATCAATATCTCCACTGGCAAAAATAGAAACCCCCGGTAAAAGTGATCGCACCTGTTTAGATAATTTAGCTAAATCTCCCGAATCTAATCGTACTCCTTTTACATTCATTTCCCCCTGTTTAATTTTCTCCGCCAACCGACGCGCCGCTTCTACGGTATCATAAGTATCAATTAACAGTGTAGAACCCGGAAAATGACGATTAAACGCCGCAAACGCTTCATCTTCTCCCCCTTCTAAAGCCCCCAACGCCATTACCAACGAATGCGCCATTGTTCCCACCGGTTCGCGACCCAATTTTAACGCCGCCAACACGTTAGAGGTCGAATTCAGTCCCGCAGCCAAAGCCGCTCTCACCGCCCAGACAGACGCTTGAGGGCTAAAGGCTCGTCGGGTGCCAAATTCTAATAAATTGACGTTTGACCCGGCTACATCGCGCAGACGCGCCGCACGAGTGGCGATTAAGGTCTGATAGTTTATGGTATTAAGGAGAAAGGTTTCTATAATTTGAGCTTGCCACAACGGGGCTTCTACACGCAAAAAGGGCTCATTGGGGAAAATGGCGGTGCCTTCGGGGACAGCCCAAACGTTTCCGGTAAATTTGGCATTTTCTAATAGCGACCAAAACTTTTCGGGGGCGTTGGAGAAGATTTTCAGCGATCGCAATGCTTCTATTTGAGTGCTGCTGAAATGAAAATGCTCTAAAAAGTCTAAGGCTTGGGCGAGTCCCATTGCAATTAAATAGCCGTAGTTTTCGGGGAGTTTGCGAGTAAACAGTTCAAAACTCGCCCACTGTTGATCGAGTTGTTCCCCTGCATAACAAGCCGCCATTGTCAACTCGTACAGGTCGGTTAACAGGTTGTAGTCTTCCGAGGTGAGGGCGAGTTGTTGGTCTTCGTTGATCGTTTCTTCGAGAGTTGAGGACGGACGTTCGGGCTTGGTTCTCATGGGATGACTCCTTGGTTCTATCTTGAGTTAATTATAGTAATATTTACCAAATATGTCCAGTTTTTCTTTCGGTTGATCAATTACAAAACACGATATGATAGGCTTTTATCAGAGACACGTCCCGTTTAGAGGTTTAGACTTTGTTTTATTTATGGTGAGTTTAACTTAAATTTATCTCGCCTGAGGGACAGCAACCGGAGAATTTTTCTGTTGTCCGATAGAGGTCTATTTTAGAGATTTTGCTTAAACTTACCAGAAGCTTAAGGGCGAGTTTTACACCTCACCAGTTAGGGAGTTGGGAAGGTAGGGTGATGGGGAGGTGAGGAGGCGCAGGAGGTGGGGGAAATTCATAATTCATCACTTCTGACTTCTGACTTCCGACTTCTGACTTCTTCTGACACCGCCAAGGTGCTAAAGCGCTACAACGAACTTGCGAGGTTAATTTTTGTGTTATATTAAACGTAGTCGGAATGAGTACGACTTAGTAACTGGGTTTTGGACAATATTATGGTAAAAATTGTAGGAATTGGTGGGAGTCTGCGTTCAGAGTCCTACAGTCAGCAAGCGTTAATAAATGCAGCGCAACGGGTAGAGGCTTTGGGTGCGGAAGTGGAAATATTAGACTTGCGCCAGATGCGGCTTCCGTTTTGTGATGGGGGGAAAGAATATCCCGACTATCCCGACGTCGAGAAATTGCGAGAAACCGTTAAACAAGCGGATGGGTTAATTTTAGCAACACCAGAATATCACGGGAGTGTGAGTGGTGTGATTAAAAATGCGTTAGATTTAATGAGTTTTGAACATTTAGAAGATAAAGTTGCGGGTTTAATTAGTGTGTTGGGGGGTCAGGCGAATAGTAATGCTTTGAATGACCTGAGATTAATTATGCGATGGGTTCACGCTTGGGTTATTCCCGAACAAATTGCCATTGGTCAAGCTTGGAGTGCTTTTAACGAAGAAGGAAAGTTACTCGATGAAAAGCTATCTCAACGCTTTGATGGATTTGCCCAAAGTTTAGTGGAAAATACCGCAAAATTGCGGGGAAATTAGTTAAGAATTACCTAGTTGGTTGTAGGGATGGGCGCCCTCTTGGTTTGGTGCTGAAGCGCAGCAACGAACGAATAATTATCTATTTCGTTGTAGGGCAGCCCTTTTTTTAGCGAGAAATCGCAACAACGATATCTATTTTGTTGTAGGGCAGCCCTTTTTTTAGCGATGAAGCGCAGCAACAAACAAGCTATTTTTACCGTGTCCCCCAAATGAGTGACACACAAAAAAGCGAATTGCTATTTAACGAAAATTCCTTAAAATGAGACATAAATCTTTTGTGTCCTAATTGAAAAATAGTCAATGCTAAAAAATATCAGTCACGCCGGGGGAGTTAACCCACAAGCAAAAGAGAGAAGGGAAGAACCCGAAGAAATTTTATTCAGTACGCCGTTTGGTTATATGTTCCCCGACTTGGTAATTGGGGAAAATACAGAGGAAAATAAATTACCCGTAGCCGACAGTACAATTCCCGCTTTGAAAAGGCTTGGGGATGCGATGGCTGACTTGGGAAAACCCGGTCAAGAAATCAAGAAATTTAACTCTAATATTCCTTCTGTTTTTACCTATTTGGGTCAATTTATTGATCACGATATTACCGCTCGAACGGATAGGGAAACAGAAATTAGTGTGATTAATAATGGCGATGATGTCAACAGTGCGCTCCTACCAACCGACCCGGAAGTTATTATCAATAAGCTCAAAAATGGGCGGCGTCCTCAACTGGATCTCGATAGTGTTTATGGTGACGGACCAGCATTAATACCGGGCGGAAAAGTTGGAGCAAATACAGAAGCTCAGTTTCTTTATGAGGACGAAAGCTTACTGTTAAAAGTTCAAGAATTGGGCGATTTTATAGATTTACCTCGGGTTGGACGAACGGCAAAAATTGCGGATATGCGTAATGATGAAAACGTCATTATTAGTCAACTCCACGCTGCTTTTTTAAAGTTTCATAATGTAATTGCGAGTAGTTTACCGCAGCATTTATCACCCCAAACTCGGTATACTTATGCTCGTCAGTTGGTGCGTTGGTGTTATCAATATATTGTCATCAATGACTATCTTCGAGCCGTTTGTGAACCCAATATTGTCGATGACATTTTGCTGAACGGGCCGCGTTTTTATCGTCCTGGGTTTAGTGGAAATTCGGTATTTATGCCCTTAGAATTTTCCGTTGCGGGATTTCGGTTTGGTCACTCGATGATTCGTCCGTTTTATCAACTTAATCGTCAATCTCAAGTTAAAATTATGAACCTCTTGGGGGTTTCAAGAGAGAGACCTCCAGAGTCAGATTTGTTGGAAAAAAACGGTAACAATTACCAACTGAAGAAACAGTTTAGTATTGACTGGCAAAATTTTGTTCAATTTGCACGGAATGAACCCATTCCCAACTTTGCTCGTAAAATCGATCCTCAAATTTCTAAAGGGTTATTCGACCTTCAACTCGATGGAGCCAGGGCGAATACTTTCATGTCTCATTTAGCTCAACGAAACCTAGTTAGAGGTTATTCATTGAGTTTACCCACCGGACAAAAAATGGCTAAAGCCTTTGGTTTTCAACCGCTAACAACAGAAGATTTAGTTGATAAAGAACCCAATGAAAAATTGAAGCAAGCGCTGGAATATGGCGGGTTTGGAAACCGAACACCGTTATGGTATTATATTCTCAAAGAAGCCGCATTACAAACTGGGGGAAATACCTTAGGAGCTTTGGGGAGTAGTATTGTTGCGGAGACGCTAATTGGTTTAGTTAAACAAGACCCCAACAGCTATTTAAACCATCTGCACAACCCCGCAATACAACCCAACGGAATTCGCATTCCTCGCCCCTACGGTCGCCCATTGCTGATTAACTCTATTCGAGATATTCTTGCCTGTGTAGCTATTCGTTCAAGGGATTAATTCTAATCTCTTAGAGTTGCAGTTTTAACTCATTAAATTTTCGGGGTTTCCTATTCATCCGGATGAGAATATCAAAGGCGATCGCAATCTTTGTCTCATTCGGATGATATGATTAAAGAGGATTAATCCTTATTGGGAAAAATATGACTGTATCCATCATCGATCAAGTTGTTGAGCAATTAAGAGCCATGCCCCAACCTTTGCAATGGCAAGTTCTTGAGTTTGGACGCCGTTTGGCTGCTTCTAAAATTCGAGGGGTTCCCGGTCAACAGCTATTGCAGTTTGCAGGTACAATTCACCCCCATGACTTGCAATTGATGCAAGAGGAAATTGAGCAAGGTTGTGAACAGGTTGACCTCAATGAGTGGTAGGTATTTGCTTGACACTAATATTTAAAAAATTCAAGAATTAACAATTAACAATTGACAATTACTTCACCACAACCGTTTAACGACGTTCTCGATCCGCAGCAAACTCCAAACACGCTCTGATATCTTCTTCTGTTAATTCGGGAAAATCATCTAAAATTTCACTGTGAGATATTCCCGAAGCTAGCCAACCCAAAACATCGTAAACAGTGATACGCATTCGTCTAATACAGGGTTTTCCACCCCGCTTACCTGACTCAATAGTAATGATGTCGCGATCGCTCATAAATAAAAGAGTATACTGTCTTTGTTATCAGTTTAACCTAATTTGGGGATTTAAAACCGTTAAGAATACAGTCAAATTACAGTAGATCGCATTTGTCTGAAAACTCTCCGTATTTTCACGGACACCGAACCCAATTTAAGCACTTCAAAAAATTATCAAATATCAGTAATTCCACGCTGTTCAATCTTGGATTTTCCACTTAAGCTAGATGTAGAGATTTGAAAAATTTAACACCTTCTACATTTAGGAGATAACATGGGTTTATTTGGTAAAGCAGGTTCATTGGGAAGTCTCAAAACTGATATTACTATGAGTCCGGCTGAAGCTTTTGCAGGTATTGCATTAGCAGTTGTTGCAGCCGATGGTTATATTTCTGATTCTGAAGTGAGTGTATTAATTCCATTACTAAACCGAATGCACCTTTTCCGTAGTTATCCGTCGGAAGTTATGATCCGAATGTTTGATAAACTTGCGGGAATGATGCGTCGTCAGGGGGCTGAAGCATTCCTTAATCAAGCAATCAAAACTCTTCCCTATGAACTACACGGTACAATCTTTGCTGTTGCCACTGACTTAATTTTAGCAGATGGTGAAGTTACTGATGAAGAAGAATCTTTATTAACCGATTTGTACAATGCCCTTCAAATCTCCGAAGAAACTGCCCATGAAGTGATTCGGGTAATGTTACTTAAAAATAAAGGATAGAGTTTTCAAATCTTTCTAGATAAAATCCCCGGTTGTTTGAAGAAGCCGGGGATTTAACGCGGTTCAGAATACAATAAAATTACAGTAGATCGCATTTGTCTGAAAACTCTCCGTATTTTCACTGAGACCAAACCGAATTTAAGCACTTCAAAAAATTATCAAATATCAGTAATTCCACGCTGTTCAATCTTGGATTTTCCACTTAAGCTAGATGTAGAGATTTGAAAAATTTAACACCCTCTACCTCTAGGAGAAAATATGGGTTTATTCAGCAAAGGACGTTCATCTGTCCAAACAAAACCAGAATCTATTACAGATGAAACTCCTAATACTTCAAAGTCAAGCGCATTAAATTTATCCGAACAAGAAAGTTTAGCTTTCTATGGTGCGCTTTTTGCTATGGCTGCTGCGGATGGTTCAGTTGATCCTGAAGAAGTTAAGTTAATTATTAATTTAATCAACCTTGACTCATTATCTGAAGTAACAAAACGTCAACTACAGTCATATCTAATTTTACCACCAGACTTAGAAACTTGCTTAAACAAACTTTCGACAACAACTGCTGTAGTCAAAGAGCGTCTAATACTTTACTTGATAGAAATTGCTTTGGCTACTAAGGGCATCTCTAAAGAAGAAAGTAAAGCAATTAAGCTGGCTAAAGCTCGGCTCAAAGTGAGCGATCGTAAATTTCAAGAGCTTAAAGATTTTGTCTATCAAATGAAGAAAATTGCGGCTCAAAATATTGATGTGGGCGGCAAGGAATTCACGGTTAATCCTAAAAATAATTTCAACTTTCAAAAAAAAGAAGTGAATGATCCTGACCTTCTGAATATAACGGAAGATCCAAATGCTATTCTCAATAACTCCGTACACTATTCCGATGAAAATTTTACGCATAAAATCAAGAATTTTATGGTATTGGCAGGTCATAAGGTTATCTATAATGCTTTGCTTCTTTACCTAACTTCAAAATCTAAAAATATACCTTTAAGCTATAAAGGTATAGCAGTAGGAGCATTGGGATATTTTATTCTTCCCATTGATTTAATACCGGATCTCATACCAGGTTTTGGTTTTGGAGATGACATTACTGCTATGTTCACTGCAATAGCTGCGGTTGGTTCAGCTATTACTCCTGATATTGAACAAGCGGCTCAATCTCAAGTAGCGAGTTGGTTTGGTAAAAATCTTTAGAGTTTTGCGTTTAAATATGCGATCTCTGCTGAGAGTTGTCTATAGTGATTTGGTAATTCTCAGCAACAATTTATTAGTCTGAATTGTTCCGAAGTTAATTTTAGCATAAAATCAAGATAAAAGTAGACTATGAAAGCACAAGAAATTCAGAAGCTCATTGATAAGTATCGAGATCATCCTAAGTTTGGTCGCTTATTGTACCATCGAGATAAAGTATTAGTTTCAATGGTTCATTATGCGGTTCGTTTGAATGATAACCAAGCCTTAATGTGGGAATCTATTAGCGGGAAAACTCAAGGCAAGGGAGAAATCAAAGTTCATAAGATTAACTGGAAATATTATCGTAAAGCCAAGAAGGTACACCATCTATCAAAAGATAAGATTGCTGAAGCGATTTATAAATCTGCCGAAAAGCATCATCATAAAAAACGATATGATATTTTAAAATTTAATTGTGAACACTGGGCGCGTTGGGTAACTACGGGTAAATTTAAAAGTTATCAGATTAGTAAATTTCCCGCTCATATGTTAAAAGAAGGAAATAATTTTATTGATTATCACAGTAAAAATATAGGTAAGGGAGTCTATGAAATTTCTACAAACTCAGCTAAAGCAGGTAAAAAAGCCGTTAAAAACATCGCTAAAACTATCGGATCTATTTTTTAAGTGACTTAGCATAGGGGCGGTTTCAAATTGATTTGTTTATCCCAGAAACAATATTAAGAAACCCGCCCCGTTAATTTGAGTTGATTACCGAGGTAAGTTTCTAACAGATTATTTGTCGGAGTGGGGCGGGTTGATAGAGATTATTGGTGAGAAACATCAATCTTCCCGTACACAGCCCTATATAATTATGGAGATGTTTTGTTATTATTCAGAAACAGATCATGTAGACATATCATGCCAAAGCGTTCAACCCAATCCGATGTTAGACAACTTGTACTCATTCCGGGAGTAGGGACACCAAAGGAAATTTTTAGAAGCCTTCGCAACTACTTAGCCGGACAATTTGTGGGTGCAACTCGTGATGAAACCTTATTAGACGAACTGCTTAAATGTCTATTCTGCAAGCTTTATATCGAACTAGAACTTGTTCCGCCCCTCAAAATTGAGACAAGTTCCATAGACTACACAAAAACAATTCGAGGTATATTTGCAAAAGTTCGAGAAGATTTTCCAGATATTTACACTTCGCAGTCCGAAATTATTTTAGATCCTGAAACAATTTACATGGTGATGACCAATTGTTCTTTTTCGCTTATTGATGCTACGAGCGATCCAATTGGTGATGCTTTTGAAGTGTTTGTCGGTAGCGAATCACGAAGTCGCTCCGGTCAATTTTTTACTCCTCGTTCTGTTACCGATTTGTTAGTGAAAGCAGTCGATCCCAAACCGGGGGAATCAATTATTGATCCGGCTTGCGGTGCCGGAGGTTTTTTAACTTCGGTAGTTCGTTACTGGATTGAAAAAGGGTTTTCTATGGAAGCAATTTCTAAGTTTGCCACAGATACCTTTTTTGGCATTGACAAAGATGAATATTTGGTTAATCTTGCCAAACTTCATGTTTCACTTTTAACAGGCGGACATCCCAATATTTTATGTGGTGATAGTCTTGCATTCAATAATAGTCTTTTATCCCTGCGAGAAAAAGCGGAAACTGAAGGTTTTGATATTGTTTTAGCCAATCCTCCTTTTGGCGTTAACATTGTCGCCGCTCAACCTGAAGTTTTAGAAACATTTCAATTGGCTCGAAAATGGAAATTTTATCCAGCACTTGACAAATGGAGTCCGACAACACAAGTAAAAAGTAAAGTCCCTCCACAGGTTCTTTTTGTTGAACGATGCCTTTCTCTATTGAAGGTTGGCGGCAGAATGGGTATTATTCTTCCCGAAAGTATTTTATCAAATAAATCCTATAGATATGTTGTTGAATATCTTTTAGAGCAAAGTCATATTCAAGCTGTAATTGGTATGCCAGAAGCATTATTTAAAACGTCAGGAAAAGGGGGAACTCATACAAAAACCTGCATTTTAGTAGCTGAAAAAAAAGGCAATGAAACCGAAGAAGAAAGGCAAATATTCATGGCTGAAGCCAAGTGGTGCGGCCAAGATTCTCGTGCAAAACAAATTGCCAATAACGATCTACCAACTATCGGAGAGCATTTGCAACTCCTCAAGAATCATAAATCTTTTAATCAGTCTAGTCTGGGTTTTCTGATCGATATTGATGCAATACAATCAAATGTTTTGTGTCCTAGATATTACGATCCTCAAGTTGATGAGAACTTAATTTCTTTAGAAAAAACTCATAACTTGGTGAACTTTGGTCAATTGGTTCGAGACGGAGTGCTAAAAGTTTCGACGGGAGACGAACTCGGTAAGCTTGCTTATGGAACTGGCGATATTCCATTTATCCGCACTTCAGATATTAGCAATTGGGAACTCAAAGCCGATCCAAAACACGGTGTTGCCCGACACTTTTTTGAAAATTTAAAGAAAAAGCAAGATGTTCAGGTCAATGATATTTTAATGGTAAAAGATGGCTCCTATTTAATTGGAACTTGTGCAATTGTCACCCAATATGATTGTGAAATTGTTTATCAGAGCCATTTGTATAAAATTCGTGTGATGCCGAATAGCTTGGGTTTAAATCCATTTCTTTTACTGGCTGTTTTAAGCTCACCTGTTGTTCAACGTCAAGTCAAATCTAAACAATTCACCCAAGATATTATTGATAGTCTGGGTGAAAGAATTAATGAACTGATTCTCCCTATTCCCAAATCCGATAAACTTTGCAATGAAATTACAGAAATGGTCGCCAAAGCAGTTAGTGACCGTGTTGAAGCGAGAGAACTCGCGAAAAAAGCTAGATTAGCAGTAGCAGGAGAATAATTAGAGTATAATAATTACAGTATAATTAATTTATTATGCCCAGCCTTCATTTTCGTAGTTGTGAGCAATACGCACTAACAGATTTCTCACATCTTCGAGGCTCATGCTACCTTGAATTCTGTTTCCATCAGCAGATATCCAACTTATATTTCCGGGAACATGACCCGATACAAGACTGTTTGGATCATCAAATTTAAGCGGGTTGAGATGACCAACTTGGAAGTTTGATTTTCCATGTTTGGGGTTCATTAATTCATCTCTAAATTCTTCAAAACTAAGAGGTTCTAATGTGATCGGACATCGTGAGACTTTCATTTCTACAGGAAGAATTTCTTGATCTTGAAGCATCTTTCGGAAATGCTCTGGAAAACCATCAAATGCACAAAGTTGTGTAATTAATTCATATTCAATGGCTATACAAACCCGTCTGAGAGCAAAATGAACTGAGCGAGGGTGAGTTTCCCATCGTTTCTCCCGGTTGGTTTTATGAATACCCGTTAAAACTCGATCTGTTAGGTATGTTTTAACCTTAATTTTGTCATCAAGCACTTTCTTGAAAAACTTAGCATCAGGACTGGTTTTTGAATTGATAAGATACTGTCGCAATTTAACCGTCCTGATAACATTTTCATCAACAATCCAGGCTAGATTACCTTTTCGGTGAATTTGGGTAACTGTATCATCAATTTTAGGTCGTTCTAGATAATCAATGGGTAATTCATAGGGAATAATACTAGAGTTTAAAAATAGATTTAACACTTCCAAATTTTCCGGGTCACTCAGCCAACTATGGGTAAGGTTTAAAACAAGATTCTGAGCAATTTCCAGACATTCTTCAAAAGAACATTCTCTTGGATCTCCTCTAAGTTGCGAGTACCACCGAGTACGAAACTTAGTTGAATCAATCCCCGGAATCTTAACCAGTTCAATTAAAAAAGCATGGCGGAGGATTCCATAACCAAGCTTTTTGTATTGGCTTTGACTGAATTGATTCCTCAACAGGTTTATACTATCAATAATTACTTCATTACTAGAGAAAATAGACCAAACGCTTTCATAAAGGGCTTTAATACTGAAACGCTCAGATGCGATGAGTTGATCTATAATTTCCTGCATGATGACTTATCCCCTTTATTAAGAGCTTTTTCAAACTCAGCAATAAAAACAGAAAGGGGAATATCAAGTGCTTGACACCAAGCCTTCAACTCAACGATATCAAGTCTCCGCTCACCCCGTTCACATTTACTAATAATTGATTGAGTGGTTTCAAGTCGTTCAGCTATTTCTTCTTGAGTAAGTCCAGCACGTTCTCGTATTTCACGAAGCAGTTTGAGGAAGCATTTATAGTCTTCTGAAAAGACAGATTTTTTCATACCCTTTATGTTCCTATAAACAAAAGGGTATAGTCGATCTTTGAATAGTCCAAAATCGACTATTGGCAAATGCTGGTAATTTGTGAAAAAAGTAAGGTATTTTGAAACAGAGGATTTTTTGCTTATAAAAAAATTAATTTCCCTAAGATCTGGCTCTGGGGTATTGAAGCGAACGGGAGAATGCGCTATCTTAGGAGACTTAGCATCTTCATTGAGGAGTCCCTATGCGTCAATCATCCTCTCCTAGCACGGCCAGTGATACCCAAACCTCAAGTATTCTCTCTCTCAACATCGCACCAGCCCAAGTGCTGCGGGGAACTCACGCCATCGCACAAGCAGGAGAGGCGATCGCGAAATTGGGAAAACGTCCTTTACTCGTCGGGGGCGATCGCAGTCTCAGCGTAGCCCAAACGACCCTAGAACCCGTCTTCAAACAGCATCACCTCAAATTTGCCTCCGCCAGCTACGCGCCCGACTGTAGCGAAGCCAGCCTGGGGAAATTGCAGGAAAAAATCAAAGCCCATCAAGCTGACTCAATCATCGGAATCGGCGGCGGAAAAGCCCTCGACACCGCCAAACTTCTCGCCCATACCTGTGAACTTCCGATCGCAACAATTCCCACATCTGGGGCGACCTGTGCGGCTTGGACGGCACTTTCTAACGTCTACTCCAACGAAGGCGCCTTCTTGTACGACGTACCCCTAGCCAAATGCCCCGATCTGCTCATCCTCGACTACAGTTTAATCCAAACCGCCCCCCAACGTACCCTGGTAGCCGGAATTGGAGATGCGATCGCCAAGTGGTACGAAGCCTCAGTCAGTAGCGGACATTCCGAACAAACCCTACTCATCGCCGCAGTTCAACAAGCTAGAGTCCTGCGAGATATCTTACTCCAAAAATCCCTGATCGCCCTACAAGAACCCGGAGGCGAAACTTGGCGGGAAGTCGTAGACGCCACCGTATTACTCGCGGGAGTCATTGGCGGAATCGGCGGCGCCCAATGTCGCACCGTCGCCGCCCACGCCGTTCACAACGGGTTAACTCATGTGAGCGCTACTCATGGTACACTGCACGGAGAGAAAGTCGCTTTTGGTATTTTGGTACAACTGCGCCTGGAAGAAATGCTGCAAGGCAACCAACTCGCAGCCGCCGCCAGACAGCAATTGCTCAAGTTCTATGGCGACATTGGTTTACCGCAAACTTTAAACCATTTGGGCTTAGAAAATGTCACGTTAACCGAGTTAAAACGGGCGGCTGAATTGGCTTGTAATGAACGTTCAGATATTCATAGACTACCCTTTCATGTCGTTGTTGAACAGTTGATGGCGGCGATGGTTTCCACAACCGCACCCATTGGGGAAGCTAAAATCAAAGCCTAAAAATTTATCCCCCCGTCTTCGCCACCCCTCTTATTAAGGCAGGGCTGTTTCATTCTCAGTTAAAAATTGCCGGGGGTTCGGGGGGTGATGGGGGGATGGGGAGGTGGGGAGAGGACTTTTTTCCGATGAAAAATAGCTTTTTGTTAATAAAAATTCCCCCCATCT
>JAYKHV010000063.1:0-54912 GCA_035285085.1 Lyngbya sp. | reverse complement strand
AGATGGGGGGAATTTTTATTAACAAAAAGCTATTTTTCATCGGAAAAAAGTCCTCTCCCCACCTCCCCATCCCCCCATCACCCCCCGAACCCCCGGCAATTTTTAACTGAGAATGAAACAGCCCTGCTACCAACGCCTGAACGATCCGACTCCCCCGTTTCCTGAATATGTCTCCGGACACAGCAGCTACAGCGCCGCCGCCGCCGAAGTGTTAAAACGGTATACCGGAAGCGATCGCTTTGAGGCTTCCTATCTCGCCCCTGTCGGTAGTTCCCGCTTTGAACCCGGTATTACCCCCACTGAAGAGATAACTCTTTTTTGGGCGACGTTTTCTGAAGCTGCCGATCAAGCGGGTATTTCTCGGTTATATGGCGGGATTCATTTTCGCGATGCTGACTTAAACGGACGTAAACTCGGGCGACAGGTTGGGGAAACCGTGTGGAATAAAGCCCAAGGATTTATTAATGGGGAACCTTAGGCAAAGGTTGGGTTTTTGAACGGTTGATTGAATAAATAATCAAGAATAAGGGCGAGTTAGCCCTGATAAGCTTTGCCTTTGATTCTACTGAAAATCTCCCCAATTGTCAAACAATTAATCGCGGCAATAATCCTTTAAAATAGAGTGCAAACTTCGGTAAACTTAGGGCATTGACATCCCAATGAATTCCCCTTCTTTGCGAACTTTAGGTATTCCTCCCAACGCTTGGGGTGTGACGGATGCGATCGCGGATCTGACTCGTCCGGTTGTTGAACCGCAACCGATCACCCTCGCCACAGAAACCAAAACGCTGCGACTAGACTTAGCTAAAACCGCTATTTTAGTGATTGATATGCAGAATGATTTCTGTCATCCAGACGGTTGGTTAAGTCATATCGGAGTCGATGTTACACCCGCCCGTCAACCCATTGAACCGTTGCAGAACCTTCTCCCCGTATTGCGATCGGCAAATGTTCCGGTCATTTGGGTTAACTGGGGAAATCGGCCTGATTTACTCAATATTAGTCCGGCGACACTCCATGTTTATAATCCTACAGGAGATGGTGTGGGTTTGGGCGCTCCCTTACCAAAAAATAATTCACCGGTTTTAGAAGCAGGAAGTTGGGCGGCGACGGTTGTGGATGAACTCGAACCCAAACCCCAAGATATTCGGGTGGATAAGTATCGCATGAGTGGGTTTTGGGATACGCCGCTTGATAGTATTTTAAGAAATTTAGCCAAAACCACGTTATTTTTTGCCGGAGTTAATGCGGATCAATGTGTGATGGCGACGTTGCAAGATGCCAATTTTTTGGGCTATGACTGTATTTTAGTCAAAGACTGCACCGCAACCACTTCTCCTGAATATTGTTGGCAAGCGACGATTTATAATGTTAACCAATGTTTTGGGTTTATCTGCGACTCCGAGGGAATTTCGCAAGCGATCGCCCAACTTTAAGTATCTATCGCCCGGTTTTTAGCAGTTTTTAAAAACCCGGTTTCTCGAAGAAACCGGGTTTTTTAGGAGTTATTATTGTTTTTTCCAAGCGAATTTCGAGAATAAACCAACAAACAATAAACCAAGTAAAGTTGAAGGTTCGGGAATTTCTTCGGCGACTTCCGGTTCCGCATAAACAAAGTTATTGCTTGTAACTAACTCTATCCCATTTTCGGGATCGTCAGCCGGCTCAATTATAAGACTATCTAGATCAAAATCGGGATCTAAAATCATGTTGTTGCCTGAAGTTAATTCTACCTCAACCTCAGTTTCAACAGGTTGATCATCGACATCTCCAAAGAAAGTCGCCGCTTGTGCTTGTTGAAAGGGGATAGACAAAGCCAAAGTTCCCGTTAATGCGATGCACAACGGTTTGAGAGTAGTCATAAAATAATCTCCTAACTCTAACGAGATTTTGAGTAGTTGAGATGAAGGCTACAGTTGTGCATCTTAGCCTATAACGTTCTGTATGTTCCAGTAAAACTCCCCAAGTTTTACATTACCTACCCTTGTGTAAAGAGAATTTGGATAAATTTAAAAGATCTGTAAAGGAATGGATTATATTAATCAGATAGATTAAGCCAACTTATCAATATTATTTGCTTTAAACCCGAAAACCGGGAATGCGGTTGTTGGAATGATTCCAAAAGTTAACGTGATCTTCGATAGTGACTTCAACGATTAATGTTTCGGGAATATGAACCTTTCTCTCAAAAATAAACTCACCGTAGTCAGCCAAGTCATCCAGACCAATAAAATTAAGCAAAATTTCGGCAACTATCCACATTAAAATTTTGAATACAGGCTGATTTAAGTATCCCATACTGAATCACATCCTCACTTACTTGACGTTTAGGCATCATCTATTACCTATAATTTATAGATTTTATTTTAGATAAATTTAAGGATCTTTTCTTCCTTCTAGGGATATATTTCTTAAACAAAACAAAAGAAACCGGATTTCTTCCCGAAACCCGGCATTCAAAAGAAGACAAATTTTTTAATCACCTATTCTCCGGCTGACCAAGCTTTCATAAAGTCTGGATAAAGGGTTAGTCCACCGTCAACATAAAGGGTTTGACCCGTAATATAAGCCGCATCATCAGAAGCCAAAAAAGCCGTAATTGCAGCCATTTCTTCAGAGGTTCCAACTCGTCCCATCGGAATATGCTGTTCAACTTCTTTTCGTTTCTCCTCATCTTCCGTCCAAGAATTAATCGGCGTTGCTGTGGCACCCGGTGCAACAGAATTAACTCGAATTCCTTGTCTTGCATATTCTAAAGCCAGAGTTTTGGTGAGATTTCCCATTCCCCCTTTACTGATAGAATAACTCGCATATTGCGGTCGGGGAATAATTTCATGGACGCTGGAAATATTCAGGATAACACCTCCCGTATTCTGCTTTAAAAAATGTTTAATGGCTTCGCGAGAACACAAAAAAGCACCGCGCAGATTGACCGAAATCACTTGGTCAAAGTCTTCCGTTTTCACTTGGTCGGAAGGTTCAGCAATTTGCATCCCGGCATTATTAATTAAAATATCTAAACTGCCCAATTTTTCGACAACTTCATTACACATCCTGATAATATCTTGCTCGTTAGAAACATCTCCTTCAACGGGGACATCTTTACCGCCACAGCCGCGAATTTGATCGCAAACTTGAGCGATCATTTCTTCTGTATCTTCTACTTTTTCAGGATTTCCCCGATAATTAATTGCCACATTAGCCCCTTCTGTTGCAAAGCGAACGGCGATCGCCTGTCCTATTCCCGAAGTGGCTCCGGTGATTAATACATTTTTTCCTTTTAACCCTTTCATTATCCGTTTGATCCTCCGATTATTTCCCATCACTATTCAACTAAAATCCCAGGCTTTAACCTGGGAAATTTCATCAAGTCATAAGTTCAGACTAAAACCGATTATTTATTGGTTTGACTGTCCGAAGAAATCTTTAACCGCATCAACGACATTATCAGAAGCTCTGTCGAGATCGGACTGGGCTTCACGGCTTTGGCGTTGGATGTCACCGACGTTTTCCTGTGCTTTTCCTTGAGCTTGTTTGAGTGTACCTTCGGCTTTGGCTTGAGCTTCTTTCATGGTTTGTTGTGCTGCTCCCATTTTTTGGCGAGCTTGACCTTCAATTGTATTTGTTGTACCCCCTCCGAGTACATTGTCTACCATTGAAGAATTAGTCGCTAATATAGAAGAAGAACTGTTTAAACTCAGGGCTTGTGCTGGGAAAAATGAAGTGGTCAGTACACCCGAGCAGAACAGGACTAAGGATACAAAAACACAGAATTTTAAAACGAATTTACGAGCCAATTGCATGGTATAATCTCCTCTGCTGATTTGACAACAGCTTCAGTATGGATTGTGTTGAAGTTTATAATTCAACATTTCATTTTCAGAATAAATGAGTCCAGGGTTTTTTGACCTCATTCTTTGGGGGGAACTCAATCCGAGTAATTTGGACAATTTTTGTGATTTTTAATGGGGTTAAATCTATCGTTAGATAGAGTCAGATTTTGTAGTTCTTTATGATAGACTTTCATCAAGTAGATAAAAAAAAATTATTTCACCTAAAAAAAGGAGAGTTTAACCATGAGTTTAGAAGATCGGGCTAAAGCCACCGCTAAAAATTTAGAAGGAAAAGCTCAGGAAGCCATCGGAGAGTTTACCGGAGATCCTAAAGATAAAGCTGAAGGACAAGCCAAACAAGCCGAAGCGGAACTGCGGCAGACTGTTGAAAATCTTAAAGATGAAGTGAAAAAGTCGATTGACTAATTGAGCGATAAAATAAGTTGTGAATAATCAGAAAGGGTCTAAAACCGTTTAGACCCTTTTTTGTGGTAACAGTATAAGAACATACAAAAATTATTTAATCTGTCGAAAGTCTGAATTTGCAAAAACTTGAGTTCAGACTTTCTTTTTTCCCCCTCGCTCACTAAGTAAACATACTCAATTTTCTCCGTTCGAGGGGAGAGATACTCACCCGTAAAATTCTTGGAGTTACGGGTTTAAGTTTCATTTGTTTAAGCTTCCTAACAATTTGTATGCAAAGCTAAAATAATGTTTAATTCTTTTTAATGATAGTGTATAATACAGCAAGCTTGGACTAGCTTACGCAGCCCTATCCTGAGCATCGTGCCAGCATTGGGATGCTGACCTAGAGCAAGCTACACGAACCAGTCCGAGAAAAGTGCCTTTTAGCCACTTGGGGGGATGCTTCGTTTTCCCTTGCAATGGACGATACTGAGTATGACTACGAAATCTTTAACGAGTTTAGCTCACCAATCGGTTAAAAGGAAGCCCTATGTTCTAGCCGTTGATGATAATCAAGACAATTTAATTTTAATCGGTTGTGTTCTCGAAAATTTAGGCTATCCCTACTTGAGTGCAACTAGCTCTCAAGAAGCGCTGTCCCTTCTGCAACATTATCAACCTCAGTTGATTTTACTCGATATTGTTCTGCCCGATATTGATGGCTTGGATCTTCTCCGAGAAATTCGAGCCGATCGGCGAATTCAGCAGACAACCACCGTTGCAGTCACGGGATTGGCTTTAACAAAAGATAGACAACGTTTGCTAGAAGCGGGCTTTGATGACTACCTGAGTAAACCTTATCTACTCAGCGATTTAGAAGCGTTAATTTGCCGTCATTTAACTCAATCAGATTGTGCTTCTAGTCGTTTGAAGTGTTGGCAGAAGTCCTGTGAGAGTGAAATTCAAAAATAACAATAGCTCCAGTACGACTGGTATCAATGGTAGTATCACACAGGAAGTCAATCACAGTTACACTCAACGTTTGCTCAATCAAATCCTTAATTTTAGGTTGAATGATTCGATCCAATACCGATCGAACTCGGTTCACCAGTCGGAAATGATGATTTTGGTTCAACAGTTTTTCGGGGGGAGTAATCACTCCCTCTAAAATTAGAACCATAACTCCCTCAAAAATACGGCAACTAATTCGGTTAAGTTCCTGATCGAGTTGTTGAACATAGACCTTTTGAATCCGTTCACAAATGAGTTGTTCAGAAGATGTAAAATTAGTTTGTTTCATACAAAATTGTTCCAGTCAAACGATCCGGAAAAAAGACGCAATAGGCAGTTTAAAGTTACCAGTTATCAGTTATCAGTAGCATGGTACTGGTCACTGGTCACTGTTCAGTGTAAAGACTGTCTCTTCCCATCTAGGGCAAATCTTTAACGATTTCATATGAGATTGCCGGAGCTAGAATCGAGAATTACCTGAGACTGGCTCCAAACACAAGATACAAAGATTACCCAGACGAGAATCTTATAATTGCGATGATTAATTCAATCTAAAACAACGAAAATAGCTAACTTCCATTGTCCGCTTTCTGCTTAGGAATCGCGTCCGAATTCCGAACATGAGGAGCTTGAGTTAATACAGCAATAATGCCCATCCGCTCTGTTTCCAGCTTGGCTTCACTCAAGATATCGAGGACTTCCACGCCCAAAATTTCTTCGAGCAACGCCTTTAATTTCGGTTGAGTAGCATCTTTCAACCCGGCTCGCACTTCCTCAGCTAACTCTTCCTGTCCCACTTCTGCCAAACGTTTTTCAGCAGGAGTAATGGAATTTTCGATAATAATCGCCAGTTTACAGTTAAACAGTTGACAAATGACCTTACTCGGTTGATGTCCTAACTCTTGACGATATAAAGCTTGAATCCGCTGAGAAAGACAGCGTTCGAGTTGTCCTCGGGTAGGATAATTCATCGGTTTTCTCCACAACTTTTAGACTGCTGCTCACAAGTCAGTCGAGTTGCTCTTCTGAGTTGCTAAACAGCAGTGTAAATTTGATCGCCATCGCTATCGATTACAACCAATATTAGTTTAAAATTAGACGGCTAAACTTGCATGATTCTCGGGATGGATTTTCACTGCATTTAGGGAACAGGGAATAAACAGTCACCAGTCACCAGTCACCAGTCACCAGTTTTACAGGGAACAGGCAACAGGCAACAGGCAACAGGCAACAGGCAAGAGGTTACAGGTTACAGGTTACAGGTTACAGGTTACAGGCAATCATGCAATCATGCAAAAGGCAAGAGGCAATTCTAAACTTCTGACTTCTGACGACTGACATCACGACTTCTGACTCCTGTCTCCTGTCTCGGTGACTCCTGTCTCCTGTCTCCTGTCTCCTGTCTCGGTGACTCCTGACTCCTGTCTCGGTGACTCCTCCTAGCTAACCAACCCCGAACGCAAAGCCCGAACCGCCGCTTGAGTGCGATCTTCAACGCACAACTTATTCAAAATGCTGCGAACGTGAGTTTTCACCGTTCCGACCGTCACATAGAGCTTTTCAGAAATTTCGGCATTGCTACATCCGGCAACAATCAATTCTAAAACTTCCAGTTCTCGCTCTGTCAGAGGATAAGTATCGAGAAGCTGTTGAACATCAGCTTGGGCCGAATCAATCTCAACCGTCTGTTTCGCTGTCTCCTCACTCACACTGCTAACTTGCTCAACCGCAGCGGCTGGACTCGGATCTACCGTTCGAGCTTGTTTGAGAACAATCCGAGCAATATTGGGATCGATCCAAGCATTTCCCTCGGAGGTCGAACGGATCGCCTGTACCAAAGTATCCAAACTCGAATCTTTCAAACTATAGGAGTCGGCACCAGCCCCAAAAGCCGCCAACACCGAATTCTCCTCCTCGTGCATCGTCAAAATTAAAACCTTGGTGCGATCGCTCGGTTCGGTATTCGCTTGCATTTTTCGCAACTGTTGCGTTAATTCTATGCCATCAATATCCGGCAAGCCAATATCAATAATGCCCACATCGGGATTGAGCGATCGCAACATTTCTAAACCTTTGCGACCATTCTCAGCATCACCAACAACTTCGATATCATCCACCTGCTTGAGAGCGGCCACTAAACCCACACGACTCAAGTTATGATCTTCAACGAGAACAACACGAATTTTATCCATCCTAAAATTGCCTATAAAGAGTAGAGGAAATATTAGAGGTTTCAATATATCCTCATAAGATTAACCTAAAAAACCCCCCTAAGTCCATCTATCAATGGTCATATCCAAAGATTTTATCGGAAACTGACCTAAAGAGAGATTGACAGTTCTTACTGCTGGAGACGAAGATATATGCTGACAGAAAACTTACTCGCTACAACGGCTTTCATGCCTCACGGCAGTTGCTATCTCTGGAAACCCGGGTTGGTAGGATTGCATCTGGTGAGTAACGCCATAATTGCGCTTTCTTACTTCTCCATACCCGTTGGGCTGGTGTACATCGTTGAGAAGCGAGAAGATCTTCCATTTAACTGGATATTTCTGTTGTTTGCTGGCTTTATCATCTTTTGCGGTTGTGGTCATCTGTTAGATATCTGGACGCTGTGGCATCCAAATTATTGGATCTCGGGCATTGTTCGAGCGCTCACGGCAATTGTATCTCTAATGAGCGCAATCGCCTTAGTGGTGTTGATGCCGAAAATTTTTACTTATCCAAGTCCTAAGCAGATGGAACAGTCGATGCGCTTACTCCGGCAAGAAATTGAAGAACGTAAGCAAGTTGAGGAAGAACTCAAAAAAAGCGAAGAACGCTGGCAGCTAACCCTAGAAGGAACCGGAGACGGCATTTTTGACTGGGATATTTCCACAGGGGAATTATTCATGTCTACTCAGTTAAAAGCCGATCTCGGTTACAAAGATTGGGAAATGGAAAATTGCTTTGAGGCTTGGTATTCTCGCGTTCATCCCGACGATCTCGATCGCGTCTGGGCGACAGTCCAAAACCATCTCGACGGTAAGACGGCCAAATACGCCGGAGAATACCGTCTCCGTTGTGCCGATGGCAGCTACAAGTGGATTTTAGCCCGAGGTATTGCTCACCGCAACGAACAGGGCGAAGCGATTCGCATGGTCGGTTCTCAACAGGATATCAGCGATCGCAAACGGGCAGAAGCCGCCCTCACCGAAAGCGAGGCCCGCTATCGCTTATTGGCCGAAAATGCCAAAGACATGATTTCTACCCACACCTGTGAAGGGGTATTCCTCTACGTCTCACCCGCCAGTCGCCATCTTTTGGGCTATGAACCCGACGAACTGTTGGGACGTTCCCTCTACGAATTTTTCCATCCCACAGATGCCGCCGCTTGGCAAAGAACGTACACCGTTGTCGGTCAGTTACCCGATGAGTATACCACCACTTATCGGGTGCGCCGTCGAGATGGGAATTATGTTTGGTTTGAAACCACCAGTCGCGCCATTGCATCGGATCAGTCTGTTGAACCGATGATTTTATGTATTTCCCGAGATATTACCCTCCGCAAACAAGCAGAAGAAGAAATTGCCCGGTTTAACGATGAACTCGAACAGCGCGTTCAAGAACGCACCGCCCAACTGGAAGTTCTCAACCAGCTTAAAGACGAGTTACTCGAACGAGAACGAGTTGCCCGGGCGCAGGCTGAAGCCGCCCAAGCCAAAATTAAAATCTATGAAGATATTGTCGAAAATATTCCCATCGGCATGACGGTCTGGCATCTCGAAGATCTCGACGATATGCGTAGTTTTCGGTTGATTAGTTCTAACCGGGAAGCCTGGGAGTTATTGGGCGTGCAACTGGACTCGGAAGTGGGCCAAAAAATGGTCGAGTGTTTCCCCAAAATGCCACAAACCAATATTTCATTATTGCAAGCCTATGCTCGGGTGGTTCGCCATCAACAGCCTTGCGGGTTTAGTGAGGTGCGTTATGGCGATGGGCGAGTCCGTGAGAGTTTGTTTGCTGTTAAGGCTTTTCCTTTGCCCAATCAACGTTTGGGGATTGCTTTTGAAGATATTACCGAACGCAAACGCATCGAAAAAGCGTTATCGGAAAGTGAACGGTTATATCGATCCGTTCTCAATAGTGTCCAGGAAGTGATTTTTCAAACTGACATTGCAGGTCGTTGGACGTTTTTAAGTCCGGCTTGGACGTTAATTACCGGATTTACCGTTTCTGAGAGTTTAGAGACTCCCTTACTGAATTATATTTATGCCGAAGAAGATCGACAATATTGTGCCGAACAATTTCGCCGATTGATGGAGACGGAGCAAGATGATTTTATCTTTGAATTTCGTTCCGTCAAAAAGAACGGGGATTTTTGTTGGTTAGAGATAGATGCTCAACTGAACCGCAATGGGGATAACGAAGTGATCGGCGTTTGGGGAACAATTAACGATGTGACCAAACGCAAACAAACCGAAGCCGTCCTGCAAGCAAGGGCCGATGAATTGGCTCAACTGAATGCCATTTTACTCACCACAACCGGACAACTGGAAAAACGCAATAAAGAACTCGATCAGTTCGCTTATGTGGCTTCTCACGATTTAAAAGCACCCCTGAGAGCGATCGCCAATTTGTCAGAATGGATCGAAGAAGATCTCCAAGACAAACTTGATGATGAGACTCGTCATCAGATGAGTTTATTGCGGGGACGGGTGCATCGGATGGAAAACTTGATTAATGGTCTTTTACAATATTCTCGGGTGGGACGCATTCAGGTGAAATCCGAAAAAGTAGAAGTTGGAAAGCTTCTCGAAGACGTGATTGATTCCCTCGATCCTCCATCAACGTTCACCATTGAAATACAAGGAGAAATGCCCACTTTAATTACACAGCGTCTATCCTTAGAACAAGTGTTCAGTAACTTGATTAGTAATGCGATTAAGCATCACGATCGTTCTGATGGAAACATCGCCGTTAAAAGCGTCGAGCAAGGAAAATATTATCAGTTTTCTGTGACCGATGATGGCCCCGGAATCGCGCCTCAATATCGCGAAAAGGTGTTTACCATTTTTCAAACCCTGAAAGCGCGCGATCAAGCGGAAAATACCGGAATTGGCTTATCAATTGTCAAGAAAATTGTTGAAACTCAAGGAGGAACGATTGAATTAGAATCTGAACTCGGTCAAGGGGCGACTTTCCGCTTCTCCTGGCCTAAATAATTCCAGACTGCGGAGGGTAAATTGGCATCTGCTATTGAGATCTTAACTCAATAACCTTCTTCAGAAAAGGGATTGGCGCTCGCTTCGGTGTTGTACTCTCTACAACTTCCGACAGAGAAGCATAAACTGAAAATTTCTCCCTAGAGATGAGGTCTGAGGTCGAAGCTTTATCTATAATCTCTAGGAAGAGACAGAGTAATATTGCTCTTGTTGACTATAAATCAGATTATCATAATCATAGATGAGCTGGATTTATAGGATAAACTGAGTTATGGAGGACAGAGTCATTAATATTCTACTCGTAGAAGATGATGAAGTCGATGTGATGAATGTCAAGCGAGCGTTTAAAAAAAGTAACATTTCTAATCCGCTTTTCGTGGCGGAAAATGGATTAGAAGCTTTGGAGATGCTCCGATCTCACGATGGAAAACCTCCTCAGGTTCCCGACGCTCGCCGGCTGATCTTACTTGACTTGAATATGCCGAAAATGGGAGGATTGGAATTCTTAAATGAATTGCGATCGGACCCAGATCTCAAAGCAACACCAGTAATTGTGTTAACGACTTCCGATGAAGATCGGGATTTGGTAGAGGCTTATAATTTGAATGTGGCGGGTTACATTCTCAAACCCGTAACCTTTACCAAATTTGCCTCAGTTATTACCACCTTAAATAAATACTGGACGTTGTGCGAATTTCCCTAGTTTGTGACTCTAAACCCCTCAATTGAGGATAGAAAAATCAAAAGTGCATCCCATGAAATCTAGCCAAATTGATATTAACACAGTACAATTAGCTATTGCTCAAAAAAAGTTGAATGCGGGTTCTCGGAAGAAGAAAAATTCTCAGAAATTTGGGAATCCGAATCGCGGGTGGGTTATGTTATTAAATCAAATATACCTCATCAAATTAACCTTTGTACATGGAAGGAGATGGAAGAACTCTTAAATATTCTTATTGTTGATGATGACGAAGTGGATCGAATGGCAGTTCAGCGATCGCTTCGTCAAGTGGGTGTCAAATTGGCAGTGACAGAAGCTCCCGATTGTGACAATGCCATCGCCATCCTAAAAAAGAGAACATTTGATTGTGTTTTTCTCGATTATCGCTTGCCCGATCGAGATGGTCTTGAACTCGTTAAACAGGTCCGTTCGCTCAACATCAAAGTACCCTTAATTGTGTTGACCGGTCAAGGAGATGAACAAATCGCCGTTGATTTGATGAAAGCGGGTGCATCCGATTATCTCTCCAAATCCTGGGTTTCATCAGAAAGATTGTGGCAAGTTCTGCGAAATGCAATCAGGGTTCACCAAGCAGAAATGGAAGCAGAACTCGCCAATAAACGCCTCTGGGAAAGTAACGAACTTTTACGACGCAAAAATAGAGAACTCGAACGACAACGCCAACAAATCCAATTACAAAACCGAAAACTGGCTGAAGCTTCTCGCCTCAAATCTCAATTTCTCGCCACAATGTCTCACGAACTTCGCACCCCGATGAATGCGATTATGGGGTTTTCTCAACTGTTGTTGCGTCAGTATCCCGATCCGCTTGCGCCTCAACAATTGGATATGGTACAGCGCATCTTTAATAATGCTCAACATCTGCTGACCATGCTGAATGAAGTGCTGGATTTCTCCAAAATAGAAGCGGGTCAGTTTCAGTTGGAACCGAAAGAATTTAATCTGGCTCAATTTGTAGAATTAACCGTTCAAGAATTGCGATCGCTAGCGGTAGAAAAGCAGTTGACTTTAGAAGTTAAGATCGACCTGGAAGAACCGGTCATTATCAACGATAAAAACTCGATTCGACAAATCCTGATGAATTTGATTTCTAATGGAATTAAATTTACCGAATCGGGAGGGGTTTGGATTGATGTTCAAGAACAAGGTAATGATCGATTGGCAATCACAGTTAAAGATACCGGAATCGGAATCCCCCCCGATCATTTGCAGGAGATTTTTGAAGCCTTTCGACAAGTGAATCAAAGTAATACTCGCAAACATTATGGCACGGGTTTGGGGTTGGCCATTGTCGATTCACTGGTAAAATTGATGCACGGTAAAGTTACGGTGGATAGTCAAGTGGGCTGCGGTTCGGTTTTTCGGGTTGAATTTCCGCGCTATTTGAAATATCATTAAAAATATCTAAAAAACAAAATCCCTTGTTGAGAAAATTTTATAATTATAAAATGCAGATATGTCTAATGTTGCAGTGGCGAAAACCAATTATATTCTAGCAGTCGATGATCTGCCGGATAATCTATTCCTTCTAAAATTAGCCCTAGAACAAGAAGGACACGATGTCGTCTTAGTCGAAGACGGAAAAACAGCTTTGGCAAAAATAGAAGCCTCACCGCCCAATTTGGTTTTGCTGGATGTGATGATGCCGGAAATGGATGGCTATGAAGTCACCAAGCGCATTCGGAGTAATCCGAAATACCCTTATATTCCCATTTTGCTGATTACCGCCCACGAACAGTCTAGCGTGGTTGAAGGTTTGGATGCAGGCGCCGATGATTTTATTCGTAAACCCGTTCAAATTGATGAACTGCAAGCCCGAGTGCGATCGCTATTACGCCTCAAACAAAGTATCGATCAACGGGAAAACTTTGTGCGCTGTTTGACTCACGATTTACGAACGCCCTTGGTGGCGGCGGATCGGATGTTAAATCTCATGCAACAAGGGGTATTTGGTCAGATGAATTCTTCGATGGAAGAAGCGATCTCCACCATGATTGGCAGCAATAAAAACCTGCTGGATATGTTAAATACACTTCTGGCGGTTTATTCCTATGATATCGGCAGAAAAACCCTCAGTTTTGTTCCTTTTAATTTAAACGCTCTCCTCCAAGAAATCATCACAGAACTTACACCTTTGATTGAGGAAAAATCTCTCAAAATTAAGTTAAACGTACCCAAGGAAGCGATAATTGAAGAATTTGTAGGCGATCGCTTAGAACTGCGAAGGGTGTTTACGAATTTGATTGCCAATGCCATTAAATTTACCGATGAAGGAGCGGTGGAAGTGAACTTAAGTTTGATGCCCAAATCCCAGTCAGACGGCCCTTTAAATTGGATTAAAATCGAGATCAAAGACACCGGAATCGGTATCTCTCCCGAAGACCAAGCGACTCTATTTGAAGCCTTCCATCAAGGCAATCATAAGCGATCCGGAAGTGGTTTAGGATTGCACTTGTGTCGGCAAATTGTCCAAGCTCATCAAGGAACAATTCAGCTAAAGTCTCAAGTGAATAAAGGGACTGTGTTTACCGTTTGTTTACCTTCTAACGAAAAGAAAAAGGAATCGGATCGTTAAAACAAACAAAGGAAGCTTTGTAAGGTAAGTTACAGATATTCAAAAAATTGAATGTTAGCTTATAAACAGAGGAAATAGAAAGATCTACCTAGTCTTTCCATTTTCAAACTTATGCTGAAAGCATTTTTCGATTCGCGTCAAATGTAGAGGGTGGGTCGGGGTACAAGGCAGGCGACCTGCATAGGTATTTAGGGCAGGCGCAAATTGCTTTAGAATGACGAAAGGTAAACCACCATGAAGATTGCTCAAGGGATTTTCTGGGGTGTGGTGATGGGGGTCAACTTTTTTTCTCTCCTACCGAGAGGAATCGCCGAAGAAGTTCAGCGACTTGATACCTATCAACAGCCCTCCGTATCCGCATCAGATTTAGAGGGGAAAGGGTTAGATATGGGGATTAAACCCTCTAGTGCGAGTTTTCCTCAGGGAGGGCCATCCCTCGATAAACCCTTTGAATACGAACCCGAATATTTGAATCAGGCTGTACCGCAAGCGGAAGTAGTGATTGATTCCAATTCATCCCAACAAAACCCAGAGGGATTCAATTTACCCTTAACTCCCACCTTCAATTCTGAGGGGGTTGGAGTCCGGGGAATGCCGATTCCCATCGGCAATTAAACAGGGTCTCGGGATTGAATATTACCTCAATCCCCCTGCAAGCCGAGTAGGGCTGAAGTTGCTCAACCCTGACAACAGATTTACAAAAAATCGGGCAATTGCAGTGGATTTGTCCTAGTCCCATCTCCACAACAGCAAATCCTCAAACCCGGTGAGTTTTGAGGCGATTTCTGTGTCAATATAGAAAAACTGCCTGGTTTAGCAGGGACAATCAATCCCTGTGCAGATTCAGGTTGTTTGAGAGGAAATACTAGGTTAGAGTCTATGAAAGTTGGCGATCGCGTTCGCGTCAAAACATCGGTTATTGTCTATATACATCCCGAACACCGCAATCAGCCATTTGACATTAAGGGCTTAGAAGGAGAAATTGTCGAGATCATTAAAGACTGGAATGGCAGACCGATTACTCCCAATCTCCCGATTATGGTCAAATTTAGCGATAAATTTAAAGCTCATTTGAAACAGGAGGAAGTCGAAGTGATCCCAGAATAAACCCGTGACAGGGGAAAACCACAGAGGGGAAAACTGGGGGAGATGAAAGCAACTCAAATTGCCTAGCGTCGATAGCGTTCCCCCTTCTCTAGTGCGTCCCTCGTCCCCGCGAAAACCAACCAAAGAGATTAATATCACCTCGCATTTTTTTGAGTTCTTGCTGATGACGTTCTGCGGTTTCAGCATACCATTGACAATGGCGTTCAAAGTCTTCTCGATATTTAACCTCATTATAAAATTCGGAAGTTACTTGATAAGCTTGTAAAATATCAATTTCTGATTGTTGGAGATCTGTAAAGCTTTGCTCCCACTGAAAATTCATGGAAAAAACTCTGGTGCTAATTTCTTTTTTAATTTAACATATTCACTCTTAATTCTTCAGTTGGCCTTAGTTAAAAATTACAACCATCCCCGCAACCGATAAATAACAATTCCGATATATTCTTTTAAGGCTTGAGTAAATTGTTGTAAAGATTGAGTATCCGGTATCAGGTTTAAAATTGTTGCTTGTATGGTAGTTGTTGGCTGAAGATCGGCTTGGGAAACTAAAAAATCCGTCGGGGCGGGAATTACCTCTATCCCTTGACGCTGAAACACCAACAGCGATCGCGGCATATGTAAAGCCGATGTTACCAATAATACCTTCCCGGTCAGATTTTTCTGTTCTAAAATTTGACGAACATTCACCGCATTTTGATAGGTATTCAGTGAAGTCGGATCTTGCAAAATCGCCGACTCCGGCACCCCCATCGCGGTGGCAATTTCCGCCATATCCGCCGACTCTGGAGGTTCTTTTCCATCCCATTGAATCCGACCTCCGCTTAAAATTAACCAAGGGGCTTTATCCTGTTTGTACAATAACGCCCCATATAAAATGCGATCGCCCGCTTCGCTGACATCCACCCAAGGACGGGGCGGAATGGGTGCTTTTGTTCCTCCCCCTAAAACCACAATAGCAGTGGCTTTGGGGAGTTCACCGTTGGGGATATTTTGTCCTTCTAGCGATCGCACTAAACCTTGAGAAACCCAGCTATTACTGCTAACCAAAAGAATTAATAATCCCAAGGCGATCGCACCAAAAGCGAGGCGAGGCTGTTTCCAAAGTAAGATTAAAGCGGCGATCATCAACAGACTACTTAATCCGAGAGGATAAATAAATAAAGGTAGAAGTTTGGATAAAAACAAAAACATGGGATCTAACTCCGAATTCTGAGTTATAGTCGGGTGAGTTTATTCAAATTTTAGCAATCCACGTTGTTCACTCCCATAACACAATTAATCAACCAAACATCATCTAACGGGTGGATATTGAGGGGAGTAAGCAACAGATTTGTCAAAACTTAAAAACTCAAAATTTGACAAAGCCTTGACTGAATAGACATAATTAAAGTTATGTTTGTCTACGGAGTCATCAATGGATAATCTCGAATCAGATTCTTTACCAACTGAGGTAATTCTAACTCACCCTCGACGGTCTTTAGGAAGTATTTGCTTTGATTGGACACCCCAACCCGGTCACTATCTCGATCTTCAAGGTCAAACCTACGCCGTGTTAGAACGTCGTCACCGCTATCAATTAAAATCCGGTCGTTATCGATTGTATCAAATCTCGCTGTATGTACAATCTGCCGATCGCCCCCAAGAAAGAAGTTTGGTTGATGGACGTTGGGTACTCGGTGATGCCACTTGTCGCTTCAATGCCCATTGTGAATTAGTTCGTTGTGCGGTTAATCCGGAAGGGCCTTGTGGTCAATGCCGCTATTATGAACCGAATCACACTCAGCAGTCAGATTGAAACCTCCTCTAAATTCAGTCCCTCAGAAGCTAACTTAAAGCCGTCAAATCAGCCTGATAATCTTCGGCTGAAACTAATCGCCAGTTTGTATCTCCAACTAACTCTAAAACCTGGTGATGATACTTTAACAAACTCAATCGATGCCCTACACTCACGTAGGTCGTTTGAGTATCTTGTAGCTTTTGATAGAGGCGTTCTTCATTGTTTAAATCTAAAGCACTGGTCGCTTCATCGAGAATAGCATATCGGGGCTGACTGATTAACAAACGCGCAAAAGCCAAACGCTGTTGTTCTCCCAAAGACAGGACGTTTGCCCAATCTAATTCTACATCAAAACCGTTCACTTGTTCGGGTATATAACCCAAATTTACCAATTCTAAAACTTGATATAATTTATCTTCCTCCACCCCTCGATCTGTGAAAGGATATAATAATTGTTCGCGGAGCGTCCCTAAAATCATATAGGGTTTTTGCGGTAAAAACAGCATTTCTTGTAAATTTGGACGAATTAACTGCCCAGTTCCCGAACGCCATAATCCGGCAATTGCCCGCAATAAAGAACTTTTACCTGCGCCACTTTTACCCATGATTAATAATCCCTGACCCGGTTGTAAAGTCAGAGATAAATCCTTAACCAAAGTCTTTTGATAGTTGGGAGTATTGAGGGTAATGTGTTCGAGGGCGAGGGGAGAATCTATGGTTAAATCAATCCGAGGTTCTCCCGGTTGAGGAGTGGTATTATCGGGATGTAAAGCTTCTGAAAACGTCGCCAAACGGTTAATTCCCGCAGCAAATGCACTCAAGGCTTCAATCTGACTGACCACGACTGAAAATGCCGCTAAAACTTGGCTAAATGCAAAGTTGGCTTGGGTAATATCTCCAAAGCGAATCTCTCCCGCAAAATAGAGCGGTGCCATAATTAACGAAGGCAAAATAATCACAATATAGCGATAACCTGTGGTAAAATAATCCACATTTCGTTGCCAGCCGATTAACAGATTGAAGTTCTGAAAGGCTTTTAAAAATCGCTGTTTAATTTGCAGACTTTCTTGCTGTTCTCCTTGATAAAATGCAATAGATTCGGCATTGTCGCGGACGTGAACTAAACCGTAGCGAAAATCAGCTTCTAGCCGCAGTTGGTTAAAGTTTAATGGAATTAACCGCCGACCGATCAAAACGGTAATCGCCGTCCCAAAAATCGCATAAAATAGCAAAAATACGGATAACTTTTTAGAAATCGTCCAAAGAATTCCACTGAATGAAATGACATCGATGATCGAATTGAGGAGAATTAATAAGAAAACTAAGCTGATCCGAGTAAAGGCTTTGATATCTTCAGAAATTCGTTGATCGGGGTTGTCAATTTGTCGCTGAGATTCCAGTTTATAATAGGCGCGATTCTCAAAATAGTTATCTAAAAATTTATCAGTTAACCATCTTCTCCAAAAGTTAGCCAAACGATCGCGAGTGTAGGCGTAGAGGGCGACAATGGGAATCCCCAGCACAAAAACACCCGCATAAACAAATAAAAATCTCCAAAACTCCGATTCATTTTTCTCGGAAAGGGCGGTTGTAAAAAAGTTGGAAACGTAGCTGATAATTACATTTAAACCGCTTACGGACACCGATAATAATAAAAGAATCGCTAAAAAAGCCCAAGGTTGCCAGCGAGATTGTAAGTTATCTTTGTAAGAAAATGCGGCGATCGCCGGTAAAATTAGCATTAAGCCGAACACCACAATCCAGGGAGATTCGATTAAACCCATTACGGTTTCATATAACCCGGGGGCAATGCTATTAAAAAACTCGGGAAATAGATATTGACTTCCTAATGTGACTCCGGCAACCAGTGCAAAAACAGCAGCAAATAGGAAAACCAGTAGCAATAACAACAGCCCGAGAAATACTTTACTGCTTCCCGGTTCCAGGGGATAGAAAAAAGGTTGGGCGATCGCTAAAAATCGCTTCCACAACTGATTGTCAAATCGGTTCATTTGCTGTTTCGTTGAAGTCTCTACAGAGTTCGGAGTATCCAAGTTTCTAGTTTGATGGTAGGTGATTACAAATCCACTTGTCAAATATGTTACACGGGTTCGGGAGAGGATGAGGGGTTAAGCACCGCAAGGGTAATAAACTTCATCAGTCCATACAAAATACTCAAAACTACAAATGTTACAGACATCACGAGTAAGGGACGGTGATTCATCAGATTATCAACCAAACTTTCCATCAAAACATCGGGATTGCTTATTATATCCCAACTGTTGAATCGCTGAAACCGTCCCAGGTAAATTCCTATAGCACAGAGGGCGTGGATTGTCAACTCTGCGATCCAACGATTTTGTTTCCAACCTTGCTGATCCAAAAAGCGATCGAGGTAAATCAGGGAAAGTACATAGGCTTCAAACCCAATAAACATAAATACCAGATATTGGGGAATCAAAGCCAACGAGATAATCCACACCGAATAACCCTGACGAATTTGATCGATCAGATGAATCACATCGGTGAGAACATAAGGAGCATTGGGTAGAAATAAAATAAACACCAAAACACCCAACCACCATCGCAGTGATAGCGGGTAAAATTGATGCTGTTGTTGATGTTGCCAGATCTCTACACCCATCAAAATTAATGTAATTGCTAAAGCGATCAACAGATAACGAGTATCTAGGCTTTGGATCAAACGGTAAAATTGTCGCCCGACTTGATAGGCATTGGGTAGAAAACTCAAGCCGATCAGTAACCCGATACCCCAAATCAGAATCGGCGATCGCATTTTAGAGGGTTTGGAAATCCCAGGCGGACAAAACAGCCCAAAACTGAAAGCCAGGGGAATCAACGCGAGAAATAGATTCCAGGACATCCAGCCGATATTTCCTCGGGTTGCCTGCCAAGAGTCGGCGCTCCAATTAATCAGTATATCTATCATTTTATGGAATGGGTACAAATCACAACCGCAATCGAGTAGAAAACTTTAGAAAAACTTTAGAAATATTGGGGATGAACAGCAATTGTTGGGCAATTAATTTGAGGGCGACAGAGACTTAAGTTCCAATTTAGCTTAGGATTTCCGAACTGACATCTCAAGCGGATCTGTAATATCATTGCTCACCTATGCCTGAATCTTGTTATCCACAGTTCAATTCAACGGAGATCTTCAACACATCCCCTGCCGTTTCCGGTGAGTAAATTTTCTTGGGTCACAACTGTCTAGAATCAAAATCAACCTTCAACTTTGACGGCCTGTCGTTTGACAGATTTATCCAAATTATGAGAATAGAAGAATACGATCCAATCTGATTGATGCTGTTCATGTCTTTCAACAGGAGAACTCCATTGAAAAAGTTATTCGCTTTCCTTCTGGTCGCCGTGACACTTTTGGGCTTCGCGATTCAACCTCCCGCTTTAGCAGACGCCAATCCCGCCAGCGGTGGCCAAGTCTTCGCCGCCAACTGTAATGCCTGTCACATGGGCGGAAAAAATGTTATTATGGCTAATAAAACGCTCAGTAAAGCCGACTTAGCCAAGTATCTCAAAGGGTTTAGTGATGATGCTCAAGCCGCGATCGCTTACCAAGTCACCAACGGTAAAAACGCCATGCCCGCTTTTAAAGGACGTTTAACCCCTCAACAAATTGAAGATGTCTCGGCTTATGTTCTTTCTAAAGCTGAAAAGGGCTGGTAATCTTCAAAAAACTTTTATTCAGAATGTTAGAAGCGTAACGGTTCTGAATATCTAGTTTTGTCACAATCAAGTCACTCCTTGACTAGGGGCGGAACTCTTAAGCCAAAAAATGCAGGGTGAAACAGACTCGACTTAGCTTAAGCGTTGCGCCTCTCGTTGTTGCTATTTCTGATAACGCATATGAACCGACTGTACCGTATTTTGTGCAGCCTTGGCTTTGCTGTGATTCTCTTAATCGCTTACTCGCCTTCTGTTCATGCTGAAAGCCCCCTAGATCCAGCATCCGACGCCAAAAAATACCTGAAGGAGGGAATTGAACACATCCAACATCAGCATTATTCTCAAGCCTTACAAGCCCTCAACCAAGCGATTAAACTTGATCATACCAAAGCCGAGGCTTATCGCGATCGCTGTTTTACTTCGATTCAGCTTGGCAACTACCCAGCAGCCATTGATGACTGTTTGTATGCCACCCAACTGCAACCCGACCGTATTAATACTTATCTACACTTGGGAATAGCATACTACAGAAGTGGAGATTTGACAAATGCGATCGCCGCTTACGATTATTTGATCGAACATCAACCCGATGCCGTGTTAGGCTACTACAATCGGGGGCTGGCTTACTCCGAACTCCAAGACTATGCCAATGCGTTAGCCGACTATAACCAAGCTTTGAGCTATACTCAATCCCTAGAAGCTTCCGAAATCGCCGAGATCTACATCGATCGCGGAATAGCTTATTTGATGAGCGATCAGATCCCCGAAGCGATCGCCAACTTTTCCCAAGCCATTGGCCACGATGCGACTAACCCCAGAGCGCATTATAATCAAGCTTGTGCCTGTCGCCGTCAGGGGAATACTGAAGCCGCCCTCCAAGAGTTTACCGCCACTCTCGCCCTCAACCCCGATCACGCCCTGGCTCATTTTAATCGAGCCATGCTCAGACAGCAACAAGGGCTGTATGCCGGAGCGATCGCCGATTTGCAAGCCGCCTGTAAATGCTTCACCCAACAGGGTAATCTCGCCGGTTCTCGCCATACTTTAGCATTGATCGAGAAATTACAACAGTGGTTGCTCTCGTCTGAATTTCAAATCATCGCCTAGTTTCAATTGTCGCCATAGCACGATTTCGACTCAAAATCCAGAAAATTTAATTTTTTTTTAGAATAAGGGAAACAGGCGCGAATCTAACTAGAATGAGACCATCGTTCCGGTGAAAATTCGAGCATCTGTTATCTTAGATAGATAAAAATTTCTTTAAATCTATCATTGTTTAGCTAACAGCCTAGTTCAACCCGATTTAAGTCGAATGCCTGTGCTAGTAAATCTCTCTGAGCGACAACACCATATTTTGTGGGCGACCATCCGTCATTATATCGCCACCGCAGAACCCGTTGGCTCAAAAGCTCTTGTGGAGGAGTTTAACCTCAAAGTGAGTCCGGCTACCATTCGGAATAATATGGGGGCTTTAGAAAAAGCTGGACTCCTCTATCAACCCCATACCTCCGCAGGGCGAGTTCCCTCTGACTCAGGCTATCGGATCTATGTGGATCGGATGATCACGCCTTCAGATACCGTCGCCAGTCAGGTGACGCAGTTACTCCGGGAACAGCTTGATGCCAAAAACTGGAGTATAGAAGCCATTTTACGGGGAGCGGCGCAAATCCTCTCAACCCTGAGCGGATATATTACCCTAATTACCATGCCCCAAACCACCACCGATAAACTGCGACATTTGCAACTGGTGTCTATGGAACCGGGTAAAATTATGCTGGTTGTCGTTACCGATAGCTATCAAACCCAGTCGATGATCGTCGAATTACCCCAAGTTGATCAACAGTTGGAAGTTGCAGTTACCGAGGTGATTTCTTCGCTTTCAGAAGACTCTGAACTCCTCGAACAAGAACTGCAAATTTTATCGAACTTCCTCAATACTCAATTGCGGGGACACGCTTTAGACGAACTTTCTACCCTCGACTGGAGCGAATTAGATCGCAAGTTTGAACGCTACACAAATTTAATTCGCAAACTCCTCCATGATTTAAGTTTACGCACCCAAAAACCCGAATATACTCCCATTCAATTTAGCGGGATTTCTGAAGTTTTGCGTTTGCCAGAATTTTCCCAACTCCAACAAGTCCAAACCATTCTTCATTTACTCGAAGATGAACAGGAACAACTGTGGCCGTTGATTTTTCAAACCCCCGAAAAAGAACAACGAGTTACCGTTCGCATTGGTACTGAAAATCCCCTCGAACCGATTCAAAGTTGTAGCTTGATTTCTACACAATATTACCGCAATAAAGTTCCGGTTGGCAGTGTGGGAATGCTCGGGCCAACTCGCATGGTTTATGAAAATGCGATCGCCCTGGTAGAAGCGACAGCCGATTATATCTCAGAATCTCTGACTCAAAATTAGTTAGAGTTGGTTAATTTCTAGCTCTAAATACCCCGTTTCAGGATCGGGAGTGCGTTGAAATCTATACCCCTCAATTGTGCCGATTACAATCTCAGCGGTTGTATAAATAATGCAGCCCGTTTGTAGGTGTCCGCCGATGGTTTTTCCTTGAGTATCTGCAACAGCAATATGAAGATGAATCCCCTGCATTGAGAGTGTCCCGACTAAAGAAACAATCTCAAACCGCCCCGACAAACAGACACTTTCATCTTGACCCGCAAACCGCAGTGTTGCTTGTTTGAGACTGCCCACACCTGTTAAAATAAATCCAGCCTGAATTTGATGGGTAACAGCGATTTCTTGCAGGCTGAGTTTGAGATCTTGGTTCGGTTTTAAACGTAGGGGTAAAGCGTCGATCATCCCGTCTGAAGGTTTGTTGATTACATTATAATTATACTGGGATTCAAGTGGGGTTTACCGAACGCAACCGGAAAGTTAAACCCTAAAAACAACCTCAGCCCGGAGTGGGGTTATTGCGAGTTAAACAGTCGTTAAAACCGAATCTAGACGAGAAACTAATTTAGTATTCTTAAACTATAGCAGGTGATAGTTCAACCTGAGTTTAGAAGTTCATCAAAATCAACCTGGAGGTAACAGCCATGCCTTTAATGCGTTGGGAACCGTTACGAGAAATTGATAGCTTACAACGGGAAATGAACCGTTTATTTGATAGCTTCACCAGCGATACTTCCATCGAACAAACCCGAGGAAGCTTTGTTCCGGCGGCTGAAATGCACGAAACACCCGATGCGATTCATTTAAAATTAGAAGTTCCCGGAATGGAAGCCAAAGACATTGATATTCAAGCATCAGCCGAAGCCGTTTCCATTAGTGGCGAACGAAAATCTGAGATTAAAACCGAAGAAAAAGGAACAACTCGCACCGAGTTTCGTTATGGAAAGTTTCGCCGTGTGATTCCCCTTCCGGTTCGCATTCAAAATACTAACGTAACCGCCGACTATAAAGACGGAATTTTAACGCTGACCCTACCCAAAGCAGAAGAAGAAAAAAATCGAGTCGTGAAAGTGTCTCTGGGATAATTGAAAACGGGTATAATTGGGGTGAAGACTGTTAAACTTACCCTTGTTTAAATCATTCTCGATCCATCCGGGATTTCTCTAAGAAGGATTGAACCCAGAGCATAAACTCTAATATTAAAAAGGGAACGGGGAAGCAGAAAATTATTTTCTCAACCCGGTTCCCAATTCTGTTATCTTAGATAAAATGAGGAGGAATATAAATGCCGAAAACCGATTTTAAAGATTATTATGCTATTCTGGGAATCAATAAAAATGCCAGTCCCGATGAGATTAAGAAAGCCTATCGTCGTCTGGCTCGCCAATATCATCCTGACTTAAACCCCGGAAATACAGAAGCCGAACAAAAGTTTAAAGATATTAACGAGGCTCACGAAGTTTTATCTGACCCCGACAAACGGAGAAAATACGATCAATTTGGTCAATATTGGAGACAAGCCGGAGAAGGACAGCAAACGGGTGGGGGTTTTGATTTTGACTTTAGTCAGTACGGTAATTTTGACGACTTCCTTGACGAATTACTCGGACGTTTTGGGGGAATGGGAGGCGGTCGGACACGAACTTACAGCTATCGTACATCCTCACCACAGGGTTCTTCAATCCCTAATGATCCCTTTGGCGATTTGTTTGGTGGGGGAGAATATGCAGGGGTTCCCCAACGGGATTTTGAAGCTTCGATTACCTTAACGTTTTCCGAAGCGTTTAACGGCGTACAAAAACAATTTAAACTCGATGATGAGACGATAAAAGTCCGAATTCCGGCGGGGGTGAAACCCGGAAGTCGAATTCGGGTCAAAGGAAAAGGAGGAGTTAATCCCACCACCCAACAACGAGGTGATTTATATTTAATTGTTGATTTACAATCTCATCCATTCTTCCAATTTGACGGCGATAATATCGTCTGTGAAGTGCCAATTCGTCCCGATGAAGCTATCTTAGGCGCTAAAATTCAAGTGCCTACTCCCGATGGGATGGTAACCGTAAAAATTCCCGCAGGTCTTGATTCGGGTCAATCCTTGCGACTGCGAGGAAAGGGTTGGATTTATCCTCAAGGAGGACGCAGCGATCAGATCGTTAAATTGAAAGTCGTTACGCCGAAAAATATTAGTTCTCAAGAACAAGAACTTTATACAAAAATTAGCCAACTCAGTCAGTTTAATCCTCGGATTAATCTCGGGAATATGCAGCTTTGAGCCAAGGATATTTCCGAACATTACGGAACCTCAAAAAATCCCCCGTTGATCAACAAGCTGTTAAAGCAACCGGGAGATTTTTTCATCTAAATCCGGTTGCTTCTTGGGAGAAACTTAAAAATTGAGGGTGCTTTTAGGGAAACAATAAACGCTGCCAAACCGGAGGCTTTTATCCGGAATAGGAACCCGATTCAATGAAGATCGAGAAGAGCCACAATCTGTCGCAGATTTCTATCCGGATCTGATTTTTAGAAATTCAGTGCAGAAATAGGTTATCCTAGTTTCTAGACCTCAATAAAAGCTGAGATTGAGCGCTTAAGTTAAAACGATAAAGGAGGAATTTATGCCATCCTATGAACAGCCCCGTTTTTCATTTTCTCAGATAAGTAGTTATGTTTTGACGATTCTTTTAAGCGTAGGTTTAACCTTATTATCCTTGCGTGTATTTCCCGCTTTGGTGGTCTCCCCAGCTAATGCGAATAGTCGTCCGGTCGCCGAAGTTGTCGCCGTACAACCCCAAAGCGAAACCGTCGCCATTTCCCCAAGAGATCCCGCCGTTAGTAACTTTGTCACCGCCGCCGTTAACAAAGTTGGGCCTGCGGTTGTGCGACTCGATACCGAACGCACGATCACCCAAAAACTCGATCCTTTCTTTGACGATCCCTTTTTTCGGCGGTTTTTTGGTGAAGATTTTGCCCCTCAAAGTCCGCGAGAATTTCAACAACGGGGACAAGGATCGGGATTTATTGTTGATAGCAACGGCATTATTTTAACCAATGCTCACGTGGTCAAAGGAGCCGATAAAGTTACGGTCATTCTGCGAGATGGACGAGAATTTCAAGGGGAAGTGCGAGGCGTTGATGAACCCTCAGATTTAGCGGTTGTTAAAATTAATGGGAATAATTTACCCGTTGCTCCTTTAGGAAATTCGGCTGAAGTTCAAGTCGGAGATTGGGCGATCGCGGTGGGAAATCCCTTGGGATTAGATAATACCGTGACCTTGGGAATTGTTAGCACCTTAAACCGTCCCAGTTCTCAAGTTGGGATTCCCGATAAACGCTTAGATTTCATTCAAACCGACGCCGCAATTAACCCCGGAAATTCGGGCGGACCGTTATTAAATAATCAAGGCGAAGTGATTGGAATTAACACCGCAATTCGGGCAGATGGTCAGGGAATTGGATTTGCTATTCCCATCGATAAAGCCAAGTCAATTCAAGACAAATTAGCCCGGGGCGAGAGAATTTCTCATCCTTATATTGGGGTGCGGATGATTACCCTCACACCGGATATTGCCAAAGAGTTTAACAGCGATCCGAATTCACCTTTGTTAATTCCCGAAATCAAAGGTGTATTAGTTGTGGAAGTGATTCCCGACAGTCCGGCGGCTCGTTCCGGTTTGCGTCGTGGGGATGTAATTACTCAAATTGACGGAGAAACCATTACCACCGCCGATCAACTGCAAAATCAAGTTGAATTGAGTCGCGTTGGTCAACCTTTGAATATTAAAGTTCAACGAGGCGATCAAACTCAACAAATTGCTGTCCGTCCGGCGGAACTTGGAGACGCAGCCTTACGCTAAAAACCGCCAATAAGACCTTTCCCCGCCCTCAACGAGCGGGGATTCTCCCCGGCGGTATTTCCTCTGTTAAACTTCAAATCAGCCATCGCTGAGAGTCGGGTTCCGGTGTCAGGTGATAATCATAATCACCTTCCTCAGACAGGTAGGAAGGTGTCATATATTCCAGTAATAAATTGACCGTCGCCGGCTTAATCCATCCGGCTTGCACGGCAATTTCTCCAAACCGTAAGCGGCTATCGTGTTGATGTTGGAGGATGATCTGAATTTGATCGTCATTGAGTAAAGCGGCGGATTTGAGGTAATAACCAATCGGTTTTTTTTGTTGGGCAATTGCCAAGCGAGGAATTTCTTCTGCAAAAAAGTCTACCGTTTCCGGTTTCAACCAACCTTTTTGAGCGATAATTTCTCCAAACCTTTGTGTTCTTCCTTCTGCCTGAGTTTGCAAGATCATCCGAACCTGTTCGTTGGAGAGTAAACCCGCATCAATTAAAGTTTGCCCTACAGGTCGGTACATCGGTAGTCGAGAAGAAAGTTGATCTTGCTGCGACTCGATCATCAGTTGTTTGGTCGCCAACCAGATAAAAGGAGGGATGGTTTTGGCATAGCGTTTCCAAAGACGATTGGGTTCTTGTACCAAACGGTAAAACCATTCCAGTCCGCCTTCTCTGACCCACAAAGGGGCGCGAGTATGCTGTCCGGCATAGAGGGGAAAAACAGCACCAACTCCGATCATTACCGCTTGAATTTTTCCCCGATGTTGAGCCATAAACCGCTCTTGTTTCGGACATCCTAAAGACACAAAAACAATTCCGGTGCCGCTATCGTTAATTTCTTGAATAATCGCATCATCTTCATCGGGTTTGAGAGGACGAAACGGTAAAGATCGTAACCCGGCAATTTGCAGACCCGGAAACTCCAGAGTCAGTCTCTTTTCAATTGAGTTTAAAGTCTGTTGGTCTGAACCTAAGAAAAAAACGCTAACATCTTCCCGGGGAGCTAACTGACATAAACGTAAAAGGATATCCATTCCCGCGACGCGATCTTGAGGAACTCCCATTTTCTTCAACATCCAGACGAGGGGCATTCCATCTGGAGTAACGAGGTCGGCGTTATGGAGAATTTGAGCAAATTTCGGTTGCCAATAGGCTTCCATCACCATATGAACATTGGCAACACAAACCATACGGCTTTCATGGCGACTTGCCCAGCGCAAAATCGTTTCCATCTGATCTTCAAAGCGTAGGGCAGTAATCGCTGAACTCAACACCCGTTTACTAGGCAAGTACATATGCTATATAGTCACCACTAACTAGAATTTGAACTTGTTAAAATTTCCTGGTAGATAAAAACCCCTTTCTGTTACCTTTTCAAGAAAATTGCTACCTTGAGTATAATTTTACTAACGGTTTAGACATCTAGACAAGTTGATCGCCGCAAGTCTATGGGTTTTGTAAAATTTATTCCCAATTCTTTACAACATAAACTCTATTCTTTAGACTAGCTACTGATCCTGTGAAAACCATCTGGCGAATTTAATATAACTATCGTTACCAAATCCAAGCTTGCACCTCTACAGGCTTAACTCTCTTTTATCGAGCGATATAATCCGCTTCAAATCCCCCCCTTTTTTTTGCTTGTGTACAAGTTTATCCTAGCATTCATTGATTGCAGTTGCAGTGTAGATGATATTCTTCGCTTAGGTTAGGTTATTTTACCGGATCTGTCAACTTGAGGCCATTCCGGACAACTAACTTCGCGATTATCGGTTACGAATTCCCTGAGCATTCAGGGAGAGTTTTGTCCATTCACTCAGGACTTGAGTGGTTTTTAAGTTAAGTTGTTTGGCGATCGCTTCAATGCTTTGACCGGCTTGCAAACTTTCAATCAATTGACGTTGCATTGGGCTGAGACTGTCCCAATATTCCTGCCATTGACTGGGAGTTAAACCTAAACGGTGTTCTGACAAAGAAGTTCCTAACCAAGTTTCGACTAACTCCGGGGCGTGTTTTAAGGCAAAATTTCGCACCGCATGATAACTGACCTTCTCCCGCAAGCGATACACTTGTTTAATGGGGAGATTTAAGGCTAAGGCGATCGCTTCTTGAGATTCGCCTTTCAAGTATAATTTTAACCACTCAGCCGCCACCGGATCAACGCGCATTCTCAGGTAAGTTTCAAACTCGGCTTGTACCGTTAAACGTTGAATTTGCTGTTGTTCGAGGTACTCAGTTTCTTCGTATTGGGTGAGGGCTTGTTCATCGAGTAAACTCACTCGTTCTTCGGTTTCATCGGAGATAATTTCTTCTGAGACTTGTCGGACCCATTCACCTGTCGGAACTTGGGTTAACCCTCCCCGTTGAGAACGGCGCAAATAGTTGACAAAGCGGTAAACCAGTAAGGGTTGATTGCGGATGGGTCGCAGACAGTATTCTTCCAAACTGCTCAGTAACAGGGAATTTCGCAAGCGAGAGTCGGTTGTACATTCGGCGATCCATTGCAGTTGTTGCTGTAAGTAGCGATCGCTATTCAGCATTTCTTGAATCACTTCTTGTAAGACATCAACGACATTTCGCTGGCGATCTCGACTGGTCGCCACCCAAGCCCGAATTTTTTGACGTAAAATCACTAAACTGCCCAATCGCTTCATCAAATTGCGATAGGCTTGTTCCGGGGAGATGTCTAAATACCGTTGTTGCAAAACGCGATAGCGGAAATTTAGCCCCTGTTCAAAAGCGGATTGTTCGGTGGGTGTCAGGTTATCCAAGGCTGACAAATTTGGCCCTAACAACCACTGAATTATACTTTCGTGTGTATTCGGACTGTGGTTTGGGTAGTCGTTCTGGAGTTGAGTACGCCACCCTTTTGCTAGGGATTCTACAAAAGTCATTCGTGCTTATCGATGATGTCACCGTCGATTGATTGAGATACAAGTGATACAACGATATTAACATTGTCACTCCCCAGCCAACATTCCCGAAGATTAATCAAGGTTTCCGGACAAATTCATTGAGTTTAACTCTTGACAGGTTGAGGTTTTTATGCGTATTATCGGATGATCTCACAATCTTCTCGGTCAGCTTCGTGAATGGACTAACTTCATAAATTGGCACAAGACTCCAGTCAAACTTGAAATCATTGAGTTAGTTTAAAAATCAAACTAATCGTTAAATAAACTCTCAACAAGAAATTCAAATCTCTTGCACCTTGAAAAAGAGTTAGATAAAATTCAATCAATACCTTCATCTGCCTGCCCAACATCAATTTAATAGCACACATCAATGCAACAACAAACGACGGTCGTTTCGGAGTTAACCGTATTTCCCGGTTTTTTAGAAGCAGTCCAAACCCATTTCCCCGGGTCATTACCTCTAAAAGATTATATGAAAAAAACCTACGATTGCTTAAGTCAATATGGGTTTGAAGACGAAAATACAATGGGGATGATCGCCATTTGTCGAGATGAAATTACCGATCCCCTCTATGAAGAAGTGGTCAAATACTGGGGAAAAACGTTTAATTGTTGTAGTTTGGCGGGATTTATCACTCTCGGAAAAACCGGGTTAGCAGCCGCCACCGATCATACCCCTATTTTTGATAATATTCGCCGCTTTAGCTTTTATGCAATGCCTCACATTGCGATTTCTCGTTACGGAGAAATTGGCAAAGTTTACCGAGAAGGAATTCAAAAAGCATCTCACGCTTGTGGGGCGTTAGAAACGATAGTTAAAGAGTTAGAATGCGGACATCTTAATCTAGAAATGGATTTACAAGATCTCGAACAAAGTATCATTCGTCAAAAAATTCTCTCCTCCTTAAATTATGGCGATAAACCCAATTTAGTTGAAATCACAAAACTCGCTTGTCAAATAATCTCCCAGGACGTGGAACGATTACTCCGTTCTCTAGATTCTACCATTTTTAACTATGCGGTAATGACCGGAATACAAATTCACGGGCCGTTAGAAACGCAATGGATTTATCCGCAAAATTTCTATATCGTCAGTTCTCAGTTCAAACGCACAAGAAAGAAAACCATCACCATTTTCCAACCCTAGTATTAAATCCAAAAAATAATCCCAGACAAGCCAAAAGAGAGTCTTGTAGGGGCGGGTTGATTACAGTTATCAGTGAACAGTTACCAGTGAACAGTAAACAGTGATAACTGTAAAAACTGGTCACTGATAACTGTATAACTGTAAACTGTAAAAACTGGTCACTGATAACTATATAACTGTAAACTGTAAAAACTGGTCACTGATCACTGATCACTGATAACTGTAAAAACTCAGTTTCTTTGAGAACGCGGGTTTTTGATCAACTATATTTTGAAGTAATTTCGATCAAAAAAACATCATTCTAGAGAACAATTAAAATCAAGAAAAACCGAATAATCTCCGGAAAAATCCACCGGAACCACTCAAAAGACACTGGCAAAATCCGATGGGGTTGAGGATAATTGAAAATAAGTCAGTTGTATGATTTTATTTTAGGTTTCTCTATGTTCAAACTTCCCCTTCGGCTCAATCATACAAAAGCAGCTCTAGCCGCCTTTTTTACCGCAATGGCAATATTAGCCACAGTCGGATGGGTTGAACAGGCCGAACGAGAACGCTTTGAACAACAAAACCGAGCCAAAGTTCTCGCCCGACTCAGTACCGTGAGAGCGAACCTAGAAAAAGCCCTCAACCAGCGCCTATTTCTCGCCCGAGGGTTAGTCGCCTACGTGTCCACCGTCAACCCCAACCTTGACCAAGAAACCTTTGAACGCCTAACTCAAGTCATTGTCGCCCAACAGTCGGGAATTCGCAGCATCGTCCTCTACAAAGATAACACCGTTAGCCACATCTATCCCCTCGAAGGCAATGAAGCCGCTTTGGGGTTCAGTCCCATGTCCATCCCCGAAGAACGGGAGGCGATTGAACGGGCCGTCCAAAATCGTCAAACCATTGTAGCAGGGCCAGTAAACTTAGTGGGACTCACCCAAATTTCCGATGTCTGTCCGGAGGATGCTCCCCGCGTTCCGGTTGTTTCTAATTCTGAGGAAAATCAACAGTCTTGCTTAGTCGAAGGCGGTGTGGCGTTTATTGGACGAACTCCGATTTTTCTCACCCCACCCGATGCTGTTCCAGAAAGTGGCGCTTACTGGGGATTAGCAGGGATTATTATTGACCAAAATACTCTGTTTAAAGAAGCCGAACTTTTAGACAGCAACAGGGCTGTAAAATATGCGATTCGGGGTAAAGATGGACTCGGCGCCCGTGGTGAAGTTTTCTTTGGAGATGCCGCCATTTTTCAACAAAATCCTGTTGTTTCTTCGATTACTTTACCGAACGGTTCTTGGCAGTTAGCAGCCCTTCCTAAAACGGGTTGGTCGGCTCGTTTTCCCTTGTCAATTTGGTTTCGGTTAGGGGGAAGTTTGACGGCAATATTAGCGGGAGGATTAGTTTTTGTTTTAGTCAGTGCGCCCAGCCATTTAAAGAAAGCAGTTGAACGGGCAACTCTGGCGTTAAGAGAACGGGAAGAAGCCCTAGAACAGGCGAATATTGACCTGAAACGTCTTGACCAATTAAAAGACGAATTTTTAGCCAATACTTCCCATGAATTGCGAACACCCCTAAATGGAATTATTGGCTTGGCTGAATCGTTAATTGATGGGGCGACGGGTGAACTTTCTGATTTGACAAAATCCAATTTGGCGATGATTATTTCTAGTGGTCGCCGTTTATCGAGTTTAGTGAATGATCTTTTGGATTTTTCTAAACTTCGCTACCAAAATATAGATTTACAATTGAAGCCTGTTGATTTATATGCGATTACCGACTTGGTTCTGACCTTGAGTAAACCCCTGGTTGGCAATAAAAACTTACAACTGATTAATGCAGTCAATCCCCGACTTCCTCCCGGACAAGCTGATGAAAATCGCCTGCAACAAATCCTGCATAATTTAGTGGGAAATGCGATTAAGTTTACTCCTGATGGTCGGGTGGAAATTTTTGCCGAAAACCTACCCGGTTCCGATGAGAATCAAGGGGTTTTGAAAGTGACGGTTTCTGATACGGGAATTGGAATTTCAGAAGATAAATTTGAACAAATTTTTGAATCTTTTGAACAGGCGGAAGGTTCGATAGCCCGAGAATATGGTGGCACGGGTTTGGGGTTGGCAATTACCAAAAAATTGGTGGAATTACAGGGCGGTGAAATTACGGTTGAGTCCCGTGTTGGCGAGGGTTCAAGGTTTAGCTTTACCTTGCCAGTCTCAACTGAAAAAGTTAACGAAAGTCTCTCCAAATGTGCGATTAAGTCAACGGAAGAGAAAAGATTAAATCCAGAAGTTAGTTCTCCCGCACAGTCGGAACCGGAAATTAAATTACTTAAGGAAGCTTCTGATATTTCGGTTTTAATTGTTGATGATGAACCGATTAATTTACAGGTGTTAGTGAATACGCTTTCCTTACAGAATTATGCTATTACTCAAGCGAGTAATGGTGAAGAAGCTTTGAGTTTAATTGCAGCCGGATACAAGCCCGATATTATTTTACTGGATGTGATGATGCCGAAAATGACCGGTTATGAAGTTACTCAGAAAATTAGAGAACGTTTTGCAACCACTGAACTGCCGATTTTATTATTAACTGCGAAAACACAAGTTCAAGATATTGTTATCGGTTTAAATGTCGGGGCGAATGATTATCTGACTAAACCTATTGCTAAAGATGAACTTTTAGCCCGGATTAAAACTCAGATTAATATGTCTCGTTTAACGGCGGAAAATCTGCGGTTATCTGCGGAAATAGAAGTGATTCAAAAATTGCAGAAAATGGTTTTACCGAAAGCTGGGGAACTGGAATCAATCCCCGATTTAGAAATCGCCAGTTTTATTCAACCTGCTGATGAAGTCGGGGGAGATTATTATGATGTTTTACAACAAGATAATCAAGTTAAAATTGGGATTGGAGATGTCACCGGACATGGATTAGAAAGCGGTTTATTGATGATTATGGCACAAACAGCCGTGCGAACTTTACAAGAAAGTCAACAAACCGATCCGGTGAAATTTATTGATATCCTCAATCGGACCTTGTATGGCAATATTCAGCGCATGAGTTCGAGTAAGAATATGACCTTAGCACTCTTAGATTATACCAATAAATCGATTAAATTAACAGGTCAACATGAGGAAGTAATTCTGGTTCGATCCGAGGGAAATTTAGAACGGATTGATACGGTTGACTTGGGTTTCCCCATCGGGTTAGATGCAGATGTCGCCGAATTTATTGATCAACAAACGATTCCTTTAAGTGCGGGAGATGTTATCGTTTTATACACGGATGGAATTACCGAAGCCGAAAATATGCAGGGCGAACAATATGGTTTAGAACGGTTGTGTGAAGTGATTGTCAAATCTCATCAAAATTCTGCCGAAAACATCAGACAAGCCATTGTAGAAGATGTTTGGAGTTATATTGGCAAGCAAAAAATTTTTGATGATATGACTGTTGTTGTGATAAAACAGAAATAGAGTAAAACCCAAACCAAACCTATTTTTCTGTAGGTTGCTAACCTGAACTGGTGTCACATCTGTCTACAAAATGAGCTTCACCCTCCTAGTTGTATCCTCTTTTGATTGAGAAGTCTGATTTCCTCATCATCCTTCGAGCAAAAATTCAAGCCTGTGGAAATTGTCTAAAGCTCACTGCTCAGATTAGAATTTCCGAGTCGAAGTTAGCTAAACTAAAGTTTGAGTCGTTAACTTTAAAAAAGTACCATGAACAGTCATAATCAATTAATGGTAGTTTCCGCGACTTTAGGATTGACGGTGGGGAGTTTGACGCTCACTCAGGCTGCTAGCGCCGTACAGCTTCAACCCGTGACTTCTCTTCCGTCTGACTGGTCCCCCTTGGGATGGAAGGTCGAAGGACGAGCGGGAGCCTTCGGAGGAGCAGACTATGAGTTTGCCATCGGGCCAAATGGGGCGCAAGCTGACAATACCGGTCAAATTTATCGGGATTGGGAAAATGATGTAGAAGTCAATTGGTTTCTCAGTTGGGATGGTACAACGGCATCGTTTTCTGTAGACAATTTTGCTCCGATTTCCTATTCGGTATTCCCAAATTCGGAGACAGTTTTTGAGGCTTTTTCTCTGTTAACCGTTGCCAAGACTGAAACCGGTTTTGTGGAGCCTGGAACTGAGATAGAAGTTGCCGTTAATCAAGTTAATGGTATCGATGTAGAGGGGATTTTTAGCCAAAGTGTAGCACCCAATAATGGGGTAGATTTAAACCTGTTGGCTTGGACGAGTGATACCTTGATTTCCAGTTTGGCGGGAACCGCTCGCATGAGTTGGAATACACTCAATCCAAATCAAGCTCAAGCCCGTTCGCGTTTAGACTTTCAAATTGTCGGATTTGATATTAATTCAACTCCCGACACTTCTATTCCTGAACCCTCGTCAGTGTTGAGTTTTTTAAGTTTGGGAGTTTTGGGATTAGGACGTTTATTGACTAGAAACAAAGCCAGAAGTTAGTTTCAGTTTAGTCGGGGTTAAATTCCCAACTTGAACGTTGTTTTTGGGGTTAATCTTTCTCAAGTTGGGAAGAGTGACAATCGGGGAAAACGAGCGGTTTTACATTTACTACTGACCAAAACCTATGGAATTTTGCGAATCGGGATTGAAGCAAATCGATGCAACCACCAACAATTATTTGTGTAGATGATGAACTTTTTTTACTCAGAAGTTTGGCCGAAACACTCAAGCGAAAATTTGGAGACAGCCATGCAATAGAAATTGCAGAAACGGCTGAGATAGCGTTAGAAATTATCGCCGAATTGCAAGCAGAAAAGGTGGAAATTCCTCTGATTATATCCGATCAAATTATGGCGGATATGAAGGGGGTTGATTTGTTAATTAAAGTCTATGAAAAATCCCCGAAAACCTTGCAAATTCTGTTGACCGGAAAAGCCAGTGTAGAAGATGTAGGAAGAGCAGTTAATTATGCAAATCTTTATCGATATATTAGTAAACCTTGGGAAGAAGAAGATTTAATTTTAACCGTTAAAGAAGCGCTGCGGAGCTATTTTCAAGATAAAAAATTGGCCGAAAAAAATCTGGAGCTGCATCAGTTAAATGCTTGTTTAGAAGAAAAAGTAATTCGGCGAACTGCTCAACTGGAAAAAGCCAAGAAAGCCGCCGAAATTGCCAATCAAGCTAAAAGTAAATTTTTCTCTTTTATGAGCCATGAACTGCGGACGCCATTAAATTGTATTCTCGGTTTTAGTCAACTGTTGGTAGGGGATTCGACTTTACCAGAAGAACAGCGAAAACAGATTAAAACTATCAACCGGAGCGGCGAGCAACTGTTGACTTTAATTAATGATATTTTGGCAATTTCTCGACTAGAATCCGGTTTAATGACGCTGAATGAACGCCAATTTGATTTGCATCGGTTGCTGAATTTTATCAAAGAAATGCTAGAAATAAAAGCCGCCGATAAAAACTTACAATTAATTTTAGAATGGGGTGCAAATTTACCTCAATATATTTATGGAGATGATGTAAAACTGCGTCATGTTTTGCTGCATTTGGTCAGTAACGCCATCAAACTAACCGAAACCGGAAGGATTACATTAAGAGCCTTTCTAAGCCAATTTTCCCCTCAACAGCCCGATGAATCGATCACGCTGCATTTTGAAGTCGAAGATACCGGATTGGGGATGAATTCCGAGTTGATCGATCGTTTATTGTTTAATCCTTTTCTCTCGCCTTTAAATGCTAATTACACCGATCAAATGGACTTAAATTGGTCGATGAGTCACGAATTTATCCGGTTAATGGGCGGAGAATTAGTCGCTCATGCCGCCGTCGAGCAGGGATGTGTTTTTACCTTTGAAATTAATGTCAGGGTTTATCCGCCCAGCACTCAAACCCCCTCCATAACAGTCCTCACCTCACCGGAATTAGTCCCCGTCTTCAGTCGAGAATATCTCTACGCTCAAAGTTTGGCGGTGATGCCGGGAACTTGGATCGAACAACTCTATCAAAGTGCGGCTCAATGCAGCGATCGCCAACTCCAGTCTTTGATTGAGAAAATCCCTCCAGAACATTCTACCCTGGCTCAGGTGTTGAAAGAGTTAGTCGAAAACTTCCGATTTGATGTCATCCTGGAGTTGACCGATCCTTATGTTTATTAACTAACCTGCCCCCTCAAAATTTGGCGGATTTGCCTAACATGGTATAAGAATAAGAAGAAAACACTTCATTATCTGTTTCAAAACCGTGCCAAATCGGACTTCTTTGCTGACCCTACTTCTGAGTCTCAGTGTGTGGAGTATCCCCAGTCCGGCGACCAGCCAAGCCCTGATCCCCTACACTGTACAACTCAATCCTCAACAACTTGAACAAACCGGCTTGGGCTTGATTGAAGAAGCCGCCCAGTTAACTCGATTTCAGCAATACCAACTCGCTCTCCCGAGGGCGGAACTCGCAACACAGCTTGCTCCCAAAAGTTACCAGACTTGGGCTTTACTCGGTAGCCTCTACATTCAAGTCGATCGCCTCGATGAAGGAGTAGCAGCCCTCGAACAAGCACAGAGTCTCGATCCCGAAAACGCTCCCGTGCGGTTTGTTTTGGGAGAAGCTTACTTTCGCAAAGGAAAATACCAAGAAGCGATCGATCAGATCGAAGCGGGTTTGAAAGTGCGTTCCGATGTTCCCGGTGCATTGTTCGATCTCGGTAATGCTTACTATATGCTCGGTAAATATGACCAGGCGATCGCCCAGTATGAAAAAGCATTTGCTCAGGAAAAAAACCTCTGGCCTGCGATTAACAATATTGGTTTAGTTCGCTATGAAATGGGAGATGTCAAAGGAGCGATGGAAAAATGGCAAGAAGCAATCGCGATCGACCAAAAAGCAGCCGAACCGATTTTAGCAATGGCCGTTGCTTTGTATACCCAAGGTAAACGCAGTGAAGCTTTAGCAATGGGAGAAACAGCATTGCAACTCGATGGTCGCTATGCCGATCTGGAATTTCTCAAAGAAAACCTTTGGGGCGATCGCTTGCTCAACGATACCCAAAAGTTTCTCGACACGCCTCAAATGCAAGAAACAATTGCTCAACTGGAAATTTCACCTGCATCTGTTTCTCCCTAATTGCGATCGCGATCAGTTGCGATCGCCACCCTCAAGCTGTTTGTAATTTCCCAAGCGAGAAATGCTTTTTACTCTGGCGGTAGGAGTGACTTAATCTTGTCCACAAATTGCTGATGGTCAATCACTGGCTTAGAAATATAGTCATCCGCACCGCTTTGAGCCAGAAAATCTTCGCGATCGCCAGCCATCGCATGAGCGGTGACGAGGATAATCGGCAGCTTGGCGGTTTGGGGATCAGCTTTGAGCAACTGGGTAATTTTAATCCCATCAACTGCCTTGCCTTCATAGACACTGCGAGCCAGGGATACATCCATTAAAATTAGGTCGGCTTCTCCAGAGCGAGCCATTTTCATAACCTCATCGACATTTTCTGTATGCTTAACAGCTAGGCCGCCCCGTTTCGTCAGGATTTTAGAAAAAACACGGGCATTAACCTGATCGTCTTCTACAATCAAAACGGTCTTCATCTGAGTCTCCCGCTGGACAAACTCTCCGATAAATGAACGATGTGTCATCCTATCATCCCCTTTTTGGAGCAAAGAAAAACTGTTTAACTTTCTATCCGGGGCTAGAGCGAGTGACGAACACTCCCCTTTCCCCACTGCCAAACTCAGTTTGGAATTACAGTTTCCCCGTTGGCGATCATAACCTGAAAGCTACCTTAGCTCAGTTTAATCCCGAGAGTGGAAGTGAGATTTCCAGCTTTCGATGCCCGAAAATTTGACATGATAGTTGACAGCAGTTTAGGTCTTGCTTGATCTTAGAGTAAACGACTTTTGCTGAGAAAAGAACTTCACGGCAACTGGGTTTTGTACAGACAAACCCCTAGAAGTCGGTCTCCAAGGTCTGTTTCTCACCTGCGATTAGTCAGACCAGACAACCGTTGTCAGCGTGCCTGACAGGATTAACCCTGAACAGTCTAACGAAAAATGCTTAAAATGGCTGTCTAGATATTCAGTTTAGACACAGAAGCGGAAAATTTTCTCTGTTGTTTAAAAGTTCTCTAACCTCTGATAAATAACGAGTTTGAATGATCGGACTGAGTTGATCGCTGCGATCAAAATTTCAAATCTGGAGATCTAGACTCCATAATAGGGAAACAGAGTGCCAATGGCATTCACGGTTCAACCCCTTTTTCTTCTTGAACTTCTCTTTAGACGTGCTGGGGCGCGTCTAAACCCCCGCTAAACTCTCAACTTGATCTTCCTCATGGCCAGACAATTAAACCTCCTCTCCGGGCAAGTCATCCCTACCCCACTCCATACCGAGATGCAACAGTCCTATCTCGAATACGCCATGAGTGTGATCGTCGGACGAGCGTTGCCCGATGTCCGCGATGGCTTAAAACCGGTTCACCGTCGCATTCTCTATGCAATGCACGAGTTGGGTTTAACGCCCGATCGCCCCTATCGTAAATGTGCCAGAGTCGTGGGTGATGTTTTGGGAAAATATCACCCTCACGGCGATCAATCGGTGTATGATGCTTTAGTTCGATTGGTACAAGAATTTTCCAGCCGTTATCCTCTACTGGCCGGACATGGGAATTTTGGTTCGGTTGATAACGATCCGCCTGCGGCGATGCGCTATACCGAAACTCGCCTCGCTCCCATTGGCAATGAAGGTTTACTCACCCAAGTCGGGGAAGCGACGGTTGATTTTATTAGTAATTTTGACAACTCCCAACAAGAACCTTCTGTTCTGCCGGCGCAGTTGCCGTTTTTACTCCTCAATGGCAGTTCGGGAATTGCTGTCGGAATGGCAACCAATATTCCGCCCCACAATTTGGGGGAAGTTGTCGATGGTTTGATTGCTTTAATTGATCATAGCGATCTCTGCGATGAAGCGTTAATGAATATTATTCCTGCACCGGATTTTCCCACAGGCGGCGAAATTGTCAGCACGGACGGCATTGCTGAAGCTTACACCACCGGACGCGGGAGTATTGTTATGCGGGGGGTTGCCAAAATTGAACAGGTTCCCACTGCTCAACGTCGGCGCACCAAAACGGCTATTGTTGTTACCGAGTTACCTTTTCAAGTCAATAAAGCCAGTTGGATCGAGAAAACGGCGAGTCTGGTCAATGCGGGACGCTTGGAGGGAATTTCTGATATCCGCGATGAAAGCGATCGCGATGGCATTCGGGTGGTGATCGAACTGAAGCGGGAAGCGTCTCCCCAAGTGGTACTCCACCATCTCTACCAACAAACGGAGTTGATGTCAAAATTTGGGGCGATTTTTCTGGCGTTGGTAGACGGACAGCCCCGACAGTTAAGCCTCAAACAAATTCTCCAAGAATTTCTCAATTTTCGCGAACAGACTCTCATTCGTCAGTATACTCACGAACTGGAGGCCGCTACTCGTCGCTGTCACATTGTTGAGGGTTTGCTGAATGCTTTGGGAAATTTAGACGCCGTGATTGAAATTTTGCGAAATGCTCCCGATGGCGGCACTGCTAAAATTAACCTCGAAAATGATTTACAATTGAGCGAAGCCCAAGCCGATGCCATTTTAGCCATGCCGATGCGACGGCTAACGGGATTGGAACGACAAAAGCTGCAAGAAGAATTTGAGGAACTGACTCAACAAATTCGACAACTGCGACGCTTGCTTGATGAACGTTCCGAGTTGATGAAAGCCTTGAAAAAAGAATTGCGAGCGCTCAAACGTCAATACGCCGATCCGAGACGCACTCGCATTGTCGTTCAAGATCCTGAAGATCAACCCGAACAACCCGCCGCTCCTGGCCGAACTCGTCCCAACAAGTCAAACCCAAAGGGTTCTCAGACTCCGGCAACTGAAATTTTACAACCTGTTGCCCCCGCCGAAGAAGAAACTTTTCTAGAGTTTACCCATCGCGGCTATGTCAGACGGTTATCGGCGAAAACGGGAGACTCGAAAAGCCGCAGTAAAACCGATACCTCAAAAATCACGGTTGAAGAGAGTGATGATTTTACTGTGGGTAGCTACCTGACGAAAACTGGACAAAACTTAGCGATTCTCACCCGCACGGGTAAGGCTTATCCCCTCAATGTCGGGGAAATTCCGACAACTTCTAGCCGTTCACGGGGAACACCGTTAATTACTTTACTTCCCCCTTCGGCTACCAAAGATGCTCCGATGAGTCTTCAAGAATTGATTTTGGCACAATTCATTGTATCTGAACATCCAAACAAAACTGATGTGATTTTGGTGACGCAACAGGGGAAAATTAAGCGATTGTCTTTAACGGAGTTAACCGATCTCACCAATCGCGGGATTACTGTGATCAAGTTGAAAGATCAAGATGAACTCGCTTATACGAGTTTAACTCGTCCCGGTGAACAGGTGATTTTAGCAACATCCGGCGGACGACTGTTGCGTTTACCGGTTAATGATGAACAGTTACCCCCGATGGGACGTACCGCCCAAGGTTCGCAAGTCACCCGTTTACGCAAACAAGAACGGTTGGTGAGTTGTCTTACTGTTCCTCCCAAGGCGAGTTTATTATTGGTTTCAGAACAGGGGTTTGCCAAGCGTATTTCTATAGAACGTGTGCGTTCAACCCCTCGCGGCGCCATTGGGACTCAAATGTTTCAGTTTAAGAGTCAAAAGGATGCCCTAGCAGGTATGGTATCGGTAAACTCTAATCAAGAGGCTTTTGCGATCACCAGTGAAAATCGAATTGTCCGGTTTTCTGTTGATGAAGTCATCCCTCAAACTGGAGAAGCAACCGGAGAACGTTTATTTAAGCTGAATGCCGGAGAAACAATTATTGGAGTTCGCGATCAATTATTAATTCATCATCCTTAGGTAATTTTCTGTTGAATTGGGTTAACGTTGTGAGTGTTTAACCGATGGCTCAGGTTGTTTTAGAAAATATTTATAAAACGTTTTCTGCTTCGGTTCGGGTGCGATCGGCCGAGGAAGAATCCGTTTCGACTCCCGAAATTTTAACGTCTTCTGGGGCGGTTCTCCGACGGATTAATCTCACGGTTAATGATGGTGAGTTTATGGTGTTAGTAGGACCGTCGGGTTGCGGGAAAAGTACGTTATTACGGTTAATTGCCGGCTTAGAATCTCTGACGGCGGGTAATATTTGGATCGGGAAAACGTTGGTGAATGATTTCCCCCCAAAAGCCCGAGATATTGCAATGGTGTTTCAAAGTTACGCCCTTTATCCCCATTTGAAGGTTTATGATAATTTGGCGTTTGGACTGCGACGGATGGGGGAAAATTTTGGGGAAAATCAAGAATTAATCTCTGATCAACATGAGGATTTTTCCTCGATTCTCCGCCGGTTTGGAGAGGAAGCTTTGGTGGCGATGACGCGATCGCTTAAACCGGGTTTGCGTTATTTTTCCGAGCGAGAAAAGGCTGTAGCCGCTAGAGTATTGGCGGTGGCTCAATTATTACAAATTGAATCGCTTTTGGATCGATATCCCAAGCAACTTTCCGGCGGACAAAAGCAACGGGTGGCGTTGGGACGGGCGATGGCGCGGAATCCCCAGGTTTTTTTGATGGATGAACCCTTATCAAATTTGGATGCGAAATTACGGACGGAAACTCGCGCTCAAATTGTCGAGTTGCAGCGTCAGTTGGGAACAACAACGATTTATGTGACTCACGATCAAACTGAAGCGATGACAATGGGTTCTCGGATTGCGGTGATGAATCGCGGTCAAATCCAACAGGTGGCAAAACCCCTGGAGTTGTATAACCGTCCGGGGAATCGATTTGTTGCCGAATTTATTGGTTCTCCGCCGATGAATTTTTTAACGGTTCAGTTTTCCGCGCCGTTGTTGATTGTTCATCCTTTGTTTCGTCTGACTTTACCGGAACGATGGGGTTTTAATCTCAAAGCTTATGACGGTCAATCGTTAATTTTGGGGGTGCGACCGGAACATTTAAAAATCAGTTGTCCCGCGCCTCGAAATTTACCCGTACAGGTGGAACGAATCGAGATTTTAGGACATGAAACCCTCTTATCGGTTCGTCCTGATTCCCGAGAGGATAGTTCTTTTTCCTTACTGCAATTGCGGGTTCCGGGAGAGGTGAAAGTTAATCTCAAAGAGAAGATTTGGATGGCGATCGCCATCGATCACATTCACTTGTTTGATCGGGAAACCGAACAGGCAATTTTTCCCCGCTAGTTCCCCAGATAGAGAGGCCAGGGCTGTTTCCTTCTCAGTTAAAAATTGCTGGGGTTGATGGAGTGATGGGGTTCCGGGGGTGGTGGGGAGAAGATTTTTTTTAGTTATGAAAAATAGCTATTTATTAATAAAAATTCTCCCTACCTCCCTACCTCCCTACCTCCCTCCCTCCCTACCTCCCCATCTATGTCTTGAGACTTAAATTTGACCAAAAACTGTTGGTTGAGCTTGCTGTTTCTTTACAACTTAGTTACATTTATTTACAGAGAGCAATAAGTTTCAAGAAAGGAGATTGCACAATGGAAACTCAAAATCGTATACCCCAAGGTCAAAATCGTCAACAATGGAACTGGGGCTTCACTCCCGGCTCTGAGACCTGGAATGGACGCTTGGCGATGATCGGCTTTATCTCTGCCATCATCATCGAACTCGCCTCTGGACAAGGTGTACTGCACTTTTGGGGCTTAATGTAAGCTAAATGTAATGGAGGATAGGCCCAAGACGGGAGTCCCCATCACACTAGCTTCAGGATCAAGAGACTTTAAGTTAGCCACAAATCATAGTGTAGAAGGATTTTAACATAGCTTGGGGGGTTTTAGAATCACTCTCAAGCTTTTTGGATTGTAGAACACAAAAAGGGCAAAGTTAAAACAACGTCCTGACTTTGCCCATTCACGCCTTAGATAGCCTTAACGAATGTACTCTTTTAAGATGCTGTTGCGATTGGGATGGCGCAACTTTCGCAGGGCTTTTGCTTCAATTTGACGAATCCGTTCCCGAGTCACATTGAAGATTTGACCAATTTCTTCAAGGGTCTTCATCCGACCGTCATCTAAACCGTAACGCAAGCGTAAAACATCACGTTCACGGGGACTCAGGGTATCTAATACACTTTCGAGATCTTCGCGCAGTAGGTTTTTAGAAACCTGATCTTCGGGAGTTTCTCCATCAGACTCAATAAAATCGCCCAGGCGAGAATCTTCTTCTTTACCGATGGGAGTTTCTAAAGAGATGGGAAGTTGAGCGGATTTGGCAATAAATCGCAGCTTCTCAATGGTCATTTCCATGCGAGTGGCGATTTCCTCTTCCGTCGGTTTGCGGCCCATTTCTTGGGAAAGCAATTTGGTTGTCTTTTTAATGCGAGAAATGGTTTCATAGAGGTGAACCGGAAGCCGTATCGTGCGAGATTGATCGGCAATGGCTCGGGTAATGGCCTGACGAATCCACCAGGTTGCATAGGTGCTAAACTTGTAACCTTTTTCGTGATCGAATTTTTCGGCCGCCCGAATCAATCCCAGACTTCCTTCTTGAATTAAGTCTTGGAATGATAAACCTCGGTTCATGTACTTTTTGGCAATCGAAACCACCAAACGCAGGTTAGACTGCACCATCTTATCTTTGGCTCGTCTTCCCAAGAAAAGACGGCGGCGGAATTCGGGTAGGCCCATGTCTACTGCACTTGCCCATTCCTTATCCTCAGGTTCGCGATGGTTATGTTCGATTAATTTTTCGCGAATGCGCTCTAACTCAAGTAAATCGGCAATTTTACGGGCCAATTCAATTTCTTCGTCGGCTCGCAACAATCGAATCCGACCAATTTCTTGAAGATAGAGTCTAATCGAATCCTCGGTGTAATGTTTCTTTTTAGCCTGAGTCCGACGACGTGACTTAGCAACTCCATCCGACTTGCTTTCGTCTTCATCATCAGACTGAGATTCTAGATAGTCTTCATCTTGACTCTCATCATCTTCAAGCAAAAAGTCAAAATCATTTTCCAGGTGAGATTGGGTAGAATTTTGAAGCAATTCGATCGGTTCCATCTCTGGCTGAATGGGGGTTGCGAGTCCGTTGTTCGTCTGGATCATGCCGCGTTCCTCATGCTCCTCAATGCAAGAATCAATCACTATAAACAATTAGTAGTTTGTCTATTTCTAGACCGTTTAGCCAATTCTAACCGCAATTACGGTTTGATTGGAATGCCAACTCCTAAGAGTGAACTTGACTTCACTCCCTTTTCGACATTCTGTTTAAACAATACCAATTGGTATTGGCACGATTGCAGTTAGACCTTTCTGATTGTAGCCTCTCTCACAAAAAATGCACGGCCTTACTACAAATTCAAGGTGGCTAGGGTGCGGGAAAAGTTGAAACTCCTCAGATTTTCCCAGTTGGGTCTGAGTTCGACAAACCCTCAGCTTTTTTTGGCTAACCGCACAATGAGAACGGTAATGGTTGTCATTGCTCAACACCAACGGGCTTTCATCTTTGGTAATTACAAGACAGTTTTTCAGATTTTTCCCTCGACAGGAATTGTCGGCCGAGTCGGCACTTCGGTAAAAAGGACTAGCTGTTTAGGGGTTTTTGATTAGTGCGGGCTGTGGTTTTTTCAGCCTTTGACCTCATCTTAACCCAACGAAGACAGTTTACTCTGTTAACCTAGCCAATCGACTCGGGAACGTGAATTGATTTTCACAACTTACAGAGGAAACTGTCTGAACTTCAGTCCTTTTTTGTACGTTAACTCAAATCTGAAAAATTGGAACCTACTCTAATGTTAAATCAAGTTAAGCTAATGACGCCAGATTCTCAGAATAATCTATCAAGTTGTTATATTGGTCTAAACTTCAACAGCCGAACCGAAAGATTACATTAAATATACATCTCTTTACATTTAGTCTGTTAATAATTACGCTCTTGTTGAAGGAAAATACCTGCTCTACAGGTAAATACACCTAGCGTTGATTTCGGGTGCGGGGGTTGACCCAATCATTCAATCCTTCACCCACCAAGGATAATCCCACCACCATCAACGTCAGCGCCAACCCCGGAAAAAAAGCGGTCCACCAAATCCCGGTGGGCAGAGCCTCCAGGGCCAACCGCAAATCATGGCCCCATTCCGGGGTTTCAGGGGGTAGTCCCAACCCCAAAAATCCCAAACTTCCCAAAGTTAATATCGAGTCAGCCGCATTGAGGGTAAACAAAACCGGTACACTTTGAATCACATTCAAAAACAAGTATCGGGATAACACCGTCCAAGTATTCGCCCCCATCGCTTGGGCTGCTTCAATAAACAATTCCGTTTTGACGCTGGTTGTATGATTGCGAACCACCCGATAATATTGGGGAACATAAGCAATACTTAAAGCGATCGCTGCATTAAAAATTCCTCGCCCAACCACAAACGCCAAAGTAATCGATAATAACAGTCCCGGTAACGTATAAACCGCATCCATCAAAAACAGTAAAACTCGGTCTAATTTCCCGCCCAAATAGCCGCTAACCAACCCCAGAGGAACCCCAACAATCAAACTTAATCCCGTCGCCAACAGCAACACTTTCCACGCCGCCGCCGCACCAAATAACGTTCGAGAAAACACATCATAACCCTGACCATTGGTTCCAAACCAATAGTCTAGTCCGGGGGGTTCGTGAATGGGGTTTGATAGAAATTCCATCGGATTTTCAATCCATCCCCAAGCTAAAAAAACCGGAGACAATAGCGCCATGAAAACAAAAACCAACGTTATTCCCAAACCGACCAACATCATGCGAGTTGAAAGGTTTGGTTGTTTCCAGAGGGTGAGAAATTCGATAAAACGAGATTTAGCCGCAGTCATTAATCAAAAAACAGATGAGTTCGAGATAATTGTCTCATAAATTTGCAAAGGAACGCCCACAGGATATCAGCAGTTGATTTCGGTGATGCTAGTCAGTCTTTGGTGCGGGTTCGTGACTGTAGCATAACTTAACACAGTCTGTTGAATTTGAATAAGAAAATCACCTTTTTCAGTCAAGGATTAACTATGATGATAGTAGAGAACAAAAGGGAGAAACCCAGGAGCGTCATTATGATTGAAATCATTGGCAATCAACCGGATAATGTTCTCGCCTTTACGGGTCACGGTCGAGTCACTGGAAAAGACTACGAGTCTATTTTAATTCCGGCTGTAGAAAGCAAGTTAAAAGAACACTCCAAAATTTGCTTACTTTATCATTTAGGCGAGGATTTTTCTGGGTTTAATCTTCGGGCTTTATGGGATGATATCAAAGTGGGTCTTCAACATCCAAGAGCTTGGAAAAAAATTGCCGTTGTATCTGATAATAAATGGGTAATTGGAATGACAAAAATTTTCGGTGTGATTATTCCTTGTCCTGTCAAAAGATTTGATGTTCATCAGTTAACTGAAGCAAGTGAATGGCTCAAAAGTTAACTCTAAAAGGGGTTAATTTAGCAGAGAATTGGAGCTTGATTTTAGAGGAATTAGCCCTAGAATTAGGGTCGCGCTCCGCATTTGGAAGTGTGTAATGTGAGCAATTAGGTTACTCTATCGTGATTCACTGACTTCATTTTTGATGAGGTCGGTGAATTTTTTTCCGGATTAATCTCAATATTTCAGGAATAATTGTCGGTGAAACTGTAGTAAAAGGTAACTCCGAAGCTTGGCTTTTGTTTTCACTTTTATTTTAACGAACAATGAACAAACTTAAGCGCCTTTCTTGGTTTAATTACTCCGATAAAGTTGCACTTAAAAAGAGAATGGATTCTCGTGAATGGAACCCTTCACTTTCTTTGAAGGACAATTCCACAAACCGCAGCCTTTTAGAGATTCTTCGTTTCACTCAGAATGACAGAATAGAATGGAACTTAGTTTTCACTTCTAATTTTTGGAAAATATTGCTTTTTTATCCCTTATTCTTAACTGGATGTCAACTCAATATTTCCATTCCTGAACTTGAAGAAATGTCTCCTTTTGAAAGTAGCAACCAAGCCTCTTTTGTCATGCAAACCCTGACAACCGGACAACAGGCTTATTATCAAGCCAACGGTCGTTTTGCGAATTCCTTAGAGACGCTTTCTTTAGATCTCAACGTAGAAACCGGAGAATATCATTATAAACTAATTACAGTCGGAGATTCGGCTCAAACCGTTGTGATGACCGCAAGCGCCAAAACAGGGGAACTTCCCAGTTATACGGGGGTGGTAACAGTCGGACAAACCGAAGGGGGAGTGATGGCGTTTGCGAACATCTGTCAAACCGATGAACCCTCCACCGAACCTCCCCCCCTTTCAACCACACCTATTCCCGGTGAAGGGTTGAAATGTCCTCCCGGTTCAAGTCCGGTGCGTTAGGCTAAAACAAAATCAACTTCATCTGAACCATCGGCTTCCCCTTGACCCGATGTGATTTTTTCGCCATTAACTTCCACCGCAAAAGGAGTATTATCTAAACCCGACATATTGTAGTCTGTTTTGTCGGGTGTATATCCGACACTGGCGATCATTTTACGCCCCGCATCGGTATATTGAAAAGCCATCATTTGGTTTTTATCTTTTTCGTTATCTCGCGCCCAAATGACCATGTATTGTCCGCCTTGATAGTCAAAAACTTTTGGCGAACGTGTGGGTACATAACGCCCCGGAGAACCAAAGCTTGCATCTAAAAACGATTGTACAGAATCATCTTGGACAACCGCATAACTGACTTGTTCGGGAGGGGTTTCTTCTTCGTTAACATCTCCTTCACTTTCGTCGGGCGCTTCTTCTTTGTTGCGGTTTCTGAAGTAATCAACTGCCATTTTTGTTCCAATTGCACCGACGGTAGCAATACCTGCACCAGCAAGAATGTTGCGAAGTCTACTCATAGTCTTTTCTGTGGATATACAATGGTTTTGTTGGCATCGATTGTAACCAACTTAAAAGATTGTATCAAACTTTGCAGAAAAAATCGCAGTTTTTTGTTGAGAAATCTTTCAACTGGGCGGGCTTTTTTCTTTCGTCGAATGGATTATAACTTTGGCCAATCTGGGATAATTTTTATGATTTTTTTATCTTTCCGCAACCCTTAAAGCCTATTCGCTGTATTTAACGGCTGTCCCACTGGCGGCCACCATTAACATACTTCCTCCTCCACTGGAGTTAATGGTTTCGTAATCTAAATCTATCCCAATAATTGCATTTGCGCCTAATGCAACTGCGGCTTGTTCCATTTCTTTGATAGCCGTTTCTTTGGCTTCCCGCAAGGATTTTTCATAGGCGGCTGACCTTCCCCCCACCACATCTCGAATACTGGCAAAAAAGTCTCGAAAAACGTTAGCCCCTAAAATCGCTTCTCCGCTGACAATCCCACAGTATTGGATAATCTGTTTATTTTGGAGTGTGCTGGTTGTGGTTAAAATCATAAGCCGTTTTAACACCCATTTTTGCTTTCTCCTTATTTTAGAATTGAAAGCGCAGATTGTCAATCTTGAGAACGTCCATCACCACTTAAACTAATTCTAACTCTGCCTTAATTTCAGTTAAAGGTTTTTCCCAATTCTCCTCGAACCGATAATTTAACAAAAATTGGGCTTGTTTTCCTAATTCTCGACCCCGGCGAAGATTAGCAAAAATTTGCGGAATTTGTTGGGGGGCTAAAATTGGATAAAGTAGCCGTGCCATGAGAAGGGAAAGTTTTAAAGTCTGGCTGTAGTTTTGTTCGGCTGCAAAGGCTAAAACCCCGATTTCTCCGGCGTAACTGGTATCAAAATCTAACAGCACATGAAACAAATCGTGAGTGATAGAATAGCGCAGGGAAAAAACGTTCTTTTCCGCAATTTTGCAGACTTCCGGGCTAATTTCAAAGGGCTGAAGATTGTTGATTTTCATATGTTGTGCGTACTGATAGCCCAAGGTTTCCGGTGGAAGCTGACTCAGTTTTTCTAAGTCAATTTTGGGATGATAACCGACCACTGGCTGCATTTTGGATTCAAGTTTAGGGTTGAGTTTCACCCCAAAGGCTTCGGCTTTGAGAATGGCAACATCTCCTAAATAATCAGTATTCTTGGCGATTTTAATAACCTGAAAAAAGGATTTGATGTCTAGTTTCATTGGCTGATTCTCCCGCTGTTCTAATAAATTCAGTTTCGGCTAGTTGTTTCGCTTATCCGGTCGATTTAAAATTCTATCAAACCAGTTTAAAACTCGTTCAGAGAGTCTGTATTCTCCGTTAACAATTTCATCGGAAATCACAATGGCACTGAATAGAATTGATAAGGTAAAAAATTCCATGACTTGCTATCAAAGTTGACTTGATATTATCAACTATCACGGAAAAATTGGGGTTTGACCAGGGAATATCGGAAAGTTAAGCCGGAACTTAAGTTCGGGCAAATTTGTCTAGACAAAACCCCCACAAACTTCAGTTAAGCGACTATCGGTAACTTCCGATTCTAAAGAATCGCCAATTTAGGTTAAACTAAATAAACATGACTAGAATTTAGTCATCTCTGTCACCCGTAAATAGGAGGGAGTTAACTGAGTTAACTCTGTCGATAAATTGACTGGCTAAAAACCATCAATTACTGCTATCCTAGCTAACGGGTAACTGATATCTGTTATCTGTTTTCCGATCAATGAGTCACCAAAAGTCCAGACGCCGACGAGGGGTAATTTTAACAGCAGTTGGCTTGAAGCGCTTAAACACAGCTATTCAAGAGGCTGAGGTGTGGGAAAATGACGGAGAACGTTACACTTTAGAAAGCCTTTCTTATCGAATTGGTATCGATGCAAAAACCGTTGCTAAGGTTTTGGATGGTCAAATTGCGATCGATAAAAGAACGCTACAACGTTGCTTTTCTAGCTTTAATTTACAACTCGATGAAGCCGACTATACAAAGCCTACACCAACCAAGCTTAAACGTCAACCCTCTCCCTCTCCCGCGTCAACTTTGACTCCTCAATCTAATGGGATTTTACCCGAAAATAACGGGACAAAAATTGATTGGGGTGAAGCGATAGATGTTTCTAATTTTCACGGACGCCAAGAAGAATTAAACAGGTTAAAACAGTGGATTGAAATTGATCGCTGTCGGGTGATTGCAATTTTAGCAATGGGAGGAGCGGGAAAAACAGCGCTTTCGGTAAAATTAGCCGAACAATTACAAAATCAGTTTGATGCGGTAATTTGGCGAAGTCTGAGAAATGCGCCGCCTCTATCTTTTATTTTAGACGATTTTCTGCAAATTTTATCGGGAGAAACCGACAAAAAATCTTTGCTCGTTCGTTCTCATTTTTCTGAGGAAAGTTACAGTTTTTCGAGCCAAATTTATCAACTCTTAGAACAACTTCGTTCTCAACGATGTCTGCTGATTTTAGATAATTGGGAAACCCTACTTCGCAGCAGTGCGGGAACGTCGCGGGATATGGTCGGAGTTCATCGAGAAGGGTGGGAAAACTACGGGGAATTATTGCGTTTATTGGGAGAAACAAATCATCAAAGTTGTTTGCTATTAACCTCCCGAGAAAAACCCGCAGCTATCGCCACTTTAGAAGGAGAATACTTACCCATTCGCACCCTACAACTGACAGGTTTACCCTCAGAAACCGCCCGAGAAATTCTCACCGCCAAAGGGTTAAAAGGAAAAACAGAAGACTATCACCGTTTAATTGAACGTTATCAAGGAAATCCTTTGGCTTTGAAAATTGTTTCTACAGCCATTCAAGATACTTTCGCCGGAGAGATTCAAGAATTTCTCACTCATAAAACCATTGTTTTTAACGGAATTAGAACCTTAATTGATCAACATTTTCAACGCCTGTCAAACCTCGAAAAAGAGTTAATTTACTGGCTGGCGATTAACCGCGAACCGATATCTTTATCAACCTTACAATCCGATTTAATTTTCCCGGTTTCGACGAAAAAACTATTAGAAGTGTTAGAATCTTTGCAGCGACGTTCCCTTTTAGAAACTCAACTGGCGGGTTCTTCTTCTAACCGCAAATTAACTCAATTTACCCTCCAACCTGTGATTATGGAGTATGTCACAGATCGCCTCGTTGAACAAGTCGCCGAAGAAATAATTAATCAAGACTGTCATTTATTTAGAACTCATGCGTTAATACAAGCCACCGCAAAAGATTATGTTCGAGAAACTCAAATTAAACTGATTCTCGTTCCGTTAATAGCCGAACTTCTCAGCCATTTAAGAACTCAAACCGCCATTATCGAACACCTCGATCAACTCCTCAAACAAGAACAAACAAAACCCTTAAAAGAACCCGGATATATAGCCGGAAATATTCTCAATCTTTTGTGTTATTTTCAAATCGACTTAACCCAATATGACTTTTCTAATCTTACCATTTGGCAAGCCTATCTGCAAAATACACGCTTAACTGATGTTAATTTTACAGGGTCTGATTTAAGCCGATCTGTATTAGCAAAAACCTTTGCACCCATCACAACAATTGCTTTAAATTCGGATGGGTTAATCTTAGCAACCGGTCATTTAGATGGTGAAGTTTATCTATACAAACTCGAAACCGATCATCATTTATCTGTGGGGTTAAACTTTCACACCCAACAGGGAATAGTTTGGTCAGTTGCAGTTAGTCCGAATGGTAAAATATTGGCAACCGCAGGGGAAGATTTTACAATAAAACTTTGGGATATCAACACAGGTGAATGTCTAAAAACCCTCAACCAACATACAAACTGCGTGCGAAGTGTTGCGTTTACAAATTCGGGAAAATTTATTATTAGTGGAAGTGAAGATCGAACCCTTCGCATTTGGGATATAAAAACCGGAAATTGTTTAAAAGTTCTCGAAGGACATCAACAACAAATTTGGACGTTAGCCATTCATCCCAATGATAATTATATTATTAGTGGAAGTGATGATTGTACCCTCAAACTTTGGGAGATCAAAACCGGAGAATGTATCAAGACATTTCACGGACATACCGACTGGATCAGATCGGTTGTTTGGAGTCTTGAACATCAACGCATCGCCAGCGGAAGTATCGATAAAACCGTGAAGTTATGGGATGTCAAAACGGGCGAATGTTTGCAAACCTTTCGCGGTCATAAAAACGGTATTTTTTCGGTAATTTTTATCGATGAAAACCAGTTGGCAAGTACGGGTTTAGATGGTACAATTAAACTGTGGAATATAAAATCCGGTCGCTGTCGTCGCACGTTATCAAGTCACCGAAATTTAATCGCTCATATCGCTTTTAGTTCCCCCGAAAAAGTGTTAATTAGCGCCGCAGAAGACCAAACCGTAAAACTCTGGGATATTACAACAGGTTCCTGTATTCGGGTGGTACAAGCGAGGGTAAATTGGTTTTCTTCCGTTGCGTTTAGTTGCGATGGAAAAATACTCGCCAGTGGAAGCGAAGATCGGGGGGTGAGACTTTGGGATCTAAAAACTGGAAAATGTCAACCGCTTTGGGGACATACAGATATTGTCTATACGGTGGGGTTTCATCCCCACTTTAGCGATAAAAATAGCGGAATTTTAGCCAGTGGAAGCGGCGATCAAACTATTCGTTTATGGGATGTAAAAACCGGAGACTGTAAAACCGTATTGCGGGGTCATCAGTCAACGGTAATGACGGTTAAATTTAGTCCCGATGGGAAAATATTGGCGAGTGGAGGATGGGATGAAACGGTGAAACTTTGGGATGTAGAAACGGGTCAACTGCTGCAAAATATTGCGGCGCATTTTGTGGCTTCGGTGGCGTTTAGTTGGGATGGGAAAAAATTGGCGATCGCCGCCTTGGATAATATTTTAAAAATCTATAATGTAGAAACGGGAGAATGCGATCGGTGTCTATCCGGACATAGCAGTTGGCTGTTAGGGGTGGCGTTTAGTCCCTGCGGTCGTTGGTTGGCGAGTTGTGGTTTAGATCGCACTATTCGCATCTGGGATATGACCACCGGAAACTGTCATTTAATCTTATCAGGACACACAGAATGGGTCTGGGAAGTTGCTTTTAATAATGATAGTCGTTTGTTGGCGAGTGCGAGTAGCGATCGCACCATTAAATTATGGGATATTACAACAGGAAACTGTCTAAAAACCCTAGATGAACATGAATTTTGGGTGATGTCTGTGGCGTTTCATCCTCATGCAAATTCCGAGTTTAACGCGCCTGAAATTATCGCCAGTGGCGCTGCGGATCAAACGATTAAACTTTGGGATATATCAACGGGAAACTGTTTGCAAACCTGGAAAGCCGACCGTCTTTATGAAGGAATGAATATTAGCAAGGTTACGGGAATTACAGACGGTCAAAAAGCGGCGTTAAAGGTGTTGGGTGCGGTGTTTAGCGAAGAATAGCGGGGATTAAAATCCCTGTTTTTGTTCACATTCCCCAAAAATGAAATAGAAAGCCGATAATAACCTTTCTATATCTGAAATTGTATAATATCGGGTTTCTTTTGTAAAGAGGTTGTTATTCAGTTTGCCAAATTCCCAAATTTTCCCGTTAGATACCACTCCAAAAAGAGTTTGACCGGGTTGATTATTAATTTTTTCAACCGCAACCATTTCCGCCAAACATTGACTCGGGAATCGAGTTTACGCCGTCACCGCCGATTCTGCGGCGGTGTACCGATGACCCCATCCTTTGATCAAATCATCTTTTTTAGCTTCAACAACTAAAAAATAAGGCTTTTCAAAGACTTGTTTTCCCAAAGCCGATCTTTGGGCTAAAATATAATCGGGAATACCCGAAAGTTTTTCATCATAAATAATTGCCTTGTGACTCCATAACGTAAACGAATCTCGGTAACTCCGATAGACTTCTTTTAAAATCGGAAAAATAATCATTTCACACACCGCATATTCCGAGTCTTCAAAAGAAAATTCTCTTAAAGAAAACTCCAAATCCTCCCGAAATTCTGAACGAATAGTGATTTCAGATTCAACAATAAATTCTGCTTCGGTTGCAGTAATCTGAAACTCTTGCAAAACTTCACCAATATTTTTATATCAAGTCCGGTTGAATACCCATCAGAAAAATGTGGGGATCTCGGGAGATTTTTACTAACCGATGATCTGAACTTCGTGTAGGGTTTCAATCCAAACCCTGGCACCACAAGAGAGAGGATTATCGGGACAATAGACAACACGACATCCTCGGGGTATTTCGACAATATGCCCGTAAGTATTGGTCTGACCCTCTCTTGGTGCGCGTTCGCGATTCGCCCGCAGGTGGCGCGGGGTCGCACCGCTTT
>JAYKHV010000062.1:0-29528 GCA_035285085.1 Lyngbya sp. | reverse complement strand
GTTTCATTCTCAGTTAAAAATTGCCGGGGGTTCGGGGGGTGATGGGGGGATGGGGAGGTGGGGAGAGGACTTTTTTCCGATGAAAAATAGCTTTTTGTTAATAAAAATTCCCCCCATCTCCCTACCTCCGGTCCTCCCCACCCCCCCACCAATCAAATTTTCGGGCTAGAACGCGCACAGCCCTCCTTTAGAAAGAGCGGGTTTAGGGGTTAGGCTGCGTTCTTGAGGACACAGAGGAAATTAAAGTAAGATGATAGCAGGTTCCTCTAGAGACTGGAGATAACCGGAAAACAGTTGGTTCAAATATTGACGAACTTCGATCGCTCGTTCAGTATTGAGGTGATAAAGATGATGCTCGTCTTCAACGAATAATTTCCCTTCACAGAAGTTTTGATAGTCTGGAGTTTGTCGAGAAGCGGGATGAATTAACACCATTTCGGGTTCGATGGGAACTAAACCGGGCGGAAACTGCTCTTTGAGAATCGAAAGAATGCGTTCCTGACAGGAGCGAGTATTAATTCCCCGATTTTCTAACCTCTGCATCACCCCATCGACAGACAGCGATCGCCCATCAAAACAGTTTAACAACTCTTTGAGCAGAAAAGAATCCCGATATTGATGTCGGGAACGATCCAAAACCATTGGATAAAGCGGTAAAGTCGCCAAACCCATCGCCACCGACACCCGCTCAAACAGCGATCGCGAATCAACACTGTTGTTTATGGTATCATTTTGAACGATCGCAGCATTGGGTAATTTTTGACGCAACCAACGATTTAACGCCGTCCACCCGCCATTTCCCCCCAGACAGAACGCTTGATTAATCCCAATACTGGAAATTCCGGCTTTGGCGATGGTATGATTGAGTTCAGCGTTTAACTGGTGAATAAACGGAACCAACACCAACCGTTCTAAATCTGTCGAGTGCAGTTCCCAACGATAATCCTCTATCTCTAAAGTATACTGTTGCTGTTGGGGAAGAATCCTCTTCACAGACTTTGCAGCTTCGGCTAACGCGACTCCCAAAGGCTGACTCTGTAACTGTTGGCTAAGGCGATAACGACGTTCTAAGTCTGGAGATCCCGGTTGCGGCCAAATCAAATCTTCATCTGCAAACACCTCAGATTGTAACTGTTTTCCGGTTGGGGAATTTAATAATAACTGACAAATAATATCAAGATCGAGAGCATCTCCGCCATAAGCCCAACTGTGACAGACAAAATCAGCATTTTGCAAGTCTTCAATGCGATCGCGAACTTCAACCAAAGCCATTTCTGTCGTTGTTGCTCCCGCATCGATCACTAACGTCCCCCCTCCCGACATCGAGATCATCCCATCACTGTGAAATAGGCTTAGAAAAATGGCGATCGCATCTTCGAGCCAGAAAATTTGCTCGGGACGTTTGACGAGGTTCGCATCGAGGATCGCCTTTTCTATATTAAACCGATAGGCTTCCGTCGCCCGACGAGCCGGAAAACCAACAATAACTCCCGCTAACCGAGGAAGAACCCCATGCAGCGTTTTCAAGTCCAACCCCACCGCTTCACAGGTGTAGAATTGGGGTAACATTAACCCTTTAAATTGTTTTTGGGGATAAGGCGTTAACGTCGAGAGTAATAGCTGTAAAGCCCGTTGAAACTTTCCTAAAAAAACCGTTTGATGATGGGATAATTGGATTAACGGTACCGGAACTTGGCTGACTTCCGAAGCGCTATCTTGAGTAATGCGAATATAGGGAATGGCAAGATTGAGATAAGGCTTGAAATGTTGTAATTTTTGCCGCAACCCGTTCGGTGTTTCTTGCCAGTCTACCTCACAAGGCAAGCGAAATATTACCTCTTCGGAACAGGTGCTTTCTTGCTCCGATAAAAGTTGGGTCTTGGCTTTCCAATAAAGGGGATAGCGTTTTTGACTGCTGCGGTTAAGTAAACAGGCGGATAATTCGGTTCCGAGATCAAGTGCAAGATACCATTGATCCTTGAGATTTATGCGGTCTTCGTAGCTGTACTCAGTTGACATCATTACTATTGCAATTTGCGATTCAAAGCCTCAAAATTGAGATCGTCGGAGTCGTCGGATTCATCCTCAGAGTTAATCGTTTTTACCTCATCGCGATCAAGCGTCGTGAGCAGTTCATCCAGGGTCATCTCAGACGCACTGGCTTCGGCGAAAGGATTCACCTCAACAGGAGAAGTTTCCGACCATAATTGCTCAAAACTCTCGATTTTCTTGGCTTTCTCAAAGGAATGGGAAGCCGTTGGTTCGGGTGTAAGATTGACGTTAGAAAAGTCGGGTGTACTGTCTTCTTCCCCAATGAAAGATTGCTGTTCTAAATTCAACAAATCTTCTTCTAGTTGTTGTCGGATACTTTTACCCACCATCAGATGAGAGTCTACCTGCTCGTCGTCGTCTTCCTCCACATAATGGGGTAAGAGGTTCTCATGGGGTGAAGCATGAATATAGTCTTCTGGGTCTAAGAGGTGTTTAATGCGATCGGGGGGAGTCCTGGGATGAGTTGGAGTAACAGATGATGAGGGTAACGCTTCAGTCTCTAATACCGACTCACTGAAGTCAAATGAGCCAAAAATATCGTTGACCTCCTGACGGCGATCTGAGATAGTTTCCTGGTGGTTTTCCGCTCGGGCAGGGTCTTGATCCAAAGATACAACGGTTGGGCTTTTTTGGCTCTCGGTTGGGGTGGGTTCTTGACTCTCGGAAGCGGCGGAAATTTGCAGTTGAGGGTCTGACTCGTCGTTTTCAATAGTTTCCTCAATGGAGGAAGTTGAAACCGGTTCTAAGGCCTGTGAACTGCCGGAAATTTGCAGTTCGGGTGCGACTGACTCTAACGGCGGGGTTTGCGGTTGTTGCTGAGTCGAGGGAAGAGATTCTTGACTCTCGGAAGCGGCGGAAATTTGCAGTTGAGGGTCTGACTCGTCGTTTTGAATAGTTTCCTCAATGGAGGAAGTTGAAACCGGTTCTAAAGCCTGTGAAGTGCCGGAAATTTCCAATTCCGGTGCAACCGACTCCAACTCAACCGGACTCGTCAAAGCTTGAAGGCTAATTTCATCTTTTTGATCGGAGTTGACTGAGGCGATCGCAAACGGTTCATGGTTTTGAGGTACAGTTTTTGAAGGAGGGGAAGAAACCGCCGGACTCGCCTGAGGAGAGTCTAACCCCATCGACGGGGGAAGTTCAACCCCTGCATAGGGGAACAATTCCGGGACTCGTTCCTGCTGTGAAGGATAAATATAGGTTTCTCGGGGGGGAATAAACACCGTTGATACCCGAGAAGAAGATGAAGGAGGGCTTTGAGTCTCAACAGTAGACCCAGAGGCGGTTTCAGCTTCTTGTCGCTGCTTTCTCAATAAACGCAGTTCTCGGATCACAACTCGGCGTTCTTGCCGCATCGCCTGAATTTCGGCTTGCATGGTTTGAGTAAACTCAGTCTGCCACGCCTGCAATTCTTCACGAATCAGCAACCGTAGAGATTCTTCTAACGATAGCAGTTCGCGATCGGAAAAACGAGGTATGATATCTGGGTCATCTTGATCGTGACTTGGCTCAAGGGAAAGCAAGTAACTTCGCACCTGTTCTAAAACTTGGCGCGATTGAATGATACTATCTCCCATGACAACCAGAGGTGGGCGAGGATTCGAGAAGCTTAAGGCTTCGTCAATCTTCGAGATCAGAGCTTTAATGCGATCCGGTTGGACACTCACAGGCTAAATCTCCCCCTAAAACTGATACCATGATAGGCTAGGGAAAGAGCCTACTCAAGTAGAACTCGCTCCGATTTTAGACCCTCTCTGACCATCGCTTAAATGCAATTGATTGTATGACACCCTCATGCCCGAATGGAATATGGCCCGCGACACACAATCTGATATCATTCAGATGATTCTCTCTACATCTTTCTTTAACGGTTTGCCGACTGAAGCCATCGATAAAGCGACAGCTCACATTGTCGGCCGCCAACATCCTCCTAATCAAGTAATTTTGTTAGAAAATGATTGGGGGAGTTCCGTCTATTTTATTCTCGATGGTTGGGTCAAAATTCGCACCTACAATTTAGACGGTAAGGAAGTGACGCTGAATATTTTGGGTAAAGGCGAGATCTTTGGCGAAATGGCCGCCTTAGATGAGGTTCCCCGTTCAACGGATGTCATCACCCTCGCACCCACTCTGATTGGAAATATGCCAGCCCAGGATTTTGTCGAGTTAATTAGCAGCGAACCCAAAGCCGGGATTCGATTGGCCCAATTGATGGGACGGCGACTCCGCCAGGTGAACCGACGGCTGCGACTGCGAGAGTCAGACAGTACCTCCCGAGTCGCGGATATCTTATTATTTTTGGCAGAGGGTCAAGGTCAAACCACAGAAGATGGGACTCAAATTCCCAACCTTCCCCACCGCGAGTTAAGTGGCTTGAGTGGACTCGCACGGGAGACAGTTACCCGAGTTCTGAGTAAACTGGAGAAAAAAGGATTAATTCATCGCGATAAAGATGTTCTCAGAATCCCAGATGTTCACGCTTTAGAGCGAATGCTGGTCTAGTGGAAACCGAAGATCTTCCCTTCGTTTTCACCGCTCCCGGACTGACGATTGTGAGTTTCGTTGATAGACCCTCAGCCTCCAAGATCTGCCGTCTACCCCAATTTCTGCACAAGCTGTTCTCTGGTGTAAATTTTTTGTGACTAAGACCAAAAAACCTCAAAATTCTCCTCCCTCTGTCTCCCCACCCCCCAGGAATTCTCAAACGTCCTCGCCATCTGGTTCTCCCCTACCAATGGTAGAAACTGCATTTTTAGCGAGTGCCGCCAGTTTAATCTGGTTTGTGAATTATTATTTTCCTATCGGGCCTGTGTTGCGGGTCTTTTTTCCTTTACCCATTGCTTTACTTTACTTACGTTGGGGAAAACGAGAAGCCTGGATCGGTGCTTTAACTTCCCTGCTATTATTAACGGTATTAATGGGGCCGACTCGCAGCATCATCTTCTTAATCCCCTATGGTTGGATGGGAGTGGTCATGGGCCAGTTGTGGAAACGCGGCGCCAACTGGTTTGTTTCCATTGGCATTGGTGCGATCATCGGTTCGATCGGCTTCTTTTTTCGCTATTGGCTATTGTCGATTTTACTCGGTCGAGATCTGTGGATCTATGCGACTACTCAAATTACAGAATTGGCGGAATGGATTTTTATCAAGTTGGGGATATTGGCTGCTCCCAGTTTAACCCTTGTGCAGTTGATCGCGGTGGCGATGGTGGTGGTCAATAGTGCGGTTTATCTATTTGTCGTTCATTTGGTGGCGTTGTTACTCCTCGATCGCCTCAAAAGTCCCATTCCTCGCCCTCCCCATTGGGTACAAGTCTTACTGGATTATGAAGGCTAATTGACAATTGTGACGGTTCGTGTCTATACTCAACCCCAACGGGGAAACCAATGGTTACAGCAATACCTTGGATCTAAGCCGATTTTTGCCTGTATTTTGGGTTTTACAGAAACCGGACTGATTCCCGGTATTTCTGCTGCCGGTGCGACTCCAGAAGATCGAAAATATACTTGTGTGGCGGATGCTGAATTTCTCTACAACGGCCCCCAACCGACTCCCCAATATCCCTTACCGCCTCTGAGTGCGGGGGCTTCTCCGGTCTTGATTTCGCGGACGGTGGTTGATCGTTTCGATATTCCCCTTCACCTATTTAACACCGGATTACCGATTGTTCCTCCTGTTCCCACGATTGATTTAGGGGGAGTTCCCGCAAAATGTGTGAGTGAGGGTGATGCTATTAATTTAATCACAGTTAAGCATCTATTTCAACAAGGGTTAATTTGGGGAGAGCGACTCGCCGACCAGGCCAGAGGAAGTTATATCATTCTCGGAGAATGCGTCGTTGGCGGTACTACAACGGCTTTGGCGATTTTACTGGGTTTGGGGTTCCCGGCTGACCATAAAGTTAATAGTAGCCATCCTGAGTGTAATCATACTCAAAAGTTGGCGATCGCAACGGCAGGACTGCAAGCCGCTAATTTATTCAATCAAAATTTAGATCCCCTGAAATTGGTTGCTGCGGTGGGCGATCCGATGCAAATTGTTGTGGCGGGAATGACTTTAGCCGCCAGTCGCCAGGTGGGAGTTTTGCTGGCGGGAGGAACCCAAATGTTGGCGGTTTATAGTCTGACTCGGGCGATCGCGAATTATTTTGATTTGAACTGGTATCCTCAACAGGTGGTGGTAGGAACAACTCGTTGGGTGGCTGAAGATCCCACTGGGGATACTGTGGGACTTGCTGAAGATATTGGTGATGTTCCCCTACTGGCGACGTCGGTTAATTTTTCCCCTTCCCGTTATCCTCAACTCAGGGCTTATGAACAAGGATATGTTAAGGAAGGGGTGGGGGCCGGTGGATGTGCGATCGCCTCTCATTTGTTGGGTTGGAACTCTCACCAACTGTTAGAAGCCATTGAAGCTTTAGCCGATCAATATCACAAGATTAGGGAATAGGGAATAGGCAGTCACCAGTCACCAGTCACCAGTCACCAGTTTTTAGAGTTGTCAGTTATCAGTAACTTCTGACGACTGACATCACGACTCCTGACTCCTGACTCGGTGTCTCCTGACTCGGTGACTCCTGACTCCTGACTTCTCCCCACCTCCCCACCTCCCCACCTCCTGAGTCGGTGACTCCTGTTCAGTGATGGGTTCTTTGGGAGAGTAACCGTTCTTCTAAGGCGGCGATGCGGTTGTAAGCGGCTGTCAGTTGGGCTGTGAGTCTCTGAATTTGAATGTCTGCGGTGATACTGGGTTCTTCTCGGTGAACCATCGATTTTGTGGCGATATAATTGTCATCGCTTAAAATATCTTTATGTTCTAATCTCGATTCGAGGGAAAACTGTTGTCGGGTCAAAGACAGATTATCAGCAGGTTCTAGGTTAGAATTTAAACCTGGTGTTTGTGCAGAGGTTTCCGATGCGATCAACTCGCCCACCCGATCGTTGATTTGCATGACGATTTCGTAGAGCCGATCGACTTTATGATTCAAAGCTACGACTTGTTGATTAAGGCTATCCATAAAAATTCCTTTACTCTCTTTGTTACCAATTTCTCTCTTCCATCCTAGACAGAGAATTGCTCAAGTTGGAAATTACTTCTAATTTATTTAACTTTTAGTCTCAAATTCTCATTAAAGAAATTTTAATTCTGTATTTTTGAGTTGTACCAGTATCAAGTCAAATGTTGTCTGAGATTGATCGGGGAGTACCAAGCTGTTTCATTTCTGGTACTGAACAGGGCTAGAACTGTTTTCTGGCTTTAACGCTCAATTTGCTTTTCGACTTGGGAGAGATTTGAGGCGATTCATTTTTCTCATACTTTCGAGGGAATTGAAATATCGCTTTCGCCGATTTCTGAGCGATAAATTATCGTAGAGTTGTTGATTTTGGGGCGGAAACTTGATGAAATACTAAAATCTATTTGACTTCACTAAACCCTGTTATTCAGAGGTAAGGGGTCGCAAAAATTCCGATAATTTATAAGTTTGAATCGAGATTAGATGGAATGCTGTCTCAAATAGAACTCCCAGAAAAATTTTCGGATTTCTACCTTTAGTCGGATTGATTTGTTGGGATTATACATTAAAATCTGTGACAAACTGAAACAAATATCTCATCTTTCTCATAAAGATTGGGCTGAAATTCGTCAAATCTAGGCGGGAAGTCCGAGTTTTGTATCAAGGGCAACTGCACTATTATTTTTTAGTTCGATATCCTCAGTGATGAATCAATATCAGCAAATCTCTTTCTTATCCGGAAACTCAATCGCGACTCTTGTAGTCAAAAATCAATAACCGTTGAGATTGCCATGTTGAGGTTTTTGTGTGTATATTAAGAATTGTAACAAAATGATAACCGGGGTACAAAACGCCGTGTTTCGCACCTGAGTAGAACCAAGAGGAGAACTTCTGTAAATGACATCACCGATCCAACAAATCCAACTAGAGACCACATCTGAAATCGAACAATATTTTCGTCAATCGGAAGGAATATGGCATTCTGAACGACGTTATTACACCCTACCGGATGGTAAACCGCAAGAATGGGTAAGCCGTCTGACGGTGCGATTTTTAGAGCAAGGTAGCCCGGAACTGATTAAACTCGCCGAACTGCATAATTTTAGCGATCGCAATGCTTTAGTATGTGGTTCCTATATCGAATGGGAAAGCACCCGCTCGACAACCGATCGCCCCCAGTCAGAAGGAACAACCATCTTTGGTGCCTTGGGAAATATTCTCTATCGCGATCGCGGTTTTGCGACCAAAGATCCGATCAACGCCAAATATTACCTTCCCAATTCAGACACATTATGCTTGCGAACCGAGTACAATGGTTCTGTATTCGAGGAAGAAATCAAACATATCGGCACCAAGTACCGCACCCGTCAGTCAATTATCACCCGGGCAGGCGAACAGCAAATGATTGGTCAGTATCTAGAAAAACGAATTCAGTAACACAGTGAAGCGACGGAATTTTCTCCAGGGAGCCAGTGTCATCACATTAGGAAGTCTCGTTACCGGATGTCGTCAGACGACGGCGACATTACAGATTGAACTCTTAAAAGACTCAGTTCCCGTGCAAATGGTGAGTAAGTTCCGTCAGGAACTCTCCGATCGTCCGGCGATCAATTTTGTTCCTCAGGCGCAACTGAAAGACTTATACAACTTGTTGCAACGGCAGAAGAAAAACGCCAAAGCCGATCGATCCTCATCGGATCTAGTGATGATTGGGGATTATTGGCTTACCGAAGCCATTCAACAGGAATTAGTTCAACCGCTCGATCCCAAGGCTTGGCAACGCTGGAATCAACTCCCTAAGCAATGGCAGGCTTTAGTCACCCGCAACCGTCAAGGGGAATTAGATCCCCAAGGACAAGTTTGGGCGGCACCCTACCGTTGGGGAACGACGGTGATCGCCTATCGTCGAGATCAGTTTAAATCTTTGGGGTGGACTCCTAAAGATTGGGGGGATTTGTGGCGAGAAGAGATTCGCGATCGCTTTTCTGTCCTCAATAGTCCTCGGGAGACGATCGGTTTAACCTTAAAAAAACTGGGTTCATCTTACAATATCCCCAATTTAGATGAGGTTGATGGCTTAGAAGACCAACTGCGTCAACTGCATCGCCAGGTTAAACTTTATGATTCCGATACTTACCTCAAACCCTTAATTACCGGAGATACTTGGTTAGCGGTAGGTTGGTCTACGGATTTTCCGGAAAAATTTCGCCGTCAACACAATATCGGCGTTGTGGTTCCTGCTTCGGGGACGGCGTTGTGGGCGGATGTCTGGGTACAACCGACATCGGAAAAGCCTGTTTCTAATATCCCCTTAGCCCAAGCGTGGATTAATTTTTGTTGGCAACCAGAAATTGCCACCCAAATGTCATTACTCACGGGTACAACTTCTCCGATTGTACCTCAAATGAACCCCAACGAGTTACCCGAAGCACTACAACAAAATCCGCTTCTGTTTCCAAAAGCGGAAATTTTAGATCGAAGTGAATTTTTGCTTCCTCTCCCCGAATCTACGTTAAAACAGTATCAATCTTTGTGGAAGAAAATTCGCACTGAAGCGGTGATTCGTTAACGGTGATGTTCGATCATCAAATTGGGATGACGTTGAATAAAAGCACCAATTTTCGCAGCATCAACCGCGTGAGAGAAGAGGTTTCCTTGTCCGTATTCACAACCAATATTTTGAATCAGTTGTTTTTGTTCAACGGTTTCAATTCCTTCGGCAACAATGCTAAAGCCCAAACTGTGAGCAAAATTAGCAATAGCTTCGACAAATTTTTTAGAATTAGAATTTGGAGTCGTCATGGGAGCCACAAAAGAGCGATCAATTTTGAGTGTATCAATGGGAAAATGTTGCAAACGATCTAAAGAAGAATAACCCGTTCCAAAATCATCAATCAGAATTTGAATTCCCATTTGTCGCAGTTGACTCAGACGCCGCGCCACCCATTCTAAATGTTCGCCGATCCCACTTTCGGTAATTTCTAGACGTAAATTTGCCGGAGTTAATCCGGTTTCCTCTAAAATTTGTTGGACGAGATTGACGATTTTCTTTTGAGAAAACTGTTGTCCGGCGACATTCACACTCACGGAAACATGGGTATCGACCCAACCTTGAATTTGCCACTCTCTAAGTTGTTGACAAGCGGCGCGTAATACCCATTCTCCCAGAGGAACAATTAACCCGGTTTCTTCGGCAATGGGAATAAATTCACCGGGAGAAATCAGTCCTTTTTTGGGGTCAGGTAAACGCACTAACGCTTCAAAACTATTAATTTTGCCCGTTTTTAAGCAAACAATCGGTTGATAGTAAACCTTTAATTTAGACGATTGAATTGCCGCTCGCAGATCATTTTCTAAACGCAATCGCATCAGCGTATTCATCTGCATTTTGCTGTCAAAAATCGCATATTTTGAGCTGCTATGATGCTTGGCGTGGTACATGGCGAGATCGGCATCTCGGAGAATATCGGTACTATGTTTGTAGGAATGTTCTGCCGCATAATAGTGACTGAAGGTAATGCCAATACTGGCACTAATTGAGACCGTTTGTTCTTCGAGAATAAACGGTTCTTCGAGGACAGCTAAAATCCGTTCGGCAACAATAATGCTATCGGAAATTCCTTGAATCGGGTATAATAAAATAGCAAATTCATCTCCTCCCAAACGGGCTAAGGTGTCGTTTATATTAATACATTGTTGCAGTTTTTGTCCGACCCGAATCAGCAATTCATCCCCGGCTAAATGCCCCAAACCATCATTAACCAATTTGAAGCGATCGAGATCAATAAATAAAACGGCAAATAGATGCTCGGAATACTGACGAGCTTGATCGAGGGCTAAGTGCAGTCGATCCATAAAAAAAGCCCGATTGGGCAAACGAGTTAGATCGTCGTGGTAAGCATGATAAAATAGTTCAGTCTCGGCTTGTTTTCGTTGGCTGAGATCGGTTTGAGAACCCACCATCCGAATCGGATCGCCAATCTCATTCCAAAGGGCTTGACCGCGATGTAAAACCCATTTGTAGTGACCCTCTTTACATCGAATTCGGTATTCGGTACTGTAAGAAGGAGTCTTTCGGTCTAAATGCTCCCAAATCGCTTTGAGAACCCGTTCTCGATCGTGGGGATGAATCCGTTTTTCCCATTCGGCGAGATGGTTTTTGATTTCATGGTCTTCATAGCCTAACATTTCTTTGGCACGGGGAGAAAAGAAAATTTGATTGGTTTGAATGTTCCAGTCCCAAATCCCATCATTGCTTCCTTGTAGGGCTAATTGCCAACGATCTTCACTGATTTTCAGGGCTTGATCGAGTCGTTTTAAACTGTGGGTTCGCTGTTGAATTCGTTGTTCGAGTTGTTGGTTAATACGTTTAAGGGCGGCAGTCGCTTCGCGAGAAGAATGATAATGATCGGCTGGAATATTGTGGAGAAATTCCGATTCCGGTATGACTAATACAATTAACCAGTGTAAGCCCCGACCATCTTGAAAGGGAAAAATATCGATTAGCTGAATTTCATGATCCCAAATGAATTCTAGCTGATATTCAGAATCAATCTCGGCAAAATTATCAAAATAGGTGTATAAATGAGCCATAGTCGCTTGAATTAAGCGATCGCCACTTTGAATAGCATTCAAACAGGTTGCAGTTCGATCGCAATTAATCTGAAAAGGCTGAGTGAGTGTGGAACTCGCGACCAATGTTCCCGAAGGTTCAATAATAAAACTTGTAAATTGATGACCGATATTGAGGCGGTTGAGAAATTGACTAATCTCAGACAGAGATAGACTACAGCCCAAAACCCCAAGAAAATGATCTCTAGCATCATACCAGGGGAGAACAGCCATTAAACCCAGTTGAACTTCAACGGTATTGGAGTATTGATAGATAGAACTCCAAGTCCCACAATGGGCTTCTTGGGCGGTTTGATACCAAGGACGACAACGCGGGTCGTAGTTGGGACACAAACCAATTTGTTCAAAGGTGGAATGTCCAGCTTGATCGAAGGCATAGATGTGTTTATTGACACCTGTGAGATGGTTTTTAAGTTCTAGAGTCGGGGTGCGATCGGCCAATAAGGTAATTCCGATATATTCTCCGCTGTTGTCACTCCAGTTTATCCCACTAACGGTATCAAAAATTTGAATCTGTTGCCAAAAGTAGTGCGGTAGACGGTCTCGGTTGTCCGCGTCACTCTGATGCCATTGTAAGGCATTGGCGTTAATCTGATTCACCTGATGAGGTATATCGAGATAGGTTTTGAGGTATGCTGAGATTCGAGCTGCGATTTCACGGCGCAATTGAGCCGTTAAATCCAGAACTGCTCGTTGGGTAGTTGTGAGGGATGGTGATTCCATGATGTGACCTAATGCAGCTTGGCGTAAAGCTTTGGAGAAAGGCATAGATAAGATTACGAGTTCAAAAATGATTGTCTGATTCGGAATTTGATACTCCTGATTATCCGGTCACTGACTGCTCAGATTAGTTTTTGAACAAGGGTGACTGTTGAAAGACATCCTTTGTCGATCGTTTTACCTAAAAAATAAATTAATCGGTAAACTGATCGGTAGATTCATTCAAATCGTAGCAAACCCTACACATTTAAGATCCGTCTTTTCGGAATTTTTAGATCAAACTGTTTCATTTGTCACTTTATGATTAAAATTCTTCATCTGTCTGACATCCATATGGGGAGTGGTTTCTCCCACGGACGAACCAACCCAGAAACGGGTTTAAATACTCGTTTAGAAGACTTTGTAGCCACTTTGGGGCGCTGTATTGATCGGGCGATCGCAGAACCTGTTGATCTGGTTTTATTTGGGGGAGATGCGTTTCCTGATGCGACGCCGGCGCCGTTTGTTAAACAGGCCTTTGCGAAGGAATTTCGGCGCTTGGTGGACGCTAAAATTCCGACGGTTTTATTAGTGGGGAATCACGATCAACATTCTCAAGGACAGGGAGGGGCGAGTTTAGGAATTTATCGGACTTTAGGTGTCCCAGGATTTGTGGTTGGCGATCGCTTAGAAACTCATACAATTTATACACAAAATGGTGAGATTCAAGTGATTACATTACCTTGGTTAACTCGTTCGGCGTTGTTAACTCGTCCGGAAACGGAAGGATTATCTTTGAGCGAGGTTAATGATTTATTAATTGACCGTTTGAAAGTGGCAATGGAAGGATTAATTCGACGATTAGATCCTCAACTTCCAACGGTTTTGCTGGCTCATTTAATGGCGGACAAAGCCAGTTTGGGGGCGGAACGTTTTTTGGCGGTGGGGAAAGGGTTTAATATTCCGTTGTCGTTGTTGATTCGTCCTTGTTTTGATTATGTGGCGTTGGGTCACGTTCACAAACATCAAAACTTGAATCCCTCGAACGATCCGCCAATTATTTATCCGGGAAGTATTGAACGGGTTGATTTTAGTGAGGAGAAAGAAGAAAAAGGGTTTGTCTTGTTGGAGTTAGAAAAAGGTCGGGTTAAGTGGGAGTTTTGTGCTTTACCCGTGCGTTCTTTTTGTACGATTAAAGTTGATGTTTCCGAAGCCGAAAATCCTCTAGAAATGCTGCTGAAAGCGATTGAGAAAAAAAAGATTAATGATCGAGTCGTGCGTTTAATTTATCAACTGCGTTCAGAACAGATTGATTTAATTGACAATTCTCGTTTACATGAAGCTTTAGCCCCTGCTCATACTTATAGTATTCAAGCGGAATTAGTCAGTCAACTGGCTCGTCCTCGCATTCCCGAACTCGATCGTCATAGTATTGATCCGCTGGCGGCTTTAAAAACTTATTTAGAAACTCGCGAAGATCTCAAAGAAATTGAGCCGGATTTGATCGCAGCGGCGGAAGAATTGTTAACCGGTGTTACCGTCGAATTAGAGGTTTGAAGAAGGAGACACCGAGTCAGGAGTCAGGAGTCAGGAGTCAGGAGTCAGGAGTCGTGATGTCAGTCGTCACTTCCAGCCGAAGGCTGTTAAATTTTTTGATCTTCTGCATATTTTAAAACCCGGTTGATCGTTTGAATAATATATTGGGAATCGGAGGAAGAATTTTGAATGTTTTTTTGATGAATCAAGGATGAATTCACAAGCTGTTCTAACTCGACGATGACTTTTTCGGCTTGTTCAATATAAGAAAGTGTTGAACAGGAAATCCGAGCGTCTTCTAGAGCCGATTCTCTGAGTTCTTGTAAGTTAAATTTCAGTTGAGTAGCAATGCTATTAATTTGATCGCTTACTTTTGAGGTTTCACTCACCAGACGATTAATTTCAAAGCCTATTTGACTGAGACCTTGAGGTTGAGGAGAATCGGATTGATAGGTAAAAACGGCGGCTTGTACGGCGAGATGACGAACTTTTTGAATAATCTCTCCGAGCATTCGAGAAGTTAAATTGACCGCATCCAGATCGCGAGCGATCGCTTGGCTGATGGCAAATAAATTTTCAGTATTCCGATAGGTTGAATTCGTATTCAAAAAGATGGAATGAAACGCTTTGCGAGTTTCGAGCAAAATCTGTTCACTGACGCGAACAAAATGCCGATTGAGTTGAATAATCGGTTGAGTATACTCGTTGAGTTTAGCTCTTCTATTTCGATATTCTTGACGGTATTGTTGATAGATTAAATTAGTTTTTTGTTGGAGTGATGTTTCATATTTTTGGACTTTGATTCGTTCTTTCTCAAGCTGATGCTCGGCCTGTTGTAATTTTAAGTTTTGTTGTTGTATTTGGTGAAAAGAAAAGTTTAAAAGTTGATTTTGAGCGCAAAGTAAATAATGAATATCGAGAAGCTGAAAGTGACCCGAACCCCAATCAATGATAATGGGTTCATAAACCAAGTGTTTGGGTCGAGTCAACGCTTGGTTAGCCGCCTCGAAAATTGTACAGTCTTTGGATAAGATCAGGGGCGGAATTCGGATCACATCTAAGAGTAATTGAATGGGTTGACTCAAATAGAGATCTTTGCGATTGAGATGATTCATTTGTTCGCGAAAATGCGCCCGAGAAATCATACCAATGACCTGATCGTTATCGACAACAATAACTCCCGGTAATTGTGGATTTTGATGAAATTCTTGAGCCACGACTTGTCCGGGGGTACTGGAGTTAATCTGAAAAGCATGGGAAACCAGGTTTTCCAGGGTAGAATCAAAAGTGATCTGAGATGAACTGCTCATTCAATTGAATTCGTTTTGGGGATTGTGGACTGAACCATTTTCCGATATCATACATAGTGGTCGGGGCAGTCCGATTCTGTCAAGTCAGAAAAAGAACGCCACAACTCGGTTATATATCAAGCTAGATCTCAACTGAGATCAACCGTTAACATCCTGTTCTGTCAAGGCAGAACAAAGGAGCATCAATGTATCTTTCTCCCCCAAGTTTTGCTAAAATCGTTTGTGTATATATCGAAGTCTACCCGATTTCAAGTTAATATTGCACTCAAACCGGAAAGCGGGTTTGAAGACCAACGCGACTCATCATATAAAATTGAGTCACCGACAGCGATTCGATTAACCCTGTCAACTGGTTTAGTGTTATCTTGAAAGTAGGACTGAAAAGAGCAATAAACACACACAATCCCTTTAAACCGGCTTTGCTGTTGATTTTGATACAAACCTGTGGATAAAGCCCTGTATCAACAACTCGAACAAGAGAGGCTCCTAAATCAAGTGACCAGCCAGATTCGCCAGAGTCTGGATTTATCTGTTATTTTGTCAACGGCAGTGGAACGGTTGCAACAATATTTGCAAGTCGATCGGTTGTTGATCTATCAGTTTGACTTCCAATGGTCTGTTCCACCTGGGGAGTGTAGCTTAGAACCCGGATGGGATGTAGAAGAGCGAGATCGCGATCCCCAACTGACTCGACTCCCGACCTTTTCGGGTCAATTTCTAGCAACTCAAAAAAGTAACAGAGGATGCGTCACCTATGAAGCACGTTCCTCTGAGAATATTGTGTCTGTCCTGCACTTGAGCGAAGGGGATAGCTGTTTTTTTGAAACCCCAGAAGCCCAAGCCAAATATCAAAAAAGTCATGCTTATTTAGTGATAGAAGACGTAGAGAAAACCTATGTTTCTTCTCCTTGTTTTTTAGAATTTTTGCGCCGCGTTCAAGTTAGAGCCAAGGTAGTTTTTTCGATCATCATCCAGGAAAAATTATGGGGATTGTTAATTGCTCATCAGTGTTTTCAACCCCGAAAATGGACGGAGGATGAAACCAAATTTATCGCTCAAGTGACAGAGCATTTGTCGATCGCGATTTACCAAGCCCAACTCTACACTCAATTACAACAGCAAAAGTACACCCTAGAGCGACGAGTCACAGAACGGACTCAAGCCCTTCACGATGCGTTATTAGCGGCTCAGTCTGCGAACCGAGCTAAAAGCGAATTTTTAGCCACAATGAGCCATGAATTACGAACGCCGCTCACCTGCGTGATTGGGATTTCCGCCACGCTATTAAGGCTTTATTCCAACGGTGTGGGCATTAAACAACTGCCGATAGAAAAGCAACAAGAATATCTCAAAAAAATTCACGATAGCGGAGAACATTTGTTAGAATTAATTAATGATATTCTCGAACTTTCCCAAGTCGAAGCCGGAAAAACAGTGTTACAAATTAGTGAGTTTTCCCTCACCAAACTCGCCCAACATTGCTTACATTCCTTTCGAGAAAGAGCGCAAAACCAAAATATTCTGCTGACGGGCGATATTCAAATTAAACCCAATCAAGATCGGTTTACAGCCGACCAACGTCGAGTCAAACAAATTTTGTTCAACCTGTTAAGTAATGCCATTAAGTTTACCCCAGAAAGTGGAAAAGTCACTTTAAGAGTTCGAGTAGATGGAAACACAGCGATTTTTCAAATCGAAGATACAGGAATTGGAATTCCTAAAGAACAACAATCTTTATTATTTGAAAAGTTTCAACAACTTGATTCGTCCTATCGTCGTCAATATGGGGGAACAGGCTTGGGTTTAGCATTGACCAAACAGTTAGTTGAACTTCATGGCGGCGCGATTAAATTTACCTCTACAGAACGTGTCGGTTCAACGTTTACAGTTCATATTCCCACCCAACCGCTTCCGTCTCAAAACTCTCAGCAACGAGTTAAAAATTCGGCGTTCAAAACCTCTCTACCCACCACTTCTAACAATAATTCTCTGGGTCGATTTATTGTGATTGAAAATGATGAAGAAATTGCCACATTGATCTGTGAAATTCTCACAGCGGCGGGTTATCAAGTGGTTTGGCTGGTTGAAGGATTAACCGCTTTAGGACAAATTCAACTGTTACAACCGACTGCGGTAATTGTTGATATGCACTTACCGGGTCAAGATGGCTATGAAATCATTCATCACCTGAAAAATATCAAAGCCACCCAACACATCAAGATTTTAGCTATTACAAATTCTCCTGAATTTACCTCCTCTGAAAGTGTTTTAATGACGGAAGCTGATGACTTTATTACTAAACCCATCCAACCCAATCAATTACTGAATAAAATTATCAGTTGGGAGTTAGAAAATTCGGGTTAAACGCTTAACAGAATTATGAATTATCATTTCTCTTATGGGTTTAATACCCCACCGTCTACACGGTGATCAAAATTGTTTGGGGTTAGAATCCCCATGCAATTTTCCCTCCTGACTCCTGACTCCTGACTCCTGTCTCCTTCTTCAAGAATTATGAATCTTCCCTGGTCTGCTGTTCCCTTTGATTTAAAACGATAATTTTTTTGCACCAAAAATCAAACTAAAAGCAATGTTGACATTTTCCAGGGCTTCAACTAACCAAAAAACTTTATCTTGGGGAAAAGTCGCATAATGACTGAATAAAACCGAGAAACGTTTTTCTAAATCTGCTTTCACCTTGCGACAAATTAAAACTAATTTGAGTAACGCTCCGATCACGGAGGTAGCGCCCAAGTTATTCAGTAAGTCTACAAAGACAAAATGATTGGGTTGTTGTAAACTTTCAACCACCATAAAGTTGAATATTTTGCGACAAGTACCAGCCAGTAAAGCATCATTGACTTTTTGACTGTCGTTGTGATTTAAAGTTTCTTGTAATACTTGATAGAGACGTTGATTAAATCGATTTCTACCATATTTGGGATCGATAGAACTGCTGAGATATTCATAGAGTTCTTCTTTAAAGGTTCGGTAGGATCGAGTTCTTCGACTTTGTTGAACGAACTGTTTCGCCAACTCCGGATAGGTATGATGACCATCAACTTTACTGGTGAAATGATTGACAGCGGAGTGATATTTTTTGTCCGGGAGTAGGGTGGGGTTTTTAGTCGGTAATAGAATCACTCCCTGTTCGGCGCTGCGAGTTTGATCGCTCATATATTCATATAAACCTTGGTCAAACCGTAATTGACTGCGATGGCGCATCATCCGAATTTCTTGTCGCTGTTCATCGGTGCTGTCTTCGGTGAGGAAAAAATGTTCATATAAGTAGGGATATCGAATAATCAGTGAATCTAAGGTTTTAACTTCCCTAGACTCAGTATTTTTAGACTCTTTAAAGGCTTTAGCAAGACGGCGTAAGGCGTGATATTGTTCCGATTGAATAAAGCGTTTAACGAGCGATCGCAAACGTTTGGCTGTCCAACAGTTGGGGAGTCCACTGGGTAGAGTTTCAAACAGTTGAACGAGTTCATAAATCGCCCATTGCAACTTCCGACGTTTCAACCAACGGTTAATCAAAATATAGCAACAACGGTTGAGAATATGGGAAAATTCATGTTGAGCAAAATCCGCATCAACAATCCGACTTAAAGCCGCCCAAATCTCCGAATCTTGATATTCGATTTCACCTAGAAATAAGCTGCGAAAACGCTGAATCAATTGTTGAGGTGACTCGGTTTCTACACAGTGTTGTAAATGAGCATAAAGTGTCTGCTCATCCACAGATCGAATTAAATTGAACCCGATAGAGTTAATCACAGTTAGCCCTCTCACAGTCCCGGAAAAAATTTTAGCTGAGTTGACAAATATTCAGGTACTTTACCCAATATTAAAGAGAGAAGATCTCAAATTTTGATTCTTCATCTCTCTGGTTTTCGGTTGATAACCGCTTATTCAAAGATGCGCCCTAACTTTATTACAGAATAGGCATTAACTGAAATCATTGTTATCTCTTACCTCACTCAAAGCAAAAATTTTTTAAGGGAGGTACAAAACAGGAGATACAGGTTAGTTCAGGCTCAATCCAAGTGGTAGATGTGAACGAGGCGTATATATATTTATATATACGTTTATAGTCTAATAGAAAGTCTCAGGCTTCACTGTAAAGCTTCGATCAAGTATGGCCAATTAATTGTAAAGATTTGGTAAAGGGACTTGGAAAGATGAGGGGATTTGGGGTACTAGAGGCCAAACTAACTGTTTAGTTTAATTAATCGCTGCTATTAAGATTTATTGCTCCTAAAGCTTTCAATGTTGACTTTTGAGCCGTTGTGATTCCTGTAACTCCGGTAATATTCATACCGTGATAGGGCTTGTCTGTGCGGAGAACGTGCAAACATTCGCCTGTTTCGAGATCCCAAATGCGAATGGCTTGATCGTAGCTAGCAGTGGCTAAAGTCTGGCTTTGGTGATGGAAAGAGACCGACCAAACCGGACTAAGTTGATCCGCTAAAATATTAACACATTTTTCCGTTTGCACATCCCACAATCGCACTTGACCCTCATCACTCCCACTCGCCCAAAGTTGACCCTCAACCCGAAAAATCAAAGCCTGAAGACGCTCATTTTCGACTAACCAAGTTTTTTGACATTTTCCGGTTTGAACATCCCACAATTTCACGGTGCGATCGTAACTACCACTGGCTAAACTTTGGCGATCGGGACTAAACGCCAACAGATGAATTCTTTGCAGGTGTCCTTCTAAAGTTTGCAGACAGTTACCTGTGGTTATATCCCACAATTTCACGGTTTGATCGTTACTCCCACTGGCCAGATATTGACCATCGGGACTAAAAGCCACCACTCCCACCCAACGGCTATGTCCGGTGAGGGTGTGTAGACATTCTCCGCTTTGAACCTCCCAAACTCGCACCGTTTGGTCATCACTCGCAGTCGCCAGCATTTTCCCATCGGGACTAAAAACCACCGTCTCCACGCGATCGCTATGACCGTGTAGAGTTTTTAAAACTTCTCCGGTGTAGGTATCCCACAACTTCACGGTACTGTCATAACTCCCACTGGCCAGTTTCCGACCATCGGGACTAAAAGCCACCGACCAAACCCAGTCGGAATGTCCGGTAAACCGCTTGATACAGCGACTGGCGTTCAGATCCCACAGTCGCACTCGGTTGTCATCACTCCCGGTGGCTAGAGTTTTCCCATCGGGACTGAGAACGAAGGACCAGACTTGATGCTTGTGTCCGCGTAGGGTTCTTAACCGTTGACCGGTGGCGACATCCCAAAGTTGGACCATTTGTTCTTGGCTTCCGGTGGCGAGTATTTGATGATCTTGACTAAACGCCATTGAACAAACTTGACTTTCAAAGCCTTTGAGGGTTTTCAAACAAGTCCCCGTTTTGATCTGCCAAAGTCTGACCGTTTGATCGTCGCTACTACTGGCTAAAAGTTCACCATCCGGACTGAATGCAACCGCCCAAACGGAATCTTGATGACCTTCTAAACTTTGAAAACATTGACCGGATTCAATATCCCACAAACGCACAATATTTTCATCACAACTACTGGCGATCCAGCGAATTTTAGCGGGTTTAAATTCGGAGTTTAATGAAGAATGTCCGTTTTCAGTTGGCTCATCTTCGGCGACTGCTTGAATGCAGGCAACCGTCCAATTCCAGGTGGCATTTCCGATAAAAGTTCCTAAACATTCCCCCGTCACAATTGACCACAATCTCACCGTTTGATCGTCACTACTACTCGCAATTATACGACTATCCGGACTAAAAATCACACTGCGAATTCCTTCGGTATGTCCGTTAAAAACGTGCAGACATTTACCCGAACGCAGATTCCAAACCCGCACGGTTCGATCATTACTTCCACTGGCGATCATCTGACCATCCGGACTAAAATTCACACATTTAATACTGTCTAAATGTCCGCTCCACCGATCCAGACATTCGCCCGTACTCACTTGCCAAATTCTCACGGTTTGATCGTCGCTTCCACTGGCGATTAATTCCCCTTCCGGACTAAAAGCAATGGATTTTACACCCGTTGTTTTTCCCTGAAAAATTAACAATTTTTGACCGTTTTCGGTATTCCAAAGTAAGATTTTACCATCGGCATCTCCGGTGGCTAATTTATTCGGTAAACCCAAGGCAACGGTGAGGGTATTTCCTAAGGTTTCTGCAAAGATAGAACGGGATAAATCGGCCCCCGAAAAGTTAACGTTTTGCAGGTTTGCATCTTGAAGATAGGCTTGCCACACGGCCAAATCTGAGAAGTCATAATCGGCTAAATCTAATTCGAGTTTATGACAGAGATTAATCAGGTTTCCTCCCGCATATCCGGATTTTTCTTGAGCCGGATTTCGCAGTCGCATCAATAAGTTTTGAAATTTTTCTTGTAGTTCTTTTCCCAAAGGATAACGTTCTAAAATGCGTTGAACAATCGGGTTGAGAATGACGCGGGTTTGACTTTCTCGAATGTAATCTTTGGCTTGAGATTTGATTAGGGCGTAGCGGTTCAGGAAATCTATATGTTCCGATTGTATTTCTCGAAAAATTTGTTCGATAAACTGTTCAATTATGTATTCCATGACAACGGGTTGTTGGGTGAAACCCCGAGAACTTTTTTCGATTAGCGATCGCCGTCGGAGAGATTCTAAAGATTCTATCGCTTCTGGAGAAGAAACAACCGAGAGTAAATCTTTTCGCAATTCGGGTAAAGAAATCGGTTCTCGATTAATCGCCAGCCAATACATAATTTCGAGTTCTAATTCCGATAGGCGTCCGAGTTGTTGTTCGAGTAAATCTCGAATATCTCCAAAGATGGCGGTTCCCTGTTTAATTTGTTCGAGAAATTCGGAAACTTCACCCCCAAAAACATCATCAATGGTGGTGGTGACGATTTTAATTGCCAGGGGATTTCCGGCGTATCTGGCGATTAATTGATGCCATTGTTCCGGTGAGGCAACAATTCCTTTGGCTTGTATTAAAGCTTGACAGTCTGCGGTTTCTAATCCGGTTAATTGTAAAGACCGAACATTCAGGATTTCTCCTTCTAAGGCGGCAATTTCTCGGGGTTTTTCTCGACTGGTTAACAGCAGACAACTTTGATGGCGGGTTTCTCCCAAGCGTTTAATCAGTTCCCCGTAGCTTTCATAACCTTCACAATAGCGTCCGACCCGATCGCCTTCTTGTAAAATGGACTCGGCATTATCTAAAATAATTAAGCAGCGAGACTGTCGCATTAAGTCGATCAGTTGGGAAATTTGCCGGTGGATATCAGCCGATAAATTAACCTGCTGTTTGTCGGATAAAAATTGAATGATTTCGGCTAAAATTTCGGGTAATGGGGGAGCATTTCTCAGGCTTCGCCAAATTACATATTGAAAGTTTGACTGGATTTTGTGAGCCAATTGTACCGATAAAGAGGTTTTCCCAATTCCTCCCATTCCCAAGATAGCCACCACCCGACATCCTTGGGCAACTATCCATTGTTCGAGTTGAAATAGTTCTTGAGAACGACCATAAAATAACGACACATCTGTTGCTTCTCCCCAATCAATTTGTTGAGGGGATTTCTCCACCACTCGGGAAACGCTTAAGTGGAATTGAGAGACTCGGGGAAACTCGGGTGTGGGTGCAATGGGATGGGGCTGAATGTCTAAGCCGAGTCGTCGTTCGAGAACCGTCCGAAAATTGGTTTTGCTGACTTTTTCGCCAAATTCATCGGAGAGTAGACGCCACAGCTTCGGGCCTACATCTTGTTTGAGATATTCGGGGGTGCAGCGATAGGCTAAGGCAATTTCGTGATATTTTTGACGATACCAAGTTCCCTGAACGACAGCCCGTTGAGCATCACTCAGGTGTTTACCCGTCTTTTCAAAAACGACAGCATCTGTTATCTTGAGCGCCTCTTCAAAATTCATAACATTGGTGATGCCTTCAGCCCCATCTTTATAGTTTAACCTGAATAGTTCTCCTTTTTTTAGCCTACCAACCTGATTAGAGGAGAATTTGGGCTGAACCACAAGGGATTTATGACTGGTATTAATTTATTTATTTTAGAGGCTTTAGAGCGGTTTAGACAATTTTTAACTGATCATTTAATCTTATTTCTCGATCTCAGATGGAAAAATCAGCTTCTATCCAGATTGATTATTAATGATTAATCTTTAATTAATTTATGGGCTTTCTTTTTCTATAATCAGAATATTCTTGAAAGCTTTTTCGATCATTTTTAATTTCTAAACTCTACTGAAAAACCATCGTCATTCAGGATTATTTTCAACTTCATCTCCCGGAAAATTAACCGACAAAAGAGGCTGAAGGCATATCGACGGATTCATTGAGTATCCCATTGTCGGGATCGGCACTATTCAATTTGGGTTTGGTTTCTACAGAAGTCCCAAACCGTTCTAACCAATCAAACACCCGATCCAACTGTTCTAAGCTAATTAAGCCATATTGCCACAAAATCATGGGCAGTTGACCATAGTCTTGTTCGGGATGACGCAGGGCCATTGCGATTGACGAGGCAGGGATCGCCAATTCAAAGCGTAAAAACTGAACTAATTGAGCTTGTTTGGTAGATAGCATTTTTATTTTCCCTCAAATCTCTAGCAGAGAATAAGTACATGACCGGATCTAATTTTTTACGATCTCAAGTATTATTGATGCTTCCCGACTCTACAGTGATCGAAAACATCCTCTGCTTGTGATTTAACTCGCTTTTTTTCGTGATCCCTATCACACTTAAGTAGTGGATATCTATTAATCGGGTTTTTTTTATCGAATTGTCAGGCCGGGCTAATGAAAGTTCTGTATATTCACTGAATAACATCTTGTTAAACAGGCTTCATTCAGCCTTTATAATATTTTAATCCTTTGTAAATCTTTTGTAAATTCATTGCATGAGATCTGATCCTGTGCAGGTGGCGACAACCGAAACTTTTGTTTATCAACCGCCCCCAACTGCGTTAACAGCAAAACGCATACTTGTCAAGCCCAATTTAGGCTATCCCGTCGGCCCACCCGTTACCGTGAGTCGGGGGGTTTTGGGGGCGGTTTTACAAGGACTAAGACAGGCGAACCCCGACGCCGAAATTTTAGTGGTTGAAGGCGTCTGTTCTCCGGTATCCCTGTCTGAAATTATCGCTCGCAATGGTTTGTCTGATTTATTCACCCATAAAATTAAATTGTTAGACGCGGATAAACTCCCCTTGATGGAATTTCCTAACCTCTCTCCCCAGCCTGTACGCTTCACGTCAATGCACGCTCCGGCTATCATTCAAGAGGTAGACTGTCGCATCAGTATCGGCGCCCTCAAACGCACTCACCTTAAAAATGAACCGTTAATTTCTGCTTCTTTGAAGAATCTTTACGGCTTATTTCCTCGCAGCAAATATAAAGCCAGAAGTCCCAACTCTCGCGGACAGTTGCATCGTCCCTCGGTTCCGTTAATTTTGCAGGATGTTTATTTTTGTATTGGATATTTATTTGATGGGGCGGTTGTTGATGGCGATCGCAAATTTATTAGTCGGGACTGGAAACCCGACAAAGGAAAATCTATCGAGTTAGGAAAAGTGTTTTGGGGTGAGGATTTAATTAATGTTGATGCTGAGGCTTGTCGCATCGCCCAGGAACCTATTCCCAACTATCTCGACTGTATTGATCGGTTACGCCATCAAAAGAGGATATTATGAGATTCAAGAATTTTCTCAGCGTCTCAAAACGGTTAATAATAACAGCAAGCGTTAGTTTATTAACCACTGGTTGTTTCCAGCCTGTTCAGTCTCAAACTGCTTTAGCCGGACTGACAGAAAATCAAATTCAACGTTTAAAATCCCTCGACCGAAAAATTGCCGTTCCCGCTTATATTCCCGAAGGATTTAAAGTTGCGGATGTTCAAATCAAAAGCTGTCCTGATGACCCTTCCTCCTGTCGGTTTGGGCCGAGTTATGCGATCGTTTATCGAGGAGAAAATAACTCCTGTTTTGCCATAGAAGCAACGGGAGGCGGAATCGGTGGCCCGGTTCTAGAATATGAACTTCCGATTAATTCTCCTGTATTTGGAAATAGTCGGCTCTATTCTGGTCGATTTTATCACGAAATGAGAGAGGGAAACGCCTCCCCGACTATTTTTTCGGACTGGCTTGGAGATGTGGCAAATAACCCCAATTTGTTATTTGTTCGCTTTGCGGGTTCGGGTGCATCCCAGTCTGTACAAAACTGCAATAAGATCAGTCCCGAAGAAGCGGTAAAAGTGACAGAATCCCTAGTTTTTATCAATTGAGAAGGATTGCGGTTGGGAACCGTTAAACCACTCGATTTTGACGGATACATTCGGCGTACCAATTAAAACTCATTTTCGGAATGCGGCGTTGGGTGGGATAATCAATATAAACTATACCAAATCGGCGATCATAACCCCAAGCCCATTCAAAATTATCCATCAAACTCCAGACAAAATAACCCTTCAAAGGATATCCTTCTGAAATTGCCCGATAAGCGGAATTAAAATGTTGACGCAAATAGAAAATGCGATCGCTATCAATAACTTCTCCTTGTGGGTTTAATTCATCTTGGGCGGCGCATCCATTTTCGGTAATTAATATTGGTAAATCGGGCTGGTTTAACGTTTCGCTAATATGTCGAATTCCCCAATAAATCGATTCGGCAACAATATTTAACCAAGGCATATTCATGCGAGGATAACCTTTGGGTAAGCCTAAAAATTCAAAACCCAGTTTGTTACTTGCCGCCCTAACATAAGTTGCAGAATAAACATTAAATCCCAAAAAATCTAACGGTTGATGAATAATTTCTAAATCTCCCGGTTGAATATCCGGTGCATTTTCGCCTAAAACTTCTAACAAAATTGGACTGTAATTTCCCGTTAACGCCGGAAACAATATTCCGCCATTTTGTCCGCAAAGATGAAAGGCTTTTTTCGCGGCTAAAATATGTTCGGATGATTCTATAATAGGAACCGTTACCGCCCAATTATCGACCAATGCAACCGAACAAGCAACGGGAGAAGCGGCGCGAATTGCTTGCACCCCTAAACCATGTGCAAGTAACGCATGATGAGAGGTTTGCCAAATATCTTTGATGCGGCTTACACGAGTTCCTGGCGCGTGAGGCGGATCGCTATTTACCGCATAACCAAGATGGGTAAAACAGGGGATTTCATTAATCGTTATCCAGTTGGTAATGCGATCGCCTAACCGACTCACAATAATACTAACATAATCTGCAAAGTCTTGCGCTATTTCTCGACTCTGCCAAGACCCATATAAATCTTCTAATGCTTGAGGACTATCCCAGTGAAATAAAGTTGCATGGGGGGTAATTTCATGTTCGAGTAAACAATCTACTAAACGCTGATAAAAATCGATTCCGGCTTGATTAATTTCTCCTCGTCCGTTGGGAACAATTCTCGGCCAAGCAATACTAAAACGATAATGTTTAATCCCCAGTTTAACCATTAGTTTAATATCGCTTTCATAGCGATGATAATGGTCGCAGGCGACCTCTCCGGTATCTCCGTTTAAAACTCGTCCAGGTGTGGCGCTGAAGGTATCCCAAACACTCGGTAAACGTCCATCTATTCGGGTTGCACCTTCAATTTGATAAGATGCGGTTGCAGCACCCCAAATAAAGTTTTCTGGAAATTGAGCGCTCATGGTTGACCTCGGAAATTTTTATCAAATCTGTTCTCTTTCTAAGGTACAATACAGAGGGGAAAAAGTAACGGGTTTAATTCTAAAATTTGAGGGGGTTGATTATGTTTAAGAGAGGGTCACGGATTTGGGGTTTAATCTTATTGGTTTTGGGATTATTTTTGTTTTGCGGACAGCCTCCGATTTTAGCAGCAAATTCTTTACCTCAACCGGATGAAAGTGGAGATTTTAGCGGGAATTTGAATCATTTATATTGGCAGGTTGTCGATCCTGATCCGAATGGTTTAAACTGTCGAATGGGCGAATTTTCGATTAAACAAGTTTGGAGTCTTGATAATCCGGGTTATCCTGAAATTGGCAGTTGGCCGCCTGTAACGACGTTACAAAAAGATGAGATTTTTCAAGCCCAACGGACTTATGCGGGGTTTGTGGTAACATTTGATGAGAATTTAAACCCCTGGATTTTTATTAAGAATAAGAGCGATGGTACACCTGCAAATTGTTTTGTCAGAGCGAATAATGCCTATGTTCAACCGATACCTGAGTCTGAGTTTAAACAAACTGCATCGGTAAACAACTTAGATACAGACCTATTTAACGATATTGACGATCTGTAGTCTTTTGACTGTTTGTAGAGTCGAAGAATAAGACTGTATAGTATTCACAACCAACTTGTATTCTGAGCGTGATTCTATATATTAACTCTTGCGATCGCTATTTTTTTTGAACCATCCAGAAAGCTGTGAATTCTGGGTATTTGCCGTATTTTCCCAGTTTTTGCTGGCTTCGGTTTTCAAATTCTTTCCCCACTCTTGAGCCGCTTTTATCCCAGAATTCACCTGTTGTTCAACCCCTTGACTGGTATTTTGACTCGCTGAAATGATCTGATTAAAAGCTATTTTCAGGGGTTCTGGAAAGGATTTAGGCGATCGCTCTCTGTTGTTAAAAATTTATGTCAATAAAATCCTCTGCTGAAATCAGGTCAACAGTCAGCCCGGTTCCATTACCATTCAGAACGCTTAGAACCTCCCCTGAATTTGCCAACCGAATAACGATATCGATAGGCTCGTTTGACCAGAAAGATCCTAGCGCATCCAAAGCGGCTGCATCTTCTCCCACTTGAGCAATATCCAAATCTTCAAACGAGATGCCCGCTGGAAGAATCAAACGATCAACACCGTCCTCAAAGTCAGTAATTAGATCAAACTGACCAGTGATTTCCAGAGCAAACAAATCCTGGGCTTGGTCAGGTGAAAAGCCAAAGAAGTTGTTTCCTGTCAAAATGTCAAACCCGGAGCCACCCGTTAAAGTATCGCTTCCGGTTCCGGCGGTCAGGCCATCATCTCCCATGTCTCCCCAGAGGCGATCATTTCCATTCTCGCTTTCAATCCGATCATCTCCCTGCCCCCCATAAAGCCAGTTCTCGTCACCTTCTGTACCACCCCTATCACGAATAATGTCGCCATCCATTCCGCCCAATAGGGTATCGCTTCCGGCTTCCCCATCCAATCGTTCTCCACCCGACTCCCCAAATATCAAATCATTACCGGGGCCACCTGCAATGCGCTCCTCTCCCTGACCCCCATAAAGGGTGCTATCTCCATCTCCACCTGTGAATACATCGTCTCCAGCATTACCAAAGACTACAGCCCCCGATCCGGAAATGTAAAAGCTATCTCCATCGTCTAAACCAAATATGGTCTTTGCTCCATCATCAGTCACTACGATTTGATCTAGTAATGCTGTCCCAATGAAAACTCCCGACCCTCTCAGCTCTACAGACCTTCCGAATCCTGGTGTTCCATCCGGGTTTATTGATGCTGACCCTCCACCCGGTAAAGGAACTTGAATCTGTCCTGCTGCTATTGGGATGACTTCTAACATTTATTTTTCCATAAGTAAACTCATCAAAGAATAGTTTAACTCAGTTTAGCTGCACATAAAATAAGTGATCGCATCTTAAACTTGCCTTTACAAAAATCACTGAATACCCTTTATACAGCGCTTTGATAATTCAACTAAATTTGATGTTTATGAGATTAATTTTAGCATTTTTTTGTTTATTTGTCAACCATGTAAATAACAGTTTAACCCAGTTTAGTTACACCAAAAATAAGCGAGCGTGTCTTAAACTCGCCTTTTAAAAAATCACTAAATACCTTGTTTTATATAGCTTTTAGGAGCCAGTCAAGCCCCTAAAGTCCCGGTTAAATGTCAATATAAAAATTTTTTACTTGATCTATTGCCATCAGCAATTTTGCTGTTACAATACTATTTATTAAAAATTTACCTACGTCCTAAAAGGAAGAAAAACGATGGCTGTTTATTTTGGTAGTGCGGGCATTGAAACTGCGGAGCTTGGAAGAGTTGGAGATTTCAACAGGAACGAAGGAGATGTTATTCAATATGGCCCTCCACCACCATCACCTGCTTCTGCTAGCACTAACTCTTTTGCATTAAGCAGTAGTGAGACAACAACAGAAAAACCATACCTGGGAAGGACGCGGGAGCATGATAGCCATGCCTTTGAAGGCATGGTAGAAAGGCGACACGGCAGATTTTAATCTGCTGTGTATATCCGCACTGTGTTAGGATATAGCTACTATGATTGTA
>JAYKHV010000061.1:0-21766 GCA_035285085.1 Lyngbya sp. | reverse complement strand
AACGGCCCGAGGCGGAATGGGGGTTTGAAGCCCAACTGCGCCACGATGTCGAACGGTTTGCCCAAGAACGAGGATACCACGTTCGGCGAATTATTTTTACCGAACCGGAAGATTTGAGTCCTTTTGTGGCGGAATTATATCGTTGGTGGTACAAACAGCGCCAAATTGTTACTAACTGTTTGTTAGTCGAATCTTTTTTGTTAACCGAACCGATGTGGACGTTAAAAACCGGTTCGGTGCCGTTTTGGATGAAGTTTAATAAGCAACCTTCTCTCGACGCACTCGAAAATTATTTAGACAGTACAGACCCCTACGACGAAATTTATTTAATGTTATTTTCTCACGGGGTTGATTCTATCGGTTTACCGTCTATCGAACGTTGGCGTCGGGTATTTGAAAAAGCCAAAATTCAGGGTAATTTTGTCGGGGTGGATGAGGATAAATATCCGAGACATTTTTCTTCGATGATTCGTTATCATACCGATTTAAAGCGTTTAATTTCCGCCCGTTATCCTTTACCCCGTTCGTTAACGTTGGAACAGTTAGACCAGTTTATCGAACAAGAAAAAGGGAATTTTAAAGTCAAATTTACTTAGCAAGAGGGGCGCGAACAATAAGAGGGGCGCAAGCAAGAGCGCCCCTACGGTGTTATTTGATAAGCCAACCCAACAACTATAAAATCCGTTAAAATTGCTGTACGCCGGATTTTAAAATTATTAATTATTTGTAGGGGCGCAACGCTTGCGCCCTAATTATCTGGCGCCCTCATAATCCCCCTATTATTAAATTGAAAACAATTATCAATTCGGTAATTAACCTCGATTTCTCAACTCCCGAACAATTTCTTGAGCCAAATTTTTCGACCATAACGAATCAAACGGACAGAGAATCTGGCGATTTTCTGGGGAAAGCCAAACGATCGCATTTTCCACATCCGAAATTTGATAGGGTTCATTCAACAAAACAGAAGTTAGCAAGCGGTGAACTGCGATCGCTTGTTCGTCTGTCAATACAATCATTTGTCTACCCTCCGTTTGCGAATCTTGGCTTTAGCCGTTTCCCCTTTCGACAACGTAACCAACGCCTGATCGATATCCCGAACCTTGATTTTTCGGACTGCGATCACCGATGGACTTGATCAAGGCGACTTCATCATCCGAGAGTGTAACCATAGCTAAATTACCCAATTAGTCTACTTTCTCAGCCAAAGTGCGGCATATAGCGCACTACGTCTTAATGATATGACAAAATACGCGCATTGTACAGATCGGCGTATGAGTCCAAGGAAACCAGATCAGAAGGAAGTGAGGCTAACTGTGTCTCAGGAAGTTTATAGCCTGTTGAAGCGACTTGCTGGAGTTAAGGAAACTTCGATGAACAAGCTGCTGAACCTAGCAGTTGATCGTTTTTTAGAAGACGATGACATTCAAGAATTGATAGAACGGTACAATCTCGAAGAGTAACAATGCGATCGCAGTTGACCTCGATCAAAATTAACCGATAATGCCAACTGAGTTACAAATGCTAAAGTGTATAGTCCTGTGTCAAATTTTATCTAACTGTTATCGACCCATTCAATTGTTTCGGTATGATGAGAGTAGAAAAGAAATATTTATTATTGCTGGGGAATTAGGAACTATAGAAATCACCATTTTTGAACAAGGACAATGGAGGTATGATGTCACAGAAACCTAATTTTAGCGAAATGAGTCTTCCCGAACTCAGGCGTTATGTTCTGCTACACAGAAGCGATCGCGAAGCCTGGAACGAATTTGCAAGCCGTCCCCGTCCCGAAGCTGTTTATTTTGATGCAAATCTGTCTCTATCAGAACAGGAGACTAAACTCAGAGAACTTTTAGAAAAAAATTCTCAGACGGGTAATGGTTCTTCTAACTTATCGTAATCAAACAGTTAAGAACTAGCTGTTACAGCGAATTGTTCAACAGTTAAGAAAAATGGATGAAGCTGAACTATCCGAGATGGGAAATTATCCTGAAATGCAGGCTGAGTTAATCGCAATTAATGACGAGTTTATATTGACTGAGATGGATGGATTATCAGATTTATGAGTCCTCAACGCTCGTGCGTAAATCCTCGGAGTAAAGCTCAATATTTCAAAAAAAATTGCTTTATTTTTTCCGTGTTTCTACTGAGGCGGTTTGTTTCTTTTCCGTTTAAATTTGATTGAGAAAGACTTAAACTTAAAAAACATCGGGGAAGGAAGCATGACGGCGATGAGCGACGAATTACTCACGGGAACCTCATTTTATCAGTTTGAACCTTTAATTGCTCGTTTGCGGGGAATTATTCGAGACTATCCCGAAGGCGTTGGTATCGTTAAAGAACTGATTCAAAATGCGGATGATGCGAGGGCTACCCAAGTAGAAATTACCCTCGACTGGCGGACTCATTCGGCTTCCAACCTCCCCGACGAACGGATGGTGAAACTGTTGGGGCCGGCTATGCTCGTTTATAATAATAGCACATTTACCGAGCGAGATTTTAACAGTATTCGCAGTTTGGGACAGAGCGAAAAAGCACAAGATTTACAAAAAACGGGGCGGTTTGGCGTCGGGTTTAACGCCGTTTATCACGTTACCGACTATCCGAGTTTTATCTCTCGAAATCGCCTAATCTTTTTTGACCCTCACGGAAATGCAGTTCCGGGGACTTCCAAACAGGAACCGGGGCGAGAATGGCACTTTTTCGCGGCGGGATGGTGGGAAAAATATCCCGATTTTCTAAAAGTTTACGAAGCGGGAGGACTCGCAAAAAATAGCGAAGATTTTCAAGGAACGTTATTTCGTTTACCGCTAAGAACCGAAGAACAGGCGAAAGAAAGTGAAATTCGCAAGCAAGCATTTACCGAGTCAAATGTTAGAGAACTTTTGGAGGAATTAATCGCCTGCGGCGAAGAATTGTTGTTGTTTCTCAAGTCGGTTCAGTCTATTCATGTTTATGAAATTCCGGCGGATAGTGATGGAACACGGGAGGAACTTTTAAGAATCACGACCAAAAATTATCAGGCGGTTCAAGAAGCACGTCAAACGATTCTTAATGCAATTCCCGAGGATTTTAATCACCTGATTGAACGCTGTCGCCGTCAAGAATATCTGGCTAATATTTCCTACCGCCACGAAATCGAAACCGTTAGTTTAACCCAAACAATAACATCAATTTGGCGGGTTGCTCAAGTAATGAGAATTGATGAAGGCGAAGAACTCGCAAACGTTATCACCGCCATGTATGAAAGTCGGGAGAAAGTGTTACCTTGGGCGGGGGCTGCGGCTCGAATTTCGACCTCCTGTCAGGGAGAAAAAGCACAACCCATTCGGGGGCGAGTTTATTGTTTTTTACCGCTTCCTTTAGAAACAGAGTTTCCGATACATATTAACGGATTTTTTAACTTAAATAGTTCGCGAGATAACCTCAGCAGCGACCTCGGACAAACCGGAAAAGACCGTCCGCGAGCGATTTGGAATCAGTTGTTAGTTCGTCATGTTGTTTCCCATGCTTGTGCAAATTTAATTGCTGATTTGGTCGAAGATTTGGGACAGTATAATCCCCAAGAATATTATCAACTTTGGCCGATTCAAAAAATTACCACCAGCAAAGCTTTAGAACATCTCAATGATTATACCATTCGGCTTCTTTATTGTAAACCTGTCGTTCGTTCTGCGGTTGAACATACAGAACTTGAAATCCAAGACAATATTAAAGTTATTTCAAGCACTCGCTGGGTTGGTCCGAATACCATTAAAACGTTGACGGGAGAGTGGTATAAACAGTTATTGGAACCGCTACGAGTTGAGAAAATTGATATTGCTGAACCAGAATTACCCCAAGCGATTCTTTCACAATTTAAAGCTTTAAATTGCCCAATAAAACCTTTTTCACCCGCAGACTTGCGACAGCATTTAATTGAACATCGTTCGTTGAATGTTGAGTTAAAGGATGCTCCCAAACCCTGTTTAAAGCGGTTTGATTGGATTTACCATTTACTCCGATATTGCGTGAATGATGGTTGTTCAGATTTGCGGGGTTTACCGTTGGCGGTTTTGGCGAATAACAAGTTAGAAGTTTTTGGATATAATTCAACGGGAACGGTTTATGTTGACAACGCTCGTCTTTATATTGACAAGACTCAAATAAACCTAGTTCGAGAACTTTTTGCGAGTTATCCCGAATGGTTCCTTCATCGGAATTTGTCAGGAATAGTCTCAACAAACTATAAAGGTGTTTCGGAAATGACTCCTTTAGAAGTTGCGAGTAAATTAACTCTGATTTTAGACAGTCAAGATGCTGAGGGTTTAGCTTGGAATTCTGATAATACTGAACTTCCTAACGCCGAATGGCTAACGAAAGTTTATCAGTATTTTACACATTACTTCCCTTCAAGGGATGCTGAGAAGGTTCAAGAAAAACTGAAAACAATTCCCCTCGTTCCCGCAACAGATGGAAAACTCTATCGGGGAGGTTCAGCGACAACACCGCTAATTTACGATAACTCAATTTCGGGAAACATCAGTCAGCAAACCTTAGAATCCTTACAATATTTTGGCGTAAAAATCGTTAACGCATCCCCAAACCTGCAAAAAGCAATTGTAGATTTTGCAAACCGACAAGATAATCAACTCATTTGGTTTCTAACGGGTTCCGATGTAGTCGATAGCATTCACTGTTATTATAAACCGGGACTTTCACCCTACCATCCCGAACATTGTGAAATATTGCTGGACTTTTTTGCGGATAAAAAATGGCTGACGGGTGACAACAAATATGATGATGAAAGTTTGGAAAAGTTGCGTCAACTTCCCATTTATCTAACCGTTGCGGATGAGGTTGTCAACTTAACCGACGAACCGGTTTATCTTCCCAAAAATGGCTATCAACCCCCGGAAATTGGCGGTGAACTTAAACTTTTAAAGTTGGGAACCGTTCAAACAAAATGGCTGACATTCTTTCAACTTTTGAAAGTTCCCGTTTTGGATAAAATTACCTTTATTCAAGACTGTTTGCTGCGAGAATATCCCTACCTTTCCGACGAAGAACAGTTGATGGCTTTGGCTTGGGTTCGAGATAATCTAAACGGTGTTAAATCCGAGTTGCAAGAAAATCCTAGTGACTTTTATCAACTGCAAGATAAAATCAAAAAAGCCCGTTTAGTTCGGTGTAACGATGGACGATTGCGATCGCCTAACATAATCTACCATCCAGATCGGGAAATTGTCAAAACAATTTTAGGAAATCAAGCGATATTTCCCGATACCGAGTTTTATTCGGAAGGACTCGAAAATTGGCTGAAGTTTTTCTCTCAACTGGGAATGCAGGAGAGTCCCAACGCTGAGGATATATTCGCCTGTATTGAACAGCTTATTCAAACCGCCAGTCGTTTGGGAGGGGATGCGGTTCGAGATGCTGTATTAGAAATATTCTCATACATTGTTAAAAATAGCAATATTCTCGATTTTCGAGTTAATAATGGAAGTAAAACTCTCGCGGAAGCCTTGCGAGAAAAAGCCTGGTTAGCGGTTGAACGAAATCCCGAATTTCTACAAAATTATCCGGCTGCAATTTATCCAGAAAATCGACTGTACAAAGCCGATGAACTGGGTTGGGTTGATGAGGCTTGTTTGGTGGCGAGTCAGAAGCCGATTTTTCCAGTTTCCCGGATAGAAAATCAAAATCTTCTGCAAAAACTGGGATTTATTTCCCTTTCCTCCGCCGAAGTTCTCAACCATTTTGAAGCGGTGATTCAAACTTGGGAAAATCTCGGCGAACCCACACCAAAAAAAACCGAAAGTTTTCTCAACTCTGTTGGTTCAATTTATCAATATCTCTACGATAATTTTGTTGATAACCGCCAGACAACAGAGGAAGAACGCCAGAAAATTCGAGAACGTTTTCAACGGCGTTGCTGTTTGTGGGATGAGTCCAGTCAAACCTTTTGGAAACCCTTTGACGTCTTTACTGAAACCGTTCCATTTTTTGGGAAACGTCGGATTACCATTTCTTTTTCCCATCAAATTGGAGAAGTTTATCAACTTTTGGGTCAGCGTCAGTCTCCAACCGTAGAAGATTACCTGAATTTTATCGAAGAACTCGGGGAAGAACAAGAAACCGGGTTTTTAAGTCTCACTGAAGAAGGTTTAAAAAACTTTCAGAAAAACCCGGTTTCTCAACCCCAAGAAACCCAACCAGAAACCGGGTTTTTGAGTCTCAGCCCAGAAGATATTAACTCTGTAATTCAGGTGTTAAAGCGGTTAGAATTACAACTTGATTTGGAGGAAAAATCCGTTGATAATATTTTATTGTTAACCGCAGCAAATATCTTGTGTGAAGCAACAGAAATTTTAATTCCCGATGCACCTTGGCGAAAAGACTATATTGAACCCAAACGCATTCTTCACCCTCAAGTTTCCGCCAAATTAGCGAAACGAAGCGGAAGTCTTTCTTTGCTGCGAGATATTGGCGAACAACCCGTTAATGTGAATACGACAATTAATCCAACACATTCTCAAAGTTTGCAGTGGTGTCAGCGTTGGCAATTTACCATAAATTCTAGCCATTTTTTAGAAGGATTAAAGCGGTTATTCGTTCACGAACAGGATATAGAGTTTATCTGCGATAGCAACTTTTTAACCCAAGTTAAAATTCAACCCGCGAGTCAAATTAGCGTTAACTTATTTCTTCGCGATGAATTGCAAATTGCGTCAGTAGTACCGGGAACGGATTATTTTGATTCCGAACAAAACACCTTTTACATTCTCAGTCATCCCAACCGCCAAATTATGCTATCTTATTTAACAGAAAGCTTAAACCATCATTTCGGCGAGTTTGGCTTGGAAAACTTGCTACCCCTGGCGAATTTAATTGATACCGAACCGACTCAAATACACCCGCTTTTGAATGAGTTGAGAATTTCCAGTTTACCGACTTCAGAACTCTCAGAAGCAGCCAATTTAGAGATAACCTCACCAAAAGAATTGGCGAAAAGCTTGTATCAACAGCTTGGCTATGATAATATTATTGTGGGGAACTCAAAAACCTTTGATTGGTGTTGTCGCGGAGAAAATTTGCCGGAAGTTCAAGTTCTTGTTAAAGGGGTTAATTCGAGTTCGGTCACTCTATCTCTGCGAGACGAAGAATGGTCTTTTCTCAAACAAACCCCAACGGCTGAACTGCTGATTATTCGTTTTTCCGCAGACAACCCAAATATTGCTGCTGAAATGATTCAAATTCGGGAAGTTTGGGAAACCCTACAAAAAGCCGAGTTGAACAATGGCGTTAAATTTGCTGTCGATTCTAACGATTTGATTTTGAACTGGAATTTAATTGTTAATAGCAGTTATCCGACAGTAAAAACATACCCGAATTAAATGTAGGGTAGAAGTAGAAGGGCGCAAATATAAGCAACCAGAAGGGCGCAAGCCTTGCGCCCCTACGGGGGGTTTTATTAGCTGTAGGTTGGGTTACAAGACGAAACCCAACGCTTAAAAAAGGGCGCAAGTTGGCGCCCCGACGAGGGATTTTATTAATAGTAAGCGGCGTAATATTTGCGTTCTTGCTTGTCTCCGTTGGCGACCATTCCTAACACGGGAACCCCCGCCATTTGCAATTCTCGCAGCGCCAAATCAACAGCCGCGCGGTCCGTTTTCCCGACGCCAACCACCATCATTAACCCGTTGGTATTCGGTGCCAACAAATTCGCATCCGCCAACCCCAACAGCGGCGCCGTGTCGTATATCACCAAATCAAACTTCTCCGCCAACTTACCCATGAACTCCTGCATTATCCGCGAAGATAACAGCCGCGTGGGGTCCGCTATCGGTTGACCCGCAGTTAACACGAAGAAATTCTCATCGCTGAGGGTTTGTTGAACAACCTCCTCAACCTGCAAATTTTGAATCAACGCATCACTCAACCCTTTCTCATTCGATAGCTGCAACATCCGATGAACTTTGGGTTGACGCAAGTCCGCATCCACCAACAACACCCGCTGTCCCATCGCCGCCGCCCCCATCGCCAGGTTCATCGCGACGGTTGACTTCCCATCTGCGGGGGTCGCGGAACTAATCACGCAGGAACGAACCGGACTTTCCGGGTCCAACAGGCGAAGATTGGCATTGAGGGAACGAAACGCCTCTTGAAACGGCGTACAACTGGGTTCGTAGGTTCGAGTCGTCGAAACCGCTATCCGGGGTGTAGTCGCCGCAGGCAGCATCAACGCTTCATCGCTGGCGGGAATGACACCCAACAGGGGAAGCGGTACTCGGTCGGTGACTTCGTTGGTGTTGTGGAAGACATTATCCAAACGTTCGACTAACTGGGCCGCCGCAACCCCCAAAACAATTCCCGCCAGTCCGCCGAGCGCCAAATTTAACGGTACAATCGGATAAATGCTAATCAGTTCGCCTTCTTGGTTGCGGGGAATGGAAGGTTCGGCAATTAATTCCCAAGTCGGCGGAGGCGGAGGAGTCACGACCAATTGCAGTTCTTGACGCCGCAGGGATAAATCATTTAAACGATTGGTGGCGACTTCTAATTCTTGTTCTAAATCGCTATAACGTCGCATCACCGAGGGAAAAGCTTGGGCGGATTGATTTAACTTTTGAGCGGCTTTATCCAAGACTTGGGTGCGAATTTCTAACATTTCAATTTGGTTCGCCGTTGTGACTAATTGTTGAATTAATCCCATGCGAATCGAGTCTTGAAAAGAGAGAATTTCCGGGTCTATACTGTTTAAATCCTGTCCGAGAACCCGTTCGGCTTCTTGACTTAACAGGGGTAAAATTTTCTCCCGTTGGTCGAGTAACGCTTGAATTTGCGGGGCTTTACTGGTAAACCGAGCCGATTCTATGGCAATATTGGTTTCCAGTTCCAATAGCTTTTCTAATAGGGCTTGATAGCGGGGAGATTGGGTTAAAGCCGAGGCTAACATCGCCTGTTCGGGTTGCAGTCCTAACTGTTCTTGCAACACTAAATAACCGGCTCTTTGCTGTTCGAGTTGGGCTTGGGTTTCTAGTTTTTCGGCTTCGAGTTGGCTGATTTGTTCGGTGAGTTGTTTGGTTTTAATCTCGGGAGTAATAAAGGTGTATTGCTGCTGCAAATTCAGCAGTTCTTTTTTAATGTTTTCCACCCGAGATTGTAACGGATTCAGTTGAGCCTCAATTAACTTCAGTTTCTCTTTGTTGGGGTCAAAACGTTCTTCTTGACGGCTAGAATCAATATAGCTTTTAGCAATATTTTCAAGAATAAACTGGATTTTTTGCGGTTCGGTATCCCGATAACTGACTTCTAAAATGCGGGTGTCGGGAAGGGGAGTAATGCTCAATTTATCGGGTTCAAATGGGGTTTGACCCGTTTTTTGATTAAATAACGCACTGTAGTTAACTTCGGGATATCGGGTTTTGATGTTTTCGATAATTCCCGACATTAATTTCGGACTTTGTAGCAGTTTTACCTGAGACGCATAACTCAATTTCGGTGTCAAATTTTCCAACTGAGTTTCTCCCATTTCCGGGGATGAATTATCGGGAATAAACAGTTGAAATGAACCCCGATATTCAGGAGTTTGATCGTTTGTCCAGAGGTAAGTTGCGGATGTGGTTGCAGCCGTTATTCCTAAGACTAAAATCGCCCGCCGCCAAATTCCTTTCCAGAATTGATTACCCCCCCGAGAATGGGGTTGAGAATAAAACTCAGGGTTATAAACAAACGCACCCGGTTGTAAGGGGTAGGTTTGTGGAAAATTACGAGGGTTTTTCTGAGGATGAAAGACTGAGACTTGAATATTTTTCCCTGTGTTCATTGTAGTTTGAGCCGTTGTTGATTAAGCGTTTTGATCGAGGTTTATCCCAATGGACAACCAACAGAACTGAAACCGATAAAATAACAATCCAAGCTGATTAAAGTGACTGGAAATTGGAATCCTTATCTCAATCATATCCCGAACTGGATACAGCTTCAAGTGTTATGAATTAAAATTTTTTCATTAACTTTTTGCCCTTTTCTCCGGTTTTTAAATCAATAAAAATCCCCGATTTCACAGTTTTAAATTTGCACTCAAATCAGGTTCAGTAAGCTCCTCACACCCGAGACTTTCCACGTTTTTAATCTAAAATTCCCACAAATCTCAGGATGCCAAATACCCCATTAAAAGGGCCTAACTTTCCTAAAACCCCGCCGACACCATCTTGAAAGGCGGCGCTCCCAGAACGTCCAATTACAACAACATCATTCGGACGCAAAATCGGGTTATTTTGATCGTTCACCTCCTGAGAAAGATCAACCGTAATCGTCTGTCGATTCACCGTTCCATTGGAGTTAATCCGAATTAATTCTACAGTTTTTTTATTCGCTCTAGACTGATTAAATCCTCCCGCTGCCATAATCGCTTGATTGAGAGAAGTATTCGGCGCCACCTGAATCGGGCCTGGTCTCATCACTTCTCCAACTACACTAATTTTAATCGTATCGGGAGAAAAACTCGCCATTGCCACATTATCAGATTGATTAAAATTCGAGGCGCTCGCCGTCGGTACAACAATCGTATCCCCCGCTTGCAGTACAATATCCTGAGTTAAATCCCCTTCTTGCAACAGCGACCACAAATCAACCGCAATCACTTGTTCGGTGCCGGTGCGACTCAGACGACGAACTTCGATATTGCGAATATCCGCCATTTCTGTAATTCCGCCTGCGGTTTTCAGCGCCCGAGTCACCGTAAACACTCCCATCCCTTCCATACTAGGAGAAGCCATCGGTTGTTGGGGATTTTCCGGGTCCGGTAACGGCATAGTTTGAGAACCCGTTAACGTATGAGTTCCCGGACGATTCACCTCCCCCACAACTGCTACACTAATCGGTTGAGAGGTAGAACTGGCAAAATTCGCCACCGCCATCTGACGGGCTTCAACGCGGTTCATATCGGTAACAGTGGGAATATAAACCGTGTCCCCATCTCGCAAACTAATATCTTGACGTAAATCTCCGCTTTGCAACAGTTCCCACAAATCTACACTAATAATTTGTTCGATAGCAGAACCGGGCTGTTTGCGGCGAATTTTCACCTGGCGAATATCCGCCAGCGGCGTCACTCCTCCGGCCATTTGCAATAATTGCGTCACCCGAGGCAGTTGCAAACCTCCAGAACTTGGTGCTAAACTACCCGGCATAGCGTTACCGCCTGCAACTCCCGAGAACGTATAAGCCCCCGGACTCTGTACTTCTCCGGCGATCGCAATTTGCATCGGACGCGCCGAAAGCAAGGTTAGTGAAATGATCGGCCGTTGCAAATAATCGGCATAGCGCTGTTTAATCACTTCTGTTGCCTGTTCCGTTGTTAACCCCTGCACGGGAACACTTCCCACCAAAGGCAAATTCAACGAACCATCCACCGAAACTTGATGTTGACCGTTGGGGCCGCTATACTCAGGAACATTAAAAATATCAATCTGTACGCGATCGCCCACACCCAGAATATACCCGTCAGAAATGGGTGTCGGTGCAGGATTTACCGTCGGAGTCGGAACCGGAACCGGAACGGGTTTGGGGGGAAGAAATTGAGCCTTTGCGCCCTGAACTCCAAAAACTCCCACAATCAGGGGAACAGACCATCCCAGAAGCACGACAGAACCAATACTCGTTTTTCCAAACCGGTGTTGATAATAGCTCAAGGTTTTCATTTCGATTAAATTTCGACTGCTCGCCTCAAAAGTTGCTACCCCGCGTTTCCAATATAAGCTGCTCTCGAACCCATTGCCAAAAAGCCTGAATCGGCTAATAATGGTAAGCTAATTTGTTGTCGTAGCCCCAACCCCAAAAACAACCATGACCGACCAATTTTTTGCCGATGTTTTAGTCGTTGGTGGGGGAACAGGCGGTGTTGCTGCTGCGCTGCAAGCGGCCCGTCGAGGCGCCAATACTATTTTAATCAGTGAATTCACCTGGTTGGGGGGAATGCTCACCTCAGCAGGCGTATCCGCGCCGGATGGTAACGAATTAATCGCCTTTCAAACCGGGTTGTGGGGCGCCTTTTTACAAGAGTTAAAACGCCGGCATCCGCAGGGATTGGATTGGGGTTGGGTGAGTTTTTTCACCTTTAATCCCCGGGTCGGGGCGAAAATCTTTGCAGACTGGGTATCGACTCAACCCAATTTACACTGGATTTCCGGCTACAAACCGCAAGAAGTCCTCAAACAAGACAACAAAGTTATCGGGGTGCGATTTTCCGAGTTTACGGTTTATGCTGAAATTACTGTAGATGCGACCGAACTCGGGGATTTGTTGGCGCTTGGTCCGGTTCCCTATCGTTGGGGTTGGGAGTTGCAAACCGAGTGGGAAGAACCCAGTGCGCCGATCATTGATAATTCTCTAACAAAATCGTCTCCGGTACAAGCCCCCACTTGGGTGGCTATTTTGCGGGATTTTGGGGAAAATGCCGTTTCTCCTGAAATTCCCGCCCCTCCTATTGACAATCCCGACAAATTTGTGGGCGCTTGGGAAGGTTACGGCGCCGAACAATTTCTCAATTATGGTCGGCTTCCGGGCGGATTAATGATGATTAATTGGCCTTGTCGGGGGAATGATTACGGAGTCCGATTAAATCGTTTAATTCAATCTCCGACTCAACAGCAAGAGTTTTTTCAAGAAAGCCGATGGCATACTCAAAGTTTTGTCCGGTTTATTCAGATGCAACTCGGGCGCCGCTATGGTTTGGCATCGGGAACTTTTCCGCCTCAACAACCGACTAATGATCTTAACCCGGTTCATGGTCTCGATACATCTTTCGCCCTGCATTTGTATTATCGGGAAAGCCGACGGTTGCAAGGGTTAACCACCATTCGGGAACAGGATATTTTGCCGATGCCGGGAGGTAAAGTTGCTCCTCTACCTATTAATGATACAACAGGCGAATGTGATGCGATCGCGATCGGCAATTATCCTAACGATCATCATTATACTGAAGGGATTTTTCCGGTTAAACTCAAGTATTTGCGATGGGGAGGGCGTTGGACGGGTACGCCGTTTACCATTCCCTACCGGGCGTTAATTCCTGTCGAAATTGAGGGGTTATTGGTGGCTGAGAAAAATATCTCCGTGTCTCATATTGCGAACGGGGCGACTCGTTTGCAACCTGTCGTTTTAGGTATCGGACAAGCGGCTGGAATGGCTGCGGCTTTGTGTGTAGAATCTCGATGTCAACCGCGAAATTTATCGGTTCGTTGGCTACAACAGGAATTATTACACGATCCGGTTGCACCTGCGGCAGTGATTCCATTTTTTAATTTATCTCCAAATTGTCCGGATTGGGTAGAGAAGCAGTGTAATTATCTGAAATATCCCGAAGCTTATCCGAGTCATGGTTATTGGGATTTAGATTGGTCATGCAAACCGATATTCTCTCACTTGTCTTTTCCGACTTTTCAGGGTAAGCGATCAAATCCAGTTCTTGTTAATTCTATCGCTTCTGCGCCGTTATCAACTGCTAAAGTTGAAGAAAATAGCAGTGATTTTCAGGGAATTTTTCATCGCCGTCAAGAACAAGATTATACCATAAGTTTAACTTTTTCGCAAAAACTTTCCAATCAAACCTGGACGTTAGTGACTCTCGATTCTGAAGTTGATCGACAGTTACAGCAGTATGCAAATGGCTGTGAAATTTCGGTCAAAGGACGAATCAATCATGCAGGTCATTGGTTGATTGTTGAGGCGGTTGATCCGAATTGATGGATTAACCAAACCGATGGGAAGTTGTGTGAATTTGTAATTTTTAATTCCAGATAGAGGGAGAGTGGTGGCGGAACTTTCCCGAACTCCGTTGTGATTAATTTTCAGCTCGTTCGTTTTGTTCTGTGGGCTGACCGGAGATGAAAACAGAAGAATGATGATTGAACCAAAAGCAAGAATTTGGGAAATCGATAGCGGCTTTCAATTTTTACAGGCACAGAGGGGATTAAAAACCTGGTTTCTATTCAGAAACAGGGTTTTTGGGATGTACCTCATGGGGGCGCACACCGCTATATTTATCCTAATTATAATCTAACACAATTACTCAACCGGAGCGAGCTTGTGTGTGACAGATCCCAATGTGACTGAGAGTAGACCGCAATAGGTTTCGAGGAATTAATCAATTGAGTCTCTGCAAATTTTGTAAAACTTACCGACGGTTATGTAAAGCTTCCGTAAAAACACTGAAAGATTAGTTAAGAGAGTAACACCAGAGAATTTCATTGGAAAAATTTTTTATTTTTTCCTGATCTAGTCCCGTTAGGTTCGGATTAGGAAATAGACAGGTTAATTCCGGACGCTTCCCATGAAATACACAACATTTTTTGCCCTCAGTAGCCTTCTTTTACTTGGGATTACCGATCAAGTTCAAGCCGCAAATCACCAATTAACAGCCTCATTAGAAGTATCAAACCAAAAATATATGATGTCAGCACACTTAATGAATAATAAAGGTTCAGATCCCGATAAAGGAAAAGGACGTCGGTTTGTAGAGAACCATAACACCAACTCTGAAGGTAACGCCATTGATTTCCGTCGGGGTAGCGGTCGTAAAGAGCAACAATAGGCGGGTTTTAGACCGACAGTCAAGCATTGTTCTCTGTTACCTTGAGCGATCCTAAAGTGATTTCAATCCATCCGACTGCTATTCATCCAAGCCATTTTCTGTTTGGATGTTAGCAGTCTTGCATTTTTAGGGGTTTTGTCTATATTATGGAAACTAATAACCTAAATTCATTCATTAACAAGGGTATAATAGACCCAAAGCAGTCCTAATTGACTGAAAATAGAGGGTGCAATGGTACGTGATTCGGATGAAACTTCACGAGATCGCACCCATGCCTCATCTACATCAGGGGCGGGGACTGGTATGGGCGATGTGATTAGGTGACTTGCCTTATAGTTAAGATTGAGCAAGTTAAAACCTAAGCAACCGTTAACGGAGGATGATACCATGCCTCCAAGTTAGGCTATTTCAAGGAAAATTATGAGAAAAGATACCGATCTGATCAAATCTCTTGGCCCCAGCTCGATGGATCAGATCATGCTATATTTGGCTTTTAGTGCGATGCGGACGAGTGGGCATCGGCATGGGGCCTTTCTAGATGCAGCCGCTACGGCGGCAAAATGTGCAATTTATATGACCTATATGGAACAGGATCAAAACCTGCGGATGACAGGACACCTGCACCATATTGAACCCAAGCGGGTTAAGGTGATTGTCGAAGAAGTTCGACAAGCTTTAACAGAAGGAAAACTGTTGAAAATGTTGGGGTCTCAAGAACCTCGCTACTTAATCCAGTTTCCCTATGTTTGGTTGGAACAATACCCTTGGCAACCCGGAAAACCGCGAATTCCGGGTAATAATCTTACCCCAGAAGAAAAGCGAGTGATCGAAAGCAAACTTCCTAAACTTTTACCCGATGCTCAACTGATTAACTCTTTTCAATTTATGGAGTTAATTGAGTTTCTTCATAGGCGCTCTCAAGAAGATTTAGAGACGAGTCGGCGTATGGCGTTGAGTGAAGCGTTAGCCGAACATATCAAGCGTCGTTTGATTTATTCCGGTACCGTTACTAAAGTTGATTCTCCTTGGGGAATGCCTTTTTACGCGCTGACTCGTGCATCTTATTCCCCAGAAGATCAAGAAGAGCGCACCTATGTGATGGTCGAAGATACCGCCCGATATTTCCGCTTAATGAGAGATTGGGCTGAACGTCAACCCAAAGTTATGCGAGCTTTAGAGGAACTCGATATTCCACCCGAGCGAATTGATCGTGCGTTGGAGGAATTAGATGAAATCCTCAGACAGTGGGCGGACCGTTATCATCAAACGGGTGGAGAACCGATGGTTTTGCAATTAGTTTTCGGCCCTAAAGAAGACGAATAAACTGTTTTTTATGCTAATTGCTAATCGCTAATTTTCCTTGAAAAGTTAGCAATTAGCAATTAGCATTCACCCCGATTTTTAATCAGTAATTTGCATTTTAACGGTGAGCGTTTTCAGCTTCTCATTAATCCAACGTTCAAACAATTCGTTCTGCAATCTTTGCTTTAATTTCGGATCATCAAAAGAAACCTCAATGATTTGTTCAACTCGAAATATACACCAGCGTCCTTCAATTTCTAAAGGACCAACAATCTGACCCGGCGCCGCTCCCGTCATAATCGGCTTCAGATTATCCGGTAAAGACCCCAAACTCACCGCTCCCATCATCCCGTTAACATTCCGTTCGGGAGTGAGTGAATGTTCCCGTGCGAGTTGCTCAAAACGGGCTTCTTCTTCTTGAATGCGACGGTGTAAAGTTTCGGCGAGTTCGTAATCTGCAACGACAATTCGAGAGAGAATAATCGAATCTAAAAAAGGCTTACGTTCTTGAAAATAAGCTTCGAGTTGCGGTTGAACAATAGAGAGTTTTAGCGTCTCTCGTTTAAATCCCGTTTCGACTTGTTGATGAAAAGCATCATAACTCATTTGATTGCGTTCCAGCCATTCCTGAAACGCTTGCGGGTCGGTGAGATTTCGTTCGAGTCTGAAATTAATCACCGCTTGTTCAACAGCAGAAGAATTAATATTCAAATTTTCTCGCGTTGTTAATTCTTTATCAACAATGTACTGACGCAGCATTTCTCCGAGAAAAGATTGCAACTTTCCCGAAGATTGCAAATACCTTAAAGACTGTCCCAAAGTAATGGGTTCATCATTGACCGTTAAAAAAGGTTGAGCCATATTGAGTCACTTCCTCAACAGAAAAACAACTACACAAAACAAACCAGCTAGTCTATCCTAGCCCGAATAATTCTATCTCAACAACAAGGCTTCAGTCATTAACAGCATTTGACTCGAATTCCAGGCTAAAGCCAGTCCCATCGCCACAATTGCACCGATAAATGTATTAATAAAATTCACCACCTCGTTGGTTAACCAGGAAACCTCAGCCTGTAAAGTCGCCCCAATCACGCTTTCAAGATTTGTGGCGATAAAAGCCGCCAACACACACCAAACAAGACCCGTACTGCCAATTAAACCCGCTCCCCAACCCACCAAAGCAATCAAAATCGAAGCAACAACCCCGGCAATTGTCCCCTCTAAACTTACCGCTCCTTCTGTTCCTTTCGCAACGGGCTGTAATGTGGTAATCAAAAAGGTATGTTTACCATAGGCTTTCCCCACTTCGCTGGCGCAGGTATCCGATAGCTTTGTACTAAAACTCGCCACATAACCCAACAGCAGTAAAGGGATAATTTCCCCTGTTGTCGCCGTTTCAGCAGATAGCCCCCGCACCAACAGAATTCCCACCGCACACAAGGCTGCTGTTAACGCCGAACCCCAGACATTTTCCGGCCCTCGGGCGCCACTGCGTTTTTCGGCGATTCCGGCGGCCTCTTTTTCGGCCATACCAATTCGAGTCACCCCAGAACCTACTATAAAATAAAACGCGACCACTAAGTAGCCTTGCCAACCCAAACTTCCCCAAATTAATACGCCTAATATCCAAGCATGAATTATTCCGGCAGTTGTGAGTAATTTTTTTGGGGCGATCGCTACCAGACTCAGTAAAATGGTATTCAATGCGATCGCGATCATCCAAGGATTCGATCCGAATAACAAACTATTCCAATTTAGGTTTAAATTTGACATTTTAAATAAGGAGTTAAAGTTTAATTCGTCATCACTTTTTACCGTTATCAGTGAACCGTTAACCGTTAACCATGATTGGAGTTAACCGTATTTTGTTTATCCCTCCAACTCCCTTACTCCTCAACTCCTGAAGTCCTTTACTTGTGAAGTCCTGAAGTCGCGAACTTCTAAATATTGATGATTGTTCGGCTTGGATGTTTTGACGGGAGCGGATAAGGTTTGGGCTAGGATGCTCAGACAGCGAGGATCTTGTACCATCCAAGCATGAAACAACACATTGAGTATAACCTCTTGACCGACCGGAAGTTGAGAGCTACTCGCCGGGACAATCATCCCATCGAAAGGAGTCCAGATGGAGGTAAAATTAATCTGATCGAGTTGGGCGACATCTCGGTTTAAATCTTCTATAAATTTAGACTGAGGACGCATTTGCAAGGTACCGGGTGTAACATAAAAGTACGCGGTCCAAGTGCCGTTATGGGGAGAGGAAATGGTAACGAGACGTTGTACCCGTTTAATTCCGCCCAAGCGTTGGACGTAGTAGCGACTGACTAAACCTCCCATACTGAAACCCACCAAGTCTATCGGTTGAGAGGGGGGAAAGGTTCGGTCTATATAGTCGGTAATTTGTGCGGCGAGTCGGTCGAGTCCCAAAAACCCATAATTGGGGATGAGGTCAAAGCTGTGAACCTCCCATCCCCGTTGGCTTAGATAAGCCGACATGGTGCGGAAAATCGCCGTAGTATCAAATATACCGTGAATCAGGACGACGGGATTACGGTTGCTGGTGCTGTTCATCGCAAAGGCAATAAATATATGGACTTACTTTACAAGTAGACTAACATTGGCGAGCAATCTCAGCAGTCATAGTACAGTTTGTCAACTGACGCACACCCCAATTCTGAGAGTCATATCAAGAATTGCAACAATTTACTCAGTATTTTTACTTAGTTTGTTGATTGTTGTATTCTATATTACCGCCAATTGTAAAATATTGTAAATAAATATAGACAAATCTTTCAAATTCCCTCTAATCTAGCATCTAATATTTCTTTAAAAAAAATAGAGGGAGAACAATGATAGGTAAAATTTTTGGTTTTAATAAAAAGTCTGATTATTTTTTAGAGCTGGAGGATTCCAAGGGAACTGAGTCCGCTCAGACCCAACCCGCTAAAAAAGAAGAAGCCAAACCTGCGGCTGTAGAAGCTCAACCGGCTAAAGCCAAAGCGGAAGAACCCAAAGCCGCAGCCAAGACGAGCAAGAAGGCGAAAACAACTAAAGCCAAAGCCAAGCCCGCACCTCAGCAAGCTAAAGAGGAGGCAAAGGCGACTGTTGAGGCGATTTCCGTTAAGCCGAAAGAACTCCCTTCTTTCAATAATGGTCTGGAATCGACTCCCGCCGGGATGACTTTCGCGACTGACTACTTGATGAAACAACCCTCCTCTACCCGTCGTCGTCCGGGTCCGAGCATGAATATGTTCAAGGATATTGCCCGTCAAGTGGGACGTCGTTAGGACGAGTTCAGCCTCATTCAACCAATTTTGGGGAAATAGCGGAGCAATGTCATCACAGTATTGTCCGCTATTTCTGCTGCACTTTGAGAAACACTAAACCACTGTAAAGATGAAATGCAGAGTCCCAAGGGGTATCAGATTTGCGCTCAATATCAACATGAGACTTCAAACGGCTCAAAAGTTGAGTATAGTCAATCGCTGTCTCGGCAAAAGGCGTAAAATCAGACCAGAGTGGAACATTAGCTAAACTGCGGTTAAATCGCTCAAGTAGGCGGTTCCAATTGAGGCGAGTGGTATTTTCCATCGGATAAGAACGCTCCCCAGGACTTTTGGATGTCCGAGCCGGATTCAAAGAAATGTCTTGCTGAAAGTCGTAAGTTTGGTCACAAAAACGCAGAATAGACTGTCGAACCCCCAGATGTAAATCATACACCTGAGCATAGTCTTGAGTCATTTCTTTGTGGCGAAATCGGTCTGTGCGGCGCCGTCGGGGGTCGTAGTCCATCGCTTCCATAAACAAAGGAAGTAAACCTTCGACTCGTTGGCTGACTTCTGACCAGTCAAAAGAAAGTGAACCCAATTGGTTATTTTGATTTTGACAAACGACCACAGGTTGAGGTGAAAGCGACTGAAAATAGAGAACTCGAAATACATGAATTCTCTCAATATCCGATAGACTCACCCAAAAGACGGGAATTTTTCCCTTTTGCATCTCTTGACCATAAACCTGCAACTCCGCCATTTCACCCGTGCGATACAGTCGCCAACCTCGGCTTTGTAACTGCATTCTGGCGGTGTAGGGATCGGTATTCAAAAGTTTGGCTAAATGTTGGGCTGCGGCTTGTTTCTGTTCGGGGTTAATCGGTTCAAGAATTAGGACTCCTGTTTCGCTATTGCGGGGGTCAGTTTTGGCTTGAGTAATAGCAGCTTGTCGTCGGTTTTGTTCGATGGTTTCGAGGCGTTGTAATCCTTTTCTGGCTTGATCGATAACTTTAGGATTGGTGGCATTTTGAAGTAATTGGCGATAGATTTTTTCGGCGGATTTAAGTTTATCCGTTCCTTCATACCAACGACCAATATAGAACAAAACCCAAGGATTTTGGGGAGATTGTTTTTGGAGTTGCTTGAGCAGTTTAGCAGCGGTTTTATAGTCTTGATGTTCTAAAGCTGCGGCGACTTGTTCGATCTCTTTCATTGTGGAAAATTAGATTCATTTTCAATAGGAGCAATAGGAGAAAGGCTATCACTGGCGAACGGTTCCGGGTCTAGTTCAAAATCGGTAACGGGTTCGGAAGCGGTTTCAATCAAAGCTGTTTCCCTGTGACCGTGCCATTGATCTAAGATATCTTTCATTATGGCTTCTTCAATCCAAATTTTAGAAACAACGGCTAAAGGAAGGGCTAATATTAATCCCAAAAAACCGAAAAAACGAGCAAAGAAAATTTGAGCGGTTAACGTCGCAGCCGGAAGTAGAGACACCTGTTTCTGCATGATCATCGGGCTAAACCAATAGCTTTCTAAATTTTGAATAACAATATAGAGAATAATCACCGTCAACGCTTTCCAGGGTGCATCTAAAAGGGCGACAGATACCGGAAAAATAACACTAGCAGCCGGGCCGATATTTGGAATTAAGTTAAAAACTCCCGCTAACAATGCATGAGCAAAAACGAAGGGAATACCCAGAATAAGTAAACCAATTGCACTTAAACTGGCAATAAAAACCGAGTTGATCACAATTCCCCCCATCCAAAGTAATAAAGCCGTTTCACATCCAGAGAGAATCTCCTCAACTCGTCGTCGATAGAATGAGGGAAATAAACGCACAAAAAGTTTTCGATAAGCCAGTGGATTGGTGAGAAACATTAAAGTTAATACAATCACCAGCAGCAGTTGCAAGAGAGTGGTGAGGGAGTTGGAAAAGAAAGCAAAAAAGTTCCCCAAAACGTTTTGGGCAAGGGGGCCGATTTGTTGGGCGATTTCAGGAATGGTAGGAACGCGAAACTCATATTGATATTGTTCCAAAAACCAGACGGGAGGATTTTCTAACAGGTTATCAACCCAACGGATAAATTGATTGAATCCTCGGGGTGCTAACTCAATAAGTTGCTGAAATTGAGTTAGAAAAGGGGGCATAACCAAGCTAAAAAATAGAGTCCCAAACAACAGGACTAAACTGAGGGCGACGATCACGGCGAGGGTGCGTTTGAGGCGAAAGCGTTGCAGCCATCGGACTAAACTGTTGAGGGCGATCGCTAAAATTACTGCGGTAAAAATTAGCAGTACAATCTGGCGAAACTGCCACAAGATGAGCAGAGCTAGAATCAGACAAAGAAAACCAATCCAATCGGCGAGTTTCACTGGGGGATGTCTCCTGTTAGCCGGATAGACGGAAAGAAGAGTCTATTGTAAGATTTTCCTCATTATCGCAAGAGTTGGGGAGTTGTGCGATCCGGGGGTTAACGCAGGGCCGTTTCATTCTCAGTTAAAAATTGCCGGGGGTTCGGGGGGTGATGGGGGGATGGGGAGGTGGGGAGAGGACTTTTTTCCGATGAAAAATAGCTTTTTGTTAATAAAAATTCCCCCCATCTCCCTACCT
>JAYKHV010000060.1:0-9817 GCA_035285085.1 Lyngbya sp. | reverse complement strand
GGGCATATTGTCGAAATACCCAGAGGATGTCGTGTTGTCTATCGTCCCGATAAACCTCTCCCTTGTGGTGCCAGGGTTTGGATTGAAACCTTTTATGATGTTAATGTCATCGGTCAGTCAAAATCTCTTGATCTCCCCACACTTTTATAATCGGTATTCAACCGGACTTGATATTAGGTTTAAAAGGGCGAGAGGATCATCAGAAATCATGCGGTTTTTTGTTTTAATGATTTGAATTTTGGTTTTTTGGGGAGTTGGGTTAGGTTCGATTTTAGCTGAACCCCTGCTTTTTTCTTCGGTTAATTATTCCGGGTTTAATTTAGTTTTTAAAAATCAATCGATGTCAAATAATTATCAAATTCAACAATTAGTAAACAGACAAGCTAATGCTTGGTTAACGGGTGATGTTGACAAAATTATGGCTGACTTTGCAGAAGATTGTCTGTTTGTGATCTCATCTTCTCGTTTACAGGGAAAACAGCAAGTTCAACAGTCGGTTGAAGATTTCTTTGCTTCTAATTCGGTTGTTAATATTCAAATTCATCGGATTATCGAAAACGGCGAACAAGGCGCTGTAGAATGGAGTTGGAGCGAAGTCAACCGTCAAACAGGCGAACGTTCTTATACAGAAGATGGGATTATTTTCGCCCTCGAAAATGGAAAAATTAAGTATTGGCGCGAATACATCGATCAATTCGATCAACCTCCCTCAAACTCCAATCAATCCGATTAAATTCCTAACATTTTTTCGCTGAACTTCGAGTTTTGTACAGCAGTCCCCCCAAGGTAAAAATTGCTAAAGCTATCGAATTTTTCGGTTCGGGAACGGACTCGGGTTGATCGAGTTGAGCTAAAGCAAATTCTGCTAAAACTTCATGGGAAGCTGTAGTTGGATGAATACCATCCCAAAATACATATTCATCCGGTTGATCGCAAATGGTAAAGGTAACGCTTTGAGGAGGAGTTAGATTTGGAAAAAATGAAGGATCGGGACTCAAACAAGCTTCTGTTACTGTTGTAAAACCAAATTGTTCGGGATTTTTGAAGGTTTGATCGTACAAAGAAAAAATATCTAAGGGGATAATATTAATGTCCGGTAACAAGCTTAAATTATTCAGAGCTTGAGTTAAAAGGGAATTATGAACTTGAGTAATTTCAGTCAGAGGAGCGGAAGGAATAGGAGCAAAAGGACTCAAAGCCCGAGGTGTTTGTCCCAAGTCTGACATATTGGAAACCATTATATTTCTTGCTCCTGAATTGTACAGAGCTTGAACGGTTGTCACAATATTAGAAACGGTTTGTTCGGGGTTGGGATTGGGAATGGTTTGATAATCGTTTGGTCCGGAAGAAACAATATAAAGCGCTTCGGGATCGGCTAATTGATTGACAGAAGCCAAGTCGTTAATAAACCAGCCAACTTGCGTTAATAATCCCGGAATTCTGTCTTCGGATATCACACCAGTTTGAGAACCTCCAAAGGCAAAGTTAACGCTCTGAGTAGCAGTCATTCCATTAAAAAACGGACTAATAATCAGTTCACCACTAATCGGATCGGTTGTCAAGGTTGCTTGCTCTTGAGAACCGGGAAATAATACCGATAATTCTGTTGAAGGGGTGAGGGTTAATCCGAGATTTTCTGCTAAGTAATCCACCCAAACTAAACCATTAGAAAATCGTCCGTCTTCATCGTAGGGGGGAACGGGTGGTGTTACTGGGGGAATTTCTAAACCCGGAGGAATCAATTGTGGGGGAATTTGATTGAGATCGGTGGTAAGATTAAAGATATTTCCGGAGTCAGAAAGACTGTCACCGAAAACATATAGCTTACTGAAAGAAGCCGCTTCAGCTTGAGTTGAAACGGTGAATGAGAGTACAGTCAATCCTGTTGATAGGATAATTTTTTTCATGGTAATTCTTGAGAAGTTTTAACAGTTATCACAAACACCTGACCATTGAAGCTGAGGATTTTAGAGGGAGAAAATTTCTAAGGGTTATAAGTGATTTGAGACGATTTTATTTGATCGCCTTTTCCGAATTCAAGGGAGTTCTGTAAAACTTTCTGTAAAGTTTGTGTAAATTTAACTCGATTCGAGGCTTTCTCGCACTTTTTCGACGACACGATTGAGTTGCACCGAATGAGAGGCTTTGAATAAAATGCGATCGCCCGGTTGGATAAATTCAATGATTTTTTCTGCCATGATCTGATGAATATTCTCAACTTCCATTTTGCCCATTTCAACCACAGGTAAACCTTTTGCACCCGTTGCCATGGCTTCTGCTTCTTCGGCATCCGCTAAAATAAATAATCCGTCTAAATTGAGTTCTTGGGCTGTTTTTCCTACTTTTTGATGAAATTCTAGCGATCGCTCTCCGAGTTCTTTCATCGTTCCCAAAACCGCAATCTGACGCCCACCGGGAGTTTCCTTCAACAATTTTAAAGCGGCAATCATCGATTCTAGTCCCGCATTATAAGTTTCATCTAAGATGACAATATCATTAGGAAGTTCAAGGCGTTTCGCCCGTCCTTCTGGTAATTGAACCGATAAACCTGTATGTATTGGCGTATAGAATTCAACGGGAGATAAATCACGACCGCGAATCATCTTAAAAACCGCTAAAGCCGCTAAAAAATTAGACGCATTGTGGTATCCTGGTAAAGGTAAGGGTAAATCAATACCTTCAACGCGAAGGGTGTGAGCATCAATTAATTCCCCTTGTAAATCTCCCCCTTCTAAACCATAGGTAAGGGTTTCTCCCGACCAAACTGTAGCAGCCGTATTGATTAAACGGCGATTATCATGGTTAAGAATAGCAATGCTGTTTTTGGGCATTTCAGCCAATAATTCACATTTAGCCTCAGCGATCGCTTGTTCTGAACCGAGTCGTCCAATATGAGCGGTTCCGACATTGGTAATTAAGCCAATGGTAGGGCGGGCAATTTGAGTGAGTAAAGCAATTTCTCCTCGGGCTCGCATGGCCATTTCAATCACAGCAAAATTGTGATTGGGCGTTAATTGTAAAAGGGTTTTGGGAACGCCAATTTCATTATTAAAATTGGCTTGAGTTTTGTGAACATTTCCCAAAGTACCGAGAACCGCAGCAATTAACTCTTTAGTAGTAGTTTTCCCCACCGAACCCGTCACCCCAATAATGGGAATGGTAAATTGTTCTCGCCACCAACGGGCAATCGTCTGATATGCTGTGAGAGTGTCCTGAACGGTGAATAAGGGTAAATGGGGATGGGGAGCCGTGAAATTGGTGTCTACAATGGCACAAACCGCCCCCCGAGCGATCGCCTGTTCCACAAAGTGATGACCATCAAAGCGTTCACCTCGCAAAGCGACAAAGGCTTCTCCGGGTTGAAGGGTACGAGTATCCGTCGTGATACCGATCACTTGAGCGTCTTGGGGGGTGTCACACTGTGGGGCCAGAGGAACCGCTAGAATTTGAGAGAGTTGAGTTAGTGTAATAGGGCTGAACATCCTGGAAACATTTAGCACTTGACTGAAGATTGCCTTTATTATTTCAGAGTTTGGGCATCTTGATAGAATCTGAAGCTAACTTTCGGAATTTCTTGTGCATCGTAGGGTAACTTATAGGTGTTTGGGAGCGAGAGCAAAACTGAATAATTTGAGATTCTAGTTGATATTTTATTTGTAGGCAATAATCATCAACTGGAGCGTTATTCTTATTGATGTTATCTAGCCAAGTAGAAATCTGGGGTAAGCATTACATTCAGGCAAAGAAAGATCTCGCTAAAACTCAAAGGTTTCTTTGAAGTTTAATCGGCCCATTTTTTTAAAGAATATGATTTAGGGTGGATTCGTGATCTCAAATGAACAAACCGTTGACCAGTCGTTACAGTCGATTCATTTCATCGGAAGAACAGCAAATCTATGATCACTTGCTGGAACGAGTAGAATTAGAAACGCCTTCCGAATTAATTGAACGCATTCGATTGTTATTTGTTGAGGGATCTGGGTATCCAGATCGCCAGATCGCTCATGCTTTAGAGAAAATCTTAAATACTCAGCAAGTTGATGAAGATTTTCACTTCATTATTAATCGCTGCTGCTATATTTTAATCAATCGTTGGCATACACTTCCCAACCGAAAAGCGGCAATTTATGAGTTACTGCAACTCTTGGATAAACTGACCGGAAAAACCCTCAGTAACTACAGTCACTCTCGACGATTAAGGCGACTGCACGAACTGATGCAAAAGTTTGCTCAAAGTGAAGAATATTCGGCTTTAAAGCGATTTGCCGAAGTGCTTTGTCAGTCTTCAGGTTCAAATTATCGTCGCCTTGACCGTCAGCCATTAAGAACCCTAATTCCCCGCTATCCCTACTTGTATAGTCATTGTTTGCTGAGTGATTATAGTTCCGATGAACACAAGCAAATGATCCGGCATATTCAAGCCCAAAAACAACGAAAATTTGAACTGGATTTATCCCGTTATTCGGCTCATCAATTGCGGCGATTAGAAGTGGCGCGAGTTTCCTTAGAAGCCGCTAAAAAGATCAAATCTCCCATTGATAACCCCACCCTTTTAAATAACCGAGAACTGTTTACGGCTTTAAAACAATTTGTTGGCAAAGTCGAAGGATCGGACACTTACCGCGATCAGGCTCAACGCTTCCTCACCTACTCCAGTTCAACTCAAACCTTTCGAGCGTTTAAACAGGATTTTTATGAGTATCTCAATCCGAACTCCTTCGGTTCTTCTTACAGCAAACGTCAATTCAGCAATAAACTCTACAAGCAGTTAAAAATGACAATTCCCCATAGCGACGATGAACCGTTTAATGAATTTTTGCTGCTGAGAACCTGTAGTCAAATGTTAAATTTTCTCGTGGTTGAGAGTCCGCAAAAACCCAATCACTTTGTTTTTATTGACTTAATTGCCAATGTGGGGCCTACTTTTACCGTCGGTTTACTTCTGAAAATCGTTCTGATTTGTCGCCAAGTTAAACCCTATTTAGAAAAACGTTTTTCCATTCTGTTTAATCATTATGAATCTAGTCCCCAAGATGGGGTGCAATGGTTAGTCAAAGTTCTGGAAAATTTGAATGTTGCTCTGACCACTAACTTTGGACGAGTCGATCTGTCGTTTATTCACTAATCAACATTCACACCAACGCCGAAAAAGGCTTGCTCAAAGCGCTAACTTGATGGTACAATCTGTGATTAAATTCGAGTTCGGTAATTACTGTTACTTTTTGTTACAGAATCAGCAAACTCCCAGTTGGTTTCGAGAATGAAAAGTAGATTGCCGAAACGAGTTTAAGTCCGAGTGTAATGTTGGAGTTATTCCATGTCCATTTACGTTGGTAACTTATCTTACGAAGTTACCCAAGAGCAACTCAGTGCAGTTTTTGCAGATTACGGAACTGTACAACGAGCAACAATCCCTACAGACCGCGAGACAGGTCGTTCTCGTGGTTTTGGTTTTGTAGAGATGGAAAATGAAGCCGACGAAGAATCTGCGATCGAAGCCTTAGATGGTGCCGAATGGATGGGTCGATCCCTCCGCGTTAATAAAGCTAAACCCCGTGAAAATAACGGCAAACAGCGACGAGGAGGCTATAATAATTCTTATTAGATGTGATTAAATCATCTTTAAAATGCCTCACTTAGATCGGGTTTTGCAGCTTTGGCAAGGCCCTTTTTAAGTGGGATTAAAGTTTTCATATGCTACAACTCTCGAAGAGGAACGCACTGCAACACCTGTGAACAGTTAACTGTTACCAGTTTTTACAGTTAACAGTGAACAGTAATCTGACCAATAAATATTGATAAATGATAACTGCTCACTGTCGAAACCGGCCCTACTACCTCCATAACAGAATTAATCAACCGGACATGGTATTAAACTGTTTTTGTTTTTTTGTTTAATCATTTCAGATAACCTGTCCGTTTTATAGCTGTTAATTTCTCAAATCAAATCAAACAAACGTAAAGTAATCTTCTTCAAGCACAACGGGGAAAGATGTTCCCTGAATAATCGCAATTAGTTCATCTTGACCCTCAACAGTACGATAGAGAGCAGTACCAGAAGGTAAGCCTTCGGGTTGAACATCCAGTCGATAATCTTCAAGACTACCGCCTAACTGAATAACATCTTGAGTGTTGTCGAAATCTTGAATTAGAGCGTAATCTTGTAAACCGGGGCTATTAAGATCGCCATCCTCATAATAAACTTGAATCTCATCGCCCAGGACAAACGTATCCGCTCCGATCCCTCCCACTAATGTATCAATTTCGTTCTGTCCGGCATCAATTAAATTCGGATCGGCTCCGATCAGAATATCATCCCCGTTATCTCCACTGAGGAGGTCATTTCCCGCTTCACCTTCAAGAATATCGTTACCTTGTCCTCCGTAGGCTAAATCATCACCGTCTCCCCCTTTAATGGTGTCATTTCCTAAGTTACCATTGAGCCAGTCCGCATTTTCTCCGCCATAGAGGAGGTCATCATCTTGATCGCCAAATAGACTATCTTCACCCGTATGACCCAATAAGGTATCATTTTGTTTACCGCCAAATACGGTATCGTTACCCTCGTTTCCTTCTAGAAAATCCTCATTTTGATTTCCAAACATCAAGTCATTACCCTCACCTCCAAAAAAGTTATCCGCTTGAGCAAAACCAAAGATAACATCGTCTCCAGAAAATCCTCTGAAAATTTCACTGTCATCATCACTACCGAGAAGACTATCATTGAGATCGCTACCACTAATGGTTAGAGTAACTGTGAAACCGGATAAATCTGGAGGAGTGGGTTCAAACTCGGGTTCGGGTGTGAGAAGAGGTTCTATTGGGGTTGGCTCCTCATCTGATCCGGTGGTCGGATCTGGAAATTCATCATTTGATGGAGTAACAACAACAGGTATATCCTCATCAGAGGAATTGTCCGGACTCGAAGGCGGGTCTACATCCGGGTCGGGTTGGGAATCCGGTTCTTGTCCATTATCAGGCGTTTCAACGGAAGGTCTGTCATCCGTAATCGGATCGTCGATCTCAGCTTTTGGAGGAGGATCGACTTCAGTTTCATCGGTTTCTTCTTGTGGGTCTAAATCCGCTTCATTTTTCGATTCGGGAGTCTCGGGAGTTTGAGGTTCGGGTAAAGCTGTGTTCTCTTGACTGGGAGATTCCGGTTCAACTTCTGTACGAGTTTCAGGTTCCTCATTTGAGTCTGAACCCTCATCTGAATTTGAGGGTTCAGAGGGTTGGGGATCTTCCGGCGGATCTTCCGATGGAGGTCGGAATTCTTCCTCAGTGGGATCAATATCGGCTTTTTCAGGAGGATCGACTTCAACTTCATCGGTTTCTTCTTGTGGGTCTACATCCACTTCATTTTTCGATTCGGGAGTCTCGGGAGTTTGAGGTTCGGGTAGAGGCGTTTCCTCTTGAGTGGATGGGGATTCCGGTTGGATTTCTATGCGAGTTTCGGGTTCCATATCTGATTCTGGAGAAGGTTCTATTTCGGAAGGAGATTCCTCGTCTGAATTGACATCAGATTCGGACTCGGGTTCAGAAGGTTGCGGATCTTCCGATGGAGGTCGGGATTCTTCTTGAGAGAAATCAATATCGGCTTTTTCAGGAGGATCGACTTCACTTTGATCGGTTTCTTCTTGTAGGTCTAAATCTACTTCATTTTTCGATTCGGGAGTCTCGGGAGTTTGAGGTTCGGGTAGAGGCGTTTCCTCTTGAGTGGATGGGGATTCCGGTTGGATTTCTATGCGAGTTTCAGGTTCCATATTCAGCTATTAAGTTGGGTTTTCTGGTCAGTTATATGGGGATTGAAGTCCGAATTGATCTTCTGCAATCATTGGGGTATTTAAAGATAAAATTCTCTCTTAAATCCAATTATAAATTCGATCTCATTCGATTGATTTATCCAGTTAAACCTCATCTTCGATTCAGTTAAAGAATTGAGAAAATGAGGTAATATTATCAATAAAAATCGGAATGAGATGGAATCATTAATTCGGCTTTTTTCCTGGATTTTTTCTGCTGTATCATGCCCTAAACTGAGGTGTTTAGACCTCAATAAACACGCTGGCTGTGTAAATTTCCCAGTCATTACCATCCCAGGCTTCCCAGGTGACATGATTCCCCGAAATTTGAGGGTTAACCTCATCATTCAAACTGTTAACCAGGGGTTGAACAGTTGAACCATCATAAAAAGTTGAACCATCATACAGATAAATATCCGTATCAGAGGAATTATATTCATGTTCCCAAACGACATAGCCGAAATCGGAAACTTGGGGATTAACGTCATTTTGAGTGTTATTAGTCAGCGGATTAATTTCACCTGTGAGTTGATCGTAGAGGTAGATTTCCCAGTCATTACCATCCCAGGCTTGCCAGGTGACATAGTTTCCTGCTATCTGAGGATTAATTTCATCAAAAATACTATTGGCTAAGGGAACAGTATTTCCGGTAGAGAAATTACGGAAATAAATATCTGAATCTGTGCTGCTAAACTCATACTCATAAACAACATCTCCAAATTCAGAAACTTGGGGATTTATTTCATTACGGCTGTTCCTGGCAACGGGAGTTGTAATTCCGGTTAAGTCATCGTAGAGGAATAAGTTCGTGTTAGAACCAGTGATTTCTCGTTCATACACAACGAAATTACCTGCTATTTGCGGATTGACTTCATTAAAAAATGTCTGGGCAATTGGAGTGTTTGTGCCGGTAAACTGATTGTATAAATAGATATCGCTATCAGACGGGCTAAACTCGTATTCATAGGCAATAAGATTCCCTGAAATTTGAGGATTGGTTTCATCCTGTGCTATCCAATACGGAAGCAACCTTGTTGTATCAGTACTTACATCATACAAACGGACATCAATATCACCAATGCCAAATTCCCACTCATAAACAACGTCACCATCTTCAGAAATTTGAGGGTTGGATTCATCATTGAAAGTTGAAGCAATGGTTGTTATTTCCTCTGTAATGCCATTGTAATAATCGAGATTAAGATTACCGAAACCCTCAGATTCCCAAACAACATCACCGAATCCGGCTGATACTTGAGGATTGTTGTCATCAATAAAATTATCGGTGAGTTGAGTAATATTGATCTTAGCCATAGTGATACTCCTATTGGGTAGATGTCCGTAGATTGAAGTGGGGAAATTTGCACAAAAAATCCCCTGAGCAAGCTGAATATAAAGCTTGACCTTTGGTTTGTTTGTTTCTCATCGACTATCAGCAATCATCACAAGAGATTGGACTGATATTTAAGATGAGATAAGCGCTGAAAATATTAGCTTTTATCGAGTTTTCAACCCTCTAACAGCTCTCAACGGTTTAACCGTTCACTTTCTCTATCACATAAGGCTGGAGATTTTTACGGGAGTTGTCGAAAAAATTTCAAAAGTTTCTCGTTTTCCCTGAGTTTGACCTTCTGTTGACTGACCTGAACCCCAGATCTGGGGAGGTGGGGGAAACAGTCACTCCGATACCAGTCACTCCGATACCAGTTAGGGAAGACCGGAGGACCGGGTGCAGGGGGAGGTGTGTAGGGGCGCTCCTGATATCAAATCCGGTTGTATTATCAACCAATAACAGACACCTGACCCGTACCACCGACCGTGAACAGGCTTCGGTTCAACCCCGCTACTCCCAACACCGAATAGCCAGATCATTGATTATTGATCGGCCGATCATTTATAATTTGGTTATAGAGCTTTGAAAACTATTGCGATTCCCTTATAGTCCAATGATTGTCGGTACTACAGAAGCAGCCCGTATATTAAAAATCTCCACCGCTCGACTGCGAGTTCTCCTA
>JAYKHV010000059.1:0-85379 GCA_035285085.1 Lyngbya sp. | reverse complement strand
CTGACTATCTAGACGTGTTTGGCAAGTCAAAACTGAGCGAGTTAACCGATGATGAAGCAACTCGGTTAGGTGACAAGTTAGAAGAACAAATCGAGAATTTTGAAAAGACCAAACGCAACTTAGGACTCCACTAACAGCCAATGAGACGTAAACCGAATAAGAAAGCCTGTCAGTCTCTACAAGAGGTTGACAGTCAGATTGACAATGCAATTTTACAGTCAAACCAACGACTCAAAGCACTCGGAAGTCGATTGACCATTCTCAGAAGAAAAAACCGACTGTATCTAAGGGGAATGCTGCCCTGTAAACCCGGACAAGAAACACCGGAAAGGGTAAAACGGCAGGAAATTTCTATAGCATCTGTTGACTTAGAAGGGGTGAGAGTTGCCGAGACTAAAGCGATAGAAATCACAGCACAGTTAAAGTCAGGAAGTTTCAACTGGGAGATGTACGGGGTCAAACCAAAGGACTCGCGACCCCGAACAATGGCTGAGGTAAAAGCCGATTTTGAAGATACTTACTGGCGCGATCGGCCTCAAACTCGTAAAAAGCGAAACACCTACAAGGCGAACTATCAAGCTTATCTCAAGAAAATACCCGACTCAGACCGATTCACCGACAAAAATATTGAGAAGTGGATACGGTTAACAGACCCCGATACCTACGCCAGAGACACTTTAATCAAATTGATCAAGAAACTGGCAAAACAGGAGGGGATTAAGGTTAAGCCCTATTCCTGCAAGCCAATACCAAAACCCAGAATACTACCAACAGACAGGGAGATAGAGCTAACGTTTGACCTGTTGCCGGATGATATCGGTTGGACGTTTGGAATGATTGCCACCTACGGGCTGAGAACCCAAGAGATTTTTATAGGGGTTGAGAAGCACCTAAACTTTTTCACCAGTTTAGATAACGGGTTTCACAAGTTCAGAGTGGATGAGGATACCAAAACCGGAGAACGTCTAGTCTACCCACTACATCCGGAATGGGTCGAACGGTTTAACCTGCTGAACCCTAAACGTTTTCCTAGCAACGCCAGGAATTATGAAAGCAAGGTAGCCAAGTTAGGCCGAGAACTTATCAAGCACGGATTTAAGAATGAAGCTTACAGTCTCAGGCATCGTTACGCAGTCAGAGCGCATGAGCTAGATATCCCCATTGATGATGCAGCCCGTTGGATGGGCCATTCGGTAGAGGAACACGTTAGAACCTACCAAAAGTACATGGACGCTTCTACCAGTGACAAAATTTACCGGAAGCTTCTCAACCACAAACAGGAGTTGAACGAGTTGGACAGATTACAACTAGAAAACCAATTCCTTAAACAGAGAGTCGTCGAACTGGAAGAACAGCTTAGGAGGTAAGCAGTTCACCACAAAATTCACCACTTGCCAGAGTTAGTCGCGCCAAAAAGCCTTTCTAGTAAAGGTTTCAGATGCTATAAACTAGGGGAGAGATACACATTTGTTGTATTGCTTACTTTTACAATACCAGAAACATTGAACTTGAGAGGCAAACACCGATGAGTCGAATAGAAACCCGCACCGAACCGATGGTCATTAACATGGGGCCACACCACCCCTCGATGCACGGGGTATTGCGGTTAATTGTTACCCTAGACGGGGAAGATGTGGTAGACTGCGAACCCGTGATTGGCTATCTGCATCGGGGAATGGAAAAAATCGCCGAAAGCCGCACCAATATTATGTATGTTCCCTACGTTAGCCGTTGGGACTATGCGGCGGGAATGTTCAATGAAGCGGTTGTCGTCAACGCACCGGAAAAATTAGCCGATATTGAAGTTCCCAAACGCGCCAGTTATATTCGGGTGATTATGTTGGAGTTGAACCGCATCGCCAACCACCTGTTATGGCTTGGCCCGTTCCTCGCGGACGTTGGCGCCCAAACACCCTTTTTCTACATTTTCCGCGAACGGGAAATGATTTATGACCTGTGGGAAGCTGCAACCGGTTATCGGATGGTCAATAACAACTATTTCCGCATCGGTGGCGTTGCGGCTGACTTACCCTATGGTTGGGTTGATAAATGTCGGGATTTCTGCGATTATTTCCTCCCGAAAGTCGATGAGTACGAACGTCTGATTACCAATAATCCGATTTTTGTGCGTCGGATTGAAGGGTTGGGGACTATTACTCGCGAACAGGCCCTCAACTGGGGTTTATCCGGTCCGATGTTACGGGCTTCTGGCGTGAAGTGGGATTTGCGGAAAGTTGACCATTACGAATGTTACGATGATTTTGACTGGGATGTTCATTGGGAAACCGCAGGTGATTGTTTAGCCCGGTATTTCGTGCGAATTCGGGAAATGCGCGAGTCGGTTAAAATTCTCTATCAAGCCCTTGATGGACTCCCTGGCGGCCCCTACGAGAACCTAGAAGCCAAACGGATGATGGAAGGGCCTAAATCTCAATGGAATGATTTTGAGTATCAGTTTATTGGGAAGAAAATTGCCCCAACGTTTAAGATTCCCTCGGGTGAACATTATGTTCGCGTCGAAAGCGGTAAAGGTGAACTGGGAATTTATATCGTTGGCGACGATAATGTTTTCCCCTGGCGCTTCAAAATTCGGGCGGCTGATTTCTGCAATTTGCAAATTTTCCCCGACATCGTAAAGGGTACAAAAGTGGCTGATATCGTTGCGATTTTGGGAAGTATCGATATCATTATGGGTTCGGTAGATAGATAAGTTTCTACCAACAACAATAAAGACCCGGTTTCCTCAGAGTTACCGGGTTTTTTTTCGCTGGTGACTGATAATTCCCTATTTACTCTCCCTAAATAGTACGCGGAACCGACGATATAGCACTACGCACATGGGTGTTTGACATTGGTAAAAGCAGCAAAGCCTGCTGTACTGTACTTCTGACGACTGACCAAATCGACTTTGCGCCTCGGTGCCTCGGTCCTCGGTGACTCCTAACTCCTAACGACTGACCTTAGGACTTCTGACTTCCGCGTAGCGCCATACCTCTGGGATCTGCCCAAACCCGAAAAGTTTTGTTTAAATGGACTAAGGTATAACCCTCGCTGTGTCTAACCCTTTTTGATCCCAGGTGTACATCTACCGAGGCGTAAGTCCGCTCTATGCTGTTAAATAATTTCAATAGACAAGTTCCAGTTTCAGGTCAGGGAACAGTTATCATTCTGGATACAGGTGTAACGGACTATCTCCGTTTACTGCGAGGAATCTCATCGGATAGTGAGATTATTCTCCTCGACTCCACCCAAAACGGAATTGAACAGATTACCCAAACACTGAGACATTACAAAAACATTCAATCTCTACATATTGTCTCTCATGGTAACAAAGGGTGTTTGGTATTAGGAAATCAACTTCTCAACATTAACACTCTCGAAACTCACGCTTCCACCATTCAACAATGGAGAACCGCTTTAGCTGAGAATGGAGAGATTTTGTTGTATGGCTGTCATGTCGCCACCGGAGAAGAAGGAATTCGCTTTGTGCGGCGACTGGCTGAACTCACCCAAGCCAATATTGCGGCTTCTAATAGTTTAACCGGAAATGCAGCTTTGGGAGGAAATTGGCAGTTAGAATTTCACACTCAACCGATCAAAACACCTCTTGTTTTTAACCGAGAAATCTTACAAACTTACTCCGGTGTATTCATTCTCCTCGTCGATGAATCTTTTGCAAATTCTACCCTTTCTCCTCAACCTTTTACCGATGAACTGAAGTGGATTTTTGGTTCAGACCAAAGTGTTAATGATCCGAATGATTTAGAAAGTCCGTTTTTGACAGCTAGACCTTTTCGAGAACCTGAACCGGGAGGAATTGTGGGTGTTCCTGAAGGCGAAAATGTTGATGCTGAAGGACAAGGAACATTAAGATTTACCTCAAACGCTAACGATCAAGCGAGTTTTATTATCTACGATTTTCCAGTTCGTTCAGATGCGGGTTTAGAACTAAAATTTGATTACTTTGCTTATGGTGGATCGGGTGCAGATGGTATCAGTTTTTTCTTAATTGATGGGGAAGCTTCACCTCAACGCAGTGGCGGTTTTGGGGGTTCTCTCGGCTACGCACCCCGAACCGATCAAAATATACCGGGTTTAGTTGGGGGTTATGTTGGGATTGGATTTGATGAATTTGGTAATTTTGCTAACGCTCAAGATAAAGGAGTTAGTAATGATGGAAGTCCGGGTCGAACTCCTAATGCAATTACTGTTCGTGGAAGTGATGAAAATAACTATCAATTCCTCACGACAACAGGTCGTTTAAATAATTTTAGTCTTGATACTCGCGATACAACAAATCGAGAATTAGCAACAAGAACTGTTCAAATTTTACTCACCCAAGAAGGTTTACTTTCGGTGGCTATCGACCTCAATGAAAATGGCGAGATTGAGGAAAATGAAACGCTGATTTCTGAGTTTGATGTTCAGCAGGAAAATGGCGGTGAATTCCCTTCTAATTTTAAATTTGGCTTTGCGGGTTCTACCGGAAACTCTACCAATTTTCACGAAATTAGAAACGTTCAGGTCAGAACTTTAGAAGAACCTCCGGTTTTAGATTTGGAGGGAATTACACCGAATATTGTTGATTTTGAAACCACTTTTACTCAAGGTCAAGAACCTGTAGCGATCGCCGACTCGACTGTGATTGAAGATGCGGATGATGAAAACATCCAACAGGCTATAATTACCCTAACCAATGTTTTAGACAATGGGGAAGAAAGCCTCAGTTTAAATGAAGTCGCTGAAGCGATTGTTAATCAGTTTAGTCTGAATATTATCGGTAATGGAACGAATGAAATTATCATCGAAGGTGCCGCGAGTCGAGAAGATTATGCCACAATTATCGATAATATTGTTTACAACAATACTGCGGATAATCCTACATTAACACCCCGAGAAGTTGAAGTTTTTGTTCGAGATAAACTCGCAGAAGAGGGGTTTGATAGTAACCTCGCCGTTACTACTATTAATATTAATCCCGGTACAATAGATAATGAACCCGCAACTCTTGATCTAGACACAACAGAAACGGGAAACAATTATCAAACAACTTTTACTAGAGGTGGCGATCCGGTAATTGTTGGTAATGTTGGTAATATTGACATTACTGATGTTGATAATACAACCGTTGCATCGGTAACGTTAACCCTACGGAATTCGTTAAATGGTAACAATGAAACCTTAGCAATTAATGGTACACTTCCCGCCGGAATTACAGCCAGTAACTACAACCCAGAAACAGGTGTTCTCATCCTCAGTGGAATTGCATCTTTAGCGGACTACGAAACCGCTATCGGACAAGTTATTTACAATAATACAGCAGAAAATCCTGATTTAACAGATCGTCAAATTGAAGTTATTGTTAATGATGGAACTGAGGATAGTATACCTGCGATCGCCACAATTAGCATTAATGATCCGGTTGAACCCAATATTCCCCCGGTTGCTGATAATATTACCAACTCAGAACTTGTCGAAAATTCTGTTAATATTCCTCTCCAACCGTTACAAGGAACCGACTCAGACGGAGAAATTGTCAGTTTTAGAATTACCCAACTTCCGGCGAATAGTCAACTGTTTTTGAATGGAATCTTATTGGATATTACGCAAGAAATTCCTCTCAACCAAGCGGGAAATCTCAGCCTAACTCCCGATAGTGATTTTGTCGGAACTGTTCAATTTCAATACACGGCGATTGATAACAATGGGGATGAAGATTTAACTCCCGCTACCTTTACCATTCCGGTAATTTCTGAGAATATTCCTGAGAATATTCCCCCGGTTGCTGATAATATTACCAATCCTGAAATTGTCGAAAATTCTGTTAATATTCCTCTCGAACCGTTACAAGGAACCGACTCAGACGGAGAAATTGTCAGTTTCCGAATTACTCAACTTCCGGGGAACAGTCAACTGTTTTTGAACGGAGTATTACTCAATAATACAACTCAAGAAATTCCTCTCAACCAAGCGGGAAATCTCAGCCTAACTCCGGATAGCGATTTTGTTGGAACTGTTCAATTTCAGTACACCGCGATTGATAACAATGGGGATGAAGATTTAACTCCCGCTACCTTTACAATTCCGGTTGTTCCCGAGACGATTCCTGAGAATATTCCGCCAGAAACCGCAGAAATTTCCGCTTCTCCTTTGGCTAATAATGTAACTCAAGCTTCCCTTCCCGCTTTAACCGGAAGCGATACTGATGGAAGTGTAACTGGGTTTATTATTACTCAATTACCAACTGACGGGGAATTATTTCTTAATGGAGTTGCGGTTGAAGTTAATCAGCAAATTCCTGTTAGTCAAGCAACTCAACTCACGTTTACACCGAATTCAAATTTTGTGGGTGAAACCACATTTCAATACGCCGCAATTGACGATCAAGAAACGGTTGATCCGACTCCAGCAGTTTATACAATTCCTATCTTTCAACCCAACCTTCCCCCAACTGCTGAAAGCTTAACAACTCCTGCTATTAAAAATACCCGTTCTCAAGTTTCACTTCCGTCTTTAAACGCCAATGATGAAGATGGAATTGTTGAGACTTTTACTATTCGGGAATTACCGACAGGAGGGGAGTTATTTGTTAATGGAGAAGCGGTTCAAAATAATCAACCTATTTCGATTAATCAAGCCAACCAATTAACCTTTACACCCGATCAAAATTTCGTTGGAGAAAGCCAGTTTAGCTTTATTGTAACCGATGATGACGGTGCAACTTCTAATCTGGCTACTGTTACGATTCCGGTCTTTGCAAATCAACCGCCAACTGCTACATCTGTGGCGACTCAACCTTTCTTAAATAATCGGGTTAATGTTGCATTTCCGAGTTTGATTGCCAGCGATGTTGATGGTATAATAGAAGAGTTTTCTCTGGTTAATTTACCTTTATTTAATCAAGGTAAAATTTTTCTGGATGGAATTGAAGTTACCAATATCTCTCAAGTTCAACAGTTAACCGTTTCACAGATTTCATCGCTGAGTTTTACACCGAATTCGAGTTTTGTCGGGAATCTAGAGTTAGGTTATTTTGCGATTGATAATGATGGAGAATCTTCTAATCTCGCAACGATTACTTTTCCCGTTATTACCGAACAAGTTCCACTCAATCCCAACCTACCACCCATTGCAGAAAATTTAAGCCTTTTCGACTTAAACAATGATGGTTCAAGAATTTCTATTCCTAGATTAACTGCAACCGATCCCGATGGTCAAGTTGTTAGTTTCTCGCTGAATCGTTTACCGTCCACAGGTCAACTTTTTCTCAATGAAACCCCCATTACAACGTTAAGTCAGGTTCAAGAATTAACCCTCGAACAAGCCTCTCAATTAACCTATATTCCCAATTCTGGCTTTTTAGGAACAGTTACTTTCACCTATCAGGCTACTGATAATGATAACGCCATTTCTAATACCGCAACAATTACCTTAGAAATAAACGATAGCAGCATTCCCCGAGACGATGATAATGATGATAATATTGACGACATTTGTGGCTGTGTTCCCCTTCCAACCCTGGAACCTATTTTGCTACCCGAACCGCAAAATCTTCCTTTAATTTCCTTCGATTCTATTAGTATATCACAACAAGGAACTGAAAATGATGATCTTTTATTCGGTTCTGACGAAAGTGAAAGAATTGTTGGTCTAGGCGGAAATGATGGGATATTTAGTCAGGCTGGAAATGACTCATTAGAAGGAAATTCAGGTAATGATTTTCTCCAGGGGGGAATCGGCGATGATCTTGTTGATGGCGGAAGCGAAAATGATGTTTTATGGGGTTGGTTTGGTGAAGATACTCTCCAAGGAGATAGCGGAAATGACACAATTTTTGGCGGAACTAACGATTTATCTATCCCGGATTTAAACGGACGAGATTGGTTAATCGCTGGTGAAGGTGATGATTTTATTCAAGGAAATGAAGGGAATGATTTTATCAGTAGCGGTGAAGGAAATGACCTGGCGTTTGGCGGAAAAGATGACGATCAAATTTCTGGAAATTTAGGAAATGATACCCTATTTGGAAATTTAGGAAATGATACCCTGATTGCCGATCAAGGTGAAGAAAATCTCCAGGATCAGGCTAACAATTTTGATATGTTGTATGGGAATCAAGGGAATGATTTACTACAGGGGAGTTTAGGTCGTGATACAATCTACACCGGAAAAGGTGATGATTTCGCCTACGGTGGAAAGGATAATGATTTGCTACGGGGTGAATTAGGAAATGATACCCTCTTAGGAGATTTGGGAGAGGATACCCTATTTGGAGACACAAACGATCCCAATTCTACTCAATTAGAAGGAGAAGATTGGCTGTGGGGAGGAATGGGAAATGATCGGATTTACGGAAATCGTAATAACGATACTCTCAACGGCGGAGAAGACAACGATCAAATCTATGGCGGAAAAGAGGATGATTTGCTGTTTGGAGAAGCGGGAAATGATCAGTTATTTGGTGATTTAGGAAATGATACCCTCTGTGGAAATGATGGGAATGACACTTTATTTGGAGATATAAAAGCCAATTCCCTCGCTGAAAATAATTCTTCTCAGGATAAACTGAATGGCGGAGATGGGGATGATTTTCTCAGTGGAAATGACGGCGAAGATCAACTCTGTGGACAAACCGGAAATGATACCCTTTATGGCGGTCAAGGGGATGATACTCTCGTGGGAGGTGAGGGAGAGGATTTACTATTTGGAGATCTGGGAAATGATACTCTCGTTGGCGGTTTGGGTCGAGATGGGTTTATTTTGAGTTTAAATCGTTCAACAGATACTATTTTTGATTTTACAGATGGCGAAGATTATTTGGGGTTAATTGGGGGTTTGACATTTTCAGATTTAACAATTGAAGCGGGAGAAAATGAAACTTTCATTCGCGTAGAAACTCAACTGATTGCTATACTCAGAGGAGTCGAAGAAAACTTGATTACGGCAGAAGACTTCTTGGAAGTAAGTTCAAGTTAAATTAAGATAGGGCAAAGCCAGAAATACACTGAACTTTGCCCTCAGTTTGTCGCGGAATTTTATGCCGCTTTGCGATCGCTAGCGGAAGCTTCTTTAAAGTTAACCGTAATGGTGGATGCTGTTTGAGAAATCTGTTGCCAAGCATACTGACGAAGTAGCTTCTGGCGATAAAGATTGCGATCGCCAGTGAGAATTTCTCCTCCGCGTCGCATTCCCCATTCAACTAAACGGGAGATACAAGCAACTCGTTCACCGAAAGGTAACGGTAGCCGTATAATCGGATCAAGGTATTCTTTAAACTTGACGTAACCGACTAAACGAGTCGAAATTTTCACCTGGGGATCAAACCACTCTAAGCGACTGGCGTTGTCTTTAAGTTTTCCCATGTAGGAAGCTTTGTGAACCCGATGATAGAATAAACGATCTTCGACATATCCCATATCACCGAGTAAAAGAATTTCCGCCATTAGATTGCGATCGGAACCGACATAACTTCCATGAAGTTTAGTTTGAGTCAATAAATCTGAACGCATGACTCCAAAAACTTCAGTGAAGTGATTCGCCCACAAAACACGCCAAAAGCGTTCACTGGGACGAGAACCATGAAAGCGCAGATCTTTGTCGTGAGTTCCGTAGATCTCACCCTGATTATTAATTTTATAGGATAAACAATGAGCGACTGCAAGTTTAGGATCGCTATCGAGTAACTCAACACATTGACGCAGATAATCGGGATCTAAAACATCGTCATGGGCTGCCCATTTGAAGTAGGGCGCTAACCCCGGTTGAAACACAAAGTTAAAGTTAGGGGCGGCACCAATATTCTGCCGTTGTCTGTGATAAATAATTCGCGGATCGCGAGTTACATATTCCCGGCAAATCTCTTCCGTTGAGTCGGTAGAGGCGTTATCGCTGATGATTAACAAAAAGTTCGTCAAAGTTTGATCCAAAATTGATTCTATGGCTGGACGCAGATAATTTTCTCCGTTGTAAACAGGTAAGCCAATGACAACTTTGGGATTGGTTTTTTCTGCAACTGAGTTATTCATTGTCGGGTAGATGCTAAAGTTTGACTTCTTATTCATTACACCCAAGAAAAGTTTGTTTTTCAGCAAAATAAGCTTGACTGGAGTCACTCAGAAGCACCCAGAAAAAAACCATCTCTTATTTGGAGAGAAACGATTGAGCTGTTGTAGTCTTGCTCTATTTGACTCTGGATTTTAAGATATTCTTTCGGAATTTGTCAAGTCTTTTTTGAAAAATAAAAAATATTACAAGTTACATCAAAATTAATTGATTTATTTTTGGAAATGTTTGATTTTTTTAGGGATAAAAATTTAATTAATTTTTGTACATTTCAAACAAATAAAACAATCAAAAGGAACCCTGACAAGCAGCCAGTTCCCCAATTCATCGGTTGGAAATTAGAAAAAATCAACCGCATCTATGGCTAAAATGCAGTCTGTTGAAGATTTGAGAAAATATCTACTTTCACAAACTCTTGCTAAAGTAGAGACATTTTTTTCTCAAGTGTTTAAGGTTTTGACCCGCTAAATAGTTGCCAAGAAATTAAATACTTTTAACATCTAACCATTCTCTCCCTTGCCCTCCGATTAATTGAGCCTGTTTAAATCCAGTTGTTTTGATCTAAAAATTTTTGAGGGTAGGACTGGCTCCATAACAACATAAGACCCGAAAAACAACTTCTAAAGTTTGAGGTAACTCCTATACAGAATATAGGGAGGCGTTCCGCAAGTATACCCAGTTATATAAAGTTTCAGAGAATCTTTGTAAAGAATTGATAAAGCGAGCGGATCGCAGTTGGCATCAGCGAGTTCGTCGTCAGGGTGATTTCAGCCACCCGTGAGTGATTACCAGGGGGAATAATCGATCATCCTCTACAACAATTCGTTAATCTCAAGCTAGATTCACTTTTGGGGGGTACAAAGATCAAATGCACGAGACAACTGTGAAGAAAAATGTCACACTGGGTAAGGAAGCCAGTTTTTAAGTCTCTGGCTAGAGAGCTTAGTGAGTTAGTGGTGCTTCTAAATTTAACTTGAGTTACCAAGTCACCTCCGAAGTATCTATGCTTGATTTCCATCAGCTTCGTCAATTCTGTGGCGTCAAAATTCAATTTCTCAACCCCGGGATCAAATGTCTACCCGCTTTAATCTGCCTAACATGGCTTAATGTTACTCACGCTCAACAAACGCCACCGAACTTCGTTCCTTCTCCGTCTTCAAGACCCACAACCTCAGGCAATACAGATGCTTACACCCTTGGCCCGGGCGACCTTCTCCGCGTGGATATTCTTGATGTTCCCGAATATAGTGGAGAATATCTGATCCTTAACGATGGTAGCTTGAGTATGCCTTTAATTGGACGCTTAAATGTTGCCGGATTAACCGTCTCTCAACTGACAAATTTAATTACAACAGAATACACACCCTTTGTTCAACAACCGTTTGCAACCGTTAGTCTTCTGTCTCCTCGTCCTTTATCGGTTGTGGTTGCCGGTGAAGTGGTTCGTCCAGGAACTTATGTGATTCCACTGTTAGTTCCCAACTCTAACACTCGACAATTTCAGTTTTATAAAGTCACACAGCTTCTTCAGCAAGCCGGAGGAGTGACTCAACTGGCTGATATTAGCCAAATACAGATTCGCCGGATTAACCCCTCTCAACAGTTAATTACGGTGAATTTGAAAGACTTACTTGAACAGGGAAATATTAATCAAGATATCATTCTCCGAGACGGAGATACCATTTTGGTCCCGAAAGCCGAAACCCTCAATCCGATAGCCATTCGTCAACTGACTTCGGCGAGTTTTGCGGCTCAAGAAATTGATCCCTTTTCCGTCGTCATTGTCGGTGAAGTTTTTAACCCCGGTACTCATCAAGTCGGTGATACCGCCAGAGCAAGTTCACAACCCCCGACCATTACCCAAGCCATTCAAACCGCAGGTGGAATTACACCGAGAGCGAATATTCGTGAAATCAAACTTCGCCGACTCACAAATGATGGCAAAGAAGAGATAATGACAATTAACTTGTGGGAACTGTTAACAGAAGGAGATATAACTCAAGATGTGGCTTTACAACCGGGAGACTCGATTACTATTCCTCAAGCCAGTAACGTTGATCCTACGGAAGTAACGTCTTTGGCTAGAGCTAGCTTTTCTCCTCGAACAATTCAAGTTAATGTAGTGGGTGAGGTAATTCGTCCGGGTGCTGTTGATGTTCCGCCAGATACCACCTTGAATCAAGCTATCTTAGCCGCCGGAGGATTTGATCAACGCCGAGCCAATAAAGACACGGTTGAACTGATTCGTTTGAATCCAAATGGAACCGTTTCTCGCCGAAATATACCGATTAACTTAGAAGCCGGAATTAACGAAGCAACCAATCCTATTTTAAAGCGAGATGATGTCATTATTGTTAATCGATCAGGGGGTGCTAGATTTGGGGATTCTCTAGAAGATACTTTGAAGCCTTTCGGTGGAATTATCGGTATTTCATCAGTTTTAAATGTAATTCAGTTCTGGACGAATAGATAATTAAAAAAATAAGATTTTGAGAGAGTTTGGGAGGATTTTATGGAAGATAGAGAATCGATAGACTTGGATTTAGGAAGGTACTTGCAAACGCTCAAGCGATATTGGTTAGTCGTGATTGGTGTTTTTGTACTCTGTGTTGGTTTATCTGTTTATGCGACTAAATATCTAAAACCGACTTATGCAGCCAGTGGAAAACTGTTATTTAAAGTTGATCGCACCTCCTCTCTAGCGGGGATTGGTGAGGGATTAGGAGAGTTAAAAGCCTTGCTCGCCGATCAAACTCCTCTCAGCACCCAGATCGAAATTATCTATTCTAATCGTTTATTAAATCAGGTCATCAATCAGTTGAATTTAGCCGATGCTGAAGGAAAATTACTAGATGCTGAAAGTCTTAGAAATAATCTGGATGTGAAGATTATCGGCGGTACGGATATTGTTTCTCTATCTTATGAAAGTAAAGACCCAGAAGAAGCAGCAAATGTCATTAATACTTTAATGGAGGTTTATATTCAAACCAATGTTAACCTGAACCAGGAAGATGCCATAGAAGCCCGAGAATTTATCTCTCAGCAGCTTCCTAAGGTACAAGAAGAAGTCTTTCGAGCCGAACAAGCTTTACGCAGTTTTAAAGAGAAAAATCAAGTATTAGATTTAGAGGAAGAATTTAGAACAGCCGTTCTAGAACTAGCAGAATTAAATCGAAAAATTACAGTTTTAGAATCAGAATTAAGTGGAGTTAATGCTCTAGCAGAATCCCTACAAACTCAGGTCGGATTCGACCTAGAAGAAGCAATTGCAATTAACACGCTCAGTCAATCTCCAGTGCTAATTGGGATTCTCACAGAGCTTGAGAAAGTCGAGTCTGAGTTAGTTAATGAAAGAAAACGTTTCCGAGATCAAAATCCGAGAATTATTGCTTTGAAACAAAAGCGAGATTCACTCAATGCAGCTTTACAAGAACAAGTTGAACAAGTATTAGGAAGTCAAGCTGTTGTTCCAGAAGGTTTATTACAAGTTCCACAAGGTCAGAAAAATAATCAGCTTGAAAGATTTATTGCCAATGAGATTAAACGCTTAGAGTTAACTCGTCAACTGGAGTCTTTATACGCCTCTCGCAGAAACTATGAACAGCGATCGCAGAATCTTCCTCAACTGGAACAGGAACAACAGGAACTCCAACGAAAAGTTCAGGTTGCACAGGTGACTTATGAAACCTTACTGAAAAATTTGGAAGAAGTGCAAGTTGCAGAAAATAAAAGCACAAATAATGCCAGAATTATAGAAGAAGCGATAGTTCCTCAAGAAGGCAGTACAGCGAAAAGCAAACTGATTGCTTTAGGAATCATGCTCGGATTGGTTGCAGCAACAACATCGGTGTTACTTCTAGAAATGGGAGATAAATACATCCGTAGTGTTGAAGAAGCTAAAAAATTATTCGGATATACGTTACTCGGTATTATTCCGATGTTTAGGAACAAAGGAATATCTCGTTATTTTCAAGGAGAAAAAGCAACTCCAGATATTCCCGTTGTTGAAGCATCAGACTCGTTTATTAGTGAGATTTACCGGATGCTACAAGCCAATCTCAAGTTTCTCAGTTCAGACAAACGAGTGAAAACAATTGTGGTAACAAGTTCCGTTCCCAAAGAAGGAAAATCTACAGTTTCAGCGAATTTAGCCGCAACTTTAGCTCAATTGGGATATCGAGTCATGCTTATCGATGCGGATATGCGTCAGCCTTCTCAACATCATCTTTGGGGGTTAACAAATGCTGTTGGATTAAGTGAGATTTTAGTCGGTCAAGCCGAATTACAAAATGGAATTTGCCAGGGAATTGATCGATTAGATATAATTCCGGCGGGAGTGACTCCCCCTAATCCTCTCGCTCTACTTGATTCTAAACGAATGACTTCTCTAATTCGTAACTTTTCTGAAAACTATGATTTTGTGATTATCGATACTCCACCGTTAATTTTAGCGGCGGATGCTTTAACGTTAAGTCAAATGGCGAGTGGTGTCTTGCTGGTTGCTCGTCCTCGGGTTCTGGATCGAGCCAGTGCAAAATCAGCCAAAGAAATGCTAGAACGTTCCAGTCAACGAGTGTTAGGTTTGGCCGTCAATGCAATTAGTAAAAATGAATCTTCCCAGTATTTCTACCATGCAAAACGTTACTTTCCAACGAAAAAAATGAAGCCTCAGATTTATCCAAAGTCTTCGACTAGAGTTTAGTTGAGTTCCTCGATAAAATAAGAAAAATACTTTCATGTAGAGACCTTGCCTGTAAGGTCTCTACACCCCACAAAAAACCAATAATTTATTGCTCAATGCGCGTTAATTAATGTTGTTTGAGAAGGGAGTCAAGTTGGAAGAGAAAATTCTCAATCACCGAATACCCAAACAGTGACTCTAGCAAAGCCCGATCCGGCATATTGGGTTGCTCCTGCGCTAGACAATTGAGAATCTGATTCGCAAAAGAGCGGGCATCGGATGCCACTCGGAAATATTGTTTTGCTTCTTCTGATAAACCGAATAATCCTTTGGGTCTAGAAACAATAGGTTGACCGACCGCCAACATATCAATTGACTTAATACTAACACCACTTCCGGTGGGAATTGGATTGATTAAAACTCGACCAGACTGGTAAATTTTCATGGCGCAAGGAGGGTTAATCTTTAAATCTAAGCCCTCCTTATTACTACAAATTTCTATAATTTTAGGAACGGGATTTGAACCCGCAATAATCACTTTAATACTGGGCAATTGCTTTTGTAGAATTGGGAAAACTTTTTCAACAAACCAAGTCACACCTTCTACATTGTTTTCCGAATTAAGATTGCCAAGAAATACAACGTCATAGGATTTTGAATTTTGACGATTTATAGCGCCGAGGGGAACGTCGCCTTTCTGCTCATGTTCCGTGTCAAATTCTATGAGCGGAGGCAAAAAATATCCATTATTAAATCCCTGCTTTTGCCAAAATCGTAAGTCATCTTTGGAGATATCGTAAAAAGCTAAACTTTGTTTTAAAAGTGACTTTTCATATTTTTCTAAATGATTCAAAGACAACAATCTAACTAGCTTTTTATATCCCTTAGCACATTGAAGATAATAGCGATAATGTAAATGTTCAATATTATGCGATCGCACAATCATCGGTATTTCTAAAGCTTTGCTCAACCGAGAAGCAACCCAACCACTGTGAATTTGATCGCAGAGAATCACATCAGGCTGAAAACAACGTACTGAGTCTAAAAGCGCTTTCCATTTTTCTCCTCGCACAATTCTAGAGGTCACTTCAAGAGGATATGATAATAAATCAAATACCCGATGAATAGAAGCATCTAAACCCTGGTGATAAATGATCGGGTAAAAATCTTTAACATACCGATGAATGACTTTTAAATTTTCGGGGTTTGGAGTCTCGCGAGACCAGCAAACAAGCTGTATTTCTGTTCCCTGTTCTGCTAACATCTTCACCCGACGCCAAACATCAACTCTTCCTCCATGTATGGGAGGATAGGGAATCTCCATTGCAACGATAGTCATTTTCATTGTCATCTCTTAATGATAATTAATCCAGTTGATTTTAAGACGTATGGGCAATCAAAAGGAACACAAAAGTGATAAAAAATTTGAATAATTTTTCTGAATTTTTATTCATCAATCTGTTCTAGTAACTTTTGATAACGTTGAACTGGAATTCCGGCTTTTGCAGAAATCATAACTGTTACATAATCCGGTTCAATTTCAGATAGAAAATCTTTTATTTGTGGTTCTGATAGATTCTCCGTACCAAAATAGCGTAAGCCCGGGTAGGTTTCATCAATAAAGTGATCGGCTTCATCTTTGAGAATATAATCTACAAACATTCCGTAAAGAATATATTCAGACAAATTCCAAGTCTTAGCAATTGTTTCTACCCAAGAACGTCCAGACACCTTTTCCAGATGATCGTATAACTTGAAAACGTTATCTTTTTTCCAAGTGATGAGATCGCCAATATAGTTAGGAGCCGGAAAATCTACCATCGGTGCGATCAATAATTTACTCGCTGTTTTATACCAACTATAATGACCTTCCCAAGTTTGAGGGATTGAGTTTGGTTCTCGATAAAACCGGATTTTTCCATCTCGAACAAATCGTTCTTGGGGGTTTAAAGAGCGAACAAATGCCACATCAGAGTCCACAAACATCAGCACATCTTCGCCGACAAATTGAGCGGCTGATAGCTTAACAATCTGCTGAAGAAGCCAGTTCCGAATGGGAGGAGTTTTTAAGCTAAACCAGCCATTTTTCACCAAGGGTATCCTTTTAATCCACCAGGGAATAACATCCTCTACGACTAGAATTTCTGTCCGGTTATTTTCTAATTGTTTAAACAGTGAAATATCTTGGCGATCGACAATGATGTAATGTTTGGTTGAACTCGGAAGGAATCGATCAATGGTAGAGGATAAAAATTTGCATCTTTCAAAGTCTGGTGCATAACTCGGTGTGACCAGACAGAAGGTATATTGGCGGGATTGGGAGTCAAGCATTTGAGAATTTGTATTCATAATCAGAATCGGTAATCAATCAACTCAATTCAAGATGTCAGCCCCAACTTTTTCTGGAGGGTTTTTCTAAATCAACCAGCCTTGTCCGAAAAAACAAAAATTTAAAACTCGATTTTGATTTCAATTAATGTCTCTATTTAATCGGCTCTCAAATGGGTAATTTTACGAAACTTTAAAGTTAAGTATGGATTAACTTTAACTCATTTGATAAGAATCTAATGTTTCCTTTCCAAATTTTACTTGATCGAGTTTTGATTCGTCAAGTTTTTTTGATTTTTGCTTGGGATTCAATCATCATATTATTTGGTTTGGTTGAAATCCCGTTGTCGAACTTGTTGTTGGTAAAAAAATGCAACAGATCCCCACAAACACAACGTCTTGATAGTATCTGATGCCAAGGTTGCCCAAGTCGCTCCCTTCCAAGAATAAACAGGAATTAAGAAGTAATTAGTAACCACATTAAACAAAGCAGTTCCTAAGATAATCAATCCCCGGATTCGTTGATATCCAGCGCCCGTCAGCGTATCAGCCGCAATAAATTGCATTCCAATTAATAATGGCATCGGTGATAACCAAAGCAATACAGGAATAGAAGCTTGATATTCTTCTCCTAGAATGTAAGGAATAAAAGGATTAAAAACCCAATATCCAATCAAAGCAATAATTCCGTAAATCATCGCCACCGGAACCATACGTTTTGCAAGGGCAAGAGTTCCGGAAATGCCTGTCTTCCCCTGCTCAAAAAACTTCGCATAAGTTGATGAAAATATAGAGAGGAGAGGTAAATAGGCAACCTCAATTAAGCGATAAGCCGCCGAATACAAACCCGTAGCATTGGCAGTGGCAAGACTCGTTAACATTGTTTTGTCAATACTGGCATTAACAACATCGGCAGAGGCTCCTATCGAAAAATAAATCCCTTGATTCAAATTGGATTTAATTTTTGATAAGTTTGGTTTTCCGGGTAAACCCACCATTTTATTAACCAGTAAAATTGAAACTAAAGCTGTAGTTCCATTGCCTAAAAAATATAAAATTGACCAGACTAAAATACTCGGTTCTTCAAAACCCACCGCTAATAAAATAGCAGCAACCAGCTTAGAAAAGTTCAAACAAACTTGAAGTTGAGCGGCTTTTTTGAGTAAACCAACGGCAATTAATGCGCCTGAAGAAAGACTCCATAGAGCCAATCCTAGCACATCGGATGCCAGAATCAGTAATATTGCTAAAGGAGGAATCTTTTGAGGAAAAATATACAGTGCTGTCAACAGCGCTAAACTAATCAGACAACTCCCAGAAACTGCTGTCGTTAATAAAGCATTAGCCCAGCTTTCACGAAATAATGAGCGATCATGAGAGATATCTCTCACTAAGAGATCTGCACTCCCTAGAGTAGAAAAGGGGTTCAGTATCACTGCTAAAGCACTGACTCCCATAAATATCCCAAAATTATTAGCCCCTAATGTTCTAGCAATCAGAACGAAATAACCTGCTTGCATGACAATGCCAATTACTCTGCCACCAAGCATCCATAAAGTACCGCGAAACAAAGGTTTCTCAAATGTATTAATTATTTGAGATTTTAGGGAACTGAATAAATTCACAATCAATACCTAATATGTGGACTTGAGTGTTTGCTATGGGGTTTTTATGCTTAGTGAGATAAAATTTCAAGGTAGAACCAACTCTCTATCTAGGATTAAGTGTATCTCACCAAATTCAGGAATCGTGATCTCAATCAGATAGGTTCTTCACTCTTTCCAGCGCTGTATTTGATTCTGTTCTTCCAAAAATTTTTTCATCTCCATTTTGTATGTACTTTTGTATTGATTTAGACTGTAATTATCTACGCGGACTCCAAATAATTTATCGTATTTTTCACCTTGCATAATCTCAGCAACTAAATCATTGATTTCTGGAGTAAAATGACTGCCATCGTAAGTGTTATCTGGTTCCTTTGTTATTGATGACGGTATAGAAAAGTCATACATCTCATCATATATCTGAGAGACTTTATGAATACCTTCTAGTTCACAATTCGTTAAGTTTCGATCATAAGTTTCCAGAATAACAGCCCAAGCAGATCTTGGAGGAACGTACCCTACTAGCTTGGCATTTGGAAAAATTTCTTTCACCTTACCATAGATTTCTACTCTAGAAATATCACAACTTTGTTCGCCCAAAGGTTCATCAAATTGCGGTTTATATTCCGGAGGTTTTTCAAACTCTTCTATTTCAAACTTTTTATTGTAGTAGTTGGCAGAATCAGGACTCATTCCTAAGATTGTCATTGCCGAAAATGTTAATACATCTAGGGAAAAATAAGCTTGAAATATTGATTGAGTTGCTGATTCAGAGGGATTCGATCCTTGTTCATTAAACTTGTTTTGTTTAACAAAATTAAATCCATCTACCCCAACATAAATTGTTTCCGGATTAATTCCTGCATCTTTTGCAAATTGTGCATACTCTACAAAATCATCAGCCAATCCACCTTTAAATGAGTAGTTAAAACACCTCTCATTTTTGAACTTAGAGGCTTTCAAAGCAATGACTCTAGAGCTACCAAGTATTAAACAATTGTAGTTCTGATCCTTAGTCCTTAAAAGGAGATTTGTTTTGGAAATTCGTTCATTAAATGGAAAATTTTTTCCGGTGATCCTATTTCCTTGACTATACCATAGCGGATCGATTAACCAGTTGGTTAATCCCACCGTTCCCATCAGCCCAGCTGCAACTAATGAATAAATTTTGAAGCAAAAAGACACCATACACCTCTAATGTTATCAAGATTCAAATGAAATTAAAACTGAAAGTATAGGAACTCACTAACTCGTGTCATACCCAGTAGTGTAACTGCGGTGATCAAGCCCAATATACTACTCCATAATTTATTTGGTTGCCATTGAATTTTTTTCCACAAATTACTAATTCCGATCAATTCATCAGAGGGTGGGGTTAGCGCCGGACTATATTTTCCCATCCATTGTTGAGTATTAGGTGTAAACCAAGCAACAAGTAATAAGCAGGTAATCCCAAACACAGCATATTTTTGGCTGATACCAACATTAACAGTAAATCCTTGAAAATCAACTCCCCAATTTTTCATAAAACTGAGATAAGGTTCCCAAAATTCCGGTAATGATATTCCATTTAAACCAATCATTGAACTCAGAATAGATAGAGCAGATTGAAAACTATCTGCTCTGAAAAATATCCAAGAAACCATAACGGCTAAAAAGGTTACCAACCAACCTATTCCTCGCAAAAACCATCCATCTTGTTTTGTATCCTGTCCAATCGAACGACGAAATGAGCGATACTGGTGATTTATGACTAAGTAAACACCATGCAATCCTCCCCAGAAAATAAATGTCCATCCCGCACCATGCCATAATCCTCCCAGCAGCATTGTCATCATCAAATTGATATGACGGCGAATTTTACCCTTGCGATTACCACCTAACGGAATATAAAGATAGTCTCGTAAAAAGTTAGATAAAGTTATGTGCCAGCGTCGCCAAAAATCTACAATACTAACTGCTTTGTAAGGAGAATCAAAATTTAGCGGTAAACGAATCCCAAACATATATGCAATTCCAATTGCCATATCCGAGTATCCTGAAAAATCGAAATATAGCTGTAATGTATATGCAAGCGCTCCTGCCCAAGCCTCTGAAAATGTCAATGTAACACCTTGACTTGCCGCAGCGAATACAGGTGTAGAAAATGCTGCTATTCGATCTGCAAACACTACTTTTTTAAACAAACCAGCAATAAAAACTGTCAATCCTATCGATAGACATTGCGAACTAAATCGATAAATATAATCTTGTCTAAATTGATGTAAAATGTCTTTGTGGTGAACAATTGGGCCAGCAATAAGCTGGGGAAAGAATGTTACGAAAAGGCTGTAGTTTAAAAAGTTGTATTCTTTGGTTTCCCCTCGATACGCATCAACTAGATAAGCAATTTGTTGAAATGTATAAAAAGAAATTCCCAAAGGAAGAATGACTGATGAAATACTTATATTATACCCGATTAGGTGATTGATATTAGATAGAAAAAAATTGGCATATTTATAATATCCAATTAATGCAAGGTTGAAGCAAACACCCAAGACAAGAAAAAGCTTTTTTGAACTATATCTATCAGCGAGATGATGGGACAAATAAGAACCACAGATGTAATTGAAAGCAATTGATATGACAATTAAAATTAAGTATGGAGGATTCCACCAACCGTAGAAAAATAGCGAAGCACAGACAAGCCAGAATATTGAAGCCTCAAGTTGCAATCCGACAATATTCAGTTGTTTATGGCCAATAAAAAAAAATACTAATAACACGATTGGCATAAAGAAAAAGATAAATTCTGGGGAATTAAACAGCATTTTTTTCTCCTAAATAACAGAAAAAGCAAATTTGTATATTTTAGTTAAGGTACGGGCTTAAAGCTCTACCTATGATTGAAAAATCGTTTTTCATGCCTATAGCATTACTTCTTTTTTTCCTGGTTCTGAAAGGGTTTGCTGAGAGTCAGTGAGAGGGCTGTATACAAAACCCAAAAGATACTGTTTTGTGCAAGAATACCACCCTCACTTGCATTTGAAAGAATCATATAAGTCAAAAATGTTAATGGCCATAAACTGTCTGATGTTGTTCCTCGCCTAACCCATATTATGGCACAAATTAAATTAATTCCAAATCCAAGCAAGTACGCAGAAACGCCCAGTAAACCTATGTCTAACCAAAGATCGAGTATTCCGTTGTGAGAATAGGGTACAGGCCATCTGGCGGCTCGAATTACATAAGCAGATGCACCATCTAATCCATTCCAGAATGCTGTAAAGCCATATCCAAGCCAGGGACGTTTATCTATCATTTCTCCCACCCAAACCCAAATATCAGTACGACCTGTCAGAGACGGATCTTTTCCAATTAATCCTAGCAATTCCTCAGCATTTGCAGTATAGATTTCAACAATAGTAGCACTCAATGTCACGATGGCTAGAAATGCAGGAATCAGCAAAAGATATCGAAATCTAAGAATACGATAAGCTGTGAGGCTCATCATTAAAACTGTAAAATTAATCAGTGAGCTTGAAGATTTCGCCATAACCAAAAGAACGAAAGAGACACCCAAACCCATTCGACAAAGCCATCGATTTTTCTTTTCAAAAAGACTCGGTGATAACGTAAATATTATTCCCCCCATTGTCATCCCCCTTCCCAATAGATTCTTATGGTTGTATATTCCTCGCCAAGCCCCCGCATGAACAGCCTGTTCTACTCCATACCTGGGCAAAGCGATCGCAAAAACTACACTAAATAGACCAATAATTCCATAGGCAAACACTAAAAGCTTAAGTTGCTCCTTGAGAGTATAACGACTTCCCAAATAAATCCCAAAGAGTGTAGTTCCAATTAACCCGATACAACTTTTAAGGGTTCTATCGGGAAAGTCAGACCAAAAATAAGAAGCCAATGCGATTAAAATCATTACCCATATAATCGCTCCATTTTTAACAAAAATCAGAAACTTTTTCCACCGCAGTAATAACAAGATACCAGAAATTAGATAAGTCAAAAGAAAAAGAAGAACATTTAAGGTGAAATCAAATGAGTTGATATCGGTTCCATCTCCCTCGCTCGCTCCTCCAGATAAAATTAGGGGAAGCCAGTTGGCAGAATAATGGATAATTGCGATAACAGTAAAGCTGGGTTCAAAATACTTGAGGAATTTCTCCATAAAAAAACCTTTTTATTTTTAATTTTGCAATCCTTATCTATCACCAATAAAGTTTGATAGCAGCTTCAGATATGAACTTTGATAATAAATGGCAGGTTCGGTAATTTCCCAAGTATTGACTGGATAGCCATCATTGCGATCAATATAAGCTTTCATCGGAGGTTGGGTTCTAACTTTTTTAATTGAGCCAGTATAGTTTTTGTTTGCTCCTCCTGTCAGATATCCTGGAGCCGGACCAAATTTCGATGTTAGTGCATTGTCGTAAACCCCTTTTCCAAACCATTCGTGATACATTTCATTGGCAGAATATTCGGCTCCATTCTCATACATATTGCTGAGATAAACCATACCTAATGGATTAACACCATGTAAATAATGCAAATGATCCAGCGCCCTGATTTTGTAACGTTCTTGATCGGCAGAATCTATGTTGAAAATAACCACATCGTAGTTCGTATTACCATAGTTTGCTTTAATCAGGTTACTTCCCCAATGATACTGCGAATCGGGCATATAAGAGCGATAAGGATCAAGATTTTCATTAAAACCATAAGAGTTAGCATTGGAAGTAACCATCTCTTTAAATCGGCTCAAAATTTGCTGGCTTAAATCTTTATCTGCTTCAGGAAGTTGAGCATAAAACAGCAGCGCATCACCCTCTTGAGGTCGATACCGAGACCAAGTATCATCTAAAAAGGGTTGCGTTGAACTCAAATTTTCTTTAATATAATCGGTATATTTCTGTTCCTGATTCAGGGCAAATAAATAAATGGCAGCAACCACAGAAGTTGCCGTCTGTTCTTGTAAACTTCTATCCGCATCTCCCGACTTAATTTCCTGAGAATCACAATCGGTTTTCTTCGGGTTACTTTCGTACCATTCCCAAGCCTGTATTGCTCTGTTTTTCAAGTCATTCGCCTCAGCATTTAAAGCAGGAAACTGCTGCAAAACGAATGCAGCATGAGCAAACATACTGGCCGTTGCAATCGTTGCCGAAGAACACTTTGGCCCGTAATAGCGAGGACGTCGATCTAGACTCGGTTTTTCAGCAGCATTATGATCGATATTGCCAATTTTAATAAAAACTCCGCCATCATCATCCTGCATTCTTTTCAACCAATCGAGTTCAAATTTAATCTCATCAATTAAGTCAGGAATGCCATTTTTTGACTCGGGAATATTGAAGTCATCAGTCCAAATTGATCGGTTCTCCGTGTAGGCACTTAAAAGCTGATGAATCGGTTGATTTGCAAATGTAACGTACTTATTCATATCGCCCGCATCGAACCAACCCCCCCGCATATCTTTTTCCAAATTGGGGTTTTCCTTATCATATAAATACCGAGCCGAACTATCTTGTTTATCTCCTAAAAAAGCGGCTCCATCCTGCCATTTTGGATCGGCATAGGGAGGTTCTTTAGCAAATCCACTGCGCTGATAGAAAAACATCCGAGTTGCAGTGACCAAAACTTGACGATAAACATCATCCCGAATTTCAAAGGGAAAAGAACGCTCATTATTCTGAGGATCATAGATATAGTAATCACCCGGTTTTGTAACTTCCGAAAAGTCAAACCACCAGGCTTGATCTCCCGATTGAGAATCTATTTTTCCATCAGCCCAGAGTTTAATTTCTCCAGAATATACGGTTCGATCTGTTTTCGTATCTCGAACTTCATAGGTTTGTCCGGGTGAGAAAGAAACTTGCTCGTTAAAACCCAACTGCGGATCGACAATAACTGCAACTTTATGATCTTCAGGTCTATACCCAAATTGATCGACCCTAATCAAGTTAGCTGATGTGGCTTTGAGTTGAACTCCAAAAAGAAGATTTGCCGTTATAACAAATAAGCTACTAATGACAATATAGCTGAAGAATCTCAACGCTTTACCCAGAATCATCAGTATTTTCCTCAACCAATTCTTGAAATTATCATTCGATCTCCCTACAAAAGATTTATAGGAGAATTGACTTTCTAATGTACATTTTTCGATCTGGCGATTGCGCTAGGATCTAATCTGGAATTAGAAAGTCCGAGACTCACTTCCAGAAAATTGAAGTAATCCCTATAACTTGACATCGAACTACCAGCTCATTCAATCAGTATTCACTTTTGTGAAATAATACTTGCTCTGCTGTAGACTTGCGCTTATTTAGGATCTGCTTTTACCCGCGTCTAACATCTACGCCGATATCTGAACACCCCGACCCTTTTGAACAAAAGTACATTTAAAACATATCATAGGATCTTGATGAGTGCCACCTTTTTCAGTCTCATTAATGATTATTGATTAGTCGGACCTGATAGAATCGGATAATTGCTAAATTTCAACCTTCTATCTTTCCCGATTGATCTAAATTTCAAACAAGTTAATCACTAATACCCTTGAGTACAGAACCGATTCCAAATACTCCGAATGCGATCAGTCCTACAATTGATGTGGGTTCGGGAACGGATACCCGCTGAGTTACCGTCCAAGTTCCACTTCCTCTTTTGAGGAAATCAGGAGGGCCAGGTATACGGGTATCCCAAGTCCCATCAGGTGACATGACCAAAGCCCAATCTAAAGATGGAGCCACTCTTCTACTGACAACCCAACGCTCCTCAAGAGCATAATCAAAACGTCCAGAAAGATAGTAGCTGGCTAATTTGACATCATCAAACGGTCGCCAAAAGAGCTGACTCTCAAAATTTACACCTAATTCCCATTGGGCAAACGGGCCATCATCGGTTAAGACAGAAAAATTATCAACTTTGAAATAGTTATCACTGGCATTAATTTCATACACAGACTCGCTACACCCAGGGAATGATCCGATCAAACATTTCTCTAAAGTCCCCTCAAATGGCTCGTCTTCATGGCTAAAGACTCCTGTTCCGGTCAAGTTTCCATTATCATCAAAAAATTTGAGATCGTATAAAACAGATGCATTTCCGGGTAAAGCTGCTATCAGGGTTGAAGTTAATCCTAAACTTGCAACTAGAGCAACCTTCTCAAACAAATTATTCATTGAATTAATCACTTAAGTTAGATCGGTGAGTTTTTGATAGTTACAGTAAACCCGATCATGCCTTGGAAAAAAAAGAGGGTTATGTAAAAATTCCGGAAATGTTTTATAAATTTTTGATAAAGTCCTATGACTATAAGTTTCATTACAGCGGTGTGCGTTCGCGATAACTGTACATCCCAAAAACCCGGTTTCTATTGAGAAACCGGGTTTTTCATCCCCCGTGTGCCTGTAAAAATTGAAAAACCGATCAATGTGAGTTAGAGAAGTCGGACAATATTCAGATTTATAATATGAAATACGGGAATAAATGCTACAAAAGTAATCGCGCAAAAATCAGGTAATGCGAACGGGAAAATACAGCCATCTAATCGGACAAGATAGCTTTCCTTATGAGGGCGATTGTCTTTAGGTAGAAAGGTCAGATCATAATTCCTCAAAACTACCGTAAAATTGGTCTAGAGTTAGCTCTAATTCGTTATTTTTAATCCCTTCTGAGACTTTAAAAAAATATTTGGCTAACCGATTTAACTTCTCTTTATTTTCTTCTATATCTATTCCTTGGTTACTTAATATAATATCGTTTTTTATCAAATCCAAATATTCTTTTGGCGGCATTTTATTTAATATACTCCTTTCTTAATCGGTGGTATCTTTGTTGACAACGTTCCTCAGGGGTTAATCTTTCGTCAGCATCGCAGTAGGGTTTTGAGAAATCAACAGTCTGATGATCTGATGAATTAATAAACTCATTAAATTCTCTGATTGCTTTTGCCATTGTTGTATTTCTAGTTACATCACTTATTAGTTCATCAATTTTTGCGGCTATCAGGATTGATACCTTAAAAACTTCTAGATTGCTGAAAATATGACAAGTCGCTCTTGTAGCGCTACTTTCTTGATTTATCAAAAAAAAAGAGGGCAACAAACCGCCGCCCTCCATTCAACCTTAAGAATCTCTCAAGCCAAACAATCAACTAAGAAGCCGCAACCGCAACTTTCTCAGTTGACCCTTCCGCACTCGCTTCTGGAGTATTTTCCTCCGAAGGCGGTACCACTTGCCAGAACTTCGGCAAATACTCAGACCAATTCGCTAAAATCGTCTGTGCTTTTTGACTACCTGTCCGTTCGGCGTGTTGTTCGATCAGTTCCTTTAACTGCTTTTCCCCGGAGGGAGTAGAAACGCGCTGAATCTTGACAATTTCCCCATTTACCCGTTCTGGGAACTGATTATTTTCATCGAGGAAATAGCCAATACCACCCGTTTGACCGGCCGCCACGTTGCGACCAACAGTCCCCAACACCACAACGACACCACCCGTCATGTACTCACAACAATGGTCGCCTGCGCCTTCAATCACCGCCCGTCCCATCGAGTTCCGCACGGCAAACCGTTCTCCGGCTTGACCCAAAGCATAAAGCGTTCCTCCGGTTGCCCCATACAGACAGGTATTGCCAATAATCACATTTTCAGACGGATCATAACTAACCCCATCAGCAGGCTTGATAATCAACTCCCCGCCGTGCATTCCCTTACCCACATAATCATTCGCTTCTCCCGTCAAGGTCAGGGTCATTCCCGGCAAATTAAACGCCCCAAAACTCTGACCCGCAGAACCCGTAAAATTCAGGGTAATTTGCCCCGAGAATCCGGTATTGCCGTACATCGAAGCTATTTTTCCGGCAATTCGCGCCCCCACTGTGCGATCGGTATTTACCAGGCGAACGGTCTTGTTAACGGTTCGGTGGTTGCGTATGGCGGCGGCTATATCCGCATCTTCGAGTAATACATCATCCAACACCGGGCCGTTGCCGTGAACGTCCTCGTGGTTCAACCAATCGCGATCGCTTCTTGTATTCGGCAAATTCATCAAACAATCAAGATTAATCGCTTGCGTTTTGGTCAGTTCTATGCCTTCGCGCATTTTCAGCAAATCCGAACGCCCCATAATCTCGGTCAGCGTTCGATAGCCCAAACGCGCCAACAACTGCCGCACCTCTTCAGCGACAAAATAGAAGAAATTCACCACATGATCCGGCGTACCGGGGAAACGCTTGCGTAAATCTTCCCGTTGAGTGGTTACACCCACCGGACAGCCGTTGGTGTGGCAAATTCGCGCCATAATACAGCCTTCGGCAATCATCGCAATGGTTCCAAAGCCAAATTCTTCGGCTCCCATCAGAGCGCCCATGATCACATCCCAACCGGATTTTAAGCCGCCATCCACCCGCAACCGGACGCGATCGCGAAGTTTGTTTTCCATCAACACCCGATGAACCTCGGTTAAGCCCAATTCCCAAGGCGTTCCTGCGTGTTTAATCGAAGACAGGGGACTTGCGCCGGTGCCGCCATCGTGACCGGAAATTTGGATATAATCGGCGTTTGCCTTCGCCACCCCCGCCGCAATAGTTCCGATGCCGATTTCTGCAACTAACTTCACCGATACTGTTGCTTGGGGGTTAATTTGGTGCAGGTCAAAAATCAGTTGCGCCAAGTCCTCAATCGAGTAAATATCGTGGTGGGGAGGCGGTGAAATCAGCGTTACACCCGGTTTCGAGCGTCGCAACATGGCGATGTAGGCGCTCACCTTTTTACCCGGTAACTGTCCGCCTTCTCCGGGTTTGGCCCCTTGAGCGATTTTAATCTCAATTGATTGAGCGTTCATCAGGTATTCGGGTGTCACCCCAAACCGCCCCGAGGCGACTTGTTTAATGGCTGAACTCGCACTATCACCGTTGCGTAACCCTTTCAAATAAGGACGACTGGCTGATAGCCCCTGTTCATCGACATCATCAAAGGTTTTAAACCGGGCTGGATCTTCGCCACCTTCGCCGGAATTGGATTTTCCGCCCAGTCGGTTCATGGCGATCGCTAAGGTTTCGTGGGCTTCTGGGGATAAGGCTCCCAGAGACATTCCGCCGGTACAGAAGCGTTTGACAATTTCAACAATTGGTTCAACTTCCTCAAGGGGAATCGGTTCGCGATCGCTGTTAAAATCGAGCAGGTCTCGCAGTGCTGAAATGGGGCGACCTTCGAGGTATTTCTGATAGGTTTGATAATGGTCGTATCCGGCTACAGTTGAACCGTTTTGATTGCCATTAACGCTCTTGACGGCTTGATGTAAAACTTTAGCCAATTCGGGGTTATTCCCATGATATTCGCCCCGTTTGAAGAAGTTAAAAAAGCCGTAGTTTTCGAGCTTTTTCTGTTCGATTTCCGGGTAGGCTTTTGAATGAAATTGATTCACTTCTTGAGCGAGTTCATTAATCGTTAAACCGCCAATTCGAGAAGTTGTTCCTTTAAAGCCCAATTCCAGTAAATCACCGCCAATACCAATCGCTTCAAAAATTTGGGCGCCGTGATAGGAAGACAGCAGCGAAATTCCCATTTTTGAGAGAATCTTTAACAAACCGCCTTCAACCGATGAGCGATAATTTTTCTGCGCTTGGACGAGAGTTAGGGTTAATTTCCCTTGTTCAATTGCTTTTTGAGTCTTCGGTTGTAACCACCACCCGCGCACACTTTCTAACGCTAAATAGGGACAAACCGCAGAAGCCCCGTAACCAATTAAACAAGCAAAATGATGGGTACTCCAACATTGAGCGGTGTCTACCACCAAAGAGGCTTGACAGCGTAACCCGGTTGAAATTAAATGATGGTGAACCGCTCCGACTGCAAGTAAAGGCGGAATATATGTGTATTCTGCACTCAAATTCCGGTCGCTTAAAATGACAATTTTTTTGCCATTGCGAACTTCATTTTCTGCTTGTTGACAGAGTTGTTTGATGGCTCGATCTAGTCCATCGGGGCCTGTTGAAACGGGATATAAAGTCGAGAGTTTAATACTTTCAAACCCGCTTTGACTGATGGTTTCGAGTTCGGCTTCGTTTAAAACCGGCGACTCGATTTTCAGCATTTTCGCCTGTTCCGGTTGCGGATCGAGTAGGTTTCCCCGTTGACCGAGTTGCATATTCAACGACATGACAATCCATTCGCGCAATGGATCAATCGGGGGGTTGGTAACTTGAGCAAACCTTTGTTTAAAGTAATCGTACAGCAAATGAGGTTTGTCTGAAAGCACCGCCAGGGGAATATCATCCCCCATGCAAAATGTCGGTTCTTTCCCCAAACTTGCCATGTCCGCGATCACCATGTCCAGGTCTTCTGAACCATAACCAAAAGCAGTTTGTAGTCTTAACTGGGTTTGTGCATCAAAATCGGTTTTTTCCTCAAAGGGTTGGGGTTCCAAGTTCACCCGATAATTTTCCAGCCACTCCCGATAGGGGTGACGGGCTGCAATGCGTTCTTTAATTTCCCAGTTTTTCAGAACCTCGTGGCTTTCCAAGTCAACCGCCAACATTTGTCCCGGTCCCAAACGGCCTTTTTCGACGATCTCCTCTTCGGGAATATTGACAACCCCTGCTTCGGAGGCGACAATCACCAAGTTATCTTTGGTAATACAATACCGCGCCGGACGCAAACCGTTGCGATCAAGAGTGGCACCGACTTGTTTACCATCACTAAACACCAACAAAGCCGGCCCATCCCAAGGTTCTTGCAAACCGCTGTAATATTCGTAGAAATCGACAATTTCTTGACGCGATTGAAGATCCGGTTGATTTTTGTAGGCTTCCGGCACCATAATCATCAAGGTTTCTAAAGGAGTCCGTCCGGTTCGGACCAACAACTCCATCACATTATCGAGGTTAGCCGAGTCGCTGTTGGTGGCATCGACAAAGGGTTTTAACGTTTCTAGGCGTTCTCCCCAAACCTCGGAAGCCAGGGTGCCTTCGGCGGCTCGCATCCAGTTAATATTACCCAGAAGGGTGTTAATTTCGCCATTGTGACCCAATAAACGCATGGGTTGAGCCAGGGGCCATCGGGGCATAGTATTGGTGCTGAAGCGTCGATGATAGACGGCAAAGGCGCTTTTGTAGGCGGGATTTTTTAAGTCGAGGTAGAATTCTCCCAAGACTGCACTTCGCACCATGCCTTTATAGACGATTGTGCGACAGGAGAACGAACAAATATAGATATTTTGTCCCCAAACAAACTCTTGGGCTTCTAAGGCATCTCCGATGGAACGTCGCGCTAGATATAATTGCCGTTCGAGTGCGTCTCCGGTTTGGTTGGTGTTTGAGGTAACGATAAATTGTTCGATATCGGGTTGATTTTCTCGCGCTTGTGGCCCCAATACGTCGGGATTAACGGGAACTTTCCGCCATCCGATATTCGTCAAATCCTCAGCCTTTAGTGCCTCCTCGATGATTTGACGGGCTGTAGCCGCTTGTGACTCATCGGGGGGTAAAAACACCATTGCCACGCCATAGGCTTCGTGCAACTGTTCGACTGATTTTGACTGAAGCCCGGACAATTCTGGGGACTGCTGCAACAATTCCCAAGGAATGGCGCTCATCAACCCGGCACCGTCTCCGGAGTCATAGTCCGCGCTGCATCCGCCCCGATGTTCCAAACAGGTAAGGGCGGGTAAGGCTTTTTGGATAATATCATGGCTAGCTACACCCGATGGATTGGCAATAAAACCCACTCCACAAGCATCTCGTTCTTCGACCAACCAGCGTTGACCGCCATAGGGGACACCTGTGTTAACCATACCCTGATTTTGATGACAGTGCGTTGCAGAGCTTTCCTGCATTTTACCCTCTGTCGTTGATTGATTTTGATTCTCGCTTGTGTTGATGTGATCCATGTCGCAAATTTCGGTGATCTACTGTTGGATAGGCCTTTGGCACACACGAAGCCCAGCTCGCCGCGCCAAAAACCTCTAGTTATGCAAGTTCAGTGGGTCGAGGAACGACTTGAGAAAAATTGAGCGCCTCAACACTTTGATACAGTTATTGAGCGTTTCCAGTTGCTGGTTTGAACTCCGTTTTCGGTGATGGCTTACCCCTCGCTTAACTCTCAAACAGTCCCGACGCCGGAAGGTTGACAGAAATTGTAAGTATTTTAGGATCAAGAAAAACGGGCAAAATTTCCATTCCTCGGAGTCACTAAAGAGATATCTATTCAAGTCTCAATTGCAGTTGGTATAGACTTAGAGTTGAGCTTATATTGGGGGTTGAATTTCCGTCACCTCAACATATTGCGGTATTTGAGGCGACATTGCCACCCGAGACGCTCTTGGGTGTTGTTACCTCATTTATTAACATTGTCTCCTCCCTGTAGACGGATGGGGATTCACCACACCTCACAATGCAGGTTTTCTGTTTCTTCCATCGATGCCTTTTAGGTTCAAGCTTACAGATGACAGGTTACAAGCAGGGTACGGGTTACAAGCTACAGGTTTTTAATTTTTGCACTCAAACTGTCCCCTGTTTTCTCTGGCCGATCGCCAATTAACTGTCCCCTGTTTCTGATCGCAATTTCCCTTACTTGGTCTACTCAGAGTCCACAGACTTTCGTTTCCAGTTAGGAAACCCGCTCTTGAATACCACTCGGTACGCAAAGAAGATATGATCTATGACGATCTAAACCGATCTACCTCGACGGATTATGTAACCTAGAACACGCGCTCGACAAACTCCAGAAGTGCCGACCGCTCCTATGATTATTTAGTTAGGATACACTTACACGAGTGGTTAGCGGATATCGATTCTAGCATCTGAGTTGGTGTCTATTGTATCTTTAGGGGTCGGCGGCGTTTGAAGGTCAGACTTCTCAAAAATTTAACCTTTCAGCCAAGCTGACTTATTTCCATGTTGCAATCAATCTGGCTTTCAATTCAGTACATTGCTATCTGTACTGCTTTATCTCTATTTTTGGGTTTTGAGGGGTCTTCTGCACAAGCGCGTTCTACGCCAATCAAAATCATTCGAGAGGGTTCCTCTATCGAATTAAATAACCAGGAATTAGATTTGGCTTGGGTTCAATGGCAAAGCGCCGAGGTGGAATCGCTACGAGTGGGAATTCGGGATCTGGGGTTAATGAGGCTGTTAGGTATCGACCTACTGAACACAAACAATAGCACTCAACAACCGATCGACTGGTTTTCCTTAGCAGACTCTTTGCCTTTACAATTACCCGCTTTCCATTACTCACCCCATCGATATCTAGATATTACCGCTTTAGCTCAAAAGGGACAATGGGATCTCTCTGTTGTCGGGACACGCCTCAAAATTGTTACGCCTGCGGCTACCATTACAGCCCTCGATCAACAACCCCTTTCTCCTCGGGTCAATCTTCCGATTTCTTCAGAACTGCTTCCGGCTTACCGAAAAATAGAAATAGAATTGGATAATCCCGTCCTCTGGGAACAGCCTCAACTCGCCCCAAACCGTCCCGCCACTCCTCAAAAATCCCTCGCAGACGACCCAAATTCGCCCTCTGTTCCGCCCTTAACCACCTGGAAGATCAATTTAGCCGCACAACTCGATCCGGCTGTTAGCGGTTCATTTCCCTCTCTATCCGATAACCCTCTCACCGGACTCGAACAGATTAGCCGCGATCGCAGAACTTCTCTCCAGTTTAACGTTCCCGTCGGTTGGCGTCCGGTCGTCTCCACTTTCAGCGATCCTGATCGTCTGTTGATCGAAATTCGACCCGATTTTTTAGTCGAACGGGATATCCTGTGGATACCCGGATTACGTTGGCGACAACAATACATCGAAATTCCTGACCCTCAACCGACTGAATTTTCCCCTTCTCAGCGTTTTCCGGTCTTTTGGTTAGAAATTGACCCCACTCACCCTCAACTTTCCCTAGAACCCATTCTCAGCCGCAATACCTCCCGAGTCGGACTCGCACCTTTATTAAAAACGGCTTCGCGATCGCAAGCGGTCGCCGCCATTAATGGGGGGTTTTTTAATCGCAATACTCTCTTTCCCCTCGGTGCGATTCGTCGCCAGGGACGTTGGTTGTCCAGTCCCATTCTCAACCGGGGGGCGATCGGTTGGACTGAACAAGGGGAAATTTACATGGATCGTCTAACTCGCTTAGAAACCTTAATTACTCCGACGGGGGAGCGTTTCCCCATCCTACATCTCAACAGTGGATATATCGAAGCTGGAATTTCTCGTTATACCTCGGACTGGGGTTCGACTTATGTTCCGGTTCTCGATCGCGAGTGGGCAATGATTACCCGCAATCATCGCATTGTTGAACATCTATTGCGAGAAAGACCGGTTAAGCTTCCCGTTCCCATTGCTGCTGATGATTATTTACTGGTGATCCGCAATAATATCGCCAAACTGGCTGAAATTCCGGTGGGAACGGAAGTCAAGATTGAGAGCGAAACTCAACCTCAAATTTGGGAAGCATACCCGCAAATTTTAGCCGCAGGGCCGCTGTTATTGCAGTCAGGTCGAATTCTACTCGATGCTCCCGCCGAACGCTTTAGCGAGGCATTTAGCAGCCAACAGGCGATTCGTAGCGCCGTTGGGAGAACTGCCAACAACAAACTCCTTTTGGTTGCCGTTCACAATCGCCCTCTGGGATCGGGGCCGAGTTTAACTGAACTTGCTCTGATTTTGGAACAATTGGGGGCGGTTGAGGCTCTAAATTTGGATGGGGGAAGTTCGACCAGTTTGTATTTGGGAGGGGATTTAATCGATCGTCCTCCCCAAAGCGCCGCACCCATTCACAATGGATTGGGTGTGTTTTGGCAACCCGAATGACCCTCTGTTTGAAGTTTTGATAAAGTCATCTCCACGTAAGTAAAGATTGCGTAAAAATTAATGAAATTCCGTAGGATCAGGGATGACAACTGCCTAGATCGATTTGCTATGTTGGTTCTTAGCGTCTTAGAAGCGGCAGGTTATAGAACTCGTTCTCGCGCCTGAGTGCTTCTTTTGATCAACTTGTTAGCTTCAACTCAGGTTGAGTAGAGCTAGCCACGAACTGGAGCGATCACTTAAGGCTTGCCTGAGCTTGATGTCGGTGCTGAGAGTTCTCACCTACTCACAAAAGCGTAGTGCTGAATGCCTAAGTGTATTTAATTCTGTTGTCAAGTCCTTCTGCGAGAAAAGATTATTATGGTAGCCATTCAAGAAAAGCCTCAAACCAGCCAATTTAAGACTTCTTCTCAAGCTGTTGCTTCTACCGAGTTACGTCCTTGGGGATCTTTTACCACTTTAGAAGAAGGCCCCGGTTATAAGATTAAGCGGATTGAAGTTAATCCCGGACATCGCCTCAGTTTACAAATGCATCACCATCGCAGCGAACACTGGATCGTGGTTTCTGGAACCGCGAAGGTGACTTGTGGAGATGACGAACAAATCCTGTTTGCCAATCAATCGACTTATGTTCCTCAGTGTACCACTCACCGTTTGGAAAACCCTGGCGTGATTCCTTTGATTTTGATCGAAGTTCAAAACGGAGAATATTTGGGAGAAGATGATATTGTTCGTTTTCAAGATGATTATTCTCGCGCTCCTGCTCAAAAAAAATAAAATAAGATAATATCAGTGTTGGATAACTGAAGATTAGAGAGTGGGTTGTCGAGATCAGAAACTTCCCCTTTCTAATCTCTGGTTGTAGTCTTTCCATCGTCAGCCACTGATTTACTGCTCAAAGTTATGATACAAATCACCCCAGCGGCGACTCGTGAAGTGTTGCGCCTGAAATCAAAGCAAAAAACGCCTAATGTTTGGTTTCGCTTGGGTGTCCAGCCGGGAGGTTGTTGTGGTTCTTGTTATCGGATGACGTTTGATGGCGCAATACAGCCGGATGATGGGGTTTACAAGTGCGGTGAGATTCAAGTCGTCATTGATACCCAAAGTTTGAGTCAGCTTGAAGGTTTGACTTTAGACTACTCCGAGGATTTGATGGGCGGAGGGTTTCGCTTCAATAATCCCAATGCGACTCAAACCTGTGGTTGCAGTCATTCCTTTCAGACGAGAGCTTGAGAAACTTTAAGGATTTTTTTGGAAAAGCCCTCTTGACAAATTATAGTTTTATTACCTATAGTAACAATTTGGGTATCAAAATGATTAAAGAATTCGGTGCAGTATCCCTCAGCCCCAGGCGGAAAGGGAAATTCTGCTCACTGTAGCAGCAGCCTGAATCTTTAGATTGTTAAGTTGTAGAAAGGTGAAATTTAGAGATTGGGTTTTCACAAAGCCAGACAAGTGGCATCACGGTGTTGACAACCGAAGAAGTCGATCGCGAACAGCCCAGCGTTGTCAGCGATAGACGGTCACCTGTTCTGAGTCAGGGAAGACAATCGATTAAATTTACAATGCTTGAAGGTATCCCCCGACCTGTAGACCGGAAAAACGGGTTTCTCCATAGGGAAGACACAGAATCGAACTCTGTAAAACGAGGGTTGAAGTCTGTGGACTCATCAAAAAACGGGGAATTGCTAACTGCGGTTATCCGGTACGCAACGGTGAATGAAACCGTCCTAAAGTCGTAAGGTTTAGAAATCCCCAGTCTCTCTGAGAGTAGGAGGTTGGGAAGAACTCAACGGAAGTTGATTTTTCAAGAGACTCTGAAACAAGAAAATGCCGATTTGAGGAAATATGTTCTAACTCATGCCCACTATACAGCAACTTATTCGCTCTGCACGAGAAAAAGCACAGAAAAAGACAAAATCGCCAGCTCTTAAGAGTTGTCCGCAACGCCGAGGCGTTTGTACGAGAGTCTATACAACTACACCCAAAAAACCCAATTCGGCGCTGCGTAAAGTCGCCAGGGTCCGTTTAACTTCAGGCTTTGAAGTAACAGCTTACATCCCCGGAATTGGTCATAATTTACAGGAACACTCGGTGGTGATGATTCGTGGGGGTCGGGTTAAAGACTTACCGGGAGTCCGATATCACATTATTCGAGGGACTTTGGATACCGCCGGAGTCAAAGATCGTCGCCAAGGGCGATCAAAATATGGAGCTAAACGTCCTAAGTAAAAATAGAAAATTAGGTCGTTAGATGACTGATTTTGGGATGAAATGATTAATAATCAAAAGCAATTAGGGTAAAAGTTAGTTATGTCTCGTCGTAGAGTCGTTCAAAAACGTCCGGTTCCCCCAGACTCGGTGTATAATAGCCGCCTAGTGAGTATGATGGTGCGTCGCATTATGAGGCACGGGAAAAAATCCCTAGCCTACAAAATTATTTATGATGCGATGAAAATTATCGAAGAACGAACTGGGTCGGAGCCGTTAGAACTGTTTGAAAAAGCAGTGCGAAACGTTACCCCGTTAGTAGAAGTGAAAGCCAGACGGGTTGGTGGTGCAACTTACCAGGTGCCGATGGAAGTTCGCTCAGAACGAGGAACCACCTTGGCGTTGCGTTGGTTAATCAATTATTCCCGACAACGCTCAGGTCGGACAATGGCAATGAAACTGGCTAACGAGCTAATGGATGCTGCCAACGAAACCGGAAGTGCTGTTCGCAAACGCGAAGAAACCCACCGCATGGCAGAAGCCAACAAAGCTTTTGCCCATTATCGGTACTAAAATAAGTGAGTGGGGATAGCAGTGATTTCCGCAAACAGATAAAATCTTAATGAAGGCTTAAAAAGGAGGTAGCTGTGGCACGTACTATCCCGCTTGAGAGAGTACGTAATATTGGTATTGCAGCCCACATCGATGCGGGCAAGACAACCACAACCGAACGGATTCTGTTCTATTCCGGTGTGGTTCATAAAATGGGTGAAGTCCACGAGGGTACTGCGGTAACTGACTGGATGGCTCAAGAGCGGGAGCGTGGTATTACCATCACGGCTGCCGCTATCAGTACCAGTTGGAGAGATCATCGCATCAATATCATTGACACTCCCGGTCACGTTGATTTCACGATCGAAGTCGAACGTTCGATGCGGGTGTTAGATGGAGTGATTGCAGTCTTTTGCTCGGTGGGTGGCGTTCAGCCCCAGTCGGAGACGGTTTGGCGACAAGCCGATCGCTACCAAGTGCCTCGGATCGCTTTCGTCAACAAGATGGATCGTACCGGTGCGAACTTCTTCAAGGTTTACGAACAAGTTCGCGATCGCTTGAGAGCAAATGCCGTTCCGATCCAAGTTCCGATTGGCAGTGAAAGTGACTTCCGGGGACTTGTAGACTTGGTGGCGATGAAAACCTACATCTACACCAATGACTTGGGTACGGATATCCAGGAAAGCGATGAAATTCCCGATGAGGTCAAAGATCTGGTTGAGGAGTATCGGGAAAAACTGCTGGAATCTCTATCCGAAGTCGATGAAAGCATCATGGAGAAGTACCTCGAAGCCTTAGAAGGGGGCGATGCGCCAACCGAAGAGGAAATTCGCGCCGCAGTTCGTAAAGGAACCATTGAAGGCAAAATTGTTCCGATTTTATGCGGTTCAGCCTTTAAGAATCGAGGGGTACAACGACTATTAGATAGTGTGGTAGACTATCTCCCCGCTCCGACTGAAGTTCCGGCGATTAAAGGAACGCTTCCCAATGGAGAAGAACAAGAACGTCCCGCCGATGACGAAGCTCCCTTATCGGCACTGGCGTTTAAGGTGATGTCCGATCCCTATGGTCGTTTGACCTTTGTCCGGGTCTACTCTGGAGTTCTGCAAAAGGGTAGCTATGTTTTCAACTCAACGAAAAACAAGAAAGAGCGGATTTCTCGTTTGATTGTGTTGAAAGCAGATGACCGGATTGAAGTTGATGAACTGCGTGCGGGTGACTTGGGCGCCACCTTGGGTTTAAAAGATACCTTAACCGGAGATACGCTTTGTGATGACAGCGCTCCAATTATTCTGGAATCTTTGTACATCCCCGAGCCTGTAATTTCGGTTGCGGTCGAACCCAAAACCAAACAAGACATGGAGAAACTCTCCAAGGCTCTCCAAGCACTCTCAGAAGAAGATCCCACCTTCCGAGTTTCCATCGATCCCGAAACCAACCAAACGGTAATTGCGGGGATGGGAGAACTCCACTTAGAGATTCTCGTAGACCGGATGTTGCGGGAGTTCAAGGTGGAAGCGAATGTGGGCGCACCCCAGGTGGCTTATCGGGAAACCATTCGCAAATCCATTAAAGCTGAGGGTAAATTTATCCGTCAGAGTGGCGGTAAGGGTCAATACGGCCATGTCGTGATTGAACTGGAACCCGGTGAACCCGGAAGCGGCTTTGAGTTTGTTTCCAAAATTGTTGGGGGTGTTGTACCGAAAGAGTATATCAACCCGGCAGCAGAGGGGATGAAAGAAGCTTGTGAATCGGGTGTGATTGCCGGATATCCGTTGATTGATGTCAAGGCGACTTTAGTCGATGGCTCCTATCACGACGTAGACTCCTCGGAAATGGCCTTTAAGATTGCGGGTTCGATGGCAATCAAGCAAGGGGTTCAAAAAGCCTCACCTGTGCTTCTAGAACCCATGATGAAGGTTGAGGTGGAAGTGCCGGACGATTTTATTGGTACGGTCATCGGCGACCTCAATTCCCGTCGGGGCCAGATCGAGGGTCAGGAAACCGATCAGTCACAAGGGATTGCTAAGGTAACGGCTAAAGTTCCGTTGGCAGAAATGTTTGGCTATGCGACTGATATTCGCTCAAATACTCAAGGTCGGGGAATTTTCTCAATGGAATTTAGCCATTATGAAGAAGTTCCTCGCAGTGTAGCTGAAACGATTATTGCCAAGAGTAAAGGGGAATCTTAATTGAAAAGGGGGCAGCAAGTGCAGATGAGAAGATAAAATACAGATTGGCTCTCAATGCCTTCTGTTCCCCCAGACTCAATTTAGAGTTATCAGGTCTTAGCCTCAATCATTCAACATCTAACATCTCGAATCAAAGATCAAGTAGGATATGGCACGCGCAAAATTTGAACGCAACAAACCTCACGTTAACATTGGTACGATCGGTCACGTAGACCACGGTAAAACCACTCTGACTGCTGCCATTACCATGACATTGGCAGCAGGTGGCGGAGCCAAAGCTCGTAAATATGAAGATATTGATGCGGCTCCTGAAGAAAAAGCTCGGGGAATTACCATCAATACCGCTCACGTTGAGTATGAAACCGCAGAGCGTCACTATGCTCACGTTGATTGCCCGGGACACGCAGACTATGTGAAAAACATGATCACGGGAGCCGCTCAAATGGATGGAGCGATCCTGGTGGTTTCGGCGGCAGATGGCCCCATGCCTCAAACTCGCGAGCATATTCTGTTGGCCCGTCAGGTGGGTGTTCCCAGCTTGGTGGTTTTCCTCAACAAGCAAGACATGGTTGATGACGAAGAGTTGCTCGAACTGGTTGAATTGGAAGTTCGCGAACTCTTGAGTTCCTATGATTTCCCTGGCGATGATATCCCCATTGTTGCGGGTTCCGCTCTCAAGGCTGTAGAAGCGTTGACTGCCAACCCGAAAATTGGCAAGGGAGATGACGAGTGGGTTGATAAAATCTATGCCCTGATGGATGAGGTTGATGCCTACATTCCCACCCCGGAACGTGCGATTGATAAGCCTTTCCTGATGGCGGTAGAAGATGTTTTCTCCATCACGGGTCGGGGTACGGTAGCAACAGGCCGGATTGAACGGGGTAAAATCAAGGTTGGTGAAACCGTTGAATTGGTTGGAATCAAAGCTACTCGTAACACCACTGTAACGGGTGTAGAAATGTTCCAGAAGATCCTCGAAGAAGGAATGGCTGGAGATAACGTCGGACTGTTGCTGCGGGGTCTGCAAAAAACCGATATCGCTCGGGGTATGGTACTCGCTAAACCCGGTAGCATTACCCCTCACACTCAATTTGAGTCTGAGGTGTATGTTCTCAAAAAAGAAGAAGGCGGTCGTCATACTCCCTTCTTTTCTGGCTATCGTCCTCAGTTCTACGTGCGGACAACCGATGTAACCGGTACCATTGACAGCTACACCGCTGATGATGGTTCCAACGTAGAAATGGTCATGCCCGGAGACCGGATTAAAATGAACGTGACTCTGATCACTCCGATCGCCATTGAGCAAGGGATGCGCTTTGCGATTCGTGAAGGTGGACGGACTATCGGTGCCGGAGTCGTGTCTAAAATTGTGAAGTAGGCATGGCAGCCTCCAAACACTGATCAAATGAACAGCTCGTCTTTAACTCCCTGGCGTTTAATCGCATATGGGGAACTCAGACGGGCTGTTTATCCCCGTGCCGATCCCGAGAATGAACCCTAAAACCGGAATTACTTTCCTGAAGTTCTCCATTAATTTGCTATGGATTTGAACCGTTTAAATCCTGGCAAATTAGACGAGAAGAAGGCAATTTGGGAGAAGGATTTCTGTGTTGGAAAAGCAGAGGAAGAAAACTTTAATGCTTTTGCAAAAAGTCAGAAAAATATGGAGTCAGAATCCTGGAAATTCTACGGATTGGGGCTTGGGTAATTGGGGGTAAAACCCTAAAAACAACTCGCTAAAAACCTTAACTGAACCTGGAAAACTCAAAATTCAATGGCTACTATTCAACAGCAAAAAATTCGGATTCGTCTCAAAGCATTTGATCGTCGTTTGCTGGATACATCTTGTGAAAAAATTGTCGATACAGCAAACCGCACAGGTGCCACTGCAATCGGCCCAATTCCCCTACCGACCAAACGACGCATTTATTGTGTACTTCGTTCTCCTCACGTTGATAAAGATTCCCGAGAACATTTTGAAACTCGCACTCATCGCCGCATCATCGATATCTATCAGCCTTCGTCTAAAACCATTGATGCGTTGATGAAGTTGGATTTACCTGCGGGTGTGGATATTGAGGTTAAACTCTAGGCTGAACCGCGCGAGTTCCAACTCAAAAGCCAGAAATCTAGAAACTTTACTCAAGAACAGGGGAAAGAAATCCGTTAAAGTAAAATAAAGAAGCGCATACCATAAACGGACAATGGCATCATCTTCCTCAATTGCAGTTCGAGAACTCCCCCTGTTTCCACTCCCAGAAGTGGTTCTATTTCCAGCCATACCTCTGCCGTTGCATATTTTTGAGTTTCGTTATCGGATTATGATGAACACGATCCTCGAAAGCGATCGCCGCTTTGGGGTTCTGATGTTCGATCCGACTGAAGGTAAAGTCGCTTCCGTCGGTTGCTGTGCTGAAATTATCCAGTATCAGCGTTTACCCGACGATCGCCTAAAAATGATTACCCTGGGCCAGCAGCGGTTTCGCGTCTTAGAGACTGTTCGAGAAAAACCCTATTTGGTGGGGTTGGTTGAATGGATAGAAGACGAACCGCCCCAGCAAGATCTCAGACCATTAGCAACGGAAGTTGAAGGCTTGCTGCGAGATGTGGTTCGCCTCTCCAGTAAGTTAATGGAGCAAAGCATTAAACTTCCAGAAGATATTCCCAGTTTACCAACAGAACTTTCCTATTGGGTGGCGAGTAACCTCTATGGTGTACCCGCCGAGCAACAGGCTCTTTTAGAAATGCAAGATACCGCTGCTCGTTTACAACGGGAAGCGGAAATCTTGAGTTCAACTCGCAGTCACTTGGCGGCTAAAACTGTTCTCAAAGACACTTTTGAGAATCCTGTCGATCCCAACTAAGTGAACGAAAAACCCGTTAATTTTTTGAGAATTCCAAAGAAATGGATTTTCTCTCTAATTGTTAATTGTTTCTGTTCGGTGTTCGATGTTCGGTGTTCCCGATCTGAGCAATAGCGTTTATCCCTAAACCGAATTTAAGATCATCAGCAAAGATCGGTTAAAGCGAGTAAACAAGTCCAAAAACCAAAAGTAGCCTGAATGGTAGAAATACTGGACACCAGTAGCGGCATTTTGGCTATGCCTTTAAGAATCGCGCTAACCTGCGGGTTTACCCCGTCAAAGCAAGCGCCTCTTAAGAATTACTGTCCTTTAGGGCAGTGAGTGTCAAACCAATTTTGGACTGCTAACCAACCTCCGGATAGCAGTCCTGCTAGGCTGAGGGTTAAACCGCTGTAGGGAATCAATAAAGCGAATACAGGTAAAGCCACGCCTGCGATGGTACAAATTACTGCGGCTAGAGACGCTTGATGATGTTTTCCTAGTCCCCAAACCAAAACCAGTAAAATTGGATAAATCAAAACAAAAGCCAGTTTAGCATCGATCACGCGACTGGTATAAGTTAGGGTCAGCAAACAAGCAAAGAAAATAGCCCCAGCGATCGCGACATCTCTCGAACTCAAGGGTAATGAAAGATTCAATAAAAGAATCCACCACAGAAAAATCGCCGGAGCCAACAACAGCAAACGGGGTAATACTCCCGTATTCGTAACCGGAGCGGTGGCGGTAAAAACACCCAACGGATTACGCACAGACACATTTCCCTCATAAATCCAAGTTAGCTCTCGCAGGCGTTCTTTCTCCTGCGTTACCGTTGGGAGAGCGCCCGCAAAATCCGCATTGGGAAAATTGGCTAAAACCGTCAGGCGAAAATTAGACAGGAGTTGTCCCATCGGTTCGTACACCCAACGGGGCGCACCTTGGGCTTGATAAACCACCCGAAAGCGAGTGCTTTCTCCGGGTGCTAACCGAAACGGAAACCCATAGTCTCCCGGATTAACAGAAACTAACGCTTTCCCGTCTTGTTCGACTTGAAAATCTTGGAGAAGCTTATATCCATAAGGGGGACGAACTTCAAAGAAAAACTGCTCAATATCACTGAGTCGGTTCACCACTCGATATTCGGCTTCAAAGTTGACACTGTACAACCATTGACGAGTTGCCGGATCGGTGGCTTGATCGATTTTAACTTGAATTTGCGAACTGGCGATCGCCAAAAACCGATCCACTTTGCGGGTTGCTTGTTCCTCAATTTGTTGATTATCAACCCAACGATAGCGGGTATAAGTTTCTTCCACCTGATAACGCACTTGAGGCGCCGCTTGTTCGAGGCGTTCACCGGCAACCGTCGTCGCCACCTGAGCTACTTTTTGTTGTTCCCAGTGATGATATCGGTTCGCCAGAGTCGAACACAGAAAAAATCCCCCCACCAAAATCACCAAAATTAAACCGATGTGAGGTAACTTTTGAATCAGAAAAACATAGCGTTCTAACCCTCCTTGGAGAATCGCAGTGACGGTTGGCTCCCCTTGACGAGAGTTTGACCAAGTAATCACCGCCATCACCACACCAAACGCCACAATTAATAACCCCAATTTCCAAGAAAATTGAAGGATTTGGGAGCCAAAATTAATCAGCTCTGAAGGATGAGTTAAATCGGGTAAATTCGGAATGCCTTGAAACGAAGGATACATGAGAAAATCCTACGATAAAAAATGCACAACTATACTTACATTCATCCGGTAAGCCTCTGCTCCGGTCTAGATAAAAAGAATTACACGCTGGTTTTTGGGCATTCCTGATTTTTAACTCACATCAGTTATCGGTCAACTATCGAATAACTGCCAAAAATTTTCAGGGTTTTCGTATAAGTTGCCAATTCAGCCAAAGCCGATTGTACGGATTCATCGCAGGTATTGGCTTCGAGGTCGATAAAAAACAAATAATCTCCCAACAATCGTTTTGTCGGACGAGACTCAATCCGACTCATATTAATCCCTCGTTGTGCAAACACCTGTAACGGTTTCACCAAGACACCCGGCTTATTTTCCGGTACACTAAAGGCTAAAGACGTATGACTCCCTCCCGGTGAAGGTTGTAAACTCATCACCCAAAAGCGAGTACAATTATCCGGATAATCGTTAATCGGATGAGCCATTATCGGCAACTGGTATAAACTGGCGGCTCGTTCTGAGGCAATGGCGGCGGCGGTTCTCTCCGACTCTAAATGCTGTAAGGCTTCTGTTGTCGAATTTGTAGCAATTTGCCGCACTTGGGGAAGATTTTGATTTAACCATTCTTGACATTGGGCGAGGGCTTGAGGATGGGAATAAACCAGTTCAATGTCTTCTCGATGTTTCGCCAGGGAAATCAAAGCATGGGAAATTGGCAATACTAAGGCTTGCTGAATTCTCAGTGTATCAATTTGCCAGAGGGTGTCTAAAGTCATGCTCACACTACCCTCAATGGAGTTTTCCACCGGTACGACACCTAAATCAACTTCTCCCTTAGCGACTGCCCACAGGGTTTGAGCAATGCTGGGATAGGGATAAAGTGATGAATTTAAGCCTTTAGTCTCAACTAAATGTCGAACGTAGGCTGTGGCTGCGGCTTCTGCATAGGTTCCCGTAGGGCCTAAATGGGCGATAGAAAGTTGCATTTTGATCAATTTGAACCAGAGGATAGTCAAACGAACAAGAAATTTACTTGATTTTAGGCAGCAGAGAAGTTTTTGTCCTATAGCCAGCTTAATCGGTTTTTCGATTTAAGTATCTCTTTCTACAAAAATAAGAAAATCTGGCTTTGGGATTCATCCCAAAGAGGGAAATTCCTTTCGGTTTTTCTAAGTTTGGTTCATTAATGGCTAGAATGCGTTACAATTCTTTACTCTAGACTCATGTTTTCTACCTCTATGATGGGAAAATTAACTGACCCAATTGAGGATTTATACCGTTTTAGGGTCTGACCCTGTTTTCCTTTTGATCCGGATGGCCGAACAAATTGTTAAAATTTATTAAGCCAAGTTTACAAACATTGCAATTTTAACCTTTTTATGACCATTCAATTTAACGCAACTCAGTCTGTTGAAATTGTTGTACCGCAACAGCAAATTCCCATTCAACATTATTTGCGTCAACCGAGACGTTTAATGAACGCCTTGGTCGATCCAACCCGGTTAGAACAACTCAGCAAAGATACATTTCGGCTGAAAATGCGCCCCCTGTCGTTTATGATGCTCAGTATTCAGCCGACGGTAGACCTGAAAGTGTGGGCTTTAGCAGACGGAACCATTGGCTTAAAATCCGTAGGCTGCGAAATTCGTGGTATCGAATATATTAATCAACGCTTTGCTTTAAAATTAGTCGGACGTTTATCGCCCAGCGACAGAGAAGGCGTGACTCATCTGACCGGTCAAGCCAACTTACAAGTTCAGGTGGAATTACCTCCGGCCTTAAAATTTACACCGCAATCGATTTTAGAAAAAACCGGAAATGGCTTACTCAAAAGTGTTCTAATGACAATTAAACAAAGACTGATGCACCATCTTCTCAGCGATTATCGCCAATGGGCTTCCGAACAAAGCAACACAGCCGTTAATCCGCCTGAGTCTGTTCTCTCGGGTGAAGGTCAAACCATCTAATCTAGGACAAACTTAAATCGAGAGGAATTGAGAGTTGACAGGGAGTAAACGAAAGTCGATGTTGCGAACAAGGCCCATAGCGTTGCAAGGCTTGTCGGTGTTTTTTCGTTCCGTATCCCTTGTTATGAATCAAATCATACTCCGGATATTTGTCCGCCAAACGCACAATTAACTCATCTCGCCAAACTTTAGCCACAATACTCGCACTGGCGATCGCCGTTGAAGTTTGATCTCCTTTAATCAGGGTTTGTTGGGGAATCAATAAATCCCGAATCCGTTGATTCCCATCAATTAAACACAAGTCTGGGGGCGGTTGCAATTTCAAAATTGACCGCTTCATCGCCAATAAAGTCGCCTGAAGAATATTCAGCCGATCAATTTCTCGTACCGATGCGACCGCCACTTGACAATCCAAAGCGATCGCCCGAATCTCATCGGCCAGTCGGGTTCTGGCTTTGGGGGTCAACTGTTTGCTATCACGCACACCGGCTGCGGTCAACGTTGTCAGGGCTTGATCGGATAAAATCACAGCCGCCGCCACAACCGGGCCAAACAAAGCTCCCCGTCCAACTTCATCAACACCAGCAATCAATGGAGGCATAGAATCATTCTGCGTTAAGAGGACTTGCTGACCCAGTGCGCCTAAAAGCATCTGCAAACCAATCCAGTAACTATTCCGATACCGCAGAGGAACGGCGACGGCGACGGCGTTTTGGAGAAGAATCTTCTTCGGAATCATCCTCCAAATCCATCCCCTCTTCTGAATCTGAATCCTCTGAAATCCCGAAGGAGGGAGTTGCAGAAAACTCTTCAACCGGTAATTCTTCAGGAAGTTCTGACTCGTTCGACTCTAACGACAGGGTTGACTCCTCAATCGGTGTCGGAGTAGAGGGACTTTGTGGACTCACCTCCATCAGTTCTTCTTCCTTTTCCTCTAAAAGATCCTGGGGTGAGGGCGGTTCTTCTCCGGGTAAACGGACAGTAACAATCACATTTCTAGAATTTTTCGGCGTTTGATGAGAAAGGAGCAGGGGAGAGATGCCCATCATGGCATACATTTGCTGCTCATCGGAAGTCATTTCCACAGAAATCACTTCTGGCGGTTCAGCGGTCGGTTTCAACGTTTCTGACTTCGCCGTGCGACCCCTAGCGTCTACCAATCCACCCCGCGTGGGTAATCCTTCCGATAACTGAAGTTCCGAACGGTTATCATTGTATCCGGTAGTCGGCAGCCGTAAATTGTTGCGGTTGGGTTCATCTTCGCTCACCAAAGAATCTAAATCCCCAATTCGCCGCCGCCGACGCCGACGAGTATTGCTGCTGCTGAGATCTTGATAACTGGGATGGTTAATCAGCTCTAAATGCTGTAAATTACTCGATGCATCTAGCTCGACAGTTTCCGCCGGTTCTGGGCGGGGCTGGGGTGGCTCTAAAATGACCGTTTTTTCCGGCAGCCGTTCTGGGGTCTCGGGTAAACTGGCAGACAAGCTGTTAGTACGAGGCGTTAAGACAATCCGTTCTGCACTACTGCTACTACTGCTCTCGGCGGGTTCGGGTTCGGGTAACTCACCCGGAAGATGAACGAGATGACCCAAACCGCCACAAGTTTGACAGGGGCGACCAAATAACTCGTAGATATTTTGTCCTTGACGCTTGCGGGTTAACTCCACCAATCCCAACTCGGACAATTGAGCGATTTGGGGTCGGGCTTTGTCGGCTTTGAGAACCTTGTTAAAATGTTCCAGCACTTGCAACTGATCGCGGCGGGAATCCATATCGATAAAATCGACAATAATCACCCCGGCAATATTGCGTAAGCGCAACTGACGGGCGATTTCCGTTGCCGCTTCGCAGTTGGTCCACAACACCGTTTCTCGGGAAGTTGCCGACCGGGTAAACGAACCCGAGTTCACATCAATCACCGTTAACGCTTCGGTTGGCTCAATCACAATATAACCGCCCGACGGCAGATCAACCCGAGGTCGCAAGGCTTCGCGAATTGCCGCATTGACGCGAAAATATTCGAGAATCGGAATCCGTTCTCGATGGTGATCGATCAAAACCCCCTGAGGCGCTTTACCGACACTCCAGTTAATCAGGTGTTGCTTGACGCGCTTAATTCCAGTAGCATTATCAACCACAATCCGATTGACATCCCCACTGTACATATCGCGCAACACCCGTTGAATAAAGTCATTATCGCGATTGAGTAAAGCCGGAGGACGGGTCGAACTGGCTTCTTGCTGAATATTTTCCCATTGTTTTTGCAAGCCTTCCAAGTCTTCTAAAATCGCATCTTCTGCCATGCCTTCGGCTTCGGTCCGCACCAGCAAACCCATCCCCGACGGTTTAATTAAAATTGCCAGGGCTTTGAGGCGATTTCGTTCGGTTTCCGAGCGTATCCGGCGGGATAAATTGACTCCCCGTCCGTAGGGCATTAAAACTAAATACCGCCCCGGTAAGGTAATATTTCCGGTCAGTCGCGGCCCTTTGGTTCCGGTGGGTTCTTTCATCACCTGCACCAAGACTTTTTGTTGAGGTGCTAATAATTCGGTGATCGAACCGGAAGATTTTTTCAGTCGTAGGGGTCCGAGATCGGAAACGTGGATAAATCCGTTACGTTCTGCATCCCCAATATTAACAAAAGCGGCATCAATTCCCGGCAAGACATTCTCAACAACTCCCAGATAAATATCACCAACTTGGTGACTTCCGGTGGCAACAACGAGTTCTTGAATCTGATCTTCGGAAAAAACAGCGGCAATTCGATGCTGTTCGGCAATGATAATTTGTTTTGACATTTAATTTCCTCAAAACTTAGCAACACAGGAGGCAGCTACGCTGCGTGTACCTCGGATGTTGACTTGAGTTGTTTGTTGATAAATGATGTTTCTTCTAACGAGTTGAGTGGGAACGGGCGAATTACCCATTTGAATCGGCTCACAGAGCATTTCCAAAATAATAAACTTTACAAGCAAAATGTCGCAACTTGGGTCCTTCGTGATCCGCTAAACTAGCCTGTTGACATGGGGTGAACTGTTGTAATCATTTTCTGTTAAGCAATTCTTGTCGGATTTAATATCCGGTTGACGTTTCACAGTGCTTGAACATCTGATTTAATCCGCTTCTATCAGAGAAGAAAATGATTTGACAATGGTCATTGGGGTTTAGGAAAACAGAAATGATTAACGGTGAAATCATTCCTAAGTTCGCTTAACTTACCGTTTGACTCGGTTGTGGATAATCCCTTCTTCGCTGAGTGAGGTGGGTTCGTTTAGCTTTGAGGACGTTCAACAGCCAACTTGCTCAATGTACTGCCGACCCTACGAGAAAATTTCGCCCAATTTTAGACGAGTTTGCCTAGAGTTTTAAGCAATACAAATCCGCTTTTTCAATGGGGATAAAGGTTTGAAAGTTTGATATGGGGTTGAGAAACTGAGTTTCTCAAAGGATTAGTCTAGCAAACTTAAACATCTCCCCTTGGAGGAGCAAGACTACTTTATTTGCCGTTGACTCTACGATTAACCATCGGTTCCCTTAGCTATCTCTTGCAATGATTTATTAGATCGGATTGCCTATCTGTGCCAAATAGCAATTCAGGCAGATTTCAACGCTTTAAGATCAATCCCCGTTTCATAAGTTTAACGGGGAAATCCGACCAGTGTTGAGAAATTCCACAACGAGCAACTGAACCCTTGGATTATAATTTTATACCGATCTGTTGGTTCAATTCTCAAAGTTTTGACGAATCGCTCCGAACAGAATCGCTCTGTTGGGTTCTCACCTCAACCCTTATGAAGTTCTCCCATCAGAGGCTTTTTGGATAAAACGGTGTAAAATTTTTCTCAGGTGACATATTTATTAAGCTTGCCCCATCTAAACAGGAGGGTCGCTTTTTTCCGGAACTTTCCCAGTTGAGTTCTTCTGCTGTCTCGGTTGTCTCACCGATCTAAACAAGTGACTCTAGCTAAAGATTGTCACCGCTTGTAGCCTTTGCCCTAAATTCTATAATAACATCTATTTTGATACAACAAAAGAGAGGGAATTTCCCGAATGGGGATGAAAGTCTAGCAAGCGCTTCTGGGAGAGCGATCGAAAATGCCGTTCTCGGTGTGTTTCTCTAGCGGTTTACTCAACGACGATCAGCCGACTGCGGTGAAGATGCAGCAGTTGAAATTCCTGCTGGCTCACCTGTTCTAACATATAGAGAACCTGTTCCGGACGCAGTTGAGTGCCATCGTTACGACAACCTCCAACATAACCTAAAGTGACCGTTTCCGTTGGCTGAGTCTCTGGCATCCCAGTCTGACGACCGACAGATGAATCCACTACTTCTAACTCAAACAATTGTTCGCGTAAATTAATGTATCGAGTTTTACCAGATTTGGTGGTTTTCTCGTAAATTATCTCTTGAGTATCAACAATTGCGGCGATCCATCCTAACCACTGCTGTTTTTCTACACCCTGACTCGAACCGATGGTTAACAAATACTCTGCTTTTTCCAAAAACTGAGATGCCGTTTTCGACTTGACATCTAGACGTTCAACCTGATAAATCGGTAAATCAGCGGGTAAATGGCTGATTAAGATGTCTCGAAACTTCTCGATCTCCATCGACTCGGTGAGGTCAAACTCAATAATTTCGCCGCTACTGGTTGCACCCAAAGGTAGCGCATTCGCCGGATAAATGCGAGGACTGGGATGATATCCACCCGTAAACGAAATGGGTAAACCCGCCCGTCGGGTCATGCGATCGAGGAATTTCATCCAATCCAAATGACCCACTAAAGCCATATTCCCCTGTTTCCCCATAATCACCCGCATTCGTTCCACTCGTTGGGAGTCCGGGACACAATGACCGGAAAATTGGGGTATCGGTGGCGGTTCGATCACAATATTGTGACCCAAATCAATCCCACAAACCCCACAATGAGAACAGCCTTCAAAAGAACAATCCGGGACAGTCGCCGCTTCTAACGCCCGTTGTAAATCTTCCTTTAACCAATTTTTATCAATTCCGGTGTCAAGATGATCCCAAGGTAAAGGCTGATCGAGTAGTGCTTGAGTTTCCGTCATTTCGGAGTCGGTTAACTCCATGACATTCCACTCGCCGTTTTCGATCTGTCGGTATTTCCAACTCAAACCCGCTTCGGCGATCGCCTGTGTCCAAGCTGCAAACGCCCGTTCTTGGCTTTCCCACCAAGCATCCATTCCGGCGCCGAGTTCCCAAGCCCGACGCACCACCGGGGCCAAACGGCGATCGCCCCGTCCGACAAAATCTTCCATCGCCGAAATGCGGACATCGGTAAAATTCGCCTTTACCCCTTTTAAACGGCGAAATTCGGCTTTGAGTAACTCCTGTTTGCGTTGAAACTCAGCGGTTGAAACCGAGTGCCACTGAAAGGGCGTGTGAGGTTTCGGGGTAAAATTAGAGATGGTGAGATTAATATTCAACCGTCGCCGCTTGGGGGCGCTACATTCGCGTAGCAGCCACCGCACGGTTTCGGCTATCCCCAACACATCGGCATCCGTCTCGCCCGGTAAACCGATCATAAAGTACAGTTTCAGCTTATCCCAACCCTGTTCGTAGGCGGTTTTTACCCCCCGTAACAGTTCTTCGTTGGTTAAGCCTTTGTTGACAATATCCCGCATTCGTTGAGTACCCGCTTCGGGCGCAAATGTCAAGCTACTCGATCGCATCCCACCGACAATATTGGCAATATTTTCATCAAAGCGATCAACCCGTTGACTGGGTAAGGACAAAGAGACATTTTGATCTTTGAGGCGATTTTTGATCTCAACCCCCAAAGCGGGTAATGCCAAATAATCGGAACAACTCAGCGACAATAGGGAAAACTCATTATATCCCGTCGCTTTCATGCCTTTTTCGATCGCATCGATAATGGCTTCGGGTTCCACATCTCGCGCCGGACGGGTTAACATTCCCGGTTGACAAAAACGGCATCCTCTGGTACAACCCCGCCTAATTTCCATCGTTAAGCGATCGTGGACGGTTTCCACCAAGGGTACCATTCTAATCGAATAGGCAGGCAGAGGAGTCGCCACGCGCCGCAGAATGCGCTTCGGTACATCGGGGCGGTGGGGATGCACCGAACCATCGGCGGCCATCTCATAGAATTGAGGCACGTAGACCCCAGGAACTTGTGCTAAGTCTAGAAGTAAGTCTTCTCGGCTTAAACCGTTGGCTTTGCCTTCTTCTAAAATTAAGCCAATTTCCGGTAATAATTCTTCTCCGTCCCCCAAGGCGATGAAGTCAAAAAAGTCGGCGTAGGGTTCGGGGTTGGAAGTGGCGGTTTGTCCGCCTGCAAAAATTAAGGGATATTCTCCCAAAGGAGTGTTTCCGTCAGGGTTTTGGCGTTCTTTCCAAGTGAGGGGAATTTTGGCTAAGTCTAGCATTTCCAGGATGTTGGTTGCTCCCAGTTCATAGCTGAGACTGAAGCCGAGAATGTCAAATGCTTTTAGTTCCCGACGGGACTCTACCGCAAACAGAGGAGTTTGGGTTTGGCGGAGTTTGGCGGCGAGATCCGGGGCGGGGAGATAGGCGCGATCGCAAAGTTGCCGAGGTTGGGTGTTGAGGATATTGTAAAGAATGATATGGCCTAAGTTGGAGGCGCCCACCTCGTAAATTTCCGGATAGGTTAATGCCCAACGCACCTGGGCTGAGTCCCAAGGTTTATGTTTGGCGCCCAACTCGTTCCCTAAATAGCGGGCGGGTTGATGTATATCGGGGGTAATGAGTTTTTCGACTGCTACTGCCACTGTAAACCTCGCTGTGCATCATGTTCTGAGTTGAGGAATTTTTTCAATTCCCGAGTCACGGCTAGGTCATTTATCCTTACGGTGTGACTCTTGTTGATCAATTCATTAACAGTTGTTGATGATCTTATCGAAATTTTTACGTCACCGATTGAGCAGACATGGACAAAAGTGGTAATTTGGGATAAGGGAGTGGGGATGTCAACCGGGCCGGAACAAAATGATTCATCTGAGGATCTAAGTTGATCAGATCCGCCCGAGTTGAATCCAGTCAGGAGTGAAGTGGACATTCTATCAGGGTTCGGGATCTGATCGCTAGGTTTAGTGATGCAGATCACTTTAAACTTAACTTTAAGATCACAAGCGTCCAACGGTATTCGTTAGAGAATTGACAAAAGCAGAGTTACCCCAATAGCAATCATGGCAGCTACCAATGTAATTCGCCAACTTGTTTCCAAGGCACTTTATTTCAAACGCTTGACACCTGAGATCGAACAGGAGATCAATACCGAACTCACTCGACTCGGTTATATTTCGGATACAGACTATGAAGCCCTAGAACTGTTAATGGAAGAAATGGATGCAGGTCGCGTTCAATTGGTTCCGAGTCCTTAAGGGGAAACCGCCGAATTGATCGCGATCGGTGCATCTATATGATAAAATAAAGTACCTCCTTCTTGAGCAGTTCGGACTTCAATTTGAGGCTGAATTCGTATAAATGAAATTTTATTGAATTCAAGCTCATCTTCGATTGATTTAGCAAAAATTGTTTTGTGCGGATGGTTCTCGAACAACAATAGACTCAACCCCGTTGAAACCCCTGTTGCTAGTAGGATTGTTCTTAATGTTCGAGCCGAACCTCTAAAATTTAACTTTTTTGGTATGATCTCTAGGCTATGCCCATCGACGGTTCCTTGCGCTCATGCAATTTGCTAAACGTCTAGAGAAAATTCCCCCCTACTTGTTCGCTGCAATCAGTCGCAAGCGAGAAGAATTACTCGCCCAAGGTATAGATCTGATTAATTTGGGAGTTGGCGATCCGGACTTACCAACTCTAAATCCTGTGCTGCAAGCGATGCACGCAGCTTTAGAAGATCCTCAAACTCACAACTATCCTCCCTACCAAGGCTTAAGTGAATATCGCCAAGCAAGCGTTAGCTGGATGGAACGTCGGTTTGGAGTGGTTGGACTCGATCCGCAAACGGAAGTGATTTCTTCCATCGGGTCAAAAGAAGCCATTCACAACACGGCTTTAGCCTTTGTCGATCCGGGAGATTTAACGTTAATTCCTGACCCTGGTTATCCAGTTTACCGCACTTCGACGCTATTTGCAGGCGGAGAACCTTATTTTTTACCCTTGAAACCGGAAAATCGGTTTCTCCCCGATTTAAGTATAATTCCCGAAGAAATCGCCCGTAAAGCCAAGTTACTTTGGATCAATTATCCCAATAACCCGACGGGTGCGGTGGCTTCTTTGGAAGATTTGGCGGAAATGGTGGCGTTTTGTCGAGAATATGATATCCTGCTTTGTCACGATCACGCCTATTCAGAAATTGCCTTTGACGGCTATCAACCGCCGAGTATTTTGCAAGTTCCGGGGGCGAAAGAAATCGCAATTGAGTTTCATAGCTTATCGAAAACCTACAATATGACCGGTTGGCGAATTGGGTTTGTTGTCGGTAATTGTATCGGAATTAAAGGGTTAACTCAAGTTAAGAGTAATGTCGATTCTGGTGTTTTTAAAGCGATTCAAAAAGCGGCAATTACTGCGTATTCGACCTTAGAAGCAGACCGTAAAACTGTAGTTTCTATCTATCAAAAACGCCGAGATCTTTTGGTTGAGGGTTTAAAATCGATGGGATGGTTAATTGAAGCGCCGAAAGCAACCCTTTATGTATGGGTTCCGGTGCCATCGGGTTATACTTCTACAGAGTTTGTCACTTTGCTGTTAGAAAAATGTGGGATTATTGTTGCTCCGGGTAGCGGTTATGGTGTGGCGGGAGAAGGGTTTATTCGCATGGCAATTACCATTAGTGAAGATCGAATTCAAGAAGCCATTGAACGGATGAACAAGGCGGGTATTTGTTATGTTTAAAAACCTTTCCCTTTGGTTGGAGGCATGGTAACGAAGGTAAGCTGGAATCAAGAGTTATAAAAAGTTGAGCAGGATTGTGGAGGTGAAAAAAATGGTCTTAACAGCCCAACAATTAGAGGCTTTGATGCCAGATGCGTCAGAACTAGAGAGTGATGAACCTGAAATGGAAAGTTCTTTACATTATACCCAGTTATTAATATTGGTGAGTTGTTTAGAATGGCTCTGGCGAGAACGGGAAGATTTTTTTATTGGAGCTAATTTAACGATTTATTTTAGCCGTCAACAACTGCGAAATCGCGAGTTTCGGGGGCCAGATTTTTTTCTAGTTAAACCTACAGAAAAACGTCCCCGGAAGTCTTGGGTCGTTTGGGAAGAAGAGGGAAGATATCCCAATTTAATTATTGAGTTACTCTCACCTTCCACCGCATCTGTAGATCGAACTGATAAAAAAGAACTCTATCAAAATCGATTTCGGACGCCAGAATATTTTTGGTTTTCCCCCGAAACTTTTGAGTTTCAAGGGTTTAGATTGATTGGCGATCAATATGAAGAAATTTCTCCCAATTCTAATAACTGGCGTTGGAGTGAACAGTTGGGGTTATATTTGGGTGTTGAACGGGAGGTTTTGCGGTATTGGACAGCCGAAGGAAATTTGGTTCCAACACCGACAGAAGCCGCCCAAGAAGCGGAACTTCGCGCCCAAGAAGCGGAACTTCGCGCCCAACAACTGGCCGAACAATTGCGATCGCTCGGTATTGAACCCCAGTAGAATTATATTGTTTTATTTGGGAAATGCATCGGGATAAGCTTGCCAAACCTGACGAATAAAAGCACGCAGTTGTTGATGGGCATTTGTCGCCGTGTGGGAGGCTTTTCGGTCAGGTGAGTCTAACTGAACTAACAAGGGAATCACTTCAGTATCTAAAGCGGGTTGAAATAATTTTAACGGCCAAATGAGGTCAGAACTCTCTCGCAAATTGTATAGCGTTTGGGGCGAATTTTCCCACGAGGGAGGTTCAGGAGAATATTGATCGCCTGAAAATTCTAACAACATTAGTGGCCGTACCCAACAAATCTGACGAGCGGTGACGACTTGGATCACTTCTGCATAGAGACAATAACGCTCGTGGGTGAGTTTAACAATTTGACCGGATTGAAATCGAGAACTGTCCATTGTTACTCGGGTAAACAAAAAAGATCTAATTGATCAATTTTGGATAAAAATCTTAGCACCGATCAAGTTCAGTTAAAACAGTTGTTAAATCAGCAATCAGATGTTTGGCATTTTGTTTGGCTGAACCCTGACAATAGTGGGCAACGGCCAAGGGAGCGCCAATATTAACTCGAACCCGAGAACCCCAACGGGGAACAATGGGCGTGTAATGCAGGGAAATCGGTACAATTTGAACATTCAGGTTGGGTTGACTGGATTCGGCTTGCAGGGCCAAACGAGCTAACCCGACTTTCAGGGGGTGAACTTCATTATCCTGAAAAATATTGCCTTCGGGGAAAATCACCATCATTTCTCCCTGACGCAGCAATTCTACCCCATAACGCAGCGTGGCAATACTGGGATGTCGGGGGTTAACGGCAAACCCTCCTAAACGGCGGATAAACCACCCCTGGATGCCCTTCATTTCGTCTTCTGTCACCATAAATCGTAAATCCCGTCCGGAAACACAACGGCCCGTAGCGTAAGGCATAATTAGGGCATCCCAACGGGAACGATGGGTGGGAGCCAGAATCACTGGCCCGGTTTTGGGAAGATTTTCCTGGCCAATGATCTCAATTTTGCGGAAATAAGACGGTAAGACCAGGAGACGGCCAAGCGGATAAGCTAAAGCAGCTAACCAGGGCGACACCGGAGAGATTGTCAATTTTCCCTTTGGAGAGGTTGGCATTTTCAGGGGTGATTCTTTGAAGTCAAGTGTCATCATAAGTGGATCGGTCTTGGATTGATTTCTTGACTCTAAGGTAAAATTTTTATCCTGTGCTGTCGCTCATCTGAATGACACTTCTTGCACTGTCTTGGCTTTGATCGCCAGGGGGTAGCCAAGGGTATGTATCCGAAGTTCGGCAAACATTAATCTTTTTTTAACTTTTGACCGGGGGACGATCCTGACGACGTTGGGCGAACCAGGATTGTAACTGTTGGCGACAAGCCGACTCCAAAATTCCGCCTAAAACCTGCAAACGGTGGAAGGAACAGGGACTATCGGGAATGTTGGCAACGGTGCGAATTGTACCAGTCTTGGGATCGTCTACTCCATAGACGAGAAGCTGGATTCTCGCTTGGACAATCGCCCCGGTACACATGGGACAGGGTTCTAAGGTAACATAGAGGGTACATTGGTTTAAATGCCAATTTTTTAACTTTTGGCCGGCTTTTCGCAAAGCTAATATCTCTGCATGAGCAGTCGGATCGCAATCCCGTTCTCGTCGATTTTCGGCTTCTGCGAGTAACTGACCTTCAGCATCAATAATAACTGCTCCGACGGGGACTTCTCCGGCTTCTCCAGCGATTTCAGCCAGTTCTAAGGCTCGTTTCATCCAGTAACAATGAGTAGTATAGCAATCCATGTCTTTTTATTCTTAAAAAAATTAATGATCGAGCTAACTTATAACCGCTGAAAAGGATGGATAACTCTCTACAATTCCATCAACTTTTACTGTTATATAGTGATTGTTTTGGAGAGTCTAAGGACTTCAGGAAAGTCGATCTTTAGTTCTCCCAAAAAACTGAGTATAAATTCCTGGAGGGATAACAGATTCTTGATTAATAAAAAATTAATATTTAGAATCCGAGAAAATTTTTAAAATAGAAATAGATAGGCTGTGGTTCATTGTCAGAGATTGAACTAAACCCTCCTCAGCTTGATATTAGACAAAAACCAGCCTGAAAGCTAGCCTTTCTAGAATCTAGCTTGAAAAAGCGGATGATTGGGTGAGGAAGTGAGTATAAATCTTTACTTCGGGGTGTTTGAAGCATGACTTTCTTGTATTTATTCGGAAGCATTGGTTGTATTCCAGAAAATCAATAGAACTTCCCCATTAACGAGTTAGGATAATCTCATGTTCAATTTCCTCGAAGATGGCTTTGTTTTAGAAGACAAAGCTAATCCATTAATTGTTTCTTCAAGTTTATTTACGGGTTTAGAAAGATTATCTGTTCCCAGTGATGACAATTGGATAGCGAGTGCAACGGTTCCTGAATTGCAAGTGAGCAATATCGGAAATGATAACCTAGTTGGGAATGATTTGAATGAGACGTTGATCGGCGGAGAAGGGGATGATCTTCTCAATGGAAATGGGGGAAATGATGAGCTTTCTGGCGATCCGGGTAATGATACTTTGTTAGGCGGTTTGGGGGATGATTTTCTGGTCGGACAAGAAGGAAATGATTCCTTAGAAGGCGGTATTGGGATAGATTTTCTGCTGGGCGGTTCGGGAGAAGATACTCTGGTTTTAATGGACGAAACCGCAGCAAATTCAATGCCTTTTGCGGATTTAATTGTTGATTTTGATCCGTTATCGGACTGGATTAAATTACCGGATAATTTGCCGGAATCTAATATTTTTCTGGAACCTGTCTTTATGGAAACCGGAGAAATCAATACTTTAATTGGAAATCGTCAAACTAATACGATACTCGCTTCAGTATTAAACACGATACCCACCCAATTAAATGGTCGTTTTATTGCGACTGCTACTGTATCAGATTCTGCTTTTAGTCAAGCCACAGACTTAGGAACATTAGGAAGCGTTACGGTGAGTGAATTTGTAGGAGATTTAGCGCCGCAGGATATTTACCGCTTTGTTCTCGATATTGATAGTGATATCAATATTACACTTGATGGCTTAAATGCGGATGCAGATGTAGTGCTGTTGCAAGATATTAATAACAATCAAGAGATGGATGTTACTGATATTATAATGACCTCTCAACAACCTTATAACTTTTCTGAGTCTTTGTCGATTAATGCTTTACTAACAGGAACTTATTACGTTGTTGTTTATCAATACGAGGGCGAGACGGCTTACAATTTGAGTGTTTCTACCACAGCCAATCCCCAATTTAATAATCCGGGAATACTTGAAAGTTTTGATAGCGATTTTGGGTATGGTTTAGCGGATGCTTCGGCTGCGGTTTCTCAAAGTATTGGAGTACCTGAATTTCCAGAGATTCCCGATTTGGGCGGTAATGATTGGGGACGAGATTTAATTGATGCGCCGGAAGTTTGGACGCAGGGAATCACGGGAGAAAATGTGGTTGTTGCGGTGATTGATAGTGGCGTTGATTATAATCACCCGGATTTATTTGCGAATATTTGGAATAATTCGGATGAAATTGCGAGTAATGGCATTGATGATGATAATAACGGCTATGTAGATGATAGTCGAGGTTGGGATTTTGTTGAGCAAGATAACGATCCGATGGATTTGAATGGTCACGGAACTCATGTGGCGGGAATTACTGCGGCAACACAGGATGGAGTGGGAATTACAGGGGTTGCTCCTAACGCTGAAATTATGCCTGTACGAGTATTAGATAGAAATGGTTTTGGTAAGGTTAGTGATGCTTTAATGGGGATTCGTTATGCAGTGGAAAATGGGGCGGATGTGATTAATTTGAGTTTGGGGGGAAATGATTATATTAGTGAGGTTTTAGATACCATTAGTTGGGCGGTAGAACAGGGGGTTGTAGTGGTTATTGCTGCGGGAAATGAAAGCGGAACTTTCCCGTCTTATCCGGCGCGTTTTGCCAATCAATTTGGGATTGCGGTGGGATCTGTCGATCGCAATAATCAACTTTCAAGTTTCTCAAATCGAGCGGGTATTTTACCGCTTAATTATGTAGTTGCACCGGGAGGAGATGGGGGTTTTTCAGATGTTGGGGATATTTATTCAACGGTACCGCTTGCTTCTGGGGTTTCCTATCGATTTCTTTCGGGAACTTCGATGGCGGCGCCCCACGTTTCGGGAGTGGTGGCGTTGATGTTACAAGCCAATCCCAATCTGACGCCAACTCAAGTTGAAGATATTCTGGTTCAAACGGCAGATCGTTCTACAATTACAGTTTAAACCAAAAATCCACTGTAACTCACCGACACGCATGATTATAAGACCTGAGAAACTGGGTTCGATAACGAAAAATAGAGGTGATCAAGCTAAAAGCAGTCGCAACAAACCCGGTGCGGGTGATACTGAAAGATAAAACTCCCCTAGTATCGATACCAGGGGAGAATCGGGGGAACTCAATCAACCTTTGATAGTATTGTCGGTGAAAGGGGCGGTTTGTGGCTTCATCCTAAAGGATTAAATTTCATCCCAACCTCCTACTCCTGAAGACATGACATAACTGGTAACGCTGGCTTCAAAGAAGTTGGCTTTGGTGTGGGCTTCTTTTTTGGTATCTGAAAATCGTTCCAGGTGAGTGTAGGGACTTTTGGTGTACCGGGGTTCAGAATAGAGGGGTTGTAAACCAATTGAACGCAATCTAATATTAGCGAGATATTTGGTATATTGTTCGGTGCTGGTGTCGGTAATTCCTAAGATATTACTCCCAACAATATGATTAGTCCAGCGACATTCGTGTTGTACTGCGGTGTCAAACATTTCATAAATTTGTTCGACGGAATGGGGAAAGATTTGTCGGGCTTCGGGAATTAATTTTTGGAACAAACGAACGTGAGAAAGCTCATCGCGATTAATCATTTTGAAAATATCGGCTGAACCCGGCATTAACATTCGGGAGGCGAGGTTATAGAAATAGATAAACCCGTTATAAAAGTAGAGTCCTTCGAGTAAAAAGTCGGCCATTAATGCGACAAAATAGTTCTCTGCGTTGGGATTATCGATGTAGTTTTGATAGAATCGGGCGATAAATTCACAGCGATCGCGCAAAACCGGATCGGTGCGCCAAAAGTCATAAACAAATGTTCGGCGATCTGAGGGAATAATCGTTTCGATCATGTATTGATAGCTTTGGTTGTGCATGGCTTCTTGAGACACTTGTTCGGCCATACACAAGCTAATTTCGGGGGCGGTAACACTACTTTTTAGGTGGGGAATATTGCAGGTTTGGATGGAATCTAAGAAGGTTAAATAAGACAATATTCCATCAAATGCCCGACGTTCATCTGCGGTTAAATTTCCATAATCAACCACATCTTGAGTAATATCTAATTTTTCGGGTCATCGTGTTCGGTTGAATTCGCTAGGTTCAACCCGCTTTACTTAAAACAGATGGGATAAGATGGCAACGGATTAGGTTATCTGTGAGATGCTTAGATTTATAAGTCTTACAGTTAAGTTAATCCGTTACAACCGCTTTCCTTCCGTTTTTTATTCAAGCTGCTGTATGTCGCCATACAGATCGGACTATATCATCATCTAAAGACTTTAGATGTCCCCCGCTTCGACTGTCAATCGCTTACAGCCTACGCCTAAATAGGCTAGTCTCTACACCTTCTCGTTTTTTGCGAGCTTGGCACGGTATTGTCTGTGATGCAAAATTCTGTGACAGTTAGAACACAGAAGAATGCACTTGTCTAATTCCTCAAAAACTTTCTTTTTTTTTAACATCAACATATCAGATGGAGTGTACTCCTTTTCCTGCGGATTGATGTGATGGAAGTCAAAAGCTGCTATGGTTTCTTCTGATGCTACGAATCCGCATTCCACACAACGTCCTCCTTTATAAAGGCAGAACTCAAGTTTTCTTTGATTTTTAAACTGAGCATCCCTATATTGTTGAAGGTATTGCCTATTATAAGCGGATATTTTTTCTTTGTTTCTTTCAACATAAGCTTTGACTGTTGCTTTGCCTCGACTTGATGCGTAGTATTCTTTTTTGTACTTACAAGTACAGGACTTGCATCTTGCCGTTCTCCCACTTTTCAGCCTACTATCTTTGTGAAACTCAGAAATTAGCTTAGTGACATGACATTTTGTACAGGTTTTGACTTCCATTTGCTATTTACTGCGATACATTTTCACAAGTCTAGCAAATTTTCCAGCAAGTTTTATCTCGGAATAGAGCGACAGAGTTCCACCGTTTTCAGGGGATTTAGTCTGGGCTGCCCTTTAATTAACCCAGAAGTTTTCGCGCATTTGTTTGTACAAACCAACAGCCCAAGGATAGCGGACATCATTCAATTGCATGAGGTTGGTTGTGTCTCCAAACCAAATTGAACGGTTTTCGACATTATCATTCCCATCTGGATTAAAGATAGGATTAGTGGGCATTTTTGAGGAAGATTTGCTGTTAAAAGCGTCTAGGGTTGTTGTCATGGTTTGTGAGTAAATTTGAGTGATGTTCCAGTTGATAGATTTGAGTGAATCGTCGTTAGCTGGCGCGAAGCGCGAAAAACGGATAGAAAAGCGATAGTAACGGATTCACCTGTCTGCGACCGGCTTGGCTCTATGGGTTTTACAGTTAAGTTAATTCGTTACGATCTTATCCTATCTGTTTTCAATTTCAACCGCAACAACTAACGACAAATTGACGGATTAGTTCGCACAGGCGGTACAGGTTTCGTCGGCTTCTTTGAAGCTGTCACGCTGTACCGTTCTAATATAATAGATCGCTTTACAGCCTTCTTGCCATGCCATAACTAAGGTTTCAAAAATATCCTTAGCTTTGATAGAACGTTCGGGTTCATCGGGAAAATAAACGCCTTGATTTAAGTTAAAAATCAACTCCATCGAAATTCCGGTATCAATCCATTTTTGAATGGTGGCGACGGCTTTAACAACTGTTTGTTGATTGAGGGTTTTATTTTCGGGATAAAACCAGAAATAATCGCGAATAAAAGGCGGTGCAATGGGAACGGTTCCTTTGGCCCATTTGTCATAGAAAAAGCGACTGTAACAGGGTAAAATACTCGCCGTACACCCCTGAACCAAAGAAGAGGAAGTATTGGGGGCAATGGCGGTAATATGAGAGTTGCGAATCCCGTATTTTTGGATATCTAAACTCAATTGTTGCCAACGTTCTTTTTGGTCAGCATTCTCTAAAAACCATTCTACAGGTTTCGCCCCAATTAACTTTCCTTCACTCCAAGAACTTCCCGCAAAAGCTGGATATGCGCCCCTTTCTTTTGCCAATTCCATTGAGGTTTTTGTGCAGTAATAGCCAATATCTTCAAACAGGTGACTGATGGCATCTAAATCTCGGTAAGACCGTTGATTTTTCGCCAACCAATCCGCCAAACCCATCGCCCCAACGCCAATGGTTCGGTATTTTTGATTGTGAATTTTGCTGTCTTCAAAGGGAGGACAAGTTAACTCAATGGTATTGTCGAGTAAACGCACGGCAATTTCACAAATTTCGGCTAATTCTTCTTCCCAAATATTGGCTAAATTTAAACTATTGAGGTTGCAGGTATGGGCTTCTTTTCCCGGAGAAACGTTTGACCAACTTTCTTGACACAAATTACCCCCCGGAATATATCCTTCGTGGGAATTGGGATTAGCGCGATTTGCAGTATCTTTAAACCAGAGATAAGGCATTCCGGTTTCAACCTGCGATCGCATCATGGTTTTAAACAGTTCCCTAGCATTTATTTTTTTGTATAGTGTTAAGGTTTTGTCTAAGTTTTCTTCAATTTCCTGATAGGCAAACTCAAACTTTTCACCCCACAATTCTGCCAGTTCAATCCCCAATTTAGTTCGCACTTCATAGGGGTCAACCAGCGTCCATTCTTCTTTAGCAATCACCCGACGCATAAACTCATCGGGTATTACTAATTGGGGAAAAATATCATAAGCTTTACGACGTTGGTCGCCGTTCTCCGTTTGCATTTCTAGAAATTCTGGCACGTCTAAATGCCAAACATCTAAACTAACCGTAATTGCACCCGCACGTCGTCCCATTCACGTTCGATTAGATTCGCTATATCTAACCCGCTTTTTCAAGCAGCTATCTGTCACCAGATAGATCGGACTATATCTTAATCCTATATCTAGGATTCTCCCTATTTCCACTGTCAATCGCTTACAGTGTACGAAGTTCAACTTCTAGTCTCTGAACCTTCAGAGTAATGATGGTATATGTGCTTCCAACTTTTGCCAGCTTTGATTGCCGAAATATTGCTGTGATTAACGTTGTATTTCTTGGCTATGTTGAATAGTCCCGATTTAGAGCCTTAGCCATTTCTTGAGTAGAGAGTTTTTGATAATTGTCAATCAAAAACTGTATTTCATCTGGTTGCCATCTTTTACCCATCATTACTCCGCTTGGCTGCTGATTGTCTCATGTTGTGCGCCGATTTTATTTTACCGCTATTAACACGAGAGTTTCCAGCAATTAAGGGAGTGTTGCACAATGACTTACGCCATTGAGGGGCAGAAAAGTTTACCCTGATTAACTGCGATCGCGGTATCATTTAATAATTTAATCCAAGGAATCACCCCTCCCGAAGTATTTGCTTTGCCCATAACCCAACTGCCGGTGGCGCGAACTCGGCTGACATTTGTACCCACGCCACCGCCATTTTTAGAGATTCTAGCTGCATCTTTGATGGTGTCAAAAATACTCTCTAAGTTATCATCCATGCTGGTAATAAAACAGCTACTTAGAGAACCGTTAGGAATTCTAAGATTCGCTAAAATGGGCGTAGCTAAGGAAATTTTCCGCTTGGCGATTGCTTCATAAAATTGCCTCGCCCAATATAATCGTTTTTCCGGTTTTTCGACGGAAGCTAACAGCAACGCACAAGTTAATAGGGCTTCTTGGGGCAATTCATCGGTTAACAAATAGCGCTTTGTTAACAACACCGCCCCGGCATAATCATAATCTTTATCCCATTCTGGATCGATCCAAGTTCCGGCTTCTTGCAGTTCTTTTTTGGTGTAAGTTAATATTCTTGAATCATATTCGTGAGTTTTAACTTTTGATTCAACGGTGCGGGCATAATCTTCGTAGCGATAGCCTCGGTGGGCGAGCGTATCTTTCCACAAACTCCAGATGTGCAACCTCCCCGCGACATAACGCCAGTCGGGTTCGGAGGGGCTACACAACTCTAACGCACAGTTGATCAGGTTGTCTTGAATTTCGCGGGTTGTCACGCCATCTCGCAGGCGAGTGGTTAACCCGGCTTCCAGGGTGATGGGGTTGGCGTCTAAGCTTTCACAAGCCCAATTGACGACGTTACGGATTTTTGAAATGTCCAAGTCGGCTCGCGATCCATCTCGCCGGATCACTTGAATTTCGCTCTTTGTCGAGGGAATGGCCGTTGGGTATAGGGTCTGCATACTCAAACTTCTTCAATTTAATGACATTTTTCCAATGTACTCTATAACCAGATATAGTGATAGTCGTTGACAAACTTTCAAATTTACGCTACATTTGGTGTAATTAAAAGTATAACTCTAGATAGGTTTTTTCCAAATTCTGTGTAGCTATATACATAAAAACACACTTGATTTCTGCATCAAGTAAGGTGACTGGGTTATATTTTAGCGATTGTATTGTTTAAGGTAATCTTCCGAATTGTAGAATCAGGATTTTGTTAAAAAATATTGGGTTGTGACCTCTCCCCCAACCCCTCTTGACCCCTTTATAATCTCCTTATCCCTCCGCCTGCGGCACCTCCCTTAAAAAGAGAGGTAAAGGAGATTCAGATGTTTTAATCTCTAAGTTAAACTAACTGTTATTCACGGGAAAGTAACGGGATAAGTTAATACCCCGTCACTCTCAATATTCCCTTTCAAGAATTTTGCTACACCATACTCAAGATTTGAGTATCAAGATTTATCTTGAGTATCAAGATTTGAGTATCAAGATTTATCTTGAAGTCAAGATTCATTTGTGCAATGATGTAGCTACAGAATATAAACGTAGCTCACAGTTTCCGCAAATTAAATTTTGCGACCTATAACTGTGGGCTTTTTCATTTAGACTCCGGGGCTCCATCAAGATAAATTCGTCCTCCTCGTCCAGGATCTTGATATTCCAATTCAATTCGGTAAGCATATCCGAATAGAATACAAACGGTAGTAGTCCCGAAAATAGCGACTGCGATCATCAGTGCTACCCTTTCTGCTGATGTCATATGTTCTCTCCTTGAACTCAAAGTTCTTTAATTTAATGACATTTTTCCAATGTACTCTATAACCAGATATAGTGATAGTTGTTGACAAACTTTCAAATTTACGCTACATTTGGTGTAATTTTCCGTATAACTAAAGATCAGTTTTCTCAAAATTTCGTATAGCAATATACATAAAAATATACCTAGACTTCTAAATCTAGGTGAGTAACAGAGAATATTTTAGCGATCGCAAAGGGTTTAAATTACTGTTTTAAAATTGACAGATAGATTTAGGTTGTACCGGACATTGTTTTTTCTCAATGGGATTTTCTTGTAAGCCTAAATAGGTGAGATTGTCCAAAGGAGAAAGGGATTCTATCGTTTTAATTTGATTGCTCCAGAGGTTAAGTTCGGTTAAGTTAGTTAAACTAGCTAACGGTTTAACGTCGGTAATTTTATTTTCATCCAAATACAAAATCACCAATTCACTTAAATTCGAGAGGGGTTTGACATCAACAATCTCGTTTTTACTTAATCCCAGTCGCGTTAAATTTTTGAGATTTGACAGAGGTTTAATATCAGTAATTTGATTATCAATTAAGTTCAAATCTTCGGTTAAATTTGTCAGTGAACTTAACGGTTTTAGATCGGAGAGTTGATTACTTCTCAGTTGTAGGGTTGTTAGGCTTTCTAAATTAGAAATGGGTTGAATATTAGTGATCTTGTTTTCACTCAGACTCAAGGTTTCGAGTTGAGTGAGTGAGGATAAAGCACTGATATTTGTGAGTTGATTACTATCGAGGTTGAGTTCTTTTAAATTGCTGAGATTAGATAAAGAATCGATCTCCTCAATTTGGTTAGTTTTAAGATTCAATTGAGTTAAATTCGGGAGTTCAGAGATTAAACTGACATCAGTAATTTTATTTCCATTTAAACTGAGTTGAGTTAAATTGTCGAGATTTGCAATCACACTCAAGTCTTGAATTTGATTTTCACTGAGACTCAAATTCGTTAAATTATTCAGTTCTGAAAGCGGACTAATATCGCTAATTTGATTACTGTCTAAACTGAGTTCGGTTAACCCTGACAGGTTAGAAAGAGGACTAATATCTTCGATCTCATTTTTATACAGAAGTAAGATTTCTAGATTGGATAAATCTGCAATAGGACTCAAATCTTGAATAAGATTACTACTCAGGTTGAGTCGCGTTAAGTTGGTTAAAGTCGATACAGGAGTTAAGTCAGTAATTTGATTTTCACTGAGGTTGAGACGGGTAAGATGAGGTAATGTAATTAACGGAGAAAGATCGTTGATTTTACTGCGACTGAGATCGAGTTCTGTGACGGATAAAAGACTTTTTTGAGCTAATTTACAATCTGTTACCCCAGCAACTTGTAATAAAATCTCGACAGTTTGTTGAGTTTCTAAAGCCAAACTTTCCCGACTCGAACACCAATCTGAGAAGGTGCGATAATCTTTAACCTGTGGTGAAGGAGTGGGTTGAGGGGAAGACTCAGAAGACTCAGAAATGAAAGGTTCAAAGGCGGTTTCCAGTACCGAACAATTGGAAATTCCCAAACCCAAACTAAGCACCACAGACAGTTTCATTCCCGCTTTGAGAGGTTGAAATTCAAACATCTTTACCTCCAGAAAAACACATTCGGATTTATCATTTTGTCAAACCTCCTCAGTGAACACACGACCGCGCTTTTTACTATTATTCCATCTTTTGTACCCATTTTGTATCTATCATGGGGTTATTTTTTTCTCCAGTTGTGAATATTCCAGGTGTTTAAATCCCAAGGGGTTAACTCAACGCCTGTAATTTGATTGTTTACTCCGATTATATCGGCTCGATGGACCAACGGAATGACTATCGCATTTTTGACTAACACATCGTTCATCTGAATAAATAATTGTTGGCGTTTTTGCGGATCGAGTTCCGTTGTTGCCTGTTTCCATAGATTATCATATTTTTGATTACAATAGCGAGAAGCGTTGTCTCCCGTCCAATTATTGGCTTTTTGGGGGATTTCATCACAGGTATAGGTTTTTAAATAAGCGGTTGGATCGGGACTGGTGTTTCCGGTGGAAAACATTTGTAAGTCTGCATAAAAGTGTTCTACGGTGTCGGAGTTGGCTGGATCTCCTGAAAAATAAACACTCGGATCGATACTTCTGAGTTCAACTGAAATACCAATTGATTCTAATGACTGTTTAATCACTTCTTGGGTTTTTTGTCGCAGGGGATTAACGGAAGTTTGAAATAAAACTTTCATTTCTACGCCGTTTTTATCGCGAATTCCATTATTGTTGCTATCTTTCCATCCCGCTTGGTCTAATAAAACTTCTGCTTTTTGCAGGTTGAACTCATAGCCGGTATTTTTGGAAATAAATTGTTGGGGTCCGACGATAAAATTCGCCGTTGCTGTTCCCGTAACGCCATAAAGTTGATTTGCAATTGTTTCTCGATCTATCGCCAAACTCAAGGCTTGACGTACAGATTCATCGCTGAAAAAAGGATGGGGATTTTTTAAGCTAGAACGTTCGCCTTCGGGGGTGGATTTATTAGGGTCGGTTTGATTAATTAATACTCGTTCCATCAACGAACCGAAGTTAGAAATTATCTTTCCTTTTCCTCCGGCTTCTAACTGTTTTAAAACGCCGGCTTCGACTTGTAAATTGTACGCATAATCAGCATCACCTGTTTGTAAAACCGCTCTCGCTGCTGAGGTTGCATCCCCTCCGCCTTTGAGTTCAATTCGTTGAAAACTGAGTGTTTCTACGTCTCTAAAATTGGGGTTGGGTTCGTAAATAACCACATCTCCGGGTTTAAACTCTACAACTTTATAAGCACCTGTTCCCACCGGGTTTAAATTGGCGGGTGCTTGACGAGAATTTGCGCCGTTGTAGTCTTGAAATTTGTGTTTGGGTAAAATCATTCCTTCGGTACCCACGAACACTAAAAACCAACCGGGTGTTACATCTTTAAAGTTTATTTAAACGGTAAAATCATCGATTTTTTCCACGCTTTCAATGATTTTATAGGTTCCCGCATTAGAAGAACCGACATCAGGATTACTGATAAATTCATAAGTAAAAATAACATCATCGGCTGTGAAAGGGGTTCCATCTGACCATTTGATATTTTGTTTGAATTTCCAGGTAACTGATTTTCCATCTTTAGCAATTCCGCCATTTTCTATTGTGGGAATTTCTGCGGCTAAAAAGGGTATAAGTTCCCCTTGGTTGTTGAAACTGGCGAGAGGTTCTAAGGTAATTCGACTGGCTTCGGCGTCTTTAAATCCTGTGGATAAATGGGGGTTGAGAATGGTCGGTGCTTGCCAATATAATAGTCTTAAAGTGTTATCTGGGGTTGTGTTAGAATTTGTAGATTGTTGGGTTTGAGGTTGAGACGTACAAGAACTGATCCAGAGTAAACTGAAAAAGAAACTCAGTAAAATTTTCGAGGTTTTTTTCATGGGATGATATCGATTAAAAATTAATGACTTTAAATATCATACCCGATTATATGTTTGGAATCAATTTTCTGTTAAAATTAACTGCATGGCTTGATTTAAAATTTCGTCTCGACTAACTAACTGTTCTAATTGTTCGGCTTCATAACGACCTTCTTCTACTTCTAGAGAGGCTTTGTTAATGGCTTGGGGATAAGCTTCTTTTACTGGAGGTAAATAAACTCCTCCTGATTTCCGACGTTTATTTTTGGCTCTAATTTCTAAAATCGAATTGCGAATTGAGACATCCCAGGAACGAGTTGTGCGATGTTCTGTTTGTTGTTTAATGATATGAATTAATAGAATGACTGCGGAACTGCGAATATTGTTAATAATGTCATCTCTGCTCATTTCTTCTAATTCATTAACAATCGCTAGCGAACCTTGAATATCACCTTTGAGGAGGAGTTCTTTAAGTTGAATAATTTCTTCCATGACTCGGATTAAAATTAATCGGGTTTGACTCTATTTTATCAGACCTTTTATTAAAACCAACCTCAAGCCATAACACCCTGAGATAAAATTCCCAATATCTTGTTAACATTGTCGATGAAATATTCTCCCAAATCAATTTCTACGGTATCGTTTTGGAGTCTAAGAAATTTCCAAATACTTCCCGTTGTGACCGCACCATAAATAGTTTTAATTTGATTTTCTTCTCGTTCGTTAAACAATTTAGCCGCGACCATTTCTGCAACGCACTGACCCAAACCAGCATTCAAATTTTCTTTCTTCGCTTCAACAATAAGAATAACGGGAGCCGTCATCATCAAAAGTTCGGGAGAACGACTAATTAAAAAATCACAAATTCCTTTTAAACCTTGTTCTTCATCAACGTTAAATTCTATTCCCGAAAACAAGCTAATTTGTGAGTTCAACTGTTTTCTCAGTTCAATGAGAAGGGGAGCAATGATCATCTCTGAACGTGCTTTTTCACTGTTGCTCGCGAGCGCCAACGGAATATTATATTCTAAAGTATCTCTCAAATATTGACTGCACTCTAACTCTGGAGTATCCTCAAACAGATGTAGTTTTTCGGAGAGTTTTAAGTTAAACTGTTTAATAACTTTGTTAAGTGTAAAATCACTATAAGCCATCAGTTTCTCCTTCTGAGTTATGCACAACTTTATTCCCCCCGAGCGCTTTTTTCCCTATCTAACCTGGACAGAAATTCACGAAATGTCCGATAAAGAAAATGTGGTGATTATTCAACCCATTGGTTCGATTGAACAACACGGACCCCATTTACCTGTAATTGTTGATTCTGCCATTGCTACCGCAGTAACGGGTCAAGCTTTAGCTAAACTTAATGCTGAGATTCCCGCCTACGCCCTGTCAACATTATTTTATGGCAAATCCAACGAACATTGGCATTTTCCCGGTACAATTACTTTAAGCAGCAACACCCTTTCTATGGTATTAATAGAAATGGGAGAAAGCATTTATCGAGCCGGATTTCGCAAATTAGTCTTTATAAATGCTCACGGAGGACAACCGCAAATTTTGGAAATGGTAGCGCGAGACTTGCATCAAAAATATGAAGATTTTATGATCTTTCCACTGTTTGTTTGGCGAGTTCCCAATGCGGCGACCGAACTATTAACCCCAAAAGAGTTAGAATATGGAATACACGCCGGCGACGCAGAAACGAGTGTGATGCTGTCAATTTTGCCGGAACAAGTCAAAAAAGATCGAGTTTTGTGCGAATATCCTTACAATTTACCCGAAAACAGTATGCTGAGTATGGAGGGAAAACTGCCTTTTGCGTGGGTAACGCGAGATTTAACCCAAAGCGGGGTTTTGGGAGATGCAACGGTTGCAACTCAAGAAAAAGGTGATAAAATTTTAGAGTCTTTGGCTGAGAGTTGGGTGAAAGTGATTGCAGATATCTACAAATTTCGTCAACCTCAGCGTTATCATTTAGAAGAATAAAACAGAGTAACCGGGTTGAACTTTTTCCCGAATTTCTCTGTATAATTGGTGTCTGTAGTGATGCAGAACTCTGTAACAATAAACTTGAAGAAAGTCTAGGCTGAGGTCTTAATATGCTCAACAATTCTCCCATTAAACAAGCACTTCACCAAGGAAAAGCGCTTAAAATCATTAGCGGCTTGATGAATTTTGACACTCAACGGGTAGTCGCAACGGTGAATGCAGCGACTCAGGGGGGTGCAACCTTCGTTGATATCGCCGCCGATGTCGCTTTGGTGCGGATGGCCCGGAATTTAACCCATCTCCCCATTTGCGTTTCTAGCGTTGAACCCGCCAAGTTTGTTCCCTGCGTCGATGCGGGTGCGGACTTGATCGAAATTGGGAATTTTGACGCTTTCTACGCCCAAGGACTGCGGTTTGAGGCGGAGGACGTGTTGCGACTCACCGAACAAACGCGAGCGCTCCTTCCCGATATTACCCTATCCGTGACCGTTCCCCACATTCTCGAACTCGATCAACAAGTCCAACTCGCTTTAGAATTAGTTGAAGCCGGCGCCGATATCATCCAAACCGAAGGCGGTACCAGTTCCCAACCCGTTCATCCGGGAACTTTGGGTTTAATGGAAAAAGCCGGTCCCACCTTAGCCGCAGCTTACGAAATTTCTCGGACGGTATCGGTCCCCGTGTTGTGTGCGTCTGGACTGTCCAGCGTTACCGCACCTCTGGCGATCGCATCCGGGGCCTCGGGTATTGGCGTCGGTTCTGCTGTTAACCGTCTCAACGATCAAGTTGCAATGGTGGCGGCGGTCCGCAGTTTAGTCGAAGCATTAGCAACCGTTAGCCCTGCAAAAGTTCGGGTTTAGACCATAATATCATGTCCGACTAATCAATTATCGCTCTGTAGGGGCGGGTTCATTACAGTTTACAGTTTTCAGTTATCAGTGACCAGTGAAAAAAGTTTACAGTTTTCAGTTATCAGTGCGTGAGTTTTACCTGCTATAACTGTTCACTGTCTACTGTTCACTGTTCACTGTTCACTGTTGTTCAGCCCCCCTAACAGAATTAATCAACCGGACATAATATCAAACCTCAGAAGACCAGAAATGATAGTTTACATACAATTCAAAAACCACATTAAATAATCTTCTATCAGTTGATAATTGGGAGAACTTTCATCCGTAACTTCTAAGTCTGCTAAAGGAAGAACAAAGGTTTTTTTATCATTGACCCGCTGAACTTCTACCAACAAACCATCAACTTCTGAGAGGGTATCTGAAAATTTAACTAAGGTAAAAACATCGGTATAAGAAGGCTGAGTTTTTTTGAGTTTTTCATATTTACTCTGAGAACCTTCTCCAAACAGATAATCTTCCTCCCACAAAAATTCTTCAGTTCCCGTAAGATAGCAAGGTTTTTGAATATTTGTTTTGAGGTATTTGAGATATCGATTTAAGTTGGCTTCATCGACATCAATTTCTCGATTTCCCAGAATTTTTTTAATTTTTGCTTCAAATTCTTCTTGATCGACCTCTCCAAATTCTTGCATCAATTGTTCAGGATCGAGTAATCCTAAGGACTCCATTTGTTCGAGAACATTTGCCATCGATACCATTAAATGTTCCTGTTGATTTCCTTTACTTTTGTTATTCGGTCCCGTTAAAATCGTTTCATCAATTTGAATGGGTTGGATATCTTCAGGTGTAGGCTGTGGCTGACGTTTTTGATTTTTCTGATAAGATTTAGACATTATATTCTCACCTGACACAGATTGAGCGACTGAGTATATTTCGATAGATGCATTAAAGCATTAACCCGTAGGAGGCAACGATGACACAACAACTGCACTCATTACAACCCGAAGTCTATCAAGGGCAGTTCGGCGAATATACGATTACCGATAGCGATCGCATCGGTGTCATTATTTACCGCACTGGCTTAATGATAGCAGCCCTGTGCTTTGCTGTAGCCACAGGATTAGTATTATGGCAAGGCAATAACCCCCTTGTCCTGCAAGCCTTAACCCCCCTGTATTTTGGTTTTTGGTTAGCCTTGGGTGTTAGCTTATTCACCATTCATATCTATCTCGTCATTTTACACCGAGTGTTACAACTATTTTGGTTGATTGGCGGTGTCGCTTCTGTAATTGTAGCGTTTCAAAGTCCTGAACCCTTAGCCCTAACCGTCTACCATCAACCTTTAACTTTACTCGGAATTGGCTTTTCTTTTGCAGCCCTCACCGGAATTTACTTTAAAGAAGCCTTTTGCTTTAACCGCATCGAAACCAAGCTGTTAACCCCTCTGGTTCCCTTACTTTTGTTAGGGTTTATGGTGGGAATTTGGTCGGTGATGAATCAAAAGTTTTTACTGTTTTTCTGGGCGATTCAATTTATGATTTTTGCCCTTCGTAAACCGTTTCAAGAGATTCCCTCCGATATCGGTGATAAAAGTGTGTTCGACTATCTCCACGCCCAACGGGCAAAAGCCTAAACCCTTGCCGACTTAAATAACTCAAATGCCCTCGCTTTTTTCTTGTAGAAAACTTCAGAAATTAAACCTGATTCGGCGTCAAGAAATTTGGACACTCACCCTCAAAGGGTGGGTTATTACTTTGTTGTTTTTGATGACAATCACTCTAGTTTCATTTTTGAGTCTCTATCCTTTTCTCGCCGTTAATGATCCCATTCCAGCGGATGCTTTAGTTACGGAAGGATGGATAGCCGATTATGCAATAAAATCCGCTTTAGTAGAATTTAAAAAAGGGAATTATAAAAAAATTCTCACCACTGGAGTTTCTCTACCAAAAGGATATTATTTAGCTGAATATAAAGACTTTGCAAACCTCACCGCAGCCACTTTTATTAAACTGGGTTTAGATGAAACTCAAGTCATTGCGGTTCCCGGCCCGGATGTTATTCGTAACCGCACAGAAACCACTGCTATTGCACTCCGAGATTGGCTAAAAACTTCAGATTTAAACATTAAATCAATTAATCTCTGCTCTTTAGGCCCTCATGCTCGTCGCAGTTGGATGGTTTTTAAAAAATATCTTCATCCCGATATTCAAGTTGGGATTATTTCTATTCCCTCAAAAGAATATCATGCGGAAAAATGGTGGCTTTCAAGTCAGGGATTTCGGACTGTTATTTCCGAATTTATTGGTTATCTTTATGCCTTATTATTTAATTTTTGGGGTTAGTTTTTACCCGCAAACCAATTAAAAAACCCGGTTTCTCAAAGAAACCGGGTTTTTGGCTTATATGTTCAATTACTTCTGAGAGATTGAGATCAACTCACCCCGCACCGATAACAAACATTAATTAACTGAGAGATTAAAAAACCCGGTGCGCGAGAAAGTTACCTGCTTTTTGGCTTATATGTTTAGTGGGGTTGGGGGTGAAGTTCAACACAAATCATCTAATTCAGAATAATCGGGTAACATTGTATTAATTTTTTTGCCCTTTCTCAAAACAATTCTATCATGCTGAGAACGAGATAATACCTCGCTAAAATAACGACCTTGAAAAATTATCAAATCCGCAGGTAATCCGACGCCAATTTGACCTATTTTTGATAATCCCATTAACTCCGCAGAAGTTCGAGTAACGGCTTTTGGCCAGTCTCCAAAGGGATGATCTAAATGGGCAATTCTGACCGCCATTTTAAACACTTCTAACCCGTCGTGATCGCCAAAACCATAAAACGGATCGCGACAATTATCACTCGCTATTGCAACCGGAATTTCCGACTGTTTTAACTCGTGTAATAGCGTTACTCCACGCCAACGGGGTGTACAGGTTAACTCTAAATTATCCTGATATTGCCGATCTTGTAAATACAAATTACACATCGGTAAACTAATAATTCCAATTCCCGCTTGTTTAACTAACGCTATAGTTTCCTTTACCTGTTCGGGAGATTGAACCGCCAAACTACAACAGTGACCACATACTATTTTACCCGAAAACTCTGTTTTTAACGCCGTTTCTGCAACTTTTTTTAACGTAATAGAATCCGGGTCGCCATTTTCATCGGTATGGAAATCTAAATCTAAATTTCGGTCTTTTGCAAGTTGAAAAACCCGTTCAATTTGGCGATCAATCTCCGGATTCATATAAGCAACGCCGCCCAAAACTCCCCCAAATTCTGCCACTTTATCCGCCAACTTTTCCCCCGCAGGAGTCAGATATTCTTCCAACGTTACCAAAGCAACCGCCTGTAAAATTAGCCGCTCTGACCATTCTTTTTGTAAGGTTTTAAACACCTCCCAACTGATATTCGCCAACTTTCCACCGGAATCCAAATGAGTTCTAACGGCGTTGGTTCCGTGAGCATAACTACATTTTAATCCAAACTCCATCCGGCGATAAATATCTTCAAAATTCCAAAGTTCTATATCTTCCCAAACCGCTTTTAACGCCCCCTGAAATGTTCCGTCTGGGTTGGGTGTTCGCTCCCAAATATGACCTTTATCTAAATGAGTGTGAACATCTACAAAACAAGGCCAAACCTGTTTTTTATCCAAATCAACGGTTGGAATTTCCCCCGTTTCAACCGTTCCACTCGCCACAATTTGACCAATTACACCGTCTGCAATTTCTAAATCAACATTAACCAAACCTTCTCGGTTCGGCGTTTGTTCCAGAACAACATTATTCAACAAACAAGCTGGAATTTGAGCGTTTTTTAGCCAATAATTAGATACTGTTGGAATCATTTAAAAAATTAGTTTGAATTCGTGTAGGGACGGGTTCCGAATCGATTCATGATCTCCCGCAAACAATTTATCTAAACCCGCCCCGGAAACTCTAGGAGATAGGAAATATTGATCATTCACAATTCACAATTTATCATTCATCATTCCTCTTCTAAACTTTGCTGTAATTCTCGGACTCGCTTGGCGGATAATCCCGTAAAACCGACAACTTGATCGACTGTCATTCCTCCTCTAAGTAAGTTTAACGCAATTTCCGCGATCGCCATTTGACGGCCTTCTTGAATCCCCCGTTGCAAACCCCTTTCAAGACCTTCTGTTAAACCTTCTTCTCGACCTTCTTGTTTAATTTTTTGATAGATAACAGATTCTTGCATAATCTCACTCCGTAGAATTTGACTAATGTCTCTCTCATTTAATACTAACCCGGCCAAGATTGTAGAGGAAGAGAGGAAGTGGGTTGAAAATGACCCCTTTTTACAGGAGATTTAGGGGGATAAAGTCGCTAACTGCTTCAATTGCTTTTTAACGTAAATCATAACTATAAGGTGGAGGCATACTGTTTTCAATTGTCGATCTACTTATCAATCTTATCATACTTTTGTCTTCACTATAGCGCGTATTCCTAATATACAGTGAACTTAAGCACTATTTAAAACAAATATCAATTAATCCGACATAAAAATGATATAAACTCTATAAAAATTAGATTTTTTATTTTTTTATATTGACAGACCAAATAATTATAGTTAAGATAGTATTGTAAACATTAATTGAGTAAAAAATGTCAAAAATACAAAAATTTTTCAATAACTTTTCAAGCAAAAGTATGAATCTAAAAAAACAAATAATGCAGCGTAAAATCCTTGATTTTATTAATTCACCCATAGTAATTCTGTTGATTTCTATGGTTTTGCAAATGGCGCCTTGTTCTGGTGATAATACAACAGACACAAGAAACACAATTGACGGTGATCAAGTTACGACAGAAGTTAGTGATAATAGTTGTAATTCTCAACGAGAAACTGACCCTCTGATGAAGAATTTCACTCTTGATGAGAATCAGTTTCAGTAAGCTTTTGGGTCTTTGAGAGTTTGGCGACTGAAAAGACCCCATCTGTAAGCTAATTTAATAGTAACACCTGTATAACGCTTATACAATCCTCGCTTCATTAAAGTGCGGATTGTATTTCTGTTGAAAATTCTTCGGCGAGGAATTTGCAGATGTTGTCAAACATGGTGAAAAGTCTATCCAGGGGTCGGGGTCTGTGGGTTTATGTTAAAAACGCATTTTGCATATTCCAAAACTTCATATAACTTCAAAATTTGTAGTTTTTGTTACGATTCCTCTGGGTTTCTGCCCTTACTCTAGTGAGTAATCCTGAAGGCTCAGGCTCGAAAGTCCAGTTGTTCAGGGGTTTAAGCTCCTTTTGCTCCGAACCGGGCAAATGTAACCAAACGTTAACAATTGATCTCCAGAATGTTACATAAGGTACAGACTGGGTTGATTGAATAAGTTAAGTTTTGCTTTGGGGAGCTTGTCAACTTGAAACTCAACTGCTTTTTGAAGCAAACGGAAAGAGGAACACTCAATGACAAGTACATTAGAGCCAACAACCAAGCTCAATAAATTTGAAAAATTAAAAGCCGAAAAGGATGGTTTAGCCGTTAAAGCAGAAATCGAAGAATTTGCCCGAATCGGTTGGGAAGCGATGGATGAAACCGATCGCGATCACCGTTTAAAATGGTTGGGGGTATTCTTCCGACCGGTAACACCGGGTAAGTTTATGTTACGGCTGAGAATGCCGAGCGGAATTATCACCAGCGAGCAGATGCGAGTTTTGGCAGAAATCGTTCAGCGCTACGGTGATGATGGTAATGCTGATCTTACCACAAGACAGAACCTTCAGTTAAGAGGAATTCGCCTCGAAGATGTGCCGGAAATTTTTCGCCGGATGCAACAAGTGGGGTTAACCAGCGTTCAGTCGGGGATGGATAATGTCCGCAATATTACGGGTTCGCCGGTTGCTGGACTCGACGCCGATGAACTCTATGATACTCGTGAGTTGGTGCAACAAGTTCAAGATATGATCACCAACAATAGCGAAGGAAATCCCGAGTTTACTAATTTACCTCGAAAATTTAATATTGCGATCGCTGGATGTCGGGATAATTCGGTTCACGCCGAAATTAATGATATTGCTTTTGTTCCAGCATTTAAAAAAGATGAAACCAAAGATGAAACTTTTGGTTTTAACGTATTAGTTGGGGGGTTCTTTTCCGCCAAAAGATGCGAAGCGGCTATTCCTTTAAATGTGTGGGTAAAACCCGATCAAGTTGTTAGTTTGTGTCGGGCGATTTTAGAAGTTTACCGCGATAACGGGTTGAGAGCAAACCGTCAAAAATCTCGCCTGATGTGGTTAATAGATGAATGGGGAATAGACAAGTTTCGCAGCGAAGTTGAAAACCAAATGGGTGAGACTTTAGAAGCGGAAGCCGAAAAAGATGAAATTCTCTGGGATAAACGGGATCATATTGGGGTTTATTCTCAGAAACAAGCGGGATTTAATTATGTTGGCTTAAACGTTCCTATCGGACGTTTGTATGCGAACGATATGTTTGAATTGGCGCGTTTAGCTGAGGTTTATGGAAAGGGTGAAATTCGCCTAACCGTTGAACAAAATCTGATTATTCCTTATATTTCAGATTCTCGAATTGATGCGTTTTTAGCCGAACCGTTGTTGGAGAGATTTAGCATTGAACCCGCACCATTAACCAGAGCGTTAGTATCTTGTACAGGCGCCCAATTTTGCAACTTTGCTTTGATAGAAACTAAAAATCGTGCTTTGGCATTAGTTAAGGAACTCGAAGCCGAATTGACCTTTACAAAACCCGTTAGAATTCATTGGACTGGCTGTCCGAATTCCTGCGGTCAACCGCAAGTCGCAGATATTGGTTTAATGGGTACAAAAGCCAGAAAAGATGGTAAAATGGTAGAAGGTGTTGACCTATATATGGGCGGCAAAGTTGGGAAAGATGCCGAGTTGGGAAGCTGCGTTCAAAAAGGAATTCCCTGCGAAGATCTTAAACCCCTATTGCGAGATTTGTTAATCGATAAATTCGGCGCAAAAGCTCTATAAATCGTCTGAGTTTCGATACTAAGAATCAGACAATATTCAGTTTTTAACAGTTTCGTCATCATTTTCGTTAATTGAATTAACGATAGGGTTAATTTACCCAATTTTCAGAAATTTAACTCAACAATACACTAAGGAGAACCTCAAAAATGGTTGCTAACGAAATGACTTCCAACGCCAAAACTTCTCAAGAATCCCCTTTAATTCTCAAGTCAATTACTGCGGTTGGTGTTGCGGTTTTTAGCGGTTTTATGTTGATGAATTGGCAACATACATTATCAGAAGCCAAACTCGCCAAAGAAGCTGAAAAAACAGTTGCAACTCAAACCACAAACACCACAACATCTTCTACAACACCCGTCCAAACCGAACCCGTTGCAGCAAATTCTACGGCTACAGTTTCTCAAACTTCCGCAGCAGAAACAGCTACAAACCCATCTGTTTCTTCCGCAGTTGAGACAACTTTGATTGAAACCGAAGCCGAAATTACCGACCCGAATTTAATTGCAAGTTTGAACCAAAAACTGTATAATGAAGTCGATCAAGCTTGGCAACAAATCCCCACATTTTCCGATAACTTAGTTTATCAAGTCAAAGTTCAAGAAAATGGAGAAATCGCCGATTATGCGCCGCTAAACGAAGCCGCAGCCAAGCATTTATCGGAAGTTCCCATCGATGAACTTTACAACAAAAAAGCCGAAATGTTATCCGAAAAAGTTGCTAACTTCTTAGTTGTCTTAAGCCCCAGTGGTAATTTACAAGTTAACCCCTGGTTGGGAAAAAATTAAACCCTATCGGAGTTCAAGGAACAGTTAAACGCCAACCCGATTTCTAAAAGTAAAAATAAATCTAGACTCACCAGAAATCGGGTTGTTCATCGCAATCATCTTCATTCATTACTTAAAACTATCTAAGGAGAATCGTTAATGCTAACAGAATTGTGGTCATTGCGCGGCAGATACAAAATTCTGCATATGACTTGGTTTGCTTTCTTCCTAACTTTTGTCGTTTGGTTTAACCTGGCGCCTTTAGCAACAGCAGTACAAGAAGACTTAGGATTAACAGCCGCCCAAATTAGAACTCTAGCCATTTGTAACGTCGCCTTAACGGTTCCCGCCCGAATTATTATTGGGATGGTTCTTGATAGATTCGGCCCCAGAATTACCTATACTTGTTTATTAATGTATGCGGCGGTTCCCTGTGTGGGATTTGCCCTCGCGCAAGACTTCAACCAACTGGTTATTTCTCGCTTGGCGTTAAGTATTGTTGGTGCGGGATTTGTAATCGGAATTCGCATGGTTGCCGAATGGTTTCCCCCGAAAGAAATTGGTTTAGCAGAAGGAATTTATGGCGGTTGGGGAAACTTTGGTTCAGCAGCAGCAGCGTTTACTTTGCCAACAATTGCAGCAATATTAAGCTTTGGTGGCGGGAGTCTAATTAACTGGCGTCTGGCAATTGCGGGAACCGGAATTATCGCCGCACTTTACGGAATGCTGTACTATTTTAACGTTCAAGATACGCCCTCTGGAAAAGTTTATCAACGTCCCGCAAAAGCCACCGGAATTGAAGTCACAACTGTTAAAGACTTTTGGTTTTTAATGTTGATGAACGTGCCTTTAAACGTAATTCTCGGTGTTCTTGCTTGGCGTTTAAGTAAAGTTGGATTCTTAACAACCGGGGGAATGTATATCGTTTGGTTGGGTTTAGTTGGGCTGTATTTATTCCAAGCTTACGGTTGCTGGAGTGTTAACAAAGACCTCCTCACCGGTAAAAAACGTTACGCACCAAACGAGCGCTATAACTTCTCCCAAGTTGCATTATTAGAACTCACTTACTTTGTTAATTTCGGTTCCGAACTTGCTTCCGTTTCCATGCTTCCCGCCTTCTTTGAATTAACCTTTGGTTTGAACAAACAAGCCGCAGGAATGATAGCCGCCAGCTACGCTTTTATGAACCTTGCAGCCCGTCCCGGTGGTGGTTTAATTTCCGACAAATTGGGAAGCCGAAAAGCCACAATGACCGCATTAACCGCAGGAATGGCAATTGGTTATTTAATGATGGGTCGAGTAACGGGCGGTTGGTTCCTTCCCTTTGCCGTTTTATTAACAATGGGTTGTTCATTTTTTGTACAGGCGGGTGAAGGTTCAACCTTTGCAATTGTACCTCTAATTCGACGCCGCGTTACCGGACAAATTGCGGGAAATGTTGGCGCTTATGGTAACGTTGGGGCGGTGGCTTATTTAACCCTATTTAGCTTGTTACCCGAAGGCGATATTGGCAACCGAATTTTCTTTGAAGTGTTGGGCGTGGCTTCGATGATTGTTGCTTGTTTGTGTTGGTTTTTCCTAAAAGAACCCAAGGGTTCCTTTGCAGAACATCACGAAGGCGAAGAAGAAGTACAAATTATCAACCCAGAACCGATGTTTGCCTCAGAAACCAAACAATTCTAACCCTTTTGTAGGGCGGGTTTATAAAAAATTTCTAATAATATCACTTCGGAGATTTAACCAAACCCGCCCCAAAATCCCACCCTTAAAACTACTCCAAACCAACGTTTTTTCTGGGCGCATTGCCATGCACCCCTACGGTACAAAATAACTTGAATAGAGGGCGCATTGCCATGCGCCCCTACGGTACAAAATAATTGAAGAATTGATAACTGTTTATGACTGAACCGACGAAAACCCTTTGTCCTTACTGCGGTGTTGGCTGCGGTTTAGATGTTTTACCGCCTGCGTTACCCGGAAAAGCCACCAACCGAGACAAACAAGGAAACCCAATTTGGCAAGTTAGAGGCGACCGAAATCATCCTTCAAGCCAGGGTAAAGTGTGTGTTAAAGGCGCCACAGTTAGCGAAGCCCTCGATAAAGACCGTCTCAAATATCCGATGATGCGAGACTCCCTAAACGAACCTTTTCGTCGGGTCAGTTGGGATGAAGCGTTCGACCGAATTGTACAACAAATTCAAACGGTTCGGGTAACAAAAGGGCCGGAAGCAATTTGTATGTACGGGTCGGGACAGTTTCAAACCGAAGACTATTATATCGCCCAAAAACTGTTAAAAGGATGCCTCGGAACCAACAATTTTGATGCCAATTCTCGCCTCTGTATGTCTTCTGCGGTGTCGGGATATATCCAAAGTTTTGGCACTGACGGCCCACCCTGCTGTTACGACGATTTAGAAGAAACCGACTGTGCATTTTTAATTGGTACAAACACAGCCGAATGTCATCCGATTATTTTTAACCGCCTGCGGGTTCACCACAAGAAAAATAAATCGGTGAAAATGATAGTAGTTGACCCCCGTTGTACCCAAACCGCAGAAGCCGCAGATTTACATTTAGCCATCAAACCCGGAACGGATATCGACCTGCTAAACGGTATCGCTCATTTATTGATGAAGTGGGGTTTATTTGACAGTTTATTTATAGAAGATTGTACAAAAGGTTTCCCCGAATACGCCGAAGTAATTCGTCATTATAAACCCGAACTTGTTGCCCGAAAATGTGGAATTCGTTTGGATGATTTAGAAAAAGCTGCCCGGTGGTGGGGAGAATCAAAACGGGTGCTTTCGTTGTGGTCGATGGGGATGAATCAATCCTCAGAAGGAACGGCGAAAGTTAGAACGTTAATTAACCTGCATTTGATGACCGGAAATATCGGAAAACCGGGGGCGGGTCCGTTTTCTTTAACAGGTCAACCCAACGCAATGGGCGGACGGGAAGCCGGCGGACTGTCGCATATTTTACCTGGTTATCGAGTTATCAAAAATCCCCAACATCGCGCCGAAATAGAGGAATTTTGGGGCTTAAAACCCGGAAGTATTTCACCTAATCCCGGTTTACCCGCCTGGGATATGATAACGGGTTTAGAAGGGGGAAATGTGGGGTTATTGTGGATAGCGGCAACGAATCCGGCTGTCAGTATGCCCGATTTGGAACGCACAAAAGCCGCTTTGAAACTATCTCCTTTTACCGTTTATCAAGACGCTTATTATCCCACAGAAACGGCTGAATTTTCTCACCTAATTTTACCGGCGGCGCAGTGGGGCGAAAAAACGGGAACGATGACAAATTCCGAACGGATGGTAACATTATGTCCGGCGTTTCGTTCGCCTTTGGGAGAAGCAAAAGCCGACTGGGAAATCTTTGCAGAAGTGGGGCGACGTTTGGGGTTTGCGGATAAGTTTAATTTTGCAGATTCCGCAGCAGTTAGGCGAGAATTTGTTCAATTAACTCGCGACCGACCCTGCGAAATGACGGGGATAACTCACGAAAGTTTAAGTCAGTTTGGGTCGATACAGTGGCCTTGTTCAGAAAGTAGTAAAGATGAACAGGTTTATAATAAGCGTTTGTATACGAATTTGCGTTTTAATACTCCCGACGGACGGGCGAAATTTGGCGCTTATCATTCCAAAGGTTTGGCAGAACCTCCAGACCCAAATTATCCCTATGTGTTGACAACCGGGCGGCTTTATGGTCAGTGGCACACCCAAACTCGCACGGGTCGCATCGAAAAAACGGCGAAAATGCACCCGGAACCTTTTATCGAAATTCATCCTCGGGATGCGGCAAAATTAGACATTAATGAAGGGGAAATAATTGAAGTGCGATCGCGTCGCGGAATGGGAAGATTTCCTGCTAAAATAACGAAAGGGATTACACCCGGAACTCTGTTTGTTCCGATGCACTGGGGTAGTTTGTGGGCAGAACAAGCCGAGGCGAATAGTTTGACTCATCCCGAATCTTGTCCCGATTCTTTGCAGCCGGAATTAAAGGCTTGTGCGGTTAAACTTTTGGCTGTTAAAAATGTGTTAAATTCTGAGTCGGTTCATTCAGAAAAACAGCAACTTTTCGTTTAAAATTGCGTCCAATCTAAAAACCCGGTTTTTTTAAAAAACCGGGTTTTTATAGCCTGTAGCTTGGGTTAAATGAAGTGAAACCAAACTCTTAAATAATTAGGGGTTGAATAATCTTAATTCGATTGAATTCTTCAAGGCTTATATCCGCAAGAATCGCTAAAGTTTCGCCCGTTGAACGCAAATTAATCGATATATCGTCCCGAAAATTCAATCCTGCATTAACTTCTGCTCCATCTACAAACTCTAAATCAGCTTCGGTAATGTTTCCTTGCAAGAGAATACTATCAGTACCCAAGCCATAATCAATAATAATGTCCGTTCCAAACCCAATTACAAACTGGTCGTTTCCATTGCGTCCTCTCATCGTATCGTTTCCCAAATCTCCAAACAGGAGGTCATTCCCGTCATCGGCATCGATATTATCATTACCTTGACCTCCATATAGAGTATCATTTCCATTTCCTCCAGAAATCTCATCTTGGTCATTATTTCCAAAGATTAAATCGTTTCCATCGAACCCCCTCAGCACGTCGTTTCCGATATCACCAAACATCGTATCTGTTCCACTCCGACCAAAGTTTCTATCACTCTGAACAATATCATCCCCTTTCCCTGCAAAAAGCCAGTTATTATCCCCAAAGGAAAATAAAGAATCAGTCCCCAAGCCACCGATAAGGGTGTCACCCCCCCCCCTGACTTCCCACAAGGGTATCGCTTCCATCTAGCCCAAAAATAGAATCTGCTTCGTCACTTCCAACCAAACTATCTGCGCCCTCTGTTCCAAAAATTTCTGCCATGATTTATTGGTATAAATTCGACAACTGCTTCTCAAAGCTAACCCATCGATATCTATGAAGACCGTCAGCTTTTGTAAAATTTCCCATTCAAAAATGTAAAGATTCGGTAAAATCAATGTTTTTCTGTCTTTTTTAACGAGAAGTTAACTGTGATATCAAATCCGGTTCTATAATCAACGAATAACAGACACCTGACCCTTACGGGAAAGCCTGTCGCGGAAGATCGCGAACTTGCCTTCGCGACTATTCCGCCTCTCTTGGTCGGCATTCCCTAGCGCCCGCAGGTGGCGCGGGGTCCGACCGCAAGTCGCGAGGAAAGCGCTCCACTTGGGGGGACCCCAAGACCGCGCGGGCTGCGCCAGTTATCACCTGACCAGTGAACAGGCTTCGGTTCAACCGCACTACTCCGCGCCACCGAATAGCCAGATCATTGATTATTGATCCGCAGATCATTTATAATTTGGTTATAGAGCTTTGAAAACTATTGCGATTCCCTTATAGTCCAATGATTGTCGGTACTACAGAAGCAGCCCGTATATTAAAAATCTCCACCGCTCGACTGCGAGTTCTCCTA
>JAYKHV010000058.1:0-24324 GCA_035285085.1 Lyngbya sp. | reverse complement strand
TGATTACGGTCAAAACGGGTCAGACCAATACTTATGGGCATATTGTCGAAATACCCGGAGGATGTCGTGTCGTCTATCGTCCCGATAAACCTCTCCGTTGTGGTGCCAGGGTTTGGATTGAAACTCTCAATGAAGTCACGGTCATCCGTTAGTAAAAATCTCCAGATCTCCCCACACTTTTATCATGGGTATTCAACCGGACTTGATATGAGATAAATATTGTTTATTCTAATTGAATTTGATATGTGTTTTTGAAATTCTATTATAACCAAATTCTTTTTAGAGTTAATTAATGAATCTGAACTCATACTCCAACATTACTTAAAACCAAACCCTTAGGAGCGCAAGGCTTACACCCTGAAATTATTTTTCTTTCCTTGCGCCCTAAAATGAGTTGTTTTGCGAAACTAACCCCAAAGACAGAAAGACATAAACATCTGAATTAATCCACCGAAAAGGGTTTAATTCATAGGGGTTTATTGATGTCAGTGTAATCTTTTAAGGGTTAAACGGTTCAACAATTTTAATTGAGTTAAATTCTTCCAGACTGATATCTCGAAGAATCGCTATGGTTTCCCCCGTTGAACGTACAATAACCTCAATATCGGGGTTTTGAAAACCGATGTTTTCTGTGGCGGTTACAAAGTCTAAATCGGCTTCGGTAATGTTACCGAGTAGGAGAATACTGTCAGTATCCCGGCCATAATCGTTAATAATATCTAATCCAAAGCCAGGACCAATTACAAACTGGTCGTTTCCAGCCCCTCCTATGATTGTATCGTTCCCCAAATCACCGAAAAGCAGGTCATTATTTAGGTCTCCATCAATCTCATCATTTCCCTGACCTCCATATATCGTATCATTTCCATTTCCTCCAAAAATCTCATCCTGGCCATTGTTCCCAAAAACTAAATCATTCCCACCGCCTGCGGTAAGGACATCGTTTCCGAGGTCGCCAAAAATAGTATCGCTTCCTCCTACAGTTCCCCCTGTTGCAACATCATCCCCTTCTCCCGCAAAAAGCCAGTTATTATCCCCTCTCGAAAATAGAAAATCACTACCGAGACCCGCAATAAGAGTATCATTTCCCTGAGAACTGCTCTCAAGCGTGTCAGTACCACCTAACCCAAAAAGACTATCTGGTTCGTCAGTTCCGACCAAACTATCTGACCCTTCAGTTCCAAAAACTTCAGCCATATTCCTTTCCTTTTAGAGTAAAGCTTTGAAAGTTTAAGCCCGGAACCAACATAACATATCTTATAAAAAAAAGTATAAAAATTGGAAAGCTAGGCGTTTAGAATGAGCGAGGGTAAGTTGTCATGTAAAAGATGGACTTTTTACAGCCTAAATCCAACGTCAACAGGAAGAAATTAAATAGATTAATCTTCTGATAATATTTTATTTTTTGGGAAAATTTCAACAATCAATTTTGCCCCTTATTCCTCAAATAACGAAAGGAATTACACCCGAAACTATTCGCCATTCACGAAGAAGTATTAGGTTAACTGTGGGATGGGCGTTGCTCATCCTACTAGAAGATTTTAAAGAATTAGGAAAAAACTAAATAATTAGGGGTTGAATATTTTTAATTAAGTTAAATTCCGCAACCGTCGTATCCGGAAGAACGGCTAAAAACTCACCTGTTGAACGGAGAAGAATCAACGCATCACTCGCAGCACTTCCAACAACATTTTCCGTTGAATCGATCAAATCCAAATCAGCCTCAGTAATTCCACCTTGTAGGAGAATACTATCAAAACCATTACCAAAATCAAAGATGAAATCAGTTCCAAAGCCAACCCCAATTACAAACTGATCATCCCCAATTCCTCCAGTAAAGCTATCATTTCCCCGATCGCCGAAAAGTAAATCATTTTCACTACCACCATCTAAGCTATCATTTCCCTGACCTCCATACAGACTGTCAGCGCTAGTACCTCCATTTATAGTATCTTGATCATTATTACCGAAGATTGTGTCCGAAGCATCTTCCCCATTGATGACATCATTTCCAATGTCACCGAAGATCACATCCGTTCCTTCTCTACCCAAAACTTCATCGTCTCCCCTCCCCGCAAATATCCAATCATCATCAGTCCCACCATCCAAGAAATCATTACCAGAGTTACCCAGCAGCGTATCTTTCCCTCGCAAACCTCGCAGAGTGTCATCTCCAGCTAACCCAAAGAGAGAATCTGCATCAGTACCTCCAACTAAGCTATCTGCACCTTCTGTTCCGAAAATTTCTGCCATGACTTATTTCCTTTGAGAGTAAAGGTTTGAAAATGCCCGAAAACCAACATAACATATCTTAGAAGAAAGTATAAAAATTGGAAAGCTAGGGGTTTAGAATGAGCGGGGGTAAGTTGTCGTAGAAAAGATGGACTTTCTACTGCCTCAATGCAACGTCAACCGGGATGAATTGATTAGCTATTCTTAGATTATCTTTGATTTTCTAGGAATTTCAATAATAAATTCTGCACCTTCTTCTAATTTAGAATGGCAGTACAATTTACCTTGATGTTTATCCGTGATAATTTGATAACTGATGGATAAACCCAAACCCGTTCCTTTTCCGACGGGTTTAGTCGTGAAAAAGGGGTCAAATAAACGGTCTTTAACAGATTCGGAAATCCCACAACCATTGTCTTTTATGCGAATTTTAATCCAGTCATTTTCTATTAATTCTGTGGAAATCTCAATTGTGGGAGTAGTTTCTTGAGTTTCTGATATTAATGGCTGATTATATTTGTCCTGTATCGCATCAATGGCATTCGTTAATAGATTCATAAACACTTGATTTAACCGTCCGGGATAACACTCAACTTTTGGTAAATTACCGTAGTTTTTAATCACGTTTATCGGAGTATTTGTTCTCGTCACATTTAGACGATTTTGTAAAATCATCAACGTGCTATCAATTCCTTCGTGAATATTGACTTCTTTCAAATCTGCTTCATCCATCCGAGAAAAGTTTCTTAAAGACACAACAATATCTTCAATTCGTTTTGCTCCGTTTTTCATGGATTTTAAGATTTTGGGAAAATCTTCTTCGATAAACTCTAAATCAATGGTTTCTATCTCGTCTTGAATTTCCGGTGTTGAGTCTGCTGGATAATGTTCTTGATAAAGATGGAGTAAATTAATTAAATCCTGCATATATTCTTCTGCGTGAGCTAGGTTTCCGTAGATAAAATTAACCGGGTTATTAATTTCGTGAGCGACACCCCCAACCAGTTGACCCAAAGAAGACATTTTCTCATTTTGAATAACCTGAGCTTGAGTGCGTTGAAGTTCGGCTAATGTGGCTTCGAGTTGAGTTGCTTTTTCTCGCAGTTGAGCTTCTGAATAAGCCAAGGCTGTTTCTGCGGCTTTTCGTTCGGTAATATCACTATTAATTTCTAAGACTGCATGGGGATTTCCCCGTTCATCTCGTTGTAAAGTCCAGCGACTAAAAATAACAAGAGTTTCGTTGTCTTTTGTTTGATGTTTCAGTTCACCATTCCAGCTTCCGTTTTGAATAAATTTTTCCATAAACTCTGTTTTAGAAGTCAGAAAATTAGTCCCTAAAAAACGGTGAATATTTTGGTTGATTGCTTCGGTTTTTTTCCAACCATAAATATTTTCAGCGCCTTGATTCCAATAAATGATTTTATCGTTCATATCCCAGATGATAATTCCGTTACTACTCCGGTCTAACATTTCCATTTTTTGCTGGAGTTGTGCTTGAGCTTCGGAGCGTTCACGTAAAGTTTGATTCAAGAGTTCTACTTGTTCTTGTACTTGTTTGTAGAGGTTGGCTTGGGTAATGGCGATGACCAGTTGACCTTGTATTGTATTGAGTAGTTTTAAGATAGCTTTATCGTTTGATATTGCAGTTTTACTTAAACCCATTAAATAACCAATCTGACTGTTATTTACTCGAATGGGTAACGCAAAATAGCAACAGACTCCGGCTTTTTTAAAATCTGCTTTGTGTTTTTCTTTTAAATGAATTTGTTGTAATTGACGCAAATTTATAACTTCTGAGGAAACTGAAAAATCGGCAAAGGTTTCTTCAATCAAAGCATTCATTTTCGGAAAAACTTTAGCCAATTTAAACGAAAATGAGCTACAGACAACCTCTAATCTTTTTGGCTCGGTGTGATACCAAGTAAATCCAACCCAACTTAAACCTAAAACTCTCTTGACTTCATTGACGGTAATTTGTAAAAGAGTGTTCAAGTCTAAAGACGCTCGAATTTGCTCAGTGAGTTGATTAACAAGTGCTTCCCGTGTGGCTCGTTCGCGAGTTTCTTGAAATAATTTAACTTGCCAAATTGCAAATATTGTTGCTAAAATCAATAGAGTTCCAATCACCGCAGCCAGCAAATTTAAGGGTCTGAGTTGAGCTTCTAATCGCTCTTGAGGAATGACCAAACCGACAGACCAATTCGCTTTTTGGATGGGAGTATAAGCCACATAAACCCAAGATTTATTTAAAGAAATTAACTCGATTCCTTCTTGAGAGTTTACCATTTTTTCAGCCAGGGTTGCTAGCGGTGTATTAGCATCTGCTAAAAAGCTTTTTCTGGCTTGCACAAATTTAGGGTCTGGGTGAGCAATGGGAATCCCATCTCTATCAATAACAACCGCCAAAGAATCGTTTTGAATATTAGAAATTTTTTCGACAATATTAGTAATATTTTTGACCGACACGGAGCCACACAACAGACCTCGAACGCTGTTGTTTTCTCTGGAATTTTCAGGAAGATTCAAAGCCTTTAAGCTTTCAGTCCGCAGCGACATTTCTTCTGGAGAAACCTGTTGACGATTTAAAGGCGGAACCGACCAAATAGGAGTGCAAATACTAATTTGATAGATTCCCGTACTCCGAGAAATAATCGGTTCAGAAATCGTTGTTTGTCCAGCAAGCGCTTTTTGAATGTGAGGTCGGTCAAGCAGATTTTGATTTTTAACAAATCCTACTTTTGTGGTATAATAGGAACCGTCAACATTAACCAACGAAAGCATAAAATAGTCGGGTAAACGATCCGCTTCAAGCTGTAAAAAAGGTTCCGCTTTTGACCAATTCATCGAGCGAACCTCGGAATTATTTGCTATGCTTTCAACTTGCGATCGCAATTCCGTTAACCACTGATCAATTTCTAAACTGGCTTTTTGTGCTTCCTTCAGTGCATTTTCCTGGGAGCCAGTTAAAATAATGCTACGAACTAACCCATAACTAATTCCAGAAACGATACCAACCGCGAGAACCGCACCCACAATCATCAGTTTAGAAATCAGCTTTTTGACAGGCTTTTTTCTAAAATAAAAATCGACTTTGCTCAAAGACTTTGTTCTCAAGGGTTGGATAGGGTAGTGATTTTCCACAGTAGTTTGGCTTTGGTTGCGAGGAGTTTATATGGGAGCGGTTGCTATTTTTTTAGCTATTTGTTCAAATATATCACTAACCGAATCCTTTTATCTTTAGACCGCTTATTAATCATAAGAAATCATAAAATGTTCACCGATTCCGTTAGTTTGTCTACAATTTCAGTATATTTACCCAGAATGGTATTGAATTTAACAAAAAGTTTATAATTCCTGAAATTATTCTAGCCGATTTTTTTCCAGACGGTAAAATCAACTCAAGACTTCTATCTTTAGACAGATAATCCCTCCTGAGAAGTTCATCGGTTTGGTTGATCTGTTTGAAATTATTCAGTATATTTACGGAAAATTGCGCTGTTACAAATAACAGTCTAAGGGTTCAATTAAAAACCCAGTTTCTCAAAAAAACCGGGTTTCTACAATATAAACTAATCCGACTTGACTCAACTTTTATCAAAAATTAAGGCGAGGAAGTCGATGTTTAAACCCGCACAAAATTTCCCAAGAAATTGTTCCCAAATCAGCCGCCCAGTCATCGGCTGAAATACTATTTTCCCCTTCTTTTCCTAAGATAGTCACCACTTCACCCACTTGTAAATCTGGCATAGAAGTCACATCGACCATCAATTGATCCATTGTAATTGCGCCAATTTGAGGTAAAAATTCACCCCGAACTAAAACCTTCATTTTGTTGGAAAGATTGCGAGGAACTCCATCAGCATAACCAATACCTACAACCGCAATTCGAGTGGTTTTATCGGCAATATATTGATAACCGTAGCTAACACCCGTTCCCGCTTCAATCGTTTTAATTTGAGTAACTTTTGCTTTCACCTGCATAACCGGTTTGAGGTCAACCGTTGAACGCAAATGGGGGGCGGGATATAAACCATAAATTCCCAAACCAACCCGAACCAAATCATAGTGTAAAGCCGCATCGGTTAAGGTCGCAGCCGAGTTGGAAATATGCAAACAAGGACGAGAAGCAGTTGCTTGATTTAAAGGATTTTTGGGATTAATTCCGATAGTTTGAATCACCTTTTGAAAGCGTTGGTGCTGCTGTCTCATTAACGTTTGATCAAGACTGTCGGCTGTGGCAAAATGGGAATAAATTCCGGTAATTTTTAAATTCGGAAGACGTTGGACTAACTGCACAAATTCAACGCCTTGTTGCCAAGACGTTCCCAAACGCGACATCCCGGTATCAATATTGAGATGAACCTCTAACGTTTGGTTGAGTTGACCGAGGGTTTCTGAGAATAAAAGCGCCTGTTGGGGAGTGCATAAAGTCGGCTGAAGTTGCCAATGGGAAATAGCTTTAACTTCATCGGGAGTATAAGCCGCACCCAACACTAAAATTGGTTGTTTAATTCCCGCTTCGCGAAGTTCAATTCCTTCGGGAGTTGTAGCGACAGCAAACGCACCCGCACCCGCTTGAGTAACAGTTTTGGCGACAGAAACCGCCCCGTGTCCGTAGGCGTCCGCTTTCACCACCGCCATCAGCGTGGTTTGGGGAGAAAGCAGGGTTTTAATTTGTTGTACATTGTAAGCGATCGCCGCCAAATCAATTTCAACCCAAGACCGTTGACAAATTTCATCATATCTGCCCCGCCCCCTCAACGCTAATATGAGGCGATCTCTTTCCGAGGTGGGTTTTCCAGTTACCATATCTAAACTCACTCCTCACGTATTCGCAACATCGGTTGACTATAAAGCTTAGATCGCGATCGCCCATTTGGATCGGGAAAAATCTTGCAGATCGGGTGTCCGGTGTCAGGTGTCGGGAGTTCAGGAGTTGCTGTGTTCAGGAGGAAAGAATTGCCTTTCCCCTTTCCCCTTTCCCCTTTCCCCTTTCCTGATAACTGGTGACTGTAAAACTGGTGACTGGTGACTGATAATTCCCTGTCCCGGAAAGCGTTAAGCTGTGTTAATATCGGTCAAATACTATAATCGCAGCGAAACGTCAATGGGCAACGTTCTAGTATTGAACGCCTCCTACGAACCGCTAAATATTACCAGTTGGCGGCGGGCGGTGATCTTGTTACTCAAGCAAAAAGCCGAACAGGTTGAGCATAATGGAAAGTACCTTCTACCCGACTTTCCTCTACCGACGGTGATCAGATTACGCCATTATGTCAAAGTTCCTTACAAAGACATTCCTCTAACTCGCAGGAATATCTTGCACCGAGACGGTCACACTTGTCAATATTGTGGCTATACCGGAGATGAACTCACCCTCGATCATGTCATTCCGCGATCGCGAGGAGGCGGGGAAACCTGGGAAAACTTGGTTTCTGCTTGTGTTCGTTGTAATGTCAAAAAGGGAAGTCGCACGCCGAGGGAGGCGAATATGATACTGCGCTATCCACCGCGAAAACCCTACAGTAGTCTCTACTTTGAAGTGACGAAACACGTCAAAAGCGGGATGAATAAAGAATGGCAAAAATATATGATCGGTCTTTAACCCCTGTTTGCTGAAAAAACAGGGGTTTTGTTGTTTTTGTAACCGTTTTTTCAGTGGCTTCGGTGAACGCTGTTTGCCGATCAATTCTGCTATGCTAAGGTTTCATATAGAATGAGAACCTTTGCGATGACCCATCTTTACTTGATTCGTCATGGCATAGCTGCCGATCGCGAACTTTACGAAATTGACGAGGAACGCCCTTTAACCAAAGAGGGCGATCGCAAAACCCGTAAAGTCGCTCAAAAGCTGGTAGAGTTGAACCTAAAATTTGATGTCGTACTATCGAGTCCGTTAGTGCGGGCGCGTCAAACGGCTGATCTTCTCAAATCTGTCGGTTTAACCGATCGCATCGAAGAATTTCCCCCCTTGGCTCCCGACGGCGAGATTAACTTTTGGTTGGACTGGTATAAAAATTGGAGTCAAACCGGAAAAGAGAGTATAGCTTTAGTCGGACATCAACCCGATCTGGGAAATTGGGCGGAAATGCTAATTTGGGGAAATGTGCGGGGGGCGTTGGTCGTCAAGAAAGCGGGTATTATTGGCATCACTTTACCCGAAACGGGTTCACCGCTGGGCAACAGTCAACTGTTGTGGCTGACGCCGCCCAAATTTTTGTTGAGTTCCTAGCGATTCTCTGATATACTAATAGGCTTTCTACTTTTCCTCTTTATTAATTAAATCTTGTCAAAATGGCAACGGTCAAAGTAGTTCTGATAATGTACGCTGAATAGGTTATATGTACATCGAGAAACGGCTATGACTTTCGTCGGCGAATACAAGCCTGGTTTAGAAGGTGTTCCTGCAACCTTGTCCAGTATTAGCTACGTCGATGGGCAAAAGGGAATACTTGAATATAGAGGCATTCGGATAGAGGAACTGGCACAAAAAAGTTCCTTTCTAGAAGTGGCTTATCTGCTGATTTGGGGTAAACTTCCGACTCAGGACGAACTCGAAAGCTTCGAGCATGATATTCGCTACCATCGTCGAATCAAATATCGCATTCGGGATATGATGAAATGTTTCCCCGAAACAGGTCATCCGATGGATGCGCTGCAAACCTCCGCCGCCGCATTGGGTTTGTTTTACTCCCGTCGCGCTTTAGATAATCCCCAATACATTGGAGAAGCGGTGGTGCGACTGTTGGCGAAAATTCCGACGATGGTTGCGGCTTTTCAACTGATGCGGAAGGGAAATGATCCGGTGCAACCGAGAGATGATCTCGACTATTCGGCGAATTTTCTCTATATGCTCAATGAACGCGAACCTCATCCCCTAGCGGCTAAGGTGTTTGATGTGTGTTTGATGCTTCACGCCGAACATACTATCAATGCTTCGACGTTTTCGGCAATGGTGACCGCTTCGACGTTAACCGATCCTTATGCGGTGGTGGCATCTGCGGTGGGAACGCTGGCGGGGCCTTTGCATGGCGGCGCCAATGAAGAAGTGCTGTTTATGTTGGAAGATATTGGTTCGGTGGAGAATGTTAGACCCTACCTAGATGGACTTTTAGAAAATAAAGCGAAAATCATGGGGTTTGGCCATCGGGTTTACAAGGTCAAAGATCCTCGCGCTACCATTTTACAAAAGTTGGCGGAGGAACTCTTTGAACAGTTCGGCCACGACAAATACTATGACATTGCCGTGGAACTCGAAGCGGCAGTTCAAGACAAACTCGGACATAAAGGCATCTATCCCAATGTAGATTTTTATTCGGGTTTGGTCTATCGCAAGTTGGGGATTCCGACGGATTTGTTTACCCCCATTTTTGCGATCGCTCGCGTGGCCGGATGGTTAGCCCATTGGAAAGAACAAATTGGTAAAAATCGCATTTACCGCCCGACTCAAATCTATACGGGTTCTCACGGGGAACCCTATATTCCCATTGATGAACGAGCGGTGCCTCTCGGCGATCTCCATGAACAAAATGGCAACTAGAAAGTTGAGATCAGGATTTCTTATCGGCCATCTCAAACCGTCAAATTTCTCGCCCGTGTAAATTTGACGGCAGTCGAACGCTATACTGAGTCTAGAGTAAAGTTTAAAGAATCTTTACAAACTTGACAAAAGAATTTTCGCTCCATCGAGCGATGTCAAAATGTCTAGGGTAATTGAAGTTTGAGTCTGGATAAATGAACCCAGGAATTGACTTACAAGGAAGTTTTGTCCAAGCCCTGATGAATTTGGGTATCCCTCCGGGTGCTGCCAAAGTCATCTGGATGCCCCTACCGATGGGATTAATGCTCGTGGGGGCAACAGTCGGTGTACTCGGTTCGGTGTGGTTGGAACGAAAAATCTCGGCGGCTGCCCAACAACGGATCGGCCCGGAATTTATTGGGCCGTTGGGAACGTTGGCTCCCGTAGCCGATGGGTTGAAGCTGCTGTTGAAGGAAGATATTGTTCCGGCTTTGGCTGACCCCTGGCTTTTTACCTTGGGGCCGATCATCGTCTCGATCCCGGTATTTCTGTCCTATCTGATCGTTCCATTTGGGCAGAACTTGATCATTAGCGACGTGGGAACCGCTATTTTTCTGTGGATTGCCCTGTCGAGTATTCAACCGATTGGCCTGTTGATGTCCGGTTATGCCTCGAATAATAAATACTCGCTTCTGGGCGGGTTACGGGCTGCGGCACAGTCGATCAGTTATGAAATCCCCCTGGCTTTGGCGGTTTTGGCAGTCGTGATGATGTCCAACAGCCTCAGCACGATTGATATCGTCGAACAACAGTCCGGTTACGGTATCCTGGGCTGGAATATTTGGCGCCAACCGGTCGGCTTTCTGATTTTCTGGATCGCCGCTTTAGCCGAATGCGAACGTCTCCCCTTTGACTTACCGGAAGCTGAAGAAGAACTGGTTGCGGGTTATCAAACCGAATATTCCGGGATGAAGTTCGCCCTCTATTATCTGGCTTCCTACGTCAATTTGCTGCTGTCGTCGCTGTTGGTGGCGGTGCTGTATTTGGGCGGTTGGGATTTTCCCATCCCCGTCGAAGCGATCGCGGGTTGGTTAAATATTAGCGAAACCACGCCCTGGTTACAGGTGATTACGGGGACTTTGGGCATTACCATGACGCTGATCAAAGCCTATGTGTTAGTCTTCACGGCGATTCTGCTGCGCTGGACTGTACCTCGGGTGCGGATTGACCAACTGTTAAATCTGGGTTGGAAATTCTTGTTACCTGTGGCTTTGGTGAATTTACTCCTCACCGCAGGTTTGAAATTAGCTTTCCCAATTGCATTCGGGGGATAATTTACGCTAATTTCAAAGACAAGGGTGAGAAAGCAAAAGGAGGGTCGTAGAACATCAAGCATACACCCTCCAAGTCAATTCTTTCTCTGCCTCTTCTGCTTAAAAGATCTGATCACTATACTGTTGCAACTTGAGAGAGAACCCATGTTAAAGTTTCTAAATCAAGTCACCGATTACGCAAAAGAAACCTTTCAAGCGGCTAAATACATCGGTCAAGGCTTATCTGTGACTTTCGATCATATGCGTCGCCGTCCGATTACCGTTCAGTATCCCTACGAAAAATTAATTCCTTCCGAACGCTTTAGAGGTCGGATTCATTTTGAGTTTGATAAATGTATTGCTTGCGAAGTTTGCGTGCGGGTTTGTCCGATTAACTTGCCCGTTGTAGACTGGGAATTTAATAAGGCAAATAAGAAAAAACAACTCAAGCACTACAGTATTGACTTTGGGGTTTGTATTTTCTGCGGAAACTGTGTAGAATACTGCCCGACTAACTGTTTATCGATGACCGAAGAATACGAGTTGGCTGCTTACGATCGCCATGAGTTGAATTATGATAACGTGGCACTCGGACGTTTACCCTACAAGGTGACAAACGATCCGATGGTGACTCCGATGCGAGAACTTGCCTATTTACCGAAGGGCGTTTTAGACCCTCACGATCTTCCGGCTGGTGCGCGTCGGGCTGGTTTGCGTCCTGAAGAAATTCTGGATCAAATGGAAGCCGAACAAGAATCAAAAAGTGAGAATTAAGCAGTTCTCAAGAGAAGATAGGCAAGGCGTGAGTTGGGCTTGTCTTCTCGATTTTCCCACGATCAATTCAGCACAGAAATAAGGAAAAAAGAGTTGTGAATTTAGCCGAAGGGGTTCAATTAGTTTCGTTTGGTTTGCTCACCGTGATGATGCTCGGTGCGGCTTTGGGAGTGGTTTTGCTCGAAAATATTGTTTACTCTGCCTTTTTGTTGGGCGGGGTATTTATGAGTATGGCGGGGCTGTATCTTCTCCTGAATGCCGATTTTGTTGCGGCGGCGCAAGTTCTGATTTATGTCGGTTCAGTTAACGTTTTAATCCTGTTCGGGATTATGTTGGTTAACAAGCGAGAACGCTTTAAAACCTTGCCGAATGCTTGGATTCGTAAAGGGGCGACGGCTTTGGTTTGTGCGGGTTTATTTGCCCTCCTGAGTACGATGGTATTGTCTACGCCCTGGATGGCGCAAGCGTCGGTTCCTGTTCCCCCAGAAGATAGTTCAATTGTGCTGATCGGACAGCACTTTTTCAGTGACTTTTTATTGCCCTTTGAGTTGGCTTCTGTATTTTTGTTGATGGCAATGGTTGGGGCGATTATTCTGGCTCGTCGCGATTTTATTCCCGATTTAACTCCCGAAGAAGAAATGCAAACTCCCGGTTGGACTTTACAGGAACGTCCTCGGGAATTGCTTTCGGTTTCCAGTCAACAATCTTCTTCTGAAAGTTAAGAATTTTGTAGATTTTCTCAACTCAACAGGGAGAAATTACTATTTTTAATCGGGTAAAACGTTAGGAGAGAACAACAATTCATGGAATTACAGTTAGAGTATTTTTTGGTGGTTGCGGCGGCTTTATTCTGCATTGGAATTTATGGATTAATTACCAGCAGAAATGCGGTGCGGGTGTTGATGTCTATTGAGTTGCTGTTAAATGCGGTTAACTTGAATTTGATGGGATTTTCCAATTATTTGGACGGAAACAACATCAAAGGTCAGGTGTTTACCGTGTTTGTGATTACCGTAGCGGCGGCGGAAGCGGCTGTTGGTTTGGCTATTGTATTAACCATTTATCGTAACCGCGATACGGTTGATATGGAAGAATTTAACCTGTTGAAGTGGTAAACAGCCAACAGTTTTGTAGGGGCGGGTTCTGCAAAAATTTCTGTCTATGAGGAATAATTTATATAAACCCGCCCCCTCTTTGGGTTCACTTCTTCGAGATAAATTTTAAGACGGTTTCCATTGATATTGACTCAGCTTAATTTTCCCGTCTGAAGTAAAGATTATCCCTTCTTCTTCGAGAAGTGTTTTTTGATAATAATCCGTTCCCCGACGTAACGTTGAATGAGAAATTTCGCCTTTTGCGTTAATCACACGATGCCAGGGAATATCAGAAGATTGAGTATCCACCCGATACAACGCATAGCCAACCAAACGGGCTTTTCCGGCTAAATTTGCTAACTCTGCAACTTGTCCGTAGGTGGCAACTTTCCCGACTGGAATCTGACGAATGATATCATATATTTTATCATAGGTAGACATAAATCATTGAAGTTTTTATTGATTTTATCTTGACTTTAATTGTTGCAGAAAATCGGAGATTTCGCCAACCAACCATTCCTGTTCCCTTGGAGACAAGCCCTTGGGATAGATTAATCTAAATTCCAGTGATAAGTAGTATAAATCTTAATTTATGCTTAAAAACGCAAGGAACTGACAAGTTTTGATCTAAACTAAAGTTCAATTTCAGAAAGACTAAACATTTAGACTTGAAAAACATTTGTTTGACAAAAACTTTTTATAATTTATTATTACAACTGACTGGGATTCACTATATGTAAAGCATTAACTCAAATAATATTGACATGATTGGATTAACTCAGTTAGCTCGTCGTTTTCAAAGACGGTTACTTGATTTTGATAAGTATGAAGATTATTTAATTGTGTCTTTCATTGCATTTATTCCTATACCATTTTCGATGATAATAGGTATTTGGAATCCGATTGAATATATAGACAATCAAAAAAATATTCAGCATACTGCATATAGCGAAGCTAGTAATTTTCTTGGGTTATTGCTTATACTGCCTTTAAGTTTATTTATTTTACGTTTAACAAGTTTATTCTTTTTTGGAACAACTAACAATAAAAAAAATTATAAAGTTTTACTTTTATCTATGTTTCATGAACAAGCTCACGATGAAATTAGTAAAAACTTAAAATCAACGGCTTTAGATCCAAGTATACCTTTAATAGTTTTATTTTTTAACATAGTTCATCATTTTTTGGATACTAGAAAAATCTTAAGCCAATATTTTTTATTCTTCACAAATAGTTCCTTCAAATACCCTGAACGTATATATTGGGCAAATATATCTTTAGTAAACTTAGTAGACGGTGAGAAACAAATTAACGTTTGTACTAACTTGTTTTTTACTATTGCTGCTTATACACCCCAATTTATAACTATTTTTATTGGCTTTACCGGATTTGTACTATTATTAAAATATAATTTCTTTTATCTTTCTTTAATCTATCAAAGAAGTAAAGCGAAAAAAGATGCAATATATTATATTGTTTTAGATTTTGATGATTCTTCAAAATGTTTTGGGCAAAAAAGAATATTCTGGATTTTTAATATACAACTTATCATATTAACTATTGCTGGTGTATTTTTATGTTTCAGTCGCTATGAAGTTATACCACCTACTCACTTTATTGATTTTTGTATTACTACAAAAAACTTTACTAGAGAGTTTTTTATATTTTGTAATCTTAAAATAAATATTTTGCAACCTGAATTTGGTCAATATGCGATAGTATTTGTTTGGTTAATTACCTGTTTTATAATAATTATCTTACCATCTTCTGTAAAGTTTCTTCCTTGTTTTTCACGAGAAATAATATCCAAGGGTTATTCAATCGGAGATTATTTAAAAGAATATATACCTCCTCACCATAAATTTGATTTTGAAAATACAGATTATAACAAGATAAAAAAACTTGTTCAATCTTTTCAATGTAATTCATTTTGGCCGGCTGGTGATGGTATAGTTGTAGTGTTTTTAATGTTCGTATTTTTTGTTGGTTTTAATATATTGTTTCCAATTAAATTCACAATCAATTTATCTGATTTTAATGAGATTATAGATTCAATTTTTAACTTGTTAATACTTTTTCTTTTAGCATTGTTTTTTGCTATTATTTTTTTTGAAGTCTATAACTTGATTTTAGGACGCTTAGATGGTATAAAGGGAACAAAGAATTCAGGAGGTAATACATACGTGGACAATACATTTGAAAACAACCCTAACAGTAATTTTAATATTGTTGAGCATAACTATGGTCAGGTCGGAGTCACTATCAACCAACTACCAGATTCTTCTAACCAAAATCAAGGAGAGCTCAAAGAATTGTTAAAGCAATTGAATGAAGCGATAAGATCTGACGAAAAGCTATCAGAAAAAGACAAGGTGAAAGCATTCAAGCAGGTGGAAGAATTAGCAAAAGCGGGACAAAACCCTAAAGATGAGGAAAAGAAAGGGATAGCAGATACGGCACTCACAATGTTAACAGGAATTGTCGCGGGACTACCTTCTATTGCAGCTTCGGCTAAAGCGGTTCAAGAGCTAGTACCGTTAATCTCTAAGATATTTGGTTTGTGATACGTTTGTACAACATTAAAGCACTGGGGGTGTAATGACTGAATAGTTTTATTTCCCTACACTCTCACTCCCAATTCTCAATATTTTCCAATCTCGGGCTTCTCGTAAAGAAACCGCTTTAACGGCAACTCGCTGGTAATTTGTGATCTCTCAGGTGCATCAAACAGGTTAATCTAATGACTTGGATACAAATACTGGGGATTTGATGCACAGTAGATTAAACTGACCAAAGGGTTAAATCTATAGAATCCGAGAGAGTTGGGGCGGTTTTAATGATATTATATTTAACCAAACGTTCAGACATCGTTCGCCAACGTTCGGTTGAAATTAAACCCAAAGGTTCATCTAAACTTTCTCCGAGAGTAATGTATTCTGAAATCAATTCTAAAGATTGAGTTTGATAGTCTAAATTATTGTATTTACTCTTGGGATTAACATAATTTTCGACAACGATTTCCGCCGCTTTCGGAATATTTTCTAGGGCGAGTTTCCAACCTTGAAAAGTCGCTTTGAGAAACGCTTTTACCTGTTCTCGCTGAGTTTCTAACAGGGAATTATGAGCAAAAATCGTCTGTACATAGGCATCATAACCATAATCACTCAAACGAATAACCGTTGGTTCAATCCCGGTTTGGTAAGCAAAACCTATCGGTTCATCAACCAGATAACATTGTACCGCATCGACTTCTCCGGTTAACAATTTATCGTATTTTTCATCATAGGAAATATCAACAACTTCAATGTCATCCGGTGGAAGTTTACTATACCCCATCACCAAGTCCATAACTTTTTGAGTATCCCCATGAACCCCAACTTTTTTACCCACCAAATCCTGCAAAGATGCTATATTATTATCGGGCATTGACATCAAACCCAAGGGAGACGTTTGAAACATCGTTGCAACGGCTTTAATCGGTTTTCCTGCGGCTTGGGCGGCTAAAATTACATCTTGTTCAGCACAACCCAAAATCGTCGGATTTTCTGCAACAATTTCTAAAACATCAACGCCAAAATCCCAAGGTTGAATATCTATTTTTAATCCTTGTTTTCGATAAAGTTGATAATAATCAGCGAGTAAAACGCCTGCAAATTGAACGTTATATTTCCAGTCTAATTGCAGGGTTAATGAGTCCAAAGAGGTTTGATTTAAGGTTTCTAAAACCTCAACAGCTTGAGAACCTTCCCCAAACGCTCCCAACATCCAAAACAGACTAAAAAAACTTGATGTTTTAACAAAATAACGACGGCTTAACACAAGATTCTAACGATGAAAAGAGGATAAAATAAAACTTAATATTGGGGATAAATTGAGCGGCCTAGCAACCCCGTCATCAGGCGTAAAGCCAGGTATCGCAAAGGTTTAACCTTCCGCAAACTCCACAAACCCCACCGACGAACGGTCACTTTTGGCAACCAATTTCCCGAAAACATTCGATCTAGAAAATCGGTGAACCCTAATATAACCAAATTTTCTTTTTGACGCCAACTTTCGTAACGCTTGAGAACCCGAAGCTGTCCGATATCTTCGCCATTTTCAGAGGCTTTTCGCAACACTTGAGCCAACGCCCCCGCATCCCGAACGCCCATATTTAGACCCTGGCCGCCGACCGGATGACAGCAGTGGGCCGCATCGCCAACCAACGCCAGTCGGTTTTGAATATAGCGGGCGCTTTGCATCAGTTGAACCGGGAAAACATAGCGATCGCTTTCCAACTCCAAACGACCCAAAAGCCCGCCCGTGCGATATTCTAGCAACTCTAAAAAGGCTTTTTCATCGAGATCTTTCAACGCTTGGGCTTCAGCGTGAGGCGCAGTCCACACCACCTGACAGCGGTTTCCCGGTAAAGGCAAAACCCCCATCGGGCCACTAGGCCAAAACCGTTCAAAAGCGACATTATTGTGAGATTTTTCGGTTTTGATGGTCATGGCGATGCAAGACTGCCAATATTTCCAGCCATAGGTCGAAATTCCCGCAGCTTGTCGCAATGGCGATCGCGAACCATCGGCGGCAATGACCAACTGAGTCCGTAGGGTTTGGGTATTTCCCTCAGTTTCGACCTCAATTTCGGCAAAATCCGGCTGATAATTCACATTGACCATTTTAGCCGGACAAAGCCAAGAAACGTTCTCACAGGAGTCGAGAAAATCGTGCATTGCGGTTAAAATTACCGAATGTTCGCCGACATAGCCCAGCGCCTCGGTGCCGAGATCTGCGGGTTGAAAATCAACCACACCGGGATGATCGCTATCACTGAGACTAATTTGACGAAAAGTGGTAATTTTCGGTAAGATTTCGTCCCAGACTCCAATTCCATCCAGAATGCGTCCCGTTTGCAGCGTTAGGGCGTAGGCTTGTCGGCGACGGGTGGCGACTGCTTTGGGTTGGGGTTCGATCAAAACCACTCTCAGAGAAGAATTTTTGAGTCCACAGGCGAGAGTCGCCCCGACAATACCGCCACCCACAATGGCTAAGTCGTAGTCAAGATTAAGCTGAGACTGCCGTTGAGATTGGGTTTTTGTTTGTGAATGCTGCTTGAGAAGCATAATTTACGGAACTAGAAATCAAACTGAACGAATTTATACCTATTGTATTGTGACTGAAAATCGAAAATTTCGCACGCCAGTCGGTGTAGGGGCGGGGAGGAAATAAGTCAGAAGTTAGAAGTCACCGAGTCAGAAGTCACCGAGTCAGGAGTTCAGAATTGCCTCTTACCCCTTACCCCTTACCCTTTACCCCTTACCCCTTACCCTTTACCCTTTACCCTTTACCCCTTACCCTTTACCCTTTTCCCTTTCCCCTTTCCCCTTACCCCTTGCCTAACTCAATAGCGAGGAATATCGGGATCGACGACGATAGAATAAGCATCAATTCCGCCGGCTATATTTTTAACGTTGGTGAACCCCTGACGCATCAACCACTGACACATTTGAGCCGATCGCATCCCATGATGACACATGACCAAAGTTTCTTTTTCGTGATCTAAATGAGTGTGAATTTGCTCAGACCATTGGCTAAATTCGCTCAAAGGGAGGTTAATAAAACCCTCAACCTGTGCAATTTCCACCTCTTGCGGTTCGCGAACATCCACCAGTTGTAAGTTTTCGGCTGAACCGGCTTGCAAGCGGTGTCCTAATTCTTCGACTGTAATTTCTGGGATGGATTGATAAGAAAATGAGTCGGACATGAGCAGAATCCACCTTTGGGGTAACTAAACAATTATTTTGCCAATCTCATCATCAATTGTAGGGAAAAATACTGCAATTGCAATTGAGATTGTTCCATGATTTCTATTTTAGAGGTAAATTTTGTTAGCGATTCCTCGAATTTGCAATTCTATACGGGGTTGTTCGCTGCTGTAGAACACGGTTCCTTTATAATCTCTCTCGGGACTACCAAAACGAAGTTGATGACCATCAAAAGCATCAATCATCACATCTCCGACTTTAATTCTACTGCGTTTTCGATCAATTGTAACTTGTAACTCCGATGAAGTGACCGTATCTCGAAGCAACACCCACAGACTTAATTCCCGTCGAACTCGTTTCACCTCCAGATGAGCAATTTGGAAACTGTAAATTTTAATTTCACTGTTAATCAGTTTAATTTTTGTTCCCGGTGGTAATCCGACAATTCCCAAGTCGGAATCGGATGCAAAAGTGAGTTTTTCCTCATCTTTGCTCGAAATTCCCGGTATTGTTGGCTGAACATCTAAACGGGGCGGTTCGGGTGAAATTTCCGCCGGAATAATCACCCAATCGTAGGCTTTTCGCGCTATTTCTTGACGAATTTCTCCGGCTCTTTTCGGTTCGGCAATACTCGCATAATCCTGTTGTTTTAACTTGGTTGCTATCCATCGTTTGCGTGCAAATTGACTTAGATGGGGATGTTCGGAATTGACGAATTTTTCATAAAATCTCAGAGTTGGGACTAATTCTCCGACTCGTTCTAAAGCGACGCCTATTTCTTCGACAGAAAGTTCTTCTCGCCACTGGGAATGAGATAAAACTTTTTCGATAAAACTCACATATCGACTGCGAAAATCTCGGGCTTGTTCGGGCGTTAAACTGGAACGGGATAACTGTCGCACCAGTTCAAATCTAAACTTCATTGTATCGGCTTTGGGTAATTTTTCCAACGCCGAAATCCCATCTACCCAACGTTTTGTTCTAATTAAATATTCAATCCAATCTTGCTGTCGATTCTGTTTTTCTAGGGCTTGTCCGATACAGTCAATATACTTTAACCATTGTTGTGTTCCGGGTTTTCCCGCATTCTCCCATTCCCCGACAATTCGTTGATAATCTCCGACTTTTTCTAAATAGGGAAAACCTTCGGGATATCCGATTAATTCCGCTTCGGCGAGATTATATTCTCGCTTGTTTGTTGCGCCACTTTCTCGCCAACACCGCACCGCCCGTCTGAGATTTTGGGCGCGATAAAAACAATCCCCGGCTAGTTCTAAAAGTCCGTGATATTTCGCCTCGTCCAACCCTTCTAAAACATCCCCTAACTTTTGCCACTCTGCTTTTTCAATATGTTTTTCTCGCATTAAATTGCGAATCAGACGACTATACTCTTGTATGGCAACTTTCCAGGGTTTAACTAACCTATTTTCCACCAATAATTTACTCGCTAAATTGTCTTCTAAAAAGTGAGTAAATCGTTTCAGAGTTGCCAGGGTTTTTGGCGTCTGTGCCATAAATTCAACGATGGAACGTTCAATCGGTTTTTGTTCGGGAAATTGTTGATACCAGTCCATCAAAGCTTGCCAACAGGTTCCTTCCCAAAAACAACTCCAAGCGTCTTTTTGTTTTCCTCGCTGTAAGAAAATCTCTCCCGCCTCGCGAAATTTTTTCTCAAATTTTAACGCCCAAGCCAAACATAAATCCGCCCGTTCTAAATTCCCCAATTCCCGATAAAATTGTTCGGCGCGTCTCAGAGATGTTGCATCTTTTTGGCTGCGTCCGTTTTCTTCAAATTCTTTCGCTTGTGACGCCCGGTTATCCCGATCTAAACCTCCTAAATTATCCCCCCAACGCAACCCCCCAATTGCACTTTCCCAGAGAATTCTATTTTCGAGTTGCTGTAACCAACTGTCGAGTTGATTGCTGTGATCTGATGTCGCATATTGCCATAATAAACGATCTCCGACTTCGGTATCAATGACAATTAAATCGGACATTCCCCGACTCGCCGCCACATAGAGTTTATTAAAAAAGTATTCTAACTCTAACGGATGAGTTTCTTGATTGCCCAAATAATCCCAAATCGGCCGCTGAAATTCTTGGGCAAACTGTTCGCCAAACTTGTATAATATAACGAGGGGAAATTCTAACCCTTTGGCTTGAATCGCACTTAAAACATTTTTGGGCGGATTTTCTTCGCTGACTTGGGGAAATAAACTGGCGAGAAATTCATCGTTTTTAATGTATTGAAGTTCGCCCCCTGCTTCGCAAGGAACGATAAAAATCGGAGATTTTTCAACGTGACGTTTTAACGCTTCTGCGGAAAATCCCCGCTGACCAAAAATAAACTTTTGCGGTTCGTGGGAGTCGGTGTAAGGTTGCCAAGCCGCCTGGGGTTTGAGTTCCTGAATTTGGAATAAAAGATGTCTCCACAAATGAATTAAATTCGTAACTTTAACTATCGATAAACTAGAGCGATAATTGGACTCCAGTTCATAAAAAGTCATGTTCAAATTTAACTGATGACTGGGATCGAGAACCGCTATAACTTGATCGAAAAATGCCGCTTTTACACTTTCCCAGCGAAACCCCGTTGGGTTTAACGTTTGAAAGGGATCGCCTGCAAATGCAAAGGGTAAACTGTGAACCGGCGGATATAAATCGCACTGAGAAAAGGCGGATAACTGCATAATTAACCGCAATTCTAACTTGGTAAAATCTTGGGCTTCATCGCAAAAAATCGCGGTATATTTCGAGTCAAAACATTGTAACTCTAACACCTTGCGAATTAAATCTTGATCGTCCCAATATCCCTCTCTCGTTGTCAGTTGATGATACCAAGACCAAACTTGTTGATAAATTGCTTTAAAAATCTCGGGAGAAATAGTTCTTTCTCGCCTCGGAACTTCTTCATAATCTTCGGGAGTCATGTACCCTTCTTGTTGACCGGTGAGGGTATATCCTTTGATAAACGTGCGAATAATATGCCAACACAACTCGGGAGAATAACGGCTATGTCTGCGGCTACAATGTTGGCGAAAATCATAAAAAGAAATATATTTATCCGGGTCAAAATGGATGCCGTGTTCGGGCGGAAGTTGGTTGAGGAGAAATTGTTGAAACGACTGAAAACAATCGGTTATTGCGGGTCTTTCTTCTTGATGACCATTGCTATCGAGAACGTATTTATGATGATTATTGAGCAGCTTTTCTACCGCTTCTTGTGCTTTGGAAAGTAACTTTTCATTGTAGGTCAAAAAGAGAGGATTGAAAATATCTTGCTCTTTTTTTGGTTTATTTTTGAGATAAAATTTTTGATAGCGATCGCAATAATCAGCAAACAAATAAACCAACATCGTTGACTTGCCGCTTCCCGCCCGTCCATTAATAAAAACAGGTAAAGAATGGGTATGATTTTCAGCGGTAGAAAGTTCGTGGAGAATTTCTTCTTCTTCCACCGACAGCGCCAAATTAATCCCCGCTTCTTGTTCGAGTTCTAACCAAACCTCAGCATCTAAAATCAAATAACCCGGATAAGAACGGCGAGTATAGCGAGATAAATCATCAAACGTGACATTTTGAGAAAACAGAGTTTGGGTATTTTTAGGGTCAAAAACATGAGTGACTTGACCAACATTTGCCAATTCTGTTAAAGCCGGATCGCGATCAAAAGTTGCCAACAAAAACAAAACATTGCGATGGGGAAGATCGACCGTTTGCACCAAACTATACAAAATATAACGATGTTCGCTCGGTTTCCCGCACAGATAAACATTTAACCAGTTTGTATTTTGCCGGCGAATGCCATTATTAAATTGACTTTCTCCGACTAAATTTGTTATAATTTCGTGGAAAGTTTTCCATTGGAGTTGAGTCTCTCGCTGCTTAAATTGATTGACCCAAACTTCACTTTCACAGATAATAATATCGGCCGTATTTCTTGCCCAACTCGGACGTTCTAGCCAAAGATGATATAATTTCTCCGGTAAAGCTTGACGACGGCTAACCGAATGTTGTTCTTCTCGTTGAAGCTTCAAACTTGCCGCCAATTGTTGCGGATCAACAGCAGGTTCTAGATGGAGTTTTCCGTATTCTTCGGGGTTTCTCAAAAAGGCTTCGTATTCTTTGCCGCCTCGGGTGAAAACATCCAGCAGACACAGCACCTCCGAAGCGTCCACTCGTCGAATTTTCCCCACCAGCCGCAAATTGCGGACGGGTCGCTTTAAATAGGGATAATTGCGTTCAAACAACGCTTCTACAGCAGTAATCCCTTGAGTCTTGATGGCAACCAAAAGTTCCGCCACCTGACTTTGAATGCCGTGTTGCCTCGCTTGTTGATCAAACCGAGGGGTGGTGTAAATATACATAAGTGTCCTTCGGCCAACGCCAGTCAATGCCCTATTTAGTCATTGTGCTAGATCGAGTTGACAGTTTTCAAACGTCTTTGACCGTCGGGACAGTGCTAACGCTTCTGTTATCGGGGATTGATGGGTGTATTGCAGAGATAAACTTAACAAAAATTAACCCTGATTGGTCGGTTTCTTTACTAAAAATAACGATTTGACCTTGATATCTCAGAATAGGTTGTGAATAGTGGAAATAGGGGCGCTCTGATGTCATGTTCTCAATCGTGCCTTCAGACCCCCTGTAAGTACCGTTAGCAGCCTTGAAGAGATGAGGTCTTTGTTTATGCCCGTATCTTTTATGAGTGCCACCGATGTCTGCTTTGCAGATTGGTCAAAGACAAGAGATTGGTTGCTGAAATATTCTTTCGACTCCGCAATGACTGGTCCCCTTGAGGTCATTGATGTTACCGGATTAGATGCAGAAGGCATTGACTCGTTGAAAACCCATTTAAAACAACTCGAAATTCCCGCCGGATTTATGGGCGAATTGGTGTTTGAATTGCAAGTCAAAAAAGATCGGATTCGGCGCGTTATTTGGAATGAAAAGGCTTCCACCCTTAATAAAAAAACGATCATCAAAATGATTCAAAACTCCCTTAAAGACTGGCAAGTTCCTCCTTGTGACTCTGACACCTTGACGCTCAAAATTCATATCAATTCCTAATCTCGCTTAGAAACGTAACAAAGCTTTACTTAACCAGGGTCATTTACTTCCGAAAAATTGAAATTTGAATCTGAAGTCTAACAAAACGCTGTAAATCATTAAAATTTGGAGGGCTACTCCTGTGACAGCATCCTCACCCCCTATCGGTGGAATTACCGCCAAATCTGCTGATAATATTTCTTTAACCTTTCCTCTCAAACATACCGAAGTCTTCGCCCACATTTCCGGAAATTTATCTCGGGTTGAAGTTAAACAAAGTTTTGAAAACCCTCTAACCCAACCGATGGAAGCGGTTTACACTTTTCCGTTACCGGATGAAGCCGCAGTCGATCAGATGGAGATTAAAATTGGCGATCGCATTATCAAAGGCGATATCAAAAAGCGAGAAGAAGCCCAACAAATTTATCGAACCGCAAAACAGCAAGGACGGACAGCAGGATTACTTGAACAGCAGCGAGATAATATCTTTACCCAATCTTTAGCCAATATCAAACCGGGCGAAGAAATTGAAGTGATTATTCGCTATACCGACAGCCTAAAATTTGAAAAAGGGGATTATGAATTTGTTTTTC
>JAYKHV010000057.1:0-93702 GCA_035285085.1 Lyngbya sp. | reverse complement strand
TGCCGGGGTTGATGGGGTGAAAGGGTGATGGGGTGGTGGGGAGAAGATTTTTTTCCGATGAAAAATAGCTTTTTGTTAGTAAAAATTCCCCCCATCTCCCTACCTCCCTACCTCCGGTCCTCCCCACAAATCAAGTTTTCGGGTTAGAACGCGCACGGCTCTGCTCCTGTTAGGGGGGACTGAGGGGGGTCAAACTTCAAAGAACCTTTTCCCCAAGCTTTTTTCTATAAAGCTAAAAGACTGGGTAGGACTTAATTATCAATGGATAATTGACAATTGATAATTGATCATTAATTAATGAGGTTTAAGACCTGTCCTTTCAAGGAGAAAAAAGAAAAATTATTTCCTCTCTATCAATCCTCTTCATAAAGGATCGAGGTAATTATCCATTATCCATTATTAATTATCAATTATTGAATACACGCCCTACCCAATTGTTCTGAAGAACGCTTAGTTTTCAATGCGAGAAATCACTTCTTCGGGGGATAAATTACCAAAGATAACCGACATAATCGCTGGTAAATATTTATCCATTGTGGTAACATTGGCATAAACTAAGTGCTTCACCAACGTTGAGGATAAGCGATCGCCTTCGACATCCAAACTGGTTTTATATCGAATCTCGCCATCGGAGAAATTCATTTCAAAGTTTCCGATAAGAATCCCATAGTTAATCATGGTAATCAAAGCCGCCACGTTATAGCGTTTGTAGTCGGGAACTCTCACCGGAAATACCGAATAAACGCTCAATTGTTTTTCTTCTTCCCGAGCGATCATGTAGCAGTCAAATCGACCATTTTTCCCTTCAATTCCGAGGGCTACAACTCTCCGATGATCGATTTCTTTAAACACCCAACCGTCTTCGTCAAAGAACTCCAGCATGACCTCAAATAAAGGTCTATCGGGTAGATTTTCTTTGGTAACTGTTTCGGGATTTTGTTCGGAAGCAATCATAATTTTATTAGTCTCCTAAAACCACTCCGGCTGTTTTCTTAAACCCTAGAAAATTCACAGCTTTTTATTGTCAGGTGCGATCATATCATCCCTCACCTTGTTTGACTTCGGTTCCAAGTAGATGATATTACTAACCTCATAGTAAACTGGCCAATAATAACCCACCTGACTGTAAGTGAGCCGATTTTTCTTGTTTACCGATTTTTTTTCATCAATAATTCGTTTTCGAGTTCCTGAAAAAATGCGCTGATTTTTTTCAATTGTTTTCGCATCACCATGAATTTCTGGCTCAATATTTTCAGCTTCAACCCCTTGTGTAATCAACTGAAAACAGCGTTCGATGACTCGACGAATGGTTTCACGTTCTTTCGACTCGTACTGAAAAACCGGATTTTCAATCTCTCCCTTTGACAGGGTAAACCGATAGGAACCGTAAGGGTTTGCGTGAGGATACCAACCGAGTTTCAACGTATAACCAACGGGATCAACTGTTGAACTTGTTCCCTCAAACCTGATCGGCTGAATTAAAAGTAAATTTTCATTGTAAAAGTGAGAATTGACGATTCCGCCATCTCGAATTAATGGATCTTCATTTCCGAAAGCATTATGAACGATCGCCCAGCCACTAGGTATATTGAGTGGAACCAGTTTTGAATACATGAATTGTGATTGCTCAGTCTACTGAATTCAAAGTTGCCGTTGTTTTTTTGGCCGCATCCGAGCGAAATGTCCGCGTACCGATATCGATACCTTTTCATTCCACCCCGATCACCTCTTATCAATAACACGTTTTTCTCCCTCTCGCAAGAAAATTACACTGGGAAGTTAGGGTGTAGGGGCGGGTTCGGCAAAAATTCAGACTTCCCAGCCCAAACTTACATAAACCCGCCCCGGAGTCGGGAGACAGAAGTCGGGGGAGGTGGGGAGGTGGGGAGGTGGGGAGGTGGGAAACAGATTTTTGCGTAGGGGCGCATGGCAATGCGCCCTCCTAAACAGCCCGATTATTTCCTATAGCAAGATTGCCTATTCCCTTCCCCCTTCCCCCTTTCCCCTATTCCCTTTCCCCTATTCCCTTTCCCTGATAACTGTTAACTGAAATCAGCCTGTATTCCGCATTCCGGCTGCAATACCATTAATAGTCAGCAACGCTCCCCGTAACAGTTCACCTTTGCTATAACGCGAATGAATTACTCCGGGCGCACTGGCGGTTCCATGCTGACGCAAACGCTTCAACAAAGCCACTTGCAAGAATCCTAACGGAATAATCGTACCATTGCGTAACTGTACCGATCGCTGCAAGGTGGGATCGCCATCTAACAAACGTTGATGTTCGGTAATATCGAGAACCAGTTGGCGGGTAAGCTGAAATTCTTGAGCAATTTGTTCGTACAACGCCTCAAACCGGGCAAGATCTTGAGGATCGCTCAATTCTCTGACGTAGTGGTGAGCAATTTGCATATCCACTTTAGCCAGGGTCATTTCTACTTTAGAAATCGTCGTGCGGAAGAACGGCCATTTATAGTAGAAGTAACGCAACAGTTTGAGATGTTCCTCGGGTTCTTTTTGGACAAATTCTTGTAACGCCGCACCCACACCATACCAAGAGGGAAGCAGAAAACGGCTCTGAGTCCAGCTAAATACCCAAGGAATCGCCCGTAAACCGGAAATATCTTTTTTCTTGTCTCCGCGACGACGAGCGGGGCGAGAGCTAATTTGTAGCTGGCTAATCTCTTGAATGGGGGTGACTTGATCGAAGAACTCGACTAAATCGGGCTGTTCGTAGATCAAGGCGCGATAATGCGATCGCGATTTCACCGATAATTCTTCCATGATCTGGTTCCAGGTTTCAATCTCATCAAACCCGGTATGCAGTAAACTCGCTTGGATCACTGCGGTGGAGACGCTTTCGAGGTTGTAAAGCGCTAGCTGCGGGAGGGAATATTTAGAGGCGAGGACTTCACCCTGTTCGGTAATTTTAATCCGGCCGCTAATACTTTTACCCGGTTGAGCTAAAATCGCTTTGTAAGCAGGTCCGCCACCCCGTCCAACGGAACCGCCCCGACCGTGGAAGATGCGGAGATGAACATTGTACGGTTCGGCAATTTTTTGTAAGGCTTTTTGGGCTTTATGAATTTCCCAGTTACTACTGAGGAAACCGGAATCTTTGTTACTATCGGAGTAACCCAACATAATCTCTTGTAAGGAGTTATTGCCTTCGGGGTTTTGCTGATAATGTTCATAACCTCCGCCAAGCATAGCCCGATACAGAGGTAAATCGAACAAATTCTTCATTACAATGGGAGCGCGTTTGAGGTCTTCGACGGTTTCAAACAGCGGTACTACTTGAAGATTAGCAATTCCGGTGGCAGGATCATAGAGTCCGGCTTCTTTGGCTAACAGCAAAACTTCCAGTAGGTCACTGACTTCGTGACTCATACTGATAATATAAGTTTGACAGATTTCCTGGCCGAATTCCCGCTGTAAATCCCGCATGGTGCGGAAGGTTTGAATGGTTTCGCAGGTTTTCTCGGAAAAGGGAAGTTCAGAAGGAATTAGAGGACGCCGGGTTTGAAGTTCTGTAGACAACCACAGGGAACGTTCGGCTTCGGAGAGTTGGTTGTAGGGTTTGGGTAAGACTTCGAGATATTCTGCAATTTCACTCAGGGCGTTAGAATGAACTGATGATTCCTGACGCATATCTAAACGAGCCAGGGAGAACCCATAAATTTCCACTTGACAGAGGAGATTTTCGAGATCTCGACATTCGATTCCGGTTTCGTGTAAATTGCGCTGGATCAGGGTCAGTTCTTCTAAAAATTGGCTCCCAGATTGATAAAAACTGCCGGTATTTTTATCGGGGCTGACGAGTTTTTCCCGTTCTAGGGTAACATCATCGCTATTGTAGAGTCGCCAGTTGCGATCGCGTGTATTTTCCAGTCGCTTTTGAACGTAGGCGAGTTTTAGGCGATAGGGTTCTTGGCGATAGCGGATGGCGAGTTGATCGTAGATTTCGGGAAGTTGTACGCGATCGCGATCGAGGGATTCGAGCAATTCCGGGAGAACATCGCTCCAATGCAAGGATAAGCTTAACAGTCCGTTGAGCGCTTGTACCGCACAGATGTATTTTTCGAGAACCAAATGCCGTTGATAACAAGCGGTTCGCCAGGTGACTTCCGGGGTAACGGAGGGGTTCCCATCGCGATCGGCTCCCACCCAGGACCCAAATTTGCAAAAATCGTATCTAGGGGGTTTTAGATAGGGGAAAGAAGCGTGTAAGGCGTGTTTGATGCGTTGATAGAGTTGGGGTATGGCATCAAACAGAACTTCTTGGAAGTAGTGTAAGGTATAGTCTACTTCATCGAGAACTGTGGGTTTAAATTGGTGGAGTTCATCGGTACGCCACCAGAGGCGAATTTCTTCGGTGAGTTGTTGGTAGAGTTCATCAGTCCAGGAAGACAAGGTTGACATCTGATCGATGCTATTTGTCAATCCGGTTGAATTTTGATCGACTTGATCGAGTTGTTGTAGGACTTTGGCGATCCGACGTTGTTTGGTGCGGATGGTATGACGAACGATTTCTGTCGGGTGTGCGGTGAATACTAAGCGCACATCCAAGTTATCTATTAATCTCTGAATCAGTTGGGAAGGAACGTTTAAGCTTCGCAACATCGGGAACAGGTAATGGAAGGTCGCGAGTTCCTGTTCGGTTTGAGATTTACTTGAGATATCAGCAAGATTCAGCGGATATTCTCGTTCGTCGGAGAAGCGTTGGTTGCGAGTTTCAAAGATGGAATTTTTTTGGTCGGCGGGAAAAAGGGGTTGCTTCTCCGTTGATAATCCTTTTGTATATGCCAGTTGTTGCTCGCGTTGTTCGTAATGTTGTTCTACGATGTTAATCAGTTGGAAGTAGAGTGCAAAAGCACGAGCCGCACGAATGGATTCATTAATATCTAACTGCTCAACAAGCTGTAAAACGTTAGATTCTTGAACCGGAGATGCTTGTCCTTCTGGAGAGGTCATTGAGCGCATCTGCTTGAGCAAATCCACTAATTCTTGACCGCACTCTTGACGCAGGACTGACTCCCACAAATCTTCCACAATTTTAAGACGATTTCGCAAAAATAAATCGCTTTCGGTTAGCGTACCATTGGATGAAACAACTTTGTTAGAGACCTGATCTGAAGGGTGGAGCAGTGAACTCATAGGGCCTGTTCCTGTTTGGCAAGATTATCCTTTATTGTATGGGTTAATCGACCGAATCTCATAGATTTTTAAGGTTATATTCCTAAACTTTGGATGATTGTTGTCTTATTATGATGATTCTTTGACAAAAGAGGCAATTATCAGTCACCATCTCACCAGTCTTTACAGTTTTCAGTGAACAGTGAACAGTGAACAGTTTCTCCCCATCTCCCCATCTCCCCATCTCCCCATCTCCCCATCTCCCCATCTCCCGACCTCCCCACCTCCCCACCTCCCTATCTCCCCATCTCCCTATCTCCCCACCTCCCCACCTCCCCACCTCCCCATCCTCCCATCTCCCCAACTCCTGACTCGGTGACTCTTTACATAAATTCTCTGTTTTGTCAAGATGTCTATTTTGGGCGATCGCTTGGACTTTCCAAATTCGTGCGTCGGGGTTGCTATTTTTTGGTCAGAATCTTCTGATATTTAACGAGAGAATCGGGGTTTTAGCTTCTATTTTGACGTGTAGACACAAGAAGCCCTTGGGTGGTGTTTTTTATAGCCTACCAGAACCCCTATATTTTCGTCAACTTTTTGAAAATTTTTCTCAGTAAAAATTTCGATTTTTTCCCAAAACTTTTGTTGATTAAAACAAATTGGTGAATTTTATTAGAAAAACTTATAATTTTGGGGTGGGAGTTGATTGCGGGGTTGAGAGTTGCAAGTTAATTAATTGAGGAGTTTTGAAAAGCCTAAATTGTCGTGAAGCGGGGCGGAAAAACCACATTATAGGTTGGCACAGATTCCGACTGTTTTAGGATAAGTCAAGTCCGAAGATTTGTCAATCGAAAATCAGGGAAATTTTGGGGGAATATAGCGCTACGCGCAAGTCAGAAGTCGTGATGTCAGTCGTCAGAAGTAGACTAGAAGAGGCTTTCAGCCTTTACTAATGTCAAACACCATAGTGCGTAGTGCTATATAGCGTGAAGCGCTCTTGCAACAGATCCAGAAGGCAATAGGCGGATCTTGCAATAGGCGCATCTTGCAAGAGGCAATAGGAAATAATCGGGCTGTTTATCCGGGCGCATTGCCATGCGCCCCTACAGAAAAATCTGTTTCCCATCTCCCCACCTCCCCACCTCCCCATCTCCCCACCTCCCCACCTCCCCCGACTCCCAACTCCCGACTTATTCTTCGGCTTCGGGAGGGTGATGGGGAAAATGGAGGACGGGAAGGCGATCGCCTTGAAAGACGGCTTCGCTGCTGCGACTGAGGTCTAAAATAGTATCGGCGACGACTTTACCCCCCATTAACATCAAGATGACGGGTGCAGTGGTGACACTCAATAAAAAGTCGGATGGGATTTTTAACCCTTGTAACTCGGTAGGCTGAGGATCGGAAGGATTGCGATCGCGAGATTCCATATGTATTTCCTCTAAAAAATTTCTTTAGAAGAATTTTAACATTGTAGAATTTTAAGCGCAGATGGAGCAAGGAGACTTTGATCTGGGGATAATTTGACGGTGGGGCTGATTATACAACCCGAGGGTAAATATGTCAAAATTGAGAGGGTAGAGAGAAAATCAATGGGGTGTCAATTCATCCTCCGGGCTGCACCGCCAAACCCAGATGGAATTGTGCAGCAAAAAGCCTACAACTCTCACCTGTTGCACGGTATTATCGAAGACGAAACAGTGGGTCGAGTTTAAAACAATTGGGAGCGTCTTGGCGAAAGATTGGTCAACACTAACACAATGGACAGAAAAAGCAATCGGACTGTCCGATGTCCGGGTGCAAGTCCGCCTGCGGGGAAATCATCTGCACGTCTTGTGTGAAGCAACTCCGTGTCCCCGCGAAAAAATAGCCGTGTCTCAGTTTTCAATGGCACTCGAACAAACGAGTTTGAGTACATTATTACCCCAGTCGGCTCCTCCGGTTTATAAAATATTTCTCAGCGGCCGTCAATTGGATGCCAAACGTCCGGAATGGACGGTCAAACTAGAATGCAATGCAACTCATGGGGTCGGCGATCGCGAGTCGGGATCGGTTGGATCAAATTTAGATCCGGTTGGCGACCAAAAATCGATTTTAGACAAACTCAGCAGTATCTTTAAGCCCAACACTGCGATCGCGGAGGATGAACAACCCCCCGCACAACCGGAAACCGAACCCCAATCTGTTTTAACAAAAACTCGGGAATACACCGAACCCCAACCGTTAGAGACAATCTCCCGTGAGACTGAACCCATCGAAACCGCAGTCGCCGATCGCCATTCGTCTCAAAACACCATTATCACCCCAACTCCGACGGAGTGGAAACCGGAACCTTTCCCCAAGGGGGAGCGACTCAAAACCCGAGAATTAGAAAAGAAAAACCCTCAACCCCAAAAGTCTACCCCAGACCGTCCTATTAAAACGTCCCTGACGGTTTCTACAGAAACCCTCGCCCGTCGGGGTCAGAGTCACGCGATCGCCAGTTATCTGAGTGAAATTCTGGGGAATTTGGGCGTTAGCGTCAAAGTCAGCATTAAAGAACTCTCTAAAAATCGTTCTTCGTCGGTCACAACCGAAAACCTCACCCAACCGTTAACCCGCAGACTGTGGGTGCGCTGCGAATCGGCCTACAGTCCCGATCCGTCTTTGTTAGCCGAACCGATCGCCCAACGGTTGCGACAATTACAACTCGAAAACTTTCGGGATGCTTGTATTTTATTACAAGTTCAGGGAGAACCGACGCCCGACTGGATGTTAAGAATCGATCTAACTCCGCCTTCCCAACTGTTAAAAAATTGGGCGCGTTGGGGTTCACAAAGCGCGATCGCATTTCTACTCAATCAAGAGTTAGAGGAGTTAAACGTCAAAGTTCGCGCCACCCTGAAAGAATCAACCCTGCATTTATTCTGCGAAACCCTCACCCCAGACCATTTTACTCCCGACAAACCCAATAAACGCCAAAAAAATAAACGCTCCGCCCCCGACAAAAAACAGGTGATGGGTGCCGTCTCCCCAATTCTCGAAACCCTCGCCCCCCAAGGAATTCTCGCGGCTACGGTTTATGGGATTGATGGTCAAAAGCAGTCTGAGGCTGTAGAATCTCCGGCGTGGATAGATTGGCTAAATCTCCCCGCCCAAAGCCATCGAGACTTACAACCTTCTCCCCTAACTCTAGCCCAACAGGGAAACCTAGAAGCGTTAACCTTTCTTCTCAATCAACTGATTAACCCCGATCTCGATCATCAACTCGCTACAGGCGGAGTCCGGGTGTTGTTGCTGCGGAAAGGGAAACTTCTACACGTAATGACAGAAGCGCCCACCTGTCCTTCCCAGTCAAAAGTTGCCCCACCGCTGGCGGAATTTCTCCGCACCCATCATATCGAGGGAATTGCCGGCGTGCGAATTTATGGCCGGCGAGCGGGTCAAAAACATCCCCTGTGGCGTTATGGGGTGGCTTTATCTGAACGTATTATAACACCGGAAGAACAAGTTAATGGGTTTTCTGAGGGGGAAAATCAGGACTTGGTGACTCAAACGGAGGGACTGGTTTGGCATCCGGATCTGGCTTCTGATGAACTCGAAGGCCATGAATCCTGGCTGTTGGGTCGTTTGCGAATTGACAGCGATCCGTTAGAATTGCTTTCAACGAGGCTACAACAGGGGTTGTTGGCGACGGGTTTGTTTGCGAGTCGGGAGTCGGTTTTGGTGCCGATTGATTCTTCTAATACTCGTCGGTACGCTAAAACGGGATTGGCGTTAATTTGGGGGGCTTTGGGTTGCTTGGTTGCGTTGCAGGTGGACTGGGCGATCGCGGAATTTTTAAATAATAATCCCCAGTTGGATATTGCAAGCGAAGAAGTAAATATTCCTTCTCAAACCGATCCGATGACAACGACTCAGGAGGTTTCGGCGATTGAAATTACTTCTGAGGTGGGTGATGATTCTTCCCCAGAAGATGGGGTTTTTAATCGTTCGGAATTTTTAACGAAATCGAAAACAAATAAGTCGGAAATTGAAGTCTGTCAAACGGCTGACGATCCGCAGGCTTGCGAACTTTCTCAACTGCTGTATCCTTCGTTTAATACTCCCCAACTGGATGAACAATTAGCCCGTTATCAAGACTATATTGCCGCCGAAAAACGTCCGCCCGATATTTTGATTGTGGGAAGTTCTCGGGCGTTGCGAGGCATCGATCCGGCGGTGTTAGAAAAAGCGTTGGTTGAGGAGGGTTATCCCCAACTGAAGGTGTTTAATTTTGGGGTGAATGGGGCGACGGCGCAGGTGGTTGAGTTGATTGTGCGGCGCATTTTACCCCCGGAACAATTGCCAAAATTAGTGATAGTTGCTGATGGGGTGCGGGCGATCAATAGCGGTCGTAGCGATCGCACTTATGAAGCGATTACGGCTTCTTTGGGCTATCAACAAATTGCCCAAGGAACGTTTAGAATTCCGACTCAACAACTCAAATCCGGGTCGGATTTTCAACAAACGCTTTTAACTTTGCGGGAGTTGAGTCAAAATCCTTCGACTGCAATTAAACAAATGCAGGAATGGTTTGATGGAAAATTGATGGAAATTTCGGCTTCTTATCCCCAACGCGATCAACTCAAAGCGCTGTTGTTGGCGGTGGTAAATAATCAAACGCTGATTAAACAACCAGCCGATCTTCCTGATGTTCCCGATGCTGAAGATGTTTCGGCTTTGGAAACTCCCCAGTTGACGAATAATGGTTTTCTTCCTTTACCGATTCGGTTCGATCCTGAAACTTATTATCAAAAACATTCTAAAGTTTCTGGCTATTATGATAGCGATTATGAAAGCTTTGAACTGAGCGGCGTACAGACGAATGCGTTGAAAAAATTAGTAGAATATGTGCAGTCTCAAGATGTTGAGATTGTGTTTGTGAATATGCCTCTAACTCAAGAATATCTCGATTCGGTTCGCACGGCTTATGAACAGAAGTTTCAAGAACATATGCAGGAACTCGAAGCGGAAATGGGATTAACTTTTATTAACTTGGCTTTTGAGTGGTCGGATACTCATAAATATTACTCCGATCCCAGTCACTTAAACCAATACGGTGCCGCAGCAGTAGCCGAAAGACTCGCCGAAATCCAAAATATTCCTTGGCCAACGAGTCGTTAGGGTTGGGACATTCGGCGATCGCGAGTTAGAATTGTATAGAAATCGAGCCTATCAAAACCTTGGATAACAGACTGGCAAGTTTTAATCAAAAATTTGCGAGTTTTGGTGAAAAACTGTATCATACCCCTCTATTTATAATGATGCCTTGAATATGTTCTAATCTGCTGATTGCTGTTTTCAACTCCCATACCTACCCTCTGTTGACATTTAGTTTTATTCTTAGGAATGAGAAAAGTTAAGACATTTTTCACTCTGTTTAGCCTGTCTATACTGCTAACCTTAGCATTATCGGCGCTACAAGTTAATCCACTCCACGCCGCGACAGAATCAGCATCGTGGCTGATGGCTCAGGAACAAATCAACAACCGCAGCTTTGAAGAAATTGTTAAAAATAGTCAGAAAAAAGAAGGGCTATTTACACTTTATCACAATCAAGAAACCGGAAAAGTTTATCTTGAACTATCTCCCGAACAACTTCAGAAGAACTATCTCTGCTTTATTAGTTTAGAATCGGGAATTGGTGAAGGGGGAATTTTTCGGGGATTGGATTTGAATGAGTTTTTATTTCAATGGCGGCGACAAAATAACAAAGTGCAGTTAGTGGTTCCGAATATTAATTTTAGAACCCAACCGAACGATCCGCAAAGCCGATCTATTAATCGTTCTGTTAGTGATTCTGTACTTTATTCTCTCCCCATTCTTAGCACTCATCCCGAACGTCAAAGCATACTGATTGATTTGACTAATGTGATTACCAGCGATCGCGATCTGTCTAATTTGGCGAATTATTTCTCTAGGTTTCTCGGTTCCCGCTACAGTATTGATTCGGAAAAATCCTATGTTTATCAGGTGAAAAGTTTCCCGCTAAATATTGAGATTGAATCGGTTTTTGGGTTCTCCGAAAATAGTGGAAGTCGGGGGAGAAGTTTATCTTCGCTTCCCGATAGTCGCGCTTTTAATCTGAATGTTCGCTATAGTTTTATCGAAGTTCCGAGCGAAAATAGTTATCGTCCCCGTCTAGCTGATGAACGGGTCGGATTTTTTACCAGTGCTTACAAAGACCTTTCTAATTCTACGGGTCGCTCTCCGTTTGTGCGTTATATTAATCGCTGGAATTTGCAAAAACAAGATCCAAATTCTTCCCTTTCTCCTCCGATTAAACCGATAGTATTTTGGATAGAAAATACCGTTCCTTTAGAATATCGAGAGGCGATTACTGAAGGGGTATTAATGTGGAATCAAGCCTTTGAAAAAGCGGGTTATCAAGATGCGATTCAAGTCAAACAAATGCCCGACGATGCCGCTTGGGACCCCGCAGACGTGCGTTACAATACGATTCGGTGGTCTACATCTTTTCAACCCTGGTTTAATGGTTACGGGCCTTCTCATGTTAATCCGTTAACGGGTCAAATTTTAGATGCAGATATTGTGATTGAAAGCAATGCTGTTGCTAAGTTTTATGAGGGGGTTGGCTTTTTAATTGATAATAACGAAGGAAGTAACAACCAACAAAATAGCAGTTCCCAGATGAATCGAAATCCTTGTAATTTGGGACGGTTATCTTTGGCAGCCACTTCGACTGCAAATGATAATTTATCCCATGATATTTCTTCAGAACATTTATGTTTTGGATTTGAATCAAACCGTCAGTTGGCGATGGGTGCGATGGCGATGTCGTTATTTGATGGTGTTAACGAAAATAGTCCTAAAATTCAAGACTATGTACACCAGTATTTAAGATTTCTCACCGCCCATGAAGTCGGTCATACATTGGGACTCCGACACAATTTTCATGGTAGCACTTTACTTTCGCCCGAACAACTCAATGATACAAATATTACCCACAATTTGGGATTAGTTGGCTCAGTAATGGATTACGTTCCGGTGAATCTTGCTCCCAAAGGTGAACCGCAAGGCGATTATTTTCCGATTATTATTGGGCCTTACGATAGATGGGCAATTGAATATGGTTACACTCCAACTACTGCTAATACTCTGTATGGAGAAGAACAATTTTTACAAGAAATTGCTCGAAAATCCGGCGAACCCGAACTATCTTTTGCCACCGATGAAGACTTGTGGGGTGTATTTCTCGATCCGGCGGCGAATGTGTTTGATTTGAGTAATAATATGTTGCAATATTCCGAGTGGCAACTTGATAATGCGATCGCCATGTGGGATCGTTTAGAAAATCGTTCTCCCCGTGCGGGTGAGGGATATTATCAAATTCGACGGATGTTTGAAACCATCTTTGGTTACTATCAAAATCACGCCGAAAATATTGTGCTTTATATTGGGGGTCAGTCGTTTAATCGCAATAGAATTGGCGATCCGAATGGACGATTACCGTTTGAACCGATTCCGGTTAATCAACAGCGTGAAGCCTTAGCAACCTTGCAGAAATATGTGTTTTCTGAAGAAGCGTTTCAATTCTCACCTCAGTTATTGAATAAACTCGCCCCTTCCCGTTGGCAAGATTGGGGAAATCCTGATGCAAATTCTTCTTTAGAGTATCGAATTGGCGATCGCATTTTGTGGTTACAAAAATCGATATTGGAAGAAATTTTAGCACCGACTCGTTTGGTGCGGTTACGAGATTTAGAATTGAAAACGGCACCCAACAATTCCTTAACGATGCCGGAGTTATTTGAAGCGTTGCAAAATAGTATCTGGACTGAAGTGTTGGAACCGGATAAAGGAATTGAAATTTCGGGAATTCGACGATCTTTGCAGCGCGAACACTTGAATTTATTAACTAAAATGGTGTTGCGCGAAGTGAGCGTTCCCGAAGATGCGTTAACCTTAGCTTGGTTTCAGTTGAAGCAGTTACAAGAAGTGTTGGATCGAACGTTAGAAAAGCATAATGACGGAATGAATGCTTACACCTTGGCGCATTTAGAAATGACACGCGATCGCATTGTTAAAACGTTGGGAGCGCAGTTACAAACGAATTAAAGACTCAAAACTAGAGTAGTTCTAAAAAATACTCTAACTCCATTTGAGCCTGCTTAAGAATACGAGCAAGAGTTGACCTTTTTACAGGGCGGTGAGCGGGTACTGTAATCTTCAGTGTTTCCTCTGCTGAAGTTCGCTTTTCCAGTCGAATATGACTTCCTTTTTGACGAACTTTTACCCAACCATCCCGTTCTAAGGCGGCAATAATTTTGGTGTAAGGTAAGCTTGGGACTTTACTCACAGAACGATTTCCTGAATAATTGCTCCTTCAACCAAACTCAAGCTGTCTTCTGTGGGTTCAAGATATAACTCAATTGCTTCCTGAATATTGGAGAGGGCATCACTAATATTTTCGCCTTCACTAATGCAACCGGGAAGAGAAGGAACAAAGACAGTGTATCCTCCCTCTTCACTGGGTTCAAGCACAACTTTTAGCTTCATAGATGTAAGTTGTTCACTACGCTTACATTTTTTAGCATGGAAACCTGTTTCTGTCAAAAGACTGGAGAAAGTGAATAAAGCGATCGCAAATTATCCCATTGTTAAAACGTTAGGAGCGCAGTTACAAACGAATTAACTTGTGAAATAATTAACGATCAAGGGATGTAGAGAAAAAAGAGCCGATGTTGTATATATGAGCGATCGCGCTTTGAGAAATTCTAACGTTCCTAACAGAGTATTTCCTGATATCGAGGATGAAAGGTGCGATCGCAACTGGGAAAAAGAAAGGGGTGCATTTTGAGTTGCCAGAACTTTGATGATTTGTTGTGCGGGTACGGATAAAGCGCTCAACTGTTCGTTTAATAGCTCACCAATATCTTCATCAATTAGGGTATTATTGCTGAATAAATTGGTGAGACTGCTATCAAAAAAGCGCTGAATAGTTGTGGCAACAATGGCAATAATTAAAGGATTACCATCGTAATAGTCAACCAGGCGCTTCCATTCATCATCAGTTCCTTGAAATTTACCTTTAGCACTCAACATCTGTTGAATATCTGCAACTTGTAAACCCCGCACACATAAAGAATGAACTCCTAAATTTTCTCCAATAAACGGTAGAATTTCTGTTGGTTCGACCCGACTCGTTAGTATCACGCAGCTTTGATGTTGTGCCTGTGCTAAGTATTTGAAAAGTTGACTATAAGCCTCATCATCAGAATCATTTCTCGAAACTGTTTTTGGAGTATGATTTGGCAGAATAGATTCAACGTTATCCAAAATTAATAAACAGCGTTTGTGTCTCAAAATATCCATCAATTGCGGGACTTTAGCGTTGATAGATTCTGGAATAGTCGGGTGAGACTCATTGGTGAGATGGTGAATCAAATCATCGAGGAAATGGGTAAAAGGTAAGGGAGAATGCGATCGCGATATCGGTTGAAGACTCCGCCAAACCACAACCTTGAATTCCGGTTGTATTTGTTCTGCTAATTTAGTCGCCAACCAGGTTTTACCAATACCAACAATACCGAAAAGGGTGATTAAACGACAGCGATCTTTTAGAATCCATTGCTGCAAAGTTTCCAATTCTGTCCGGCGACCACAGAACACCGAAACATCCGGTGCTAAACCCCAACTAACCACATGATTTCGGGGAAGGGATGCTGTGACTAACGCTTCGTTATCGGGAGTAGAGGGGACGAGTATTGTTGTTTCTTCCTGTCCTCTAGGAGACATATAATCATCCCGTTCTAAAGTTAAGTTAAAACCGTTAAAGTAGCGCACCAAAGTTTGTAGATCAACCCCCTTTTTTCGGGCGTGGACTTTGCTTAGAGTGTGGGTTGATAGTCCGGTTTGTTCGCTGAGGGCTTCCAACGTGCAGGATTTGGTGAAATCGTTCCAAAGGTCAGTTTGGGATTCTGCGGTTCGGAGTTTCTGAAATCCTTTTTCAGTTAGAATGGCAACTTTTCTGTGTCGTTGTTTGAAGGTAGGCATGGCGTAGATGTGTGAAGGAAGATAAACAAAAAGTAGATTAATTATTCAAGAAAGTTTGAGACTTTCCAGGGAAGGTTTGTATACATCATTGTATAAAATGTATACTAAATAGATTGATTTTAATCGTTCTTAAACAGTAGATAGACCCTTCTAGAAAGTTTGATACTTTACATGGAATAAATAGATTCAGGTCAATTGGTCTTAGGCAGTAGATAGACCCTTCTAGAAAGTTTGATACTTTACACATCCAATTTAACGAATGTTATACGGTTGTCAAGGAGGGCGATCACCTCAGAAGTCTTGTGGATGTGCTATTAGAGGTGTTTTTGTAAAGTTAGAAGTAAAGTTTCCTGCCCACTTTCTTTGAACCAGAAGTCAAGTTCTTAAGTTTTCGATTGTTGAAACCGAGATAGGAAGTGGGTTTTGGTATTTACTGGAACTAAATCCTTAACTTTTTTCTTAAAATTACAAACTTTGCTGGTGTTAACGATAGAAATTGCACATTATTGAGTTGTAAAAATTCTGAACTTGCCTGACGGCAAACTCAAATTAAGTTTAATCCAAAGTCAGGAGAAACTCATGCCTAAATACACTCTTGATCTTACAATTGATGCAAAAAGCTTGGAAATTTTCAAAGCAGCACAATTAAAAATCACTATAGCCAAGCCCGTAGGTACTTCGAGTCCCAATGTAACTTGGCTAGTCTTTGATCCATTTGAAGGAAATAAGGTTGAATGGGAAGAGCAATATGGTATTTATGCTTCTCCAAATAAAGTAATACAAAACGGTGCAGTCATCTCGCGGTTGAGCGAAACAGATTTTCCCGCTAATGATGCAGCTTATTATTCCTTCAACTCTACTGCAACATTTTCGGGGCCGTTTACTGATTCCGGTGCGCCTGTTACTGGATCTTATAAAGTTGTAAACAATATGCCAAATACTCAGTATCCAGCTTTGACTTTTGGTTTAGAACAAAAAGCGTCTATTAATGGCAATGGGATTAATCCGTCGCCACTAAACGCAGCAGTTGTTCCCGCTGCACTCAGTGCTACTTTTACCCCTCTAACGACTGTTTATGTTTGGTTACAAGCCCAGTTTATCTCTGGAACTGTAATTACAGAAGTAAATGGAAATGCTGCAGTTGTCACCTTTGGCGGTTCTGTAACCTACAAGTCACTTAAATATAATCCAGCAACGGGAACTTTTATTCCATCCTCTCCTGCAAACAATTTAGCTGCAAAAGAGCCATCAAATTACTCAGACGATCCAGATGTCAAACTTTTAAAGCGAGCAGGTGTTTACTAAGGTTAATTTCAGAAGAAGCATAAAGACCTTGTAACAAATTATAGCCGAACCAGCGAATGATTGATTGTTGATGCTTCAAGACTCGCTCTTAGGTTCGGCTCACCGCCACAATCAGTCAGCTTGATCAATTAAGTTAGCTCAATAGCTGTGTGTATTGTCTGTAATAGGCATTGGTGACTTAGACAACCAATCTGGAAGCGTAGGCAAAGGACTGTCAAAGATTTTGAACTGTTAAATTAAGGAGAAATTATGCTTGTTGTCACTTGGAATATGCAAGGCGCAACAGGAACTGGTGAGAGTAAATGGAACACAGATGTTAAACGGCTCTTTCTTCAGGCAGGAGTTAATGTAGCTTGCTTACAAGAGTGTGGCAACCCTCCGCCGTCTGCTGTAGCAGCACCAGCACCAGCTTGGCTACCTGGTTTTGCACCCCCAATGGGATTGATCGGAACTTACCTTTTGTGGAATCTTGGCACTACCAGTCGGCCTTTTAATGTTTATATTGTTTGGATTGAAACAGACCCCACTGGGCATCGAAATAATCTAGCTGTTGCTTCGATGTTGCCTGCTTTAAACATAATCTATATTCCCAGTCCTTGCAGAGGACGACCAGCCGTTGGTATGCGCCTTTTATATAGTCCAGCAGGCAACGTGGATATTTTTACTGTCCACGCCTTTTCAGGAAGCGGAAACGATGGACCAGGACTACTGGCAAATATGAGTATGACACGCGGATCGTGGTTTGCGGCTGGAGACTACAATTGCGACCCAACCCAATGGGGTTTGCCAGGAAGTGGATCTCCTAAAATTGTGCCTGCTGGGACTGCTTATTGTCCTCATAATTTAGTCCCTACTCATCCTGGTAGTGGAACGAACTTAGACTACGCTTTCAAGAATCCAGGACCAGGGGTAGTGGGTGTTGTAGATGAGAAATTTGTTGTGTCAGATCACTATCCGGTTCATTATCAAATCTAAAAGAAAGAACAGATCGTGGTAGACTTTTCTTTAGTGAGATCGCCAATTTTGTAGGTTGTGTTGAGGTAACGAACCCAACATTATCTTTTCCCTTTTTATGTGGATGTGTTGGGTTGCACTGCGTTTAACCCAACCTAATTTTTAAGATTTGTTCATATTCATCGTGAGTTCCAATCCATACCCAAATATAATCCTGTCCATCTTGAACAGCCAATGCTCGATAGTTGAGTCCAATTCTAGCAGACCACAGTTTCCCCACTTTTTTAAACTGCAAAGAAGGATGATTTAACTCACGTTTGAGTAACTTAATGTTTTTTCTTGCAAGTTGTTGGATGGAGTCAGGTCACTCATTAAAACATTGCCAAAATCGTTGAGTTGTTTTATGCAACTAGAGTTCCTATAGTTTATTGTGTGCTTTTTCGGTTAATGCTTCTTCAATCAAGAAGTCTAGTTTTCCTGACAAAGAATCCGCTTCAATTTCTTTATCCCACTGTTCCCAGTCTAACTCGATTATCCATTTTTTTAAATCGTTGAATTCATCAGAGGAAAGAGATTGAATTGCTGCTTGAATTTCTTTGACTGTAGCCATATCAGATTATTAGGAGACTCCTTTTCTATATTTTAGCAAGTAACAAGAATATAATTGTCACTCCATCTAGATTACATTACACTCCCAACCCAAGTGCGGCTTTTAAGCTTCCTTAAGTTTCAGCAATGCTTTCGCCTTAGCCACCCGCACCAAATGTTCAACATATTCATATTGTTGCCACGAGCGTTCCTCTTCAGGCGTCAACCCAACCGTTCTATTTTTTTCCAGCAAATTGTTGATATGCTGTTGCAATGTTTCCGACGGCTTCAACGCCAAAATTTCCTCTGGGGTGGGAAGATTTGCCAAGAATTCTAACACATCTGCCAACCCAGAAAATCCAGATTGAGCATCTGCACTCCATTCTCGCAAACCCAGTTCTAAAATTTGTGGTAACTGCTCTTGCAGTGGACTTAACCGCATCGCCAATTCATCTGAAACTTCGACTTTAATCTGCATAATCTAGCCTTAAAAAATGTTTTTTGTTTTAATCTATTTTCCACTCAGTTTCGGGAATATTACCACTCACCATGATGTTGCGTAGAGTGCCAACCGGAAGATCTCGTCCTTTGTGGTATGGTACAATGACTTGAAGTTGACTATCGAGATTTCGCCACTTTCGATGACTTCCTTTCTGAGACACCAACTCAAATCCATATCGTACCAGAATGCGTTCTACATCAACTGCATTCATGCGCCTGATACGAGTCATCCTACTGACACCTCGCGTAAAACTGCACCCGATTTTAATTCAATTGGATTAGGTTCAAGATAAAGTGTGATCGCCTCTTTAATATTTTCTAAGGCTTCTTCTTCCGTTTCTCCTGCGGACACACAACCGGGTAACTCCGGACACCAAACCGCCCAATCTCCGGTTTCCGAATCCGATTCAAGAACAACTCGCCATTTCATATTTTTTTCTCCTATAACTATACAATTAGCCAAAGTTGATATCATTATAGAACTCATTTGGCATCTATGCGATCGCCAATTTTGTATATGGGGTGGAGGTAAAGAAACCCAACACTACTTTTTTCCGGTTTATATGGATGGGTTGGGTTAAATGAAGTGCAACCCAATCTACTTTTTTGGGGTTTTAATTCAAGTTAAGATAACGTCCGAACTAATATTCGCATTAACGGTTCAATATCTTCGGGAACCCGATAACTTTCTAAACCTTGTTCGATCTGTTTTTGTTCGCGGTTTAATAGGGCAAATTCCCATATTTTTCCGGTTGTCACCGCACCAACGAGATGGGTTTGCTGCTTGTTTTCTTGCCATTGTTCCAAAGCAATTAATTCGGCGATCAGTTGACTCATTCCATAATCCAAGTCTTCTTTTTTGGCTTCGATTACCAATAAACTATTGACATTTTCCAGAAAATAATCTAAATTTCCTTGCAATTGTTCGCTAACTTTAATAGAATATTCGATAAAAATTTCCGATTTCGTATAATGAACAAGGTCAACAATTAAAGGTGAGATTAATATCTCTCTCCTCGCCTGTTCGCTGGATAAAGAAGCATAGGGTAAAATTTCTTCAATTCGTTCTTTTAATTGGTTAAGCCTGTCCAAATCTCCCTGATATTGTGGTAAGTTCAATTTTGTTCGGGAAAATGAATAACCGAAGTATTTCGCCAAATCTTTCGGTTCTATTTTGAGTTCAAAAATTTTACTGAACGTATAAGATTGTTCGGGGTTAATAATTTTCATAATTCTGGCAATATGAAAATATTATTTTAATCTATCATAGCAAAGTCTGAGGACGTTAGTTCAAATCAATAATAAATTGAGATCGAGTTGTATGGGCTTGCAATTTCAGGCGTTTTGCGTCACAACAGAAGGAATAGCTGATTCTATAGGTATCAAACGTGTCTGATTTTCTTAAGCAAACCGAAGCCTACTTACAAACTTCCGTTTCTTCTATTGCCAATGAAATTGATAGTTCTTCTAGCCGACTTCTACAAGCTTTTGAAGGCTTGGGAAAGTTGGGCGTGTTGGCGTTGCGAGTTCCCCAACAGTGGGGCGGAAAACAAGCGAGTTCGGAAGATTTTGCTCAATTTCAAGAACTGATTTCCCGATATTCCGGGGCGTTAGCGTTTCTACAAACTCAACATCAAAGTGCTGCGGGAATGTTAATGCAGAGTTCAAATTCTGAACTGAAAGAAGTTTATCTTCCCCAAATGAGTCACGGAAAAATAACGGTGGGGGTGGGTTTTTCTCAGCTTAGACGCAGTGGAAAACCGACTATTATTGCCAAAGAAGTTTCGGGCGGATATGAACTGAATGGAAATGTTCCTTGGGTGACGGGATGGCAGCTTTTTCAAGACTTTATTGTTGCTGCAACTTTACCGGATGGACGGGCGGTTTTTGGCTTGGTTCCGTTTGAAAATCTAAACACTTCGCAGGGTGAAATTAAACTGAGTTCGCCGATGTCTTTGTGTGCGATGACGTCTACAAATACTGTTAGTGCGAGTTTAACGCAATGGTTTTTACCCTCCGAAAAAGTGGTTTCGGTTAAACCTGCGGGTTGGATAGCGAAAAATGATGATAAAAATGCTTTGAAAGCGAGTTTTTTTGCTCTCGGATGTGCGAGGGCGGGGCTGGATATTTTAGAAACGAATTTTGATAAAAAAGGGTTTACATTTATTGGAGAAACTGTTAATCTGTTAACGGAGGAACTCAATAAATGTCGGATAAAAATTCAAGAGGCACAAGAAAATCCTTCTCTGAGTTTGGCGGAAAAATATCAACTCAGGGCTTGGGCAATTAATTTGGCGGTTCGTTGCAGTCATGGGGCGGTTATTGCATCGAGTGGGGCGGCAAATTTAAGCCAACATCACGCCCAACGGGTTTATCGAGAAGCGTTAGTTTTTAGTGTTTCGGGTCAAACAAAAGGCTTAATGGAAGCGAGTTTAAAGCAGATCGTTAAATTAGAGTAATAAATTATAAATTTGCAATAGTTTAAAAAGACGTTCCATTGGAACGCCTTTGTTTTAATGCGAACTTGATATGATTTTAAGCTAACTGTCAGACATAAGCGCTATACACCAACCACCGGGTAAACCTTCGACAAGGCTCGGCTCTTTCTTTAAATAGAAGTCCCAGTTTACAGTAATAGGCAAACCTCCTTTATTGCTAGAGTCTATTCTCACTGTTGCTGAAGCTGAATTTCCATACTCCATTACATCCAAAATTTGAAAACTTCTTGGCGAAAATAAACTACTCATTAAACTTTCCGAGCTTTTACACCAATATCCATAGCCAGACATACCTTTGTTTGCAATATAGTTCAAATAGGCATTCATAAAGTCGGTCGCTGAACCCGATACAGGTTGCGGTTGAGGAGAAGTTGGTGGATTTGATGGTTGTGGATTATTAGTAGGTTGTTGGGGAGAATTTGATACTTGAGGCTTGACAGACTGTTGAGTAGGACTTGAAGGTGGTGACTGTGGTGATGATACAGGTAGTGAATTTTGCATTACAGCTACAGTCGCCTGTCGCATTAGGTTGGCTTGCTTTTGGGCATAGGATAAATTTTGCTGATACTCCGTAATTTTCTGACTAGCTGTTTGATATTGAGGATGAGTGCTAGAAACACTTTTCAGGAGTGTAATCGCTGTTTGCCAACAATTTGCTACTTCATTCCAATCATCTTCTAAAACTGCATTGGGTTGAAGCAGAACAGCTTCTTCCGCTTTGTTTATTGCGGATATAAACGGATCTGTACGAGTTATCTGTTTTTTGGCATAATCCAAGTTACTCTGATATTCTGTTATTTTCTGTAGAGCCAAGTCACTTTTTTGATGAGATGCGGGTATATTTTCAAGTAAGCTAATCGCATCTTGCCAGTCACTATAAACTTGATTCCATTGCTCGTATGATTTGGCAGTTTGGGTTAAGTTAGCAGCACTTTTTGCTTTGTTCATTGCAAGATTAAAGGGATCTAATAAAGCAACTTGATTTTTGGCGTAATCTAAATTACGCTGATATTCAGTTATTTTACTTTGAGCGACACTATAGTTTTCACTCAATTTTGGCACGCTCTTGAGTAAATTAATTGCCTCCTCCCATTGGGTAGTAACTGTATTCCAATCAGCCATCGATTCAGCAGTTTGAACGTTAACAGCAGCTTTCATTGCTGTTTCTAAAGCTTTTTTGAATGAGTCGGGTTGTTTATCAATGGGTGAAACTTCCTCTGATAATACAGTTGAAGACACGGCTGTTGTAGATGTAGGAGAAACTACAGAACCAGAAGATTCTACGAGAGAACTTGCAGTTGATGATCGATCAAAAAATGAGCAACCTGCGATTATTGGTAAAGTTGTAAATAATAAGGTTGCTATCAAAGATGTTTTCTTGATAGAACCCTTATAGAGTAAGTGTTTCTGTTGATTCATATAGCTACTCCAAAAATATTGTCAGAAGGATTCGCAGAGAAACCTATTTATAATTGCAGTCTAGCTATATTCTCAACTTTCGGCAATCGTGTGACTACTGAACTTTTTTATATTGATTTGTATCTATTAGTAAAATACAGGCTAGTGAAAATACTGAATATAAGTAGATTAAGAACAAGGAGGAAAAGAAGCCGGCTTTTTGGTTTACTTCCATTCGCCCTGAAGGGTAAACGCCGCCCAATAATAGGGATAATTCCATTGTTGAGTTTGCCACATTTCCAGTTGTGCCGATCTTAATGCTGCCAGGAAAGCTTGATTAAGAGAAGTTAAGGCTGGTTCAAACTCTCCCAAATTATTGTAAGCTAAAGCCAGATATTATTCAGCGTGGTTGCTTTAATATAAAGAACATCATCGCTAGGAGAAGTTAAACTGAGCGGTTCGAGTTGAGTCAGGGCTTGATTGTAATAGTCTGGCGCTTTGGGTTGATTTCCTAATCCAAAGTAAATGCGACCTATTGCTAATAACGTGTTCGTTTCCCAGAGGGGTTCATTGAGAGTTTGCCATAAAATCAATGCCGCTTCTAACTTTTCTCGCGCTTTTTGAAAGTCTGAGGCGGTTCCACGCCGAAAAAGCTGTAAACCTTCTTGATAGAGGTTTCTGCTTGGGTGTAGGAGTCATTTGTTGGAGTCTGGGCGCCCGTCTGACTTGTTGAAAAGGAAAGGGTTAAAAACACCAAAAACAGACTCAGAAAGCGAACGAACTTTTTGCAGTTTGAAACATCCAGATAGATTCTACCACGTCTTGCTTCTGTTGTCATATCTGACCCACAACCCGAAGGTAAATCGGAATTATCCCTTCTAATTTATCGCAACTGAGTTGCAAATTGGGAAGGGTTTTAGCGGCGATGTCGCGCCCTTACCCGCAATAAATACATAGTTTTAATTTTTTGTCAAGTTAATTTTTGTTATGTAGTGTAAAGAGCAATCACTCAAAAATTGTCAAGTTTTGTTACGAAAAATTTCGATTTTCTTGTCGAATTATGTCAGTTCGGGGGAAAAAAGGTTTTAAGTTAACGTTTTCTGGTAACAATACTCATAGTGCAATTTCATGCAATTGGATAAAAATAGGCAATATTGCCGTTGGCAATGCAGCCCAGGTTTAATCCAATTGTGTAGAAATGGCCATGAAGAAACGGCAGTTGAGGAGAAATCCAACACTTATCGTTTCTAATTGCAAGCACTCGAACCCGAGAAACAGAAACTCGCCATTGCAAAGGTAAGCCAAAAGGGTTGACTCGCCATCCCATTTATGCTTAGATATTTTGCTCAGAGATCTGTTTCAAATTCCAACCAAGCCTGATATTTTCCATTTAAAGAAAGCCGACTCAAAGGGACTGAAAGGTTTATATGTTTACATACGTTAAGCCCACTGTTAGACACATCAAACCCGATAATCTGAACGGACGAGCGCTCCTCAAAGTCGTCTACGTGGTGTTAGAAGCACAATATCAAAGTGCGTTATCTGCTGCGGTTCGTTCTATCAATAAAAATAACCCCCATTTAGCCATTGAAATCAGCGGTTATTTAATTGAGGAATTAAGAAACCCCGATAACTATGAAGACTTGAAAAAAGATATCGCCGAAGCCAATATCTTTATTGCGTCTCTAATTTTCATCGAAGACTTAGCCGAAAAAGTTGTAGAAGCGGTTACGCCCCATCGGGATAACCTGGATGTTGCGGTTGTTTTCCCCTCCATGCCCCAGGTCATGCGACTCAATAAAATGGGCAGTTTTTCGATGGCGCAACTGGGACAAAGCAAAAGCGCGATCGCCCAATTTATGAAAAAACGGAAGGAAAAATCGGGCGCTTCCTTCCAAGATGGGATGCTAAAACTGTTGCGAACCCTGCCGAAAGTTCTCAAATATATGCCCATTGACAAAGCGCAGGATGCCCGCAATTTTATGATGTCTTTCCAATATTGGTTGGGCGGTTCTTCGGAGAACTTGGAGAACTTCTTGCTGATGTTGGCGGATAAATACGTTTTCAAAAATAGCGAGTTCAAATATGCCGATCCCGTTGTCTATCCCGACATGGGAATTTGGCATCCTTTGGCGCCGAAAATGTATGAAGACGTCAGCGAATATTTGCAATGGTATAATAGCCGAGATGATATTAGCGACGATCAAAAAGATCCCCTCGCGCCCTGCGTTGGCTTAGTCTTACAACGCACCCATTTAGTAACAGGAGATGACGCCCATTATGTGGCAATGGTGCAGGAACTCGAAGCGATGGGCGCCCGAGTTATTCCCGTATTTGCGGGGGGTTTAGACTTCTCCAAACCCGTCGATGAATATTTCTGGGATACCCCCCCGAAAGGCATTCAAGCCCAACCGTTGGTGGATGCGGTGGTTTCCCTCACCGGGTTTGCTCTGGTCGGCGGCCCCGCCCGTCAGGATCACCCGAAAGCGATAGAATCGTTAAAACGCCTCAACCGTCCCTACATGGTCGCCCTGCCTTTGGTCTTCCAAACCACCGAAGAATGGGAAGGCAGCGAGTTGGGCCTGCACCCGATCCAAGTCGCGTTACAGATCGCCATTCCCGAACTTGACGGTGCCATTGAACCCATTATCGTCTCCGGGCGGGATGGGGCCACCGGAAAAGCGATCGCCCTGCAAGATCGGATCGAGTCGATCGCACAACGGGCGATGAAATGGGCAAACCTGCGGAAAAAACCCAAACTCGACAAAAAAATTGCCATCACTATTTTTAGTTTCCCGCCCGATAAAGGAAACGTTGGAACCGCAGCTTATTTAGATGTATTCGGTTCCATTTATGAGGTGATGAAAGCCTTAAAAAATAACGGTTATGACCTCCCAGAATTGCCGGAGTCTGCCGAACAATTAATGCAGGAAGTTATTCACGACGCCACCGCCCAATATCAAAGCCCAGAACTGAATATTGCTTACCGGATGTCGGTGGAACAATACGAACGTTTGACGCCTTATTCCGAACGTTTGCATGAAAATTGGGGACCGCCTCCCGGACATTTAAACACCGACGGCGAGAATTTATTAATCTACGGAAAACAGTTTGGAAATCTGTTTATTGGGGTACAACCCACCTTCGGTTATGAAGGCGATCCGATGCGGTTGTTGTTCTCGCGATCGGCAAGTCCCCATCACGGTTTTGCCGCTTATTACACCTTCTTAGAACAGGTTTGGCAAGCCGATGCGGTGCTGCATTTCGGAACGCACGGATCGTTGGAATTTATGCCCGGAAAACAGATGGGAATGTCGGGAGAATGTTACCCCGATAATTTAATTGGCACTATTCCGAATATCTATTATTATGCTGCCAATAATCCCAGCGAAGCGACCATTGCCAAACGCCGCAGTTATGCCGCTACTATTTCTTACTTAACGCCGGCTGCGGAAAATGCCGGGTTGTACAAAGGTTTGCAGGAATTAAATGAGTTGGTTGGTTCCTATCAAACCTTAAAAAATAGCGGTCGGGGCGTGCAAATTGTTAACACCATTATCGAAAAATCTCGGATGGTGAACCTCGACCAAGATGTGAATTTACCCGAATGCGATGCGGGTGAACTTTCGGCCGAGGAACGTGATAATGTAGTTGGGCAAGTGTATCGCCGCTTGATGGAAATTGAGTCGCGTTTATTGCCCTGTGGTTTGCACGTCATTGGGAAGCCGCCAACCGCAGAAGAAGCGATCGCAACTTTGGTGAATATTGCGAGTTTAGATCGCGAAGAAGATGGGCTGTTGAGTTTGCCTCATATTATCGCTAATAGTATTAACCGCGATCTCGAAGAAATTTACCGCAATAATGATAATGGCATCTTAGCCGATGTGGAATTATTGCAGAAAATTACTGAAGCAACAAGGGCGGCTATTGCGGCGTTAGTTCAAGAACAAACTGATGCAGAAGGACGGGTTTCTAAGGTTTCTAAACTCAATTTCTTCAACATGGGTAAAAAGGAACCCTGGATCGAAGCGTTGCATCAATTTGGCTACACTAAAGTAGACAATGAAGCCATCAAACCCCTGTTTGAATATTTGGAATTCTGCTTACAACAAGTTTGTGCGGATAACGAATTGGGGGCATTATTACGGTCATTAGAAGGCGAATATATTCTACCCGGACCGGGAGGCGATCCCATTCGTAACCCCAACGTTTTACCGACGGGTAAAAATATGCACGCCCTCGATCCGCAGTCCATTCCAACTGCTGCTGCGGTGAAGTCTGCGGCGATTGTTGTAGAACGATTAATTGCCCGTCAAAAGATAGAAAATGGCGGCAATTATCCCGAAACAATTGCGGTGGTATTGTGGGGAACGGATAATATTAAAACCTACGGAGAATCCCTCGCCCAAGTGATGTGGATGGTAGGCGTTAAACCGGTTCCCGATGCGTTAGGACGGGTGAACAAATTGGAGTTAATTCCTTTAGAAGAATTGGGGCGTCCGCGTATTGACGTTGTAATTAACTGTTCCGGTGTGTTCCGCGACCTGTTCATCAACCAGATGAATTTGTTGGATAAAGCGGTGAAAATGGCAGCAGAAGCCGACGAACCGTTAGAGATGAATTTTGTTCGCAAACACGCTTTAAAACAGGCCGAAGAATTGGGAATTAATTTGCGTCAGGCGGCAACTCGGGTGTTTTCTAATGCGTCCGGTTCCTATTCTTCTAACATCAATTTAGCCGTTGAAAATAGCACTTGGGAATCCGAAGAAGAGTTACAAGAAATGTATCTGAAGCGGAAATCTTTCGCCTTCAATTCGGATAATCCGGGAATGATGGATGATAACCGCCAGGTGTTTGAGTCGGCGTTAAAAACCGCAGAAGTTACTTTCCAAAACTTGGATTCTTCGGAAATTAGTTTAACGGATGTTTCCCATTATTTCGACTCTGACCCGACAAAAGTGATCAGCAGTTTACGCAAGGATGGGAAGAAACCGGCGGCGTATATTGCGGATACCACAACTGCAAATGCACAGGTTCGCACGCTATCAGAAACCGTCCGGTTAGATGCGCGAACAAAAATGTTAAATCCCAAGTGGTATGAAGGGATGTTATCTCACGGTTACGAGGGGGTTCGTGAGTTATCAAAACGCCTCGTTAATACGGTGGGATGGAGTGCTACTGCGGGTGCGGTGGATAATTGGGTTTACGAAGAAACCAATGATACCTTCATCAAAGATGAGGCGATGCAACAGCGTTTGTTGAACCTCAATCCTCATTCTTTCCGTCGCATGGTAACAACGTTGTTGGAAGCCAACGGACGGGGTTATTGGGAAACAGATGAGAGTAATTTGGATAAGTTGCGCGAGTTGTATCAAGAGATTGAAGACCGCATCGAAGGCGTCGAATAAGACTACTAATTAAAAGTTTTGTATTAGGGTAGGTATATGCCTACCCTTTATTTTTTCAGAATTCTAGTAGGTAAGCTAAACTCAACAAAGAAAAACGATATTTTTTAATCTTTGAGATAGTTTTCCCAAACTTTTAGCACTTGTTGATCAAACAATCCTTTAGAACCAACACTACCACCGTATTCTGTGGGGGATTCACCGACACCCCATTCAGAGTTCAAAAATTCTTCAGGCACTATCAAATCAGTAAACTGAATTCTTTTTGACTTTGATATCTCGTCTTTTCCCCAAAGATAAAACTTTTCATTATAGATTAAATGTAACCCAATACCTCTGTCTTTAGCTGTTACTACAGAATCACTGATACTTGTAGACAAATCGGGGATTTCAGTCAAACTAAAATTGCTACTAATACCTAAAATGATCACTTTGACATTAGCTCGGACAGCAAAATTTATATTTTTTTCCAAAGATGCTTGAATTCTATTAACTTTTTCTTCAAGCTCTCTCTGATCTTTTTTACCAAAAATTGATTTACATTCTGATATAATCAATCCTTCTTCAGTCAAATAAAATAAGTCAATTTCAGCAAAATTGGTTTTGCTATTAATCTCACAAATATCTCCACCAAATAGAAGAAATCCTGTTGTTGGATATAACACTCTCATCAAAGAACTCGCAGTTGTAAGAACCGCTAGACCTCCATTGTCGATAAGCTGATGTGCAAGCTCATTAAGCTTATAAGAAAAGGTAAGTCCATCTTTTTGAGATGATTCACCTATTGGTATCTGAAAACTTTCAGCACAACCTTTACATTCCACAAATTCCTGTAGTTCTCTCAAATGCAACCAATTCTTGAGATTACAATTTGGACACTGTAAAATATACCCTCGGTAAATTAAATTACTAGAGAGCAAAGACTTAAGCTTGTTCTCAATAATTCTTTTAGCTTCCTCTTGGCTCATATCACGTTCTTTTATTAAGAAGCTAAGAATTTTACCTCGATCAATTCCATGATTTTCTTTGTTAGAAGATAATGCAGATATAATATCTGTTCCCCCATCGCTTATAAGCTCAACTACTTTCTCTATTCCGTTTAAACGTTTTACTAAACCTTGAGCATACAGTGTATGTTTATTTAGCTTAATTTTAAATCCCATATCCTTTAGCTGGTGAATAATAACCAAATGATCAGGATGAATGTAAAAGCAAGATTCTTTACCTGGCAAAGCTGTACCTGTGATTCCTTTAGATGTAGAACGAACGAGTAAATCCTTCTGTAACCAGATGTGGGCAAGATTATCTTTATTATTTTCCGCATATTCAATTCTCCATAGTTCATTTGTCAGTAGACGTGAACCAGCTAAACTATAGGGATAAAAAAATCGTCTACCTGATTTAAACCTTACCTCCGCATCATAAGCAAACTTAAAATCAGTATTCTCGTGTCCTTCTGGTATTAAAGGTTCAAAGCGGACACAGCCATTTGAAGCAATTATTCGAGTAAAACTTGTCGTTTTTGAAGAAAGATTACCGGGCAGCCAGTCAAATTTAAAATCTTTATAAATTACTTTTACCAATATTTTTTTGTTCATTTTCTTGGTAAACATACTATCCAAACTCTTCTGAAGAGAAACGGCATTTTCTCGTTCAATAGGAGTCGTAACGAATATTGCGCGAAGATGCGGCATAAATTCAGTGATTAGTGTAATATTCTCTTCTAGATTCTCCAAAAACTCTTTCTTGGGCAAAAAGATTTTATTCTGAGGAAAAATCCAACGACAATTCCAAAACACAGTAGTGATACCAATATCTTGACCATCATCAAGAAATAAGCACAAGGTTTCTTCATCTCCTGTAACTGTATGATAAGGAATTAATCCATTCCAATTTCTTTTAGTTTTCAACATCGTTAGTGAAACCGGATTAAGATATTTTGAAATTACTAAATTGAGTTTTATTAAATGACTTATACAATCAGGATTTTTGTAAGCAGTTGCCCCGAGATACTGAACCAGAAAATCTTTATATTTATTGCTGATAATTCCAAATTGCAAAGCAAGCTCAAAGTTATTAGCATTTCTCTGTTCTACAATGCGAATATTACTTTCACCACTATTTATAGGATTTGAGTGAATCTTTAAGAGAATCTTACTCATTTGGGAAAGTCTACCATTTCCTAAGTACAAAAAATTATTGTCATTATTATCAATATAATTTTGAACATAGTTTCTTGAAATTTTTTTAATGGAAGTTGGCAGTTGGTTTAAAATAGAAACTATATGATTAGGTAGCTTGTCTGTTGGAATAAAAATATAGTCAGGATTAATCAGTTCAAGCCTTTGCTGAAAGTCTTCAACTTCAGAATAATCTACTGGTATTGGTAGAATTGCATTCGCAGCACCACCCCACATATGAGTATAAAGTGCTACTGCATCGAGAACTTCTTCTCGATCTCTAACTAAGTAAATACACCTTAAAGGACGTGAACTTACTTTAAGTGTTACTTCTTGGCTGTCATATTCCATACTATCAACCCTTCTTTAGATTGAAATTATAATAATCAAAGATATCATCGTAGAAGTTATCATGCAAGAGTGGATAGAAACCGCTCAAGAATTAAGGCGAACAATTTCAGAACCAAAACCACGTTTGTAGGGTGGGTGAGAAACGATAATTTAATTACTCAAACGCCAACTGGTTAATCTCACCCACCCTACTTATTGGTAAAACGATAATTTAATTGGTTGAACACTAACTGGTTAATCTCACCCACCCTACTTATTGGTAAGTTAATTTAACAGAAATTTATGCAAGAAGCAAACAGTGCGATCGCCTCTCTTCTAATTTATACTAATAAATAGCGTTGAGTTGATTCATCCCCATGACAAACTTTACTCTGAACCTAGAATCAATTGAACTGACAGATGAGCAATTCTTTCAGCTTTGTCAGAATAATCGGGATCTGAAATTTGAACGAAATTCTAATGGAGATTTAGTTATCATGTCACCCACTGGAGGAGAAACTGGAAGAAGCAACTTTGAAATTGCGGTTGATTTGGGGATCTGGAATAGACAAACTAAGTTAGGAGTTGCTTTTGATTCTTCTACGGGTTTTAAACTCCCCAATGGTGCGGTTCGCGAAGCGTGGGCTACGCCCATTCGTTCTCCTGATGCTGCTTGGATAACGTTAGAACGTTGGGAAAGTTTAACATCTGAACAGCGCCGAAAATTTATTCCTTTGTGTCCCGATTTTGTGATTGAATTGCGTTCGGCGAGTGATCGTTTAAATAAAATTCAGGATAAAATGCAAGAATATATTGATAATGGTGTTCGCCTCGGATGGTTGATTAATCCTATTGATAAAACTGTAGAAATTTATCGTCAAAATCAAGAGGTTCGGGTGTTGGAGTCCCCAACAACGTTATCGGGAGAAGATGTTTTACCGGGTTTTATTCTCAATCTTCAAGAAATTTGGTAAGTTGTAGGGTGGGTGAGAAACGAGAATTTAATTACTCAAACCTTAACCGGTTAATCTCACCCACCCTACTTCTTGGGAAGTTGTAGGGGTGAGAAACGAGAATTTAATTGCTCAAACATTAACCGGTTAATCTCACCCACCCTACTTATTGGGAAGTTAATTTAATAGGAAATGTTAGAATACGGGAACAGTGCAATCGCCAAATCGTCGCCAAATCTATTGTGATGTTCGTTCTATCGAATTAAACTTGTGCTACTGTTCTTAATAATAACTGGAGAATAAATGATGATAGAAGCACACCAACAGTTAGTCATTTCCGATCCGCAAGTAATGATGGGAAAACCCGTTATTGCTGGTACTCGAATAACCGTTGAGTTAATTCTCGAAAAACTCGCCTCTGGAGAAACCCCAGAACAAATTCTTGCTTCTCATCCCCGACTAACCGAGGAAGCCATTCAAGCTGCTTTAAAATTTGCAGTTGAAGCGTTAAGAGCAGATGTGATTTATCCTGTGGAGAAAGCCGTGTGAAATTTGTAGCTGATGAAGGTTTAGATGCTCAGATTGTTGAACGGTTGCGACAAGCAGAATACCGAGTCTGGTACATTGCGGAAATGGAACCGGGAATTTCTGATGATGCTGTGCTAAATTTAGCGAATCAAGAGAATGCTGTTTTGTTAACGGTTGATAAAGATTTCGGTGAATTAGTATTTCGCTTGAGACGTATTGCTACGGGTGTTGTTTTAATTCGATTATCTGGATTATCTACAACTCGCAAAGCTGAAATTGTTTCTCAAGTCATCAGTCAACACGAAGAAGAATTATTCGGTGCTTTTACTGTAATTACACCATCAACTGTCCGAATTCGTAAGGTCTAATTGATAAAAGTGTAGAAATTTATCGTCAAAATCAAGAGGTTCAGGTGTTAGAGTCTCCAACAACGTTATCGGGAGAAGATGTTTTACCGGGTTTTCTTCTCAATCTTCAAGAAATTTGGTAAGTTGTAGGGTGGGTGAGAAACGATAACTTAATTGGTTAAACATTAACGGGTTAATCTAACCCACCCTACTTAACATTATCTAAATTATTATGGTTCAAGCAATCCCCTCTCCTCCCAATTCTGTAGATTCTCAGCTAATTTTATATGATGTCAGTTGGGAAACCTACGAAAAACTCTTGGAGATTTTTGCAGAGCGTTCGACTCCCAGACTAACTTATTATAAAGGAACGTTAGAATTAATGACACCTCTACCCGAACATGAAACTTACAGTTGGACGCTGGGAAGGTTGGTGGTTGTTCTTTCGGAAGAATTGGGGTTGGAAATTCGGGGTTTGAAATCAACAACATGGCGATCGCAACCGAAACAAGCGGGTAAAGAGGCGGATGAATGTTTTTATATTCAGAATGAAGCCAAAGTTCGCGGAAAGTTAAATATTGATCTCCGCACCGATCCGCCACCGGACTTGGTGATTGAAATTGATTTAAGTCGTTCTTCAATGGATAAAATGGCTATTTATGCGGAACTGGGTATTCCCGAGGTTTGGCGTTGGCGAAATGGAAACTTGAGCGTTCATTTATTACAGGATGGGAAAGAATATATCGAGTCAGAAACCAGTTTGGCTTTTGAATCCTTTCCGGTAAAAGAGTTAATAAAATTTATCACCCCAGATTTGCAGAAAGGTGAAAATGCGAGAATGCGAGAGTTTAGAAAATGGGTGCGATCGCAGTGATCGGATGAAATGAATCAAGAAAAAAGAACATGAGTTGATCATGTCCTTTGGAATGTTGGGATAGAGGTTAAAACTCTGATTTTGTAGCGATGTAAAGGAGTTTAAATTGAGATAAAACTACCAATCTACCACCGAATTTTCGTTGGATGTGGTGTCGGAAAAGATTCCTAAAATTGGGGCTAAGATTGCACCGAAAACAAACCCGCCGGCGTGCGCCCAGTAAGCAACACCGCCGCTTTCCATTCCCACTGCGGTTTGAACTTCTAACATGGAAATTCCGCTAAAGGCTTGTTGAACAAACCAAAATCCTAAGAAAAGAAAGGCGGGTACTCTCACAACATAAGGAAAGATTCCGATAGGAATTACTGTTAAAATTCTCACGTTAGGAAACTTCAGAATATAAGCGCCCATCACTCCGGCGATCGCACCGCTCGCCCCCAGAGAAGGAATAGCCGATCCGGTTGCTAAAGCATACTGAGAAAGAGCCGCTAACACCCCACAAGATAAGTAGAAAATGAGAAATTTAACCCGTCCGAGTTCTTCTTCGATGTTATTCCCAAAAATCCACAGAAATAACATATTAAAACCAACATGAATAAAGCTGGCGTGAAGAAACTGAGAGGTAAAAAGTGTTAAAAATTCGGGAACCGGTTGATCGACTGAAATTCCATTAAAACTGGCGGATAACTCTTGGGGAACCACCGCAAACAGGTGAAAGAAATTATTGAGTTGATCGGGCGATAACATTAACTCGATCAAAAAGATCAGAAAGTTCAGACCAATCAGAACATAGGTAACAATCGGGGTAATGTGAATCGGATTTTCGTCTTTTAATGGAACCATGCGATTTTACTAAGGTCTAATTGAACATAAATAGAAATATTTTAAAAAGGTTGGAGCCGGACTTTTTAAGCCAAACTCCAACCCAAAAGTTTGAGCATTCCCGGAGTTATGCTGTAACTTTCTGCTTGGACCAAATCCCATTTTCATCTTCATCGTATTGTTGATGAATGGTTTCCCAAGCCGCTTGTTCTGCTTTCATCTCATCTTGGCTCTCATCAAAAACCGTATTGTAGCGTTTGATGAACGTGCTTTGAGCATCTTCCGACAGATGAGCGCGAACTTCTGGCGATAACTCCTCGGGAGAGTTGCATCGTCCCGGACAAGGACGGGGTAAAGCCCGGTCGGTGACGTGAATTTCCTCACCGTGAGCATTTTCGATCACGCCTTTGTATTCATCGGACTTGTTGGCGGGAACTTCCGCCATCAACAGATATTCTCCGGCTTTGACGCGCGTTTCATAAACGGCTGCTTTATCTTCGGGCATTCCCAAGGTGGTGAGGACGGACGCCAAACCTGCTCCCGCACTCCCGGCCAAGGCTCCGGTTGCGGCACCCAATAACACCGAACTAATGGGGCCTGCGGCTACCACTGAACCGACAAAAGGAATAAACAGCACCCCGACGCCGGTCAGCAGACTGAGTATCGAGCCAAACAGGGAACCAAAAACGGCTCCTGTTCGCAAGCCACCCAAGATAACATCTTTTTTACTGATGAAGCCAGAAATGCGGGTTTGAGATTGAAAATCTCGACCCATTACCGATACATGATCGCGAGAAACACCCTGATCAATTAATCGCCGAACGACATCGTTAACTTGCTGTTCTTCTTTAAAAACGGCTGTAATTGTGCGTTCTGCTTTGTATTCTTCAGCCATAAAAGTTGTTAACTCCTAATTTTTATTTCATACCTGCTTTAACGCGATCGCTGGGAATATTACCGCTCGGTTGCAGTTCTTCTCCTTCAATAAAGGAACGCAACATCCACGCCATTTCTTCGTGTTGTTCCATTAATCCGGTTAAGAAATCGGCTGTTCCTTCATCATGGAATTTTTCGGAACAGTTATCAATATTTTCGCGCAAATTGCGAATAATTTGTTCGTGATCTGTCACCAAACGCTGTACCATTTCGTTAGCATTGGGCAGATCTCCGGCGTGTTCTTTGAGTGTTGCCTTTTCTAAAAATCCTTTGGCAGTACCCAGAGGATAACCGCCTAAAGCCCGGATGCGTTCGGCTGTTTCGTCGATATTAATCGTTAAGGCTTCGTAGTGTTCTTCCCACAGTTGATGGAGAGTGCGGAATTGGGGGCCGATGACATCCCAATGATATTTTTTGGTTTTAATCAACAGCAGATACATATCTGCCAAGTTCATATTCAAGAGTTCTACAACGCCTTGACGTTGTTCATCTGTTAAACCAATATTAAGCTTAGGCATAAAAAATCTCCTGCTTTTTTAATCACTTTAGTTATTAGACCAAAAAAGCAGAAGGCTTTTCATCTATCGTTTGAGGGAACTTGAAGAAACGTTAGAACTTGTATCTAACTTTAGGAAGACATCGAATGGTCTATAATCTGCTAAAAGTGGAGTTAGGCAGATGTCTCGCGAGAATAAATGGGCATTTGTCCAGAATTGAGACGGTTCATATAATCGCTGAGTGCAGAAGCGACTTTTCCTGACAAAATATAGCAGCCGAGTAAATTTGGAAATGCCATCGCCAGTAACATCATATCGCTAAAATCCAACACCGCACCTAAATTCACCACCGAACCGATGAATACACAGAGAACATAAATCCCTTTATAAATGATGGCGCTGTTTTCACCAAACATATAACTCCACGATTTTTCCCCGTAATAACTCCAAGAAATCATGGTGGAAAAAGCAAATAAAACGACCGCGATCGCTAAAAGAATGGGAAACCAACTAATCACAGAACTAAAGGCAATTGCGGTGAGTTCTACGCCGTTAGCTTGGGCGGCGCTGAGATCTTGATAAACCCCGGTAATAACAATCGTTAAACCTGTTAAATTACAGATAACAATTGTATCGATAAACGGTTCAAGTAAGGCAACAATTCCTTCCCGTAACGGTTCATCTGTACGGGCTGCCGAGTGAGCGATCGCCGCCGAACCAATCCCCGCTTCGTTAGAAAATGCGCTGCGCCGCACCCCTTGAACTAAAGTTCCAACAAAACCGCCTCCGACGGCTTCCGGCGAAAAAGCTTGTACAATTATTGTACCAAATGCAGCCGGAATTTCGGTTAAATTTGCGAGTAAAATCCACAAACAAGCCAATACATAAATCACCGCCATTGCCGGAACTAATCTCGCCGTAACCGAAGCAATTCGACCAATTCCGCCAATAATTACAAAGCCAACTAATACCGCTACAACTAATCCAAAAACCCAACTCGGTAAAGCCGGAATAATCCCCGCAACAGCCGCATAAGCTTGGTTGGCTTGGAACATATTTCCGCCCCCCATACTGGCTAAAACGCACAACAATGCAAATAAAATCGCCAGCCCTTGTCCGAGAGGGCGCAGACCCCGTTCACCTAAGCCTTTTGAGAGATAATACATCGGCCCTCCGGCAACGGTGCCATCGGGTTGAATGCGGCGATACATTTGGGCGAGAGTGCATTCGGTAAATTTACTGGACATCCCAAAAAAACCGCCAACAGTCATCCAAAAAATCGCACCGGGGCCGCCGACCTGTACCGCAATGGCGACGCCGGCAATATTTCCCAGTCCAACGGTTCCCGAAAGGGCGGTGGCGAGGGCTTGGAAATGGGAAACATCGCCTTCATCGTCGGGATTGTCATATTTACCCATAACCACATCAATGGCGTGTTTAAAGGCGCGAATATTAACAAAACCCATCCGCAGGGTAAAGAAAATCGCCCCTCCAATTAGCCACAATACAATGAAGGGAAGACCGAAAATCTCGAAGAAGAAGATTTGGGCTAAAAAGTTAACAATCCCAGAAAATACCGCATCGAGTCCGGCAAGAAATCCAGATGGCTTGGTTTCGGCTTCTTCTACTGCGATCGCCACAGTCGGTACCAGTAGAATTAAGAAGAACAACAGCCCAGAACTGCTGCTAAGACTGCGTTTGAGGGTTCTAAAAAGCCGATGGCAAGCAGCCTGAGGATACTTTTTTGAGTTGATTCTGTTCCTGTTTATCATCGCTCTGTATTTTGTTTTTTATCGTGTACTGCCAAAATTTGAGGATAACGAGATAGATTAGTTTAGCATTGGTTTGGCTGATTTTGTAGACCACGATGAACAGAAAAGGGTCTCTGAATCAACCTGTAACAATCAAGGTTAATCTATTAAGATGAGCAAAAAGCGAAGGTTTTTTTATAAACATAAAAAAGATCTAAAGAAAGAAAGAGTCCTTCTTTAGATCGATTTTGAGTAAATTATTGAGGTAATTTCAGTTAATTATGCAGCCAGTTGACCGCCAGTTACATCATACAACGCACCGGTCACAAAACTGCTATCAGCCGACGCTAAAAATACATAAGCGGGCGCAAGTTCTTCCGGTTGTCCGGCCCGTTGTAGAATGCCGTCGGTATCATAATTATCCACCTTTTCTACAGGCATGGTGGCGGGAATATTGGGCGTCCAAACCGGGCCAGGAACGACAGAATTAACCCGGATTTTCCGTTCTCCCAAACTTTGGGCTAAAGACTTCGTAAAGGCATGAACCGCCCCTTTACTGGTGGCATAGTCCACTAAAATTCCTTTCCCCATTTTGCCGACAATGCTACCTGTATTAATAATAGAATCGCCTTCTTTCAGGTGAGGAAGTGCGGCTTTTGCCATGTAGAAATAGCCAAACACGTTAGTTTCCATTGTCCGGCGAAATTGTTCTAAGCTGACATCTTCAAACTTCTTCTGTGCCATCTGATAGGCCGCATTGTTGACCAAAATATCGAGATGACCAAAATGTTCAACGGTTTGTTCAATTGCCCGTTTACAGGTGTCAAAATCCCGCACGTCTCCTTGAATCACCAAACATTCTTTTTGTTTGGATTCTACGGCTTTTTTGGTGACTTCCGCATCTTCGGTACTTTGGTCAAAAAAGATGGCAACATTTGCCCCTTCCATCGCGTAGGCAATCGCAACAGCCCGACCGATACCGGAGTCTCCGCCCGTAATAAATGCGACTTTATTCAACAATTTATCGGCAGGTTTGTAGTTAGAAAGATCGCTATCCGGTTTCGGGGTCATCTGTTCTTGAGATGCGGGATAGTCTTGTTTTTGTCCGGGAATTTGTTCGGGTGTTGGACGACGTTCTTGAGTTTTCATGGTCAATTTCTCCAAATAAATTACAGTTGAAAAGTTGAGAGTTTACCCCCATTGATTTTTGAGGTGATCGGCAATTCTTAACGCATTAGCAACAATCGTTAAAGTCGGATTTACTGCCCCCAAAGCCGGGAAAAAACTGCTATCAACGACATACAAATTGTTGACATCGTGGGTTTGACAATTGAGGTTAAGAACACTCTCTTTAGGGTCGTGACCAAACTTACAGGTTCCGGCTTGATGCCAAATGACTTTTACAGGCATTTGTTTCGTCCAAAACAGATAAAAATCGATCTGTTTTAGATGTTGTTCTAAAATGGCAATTAATTCCTTGTGGGGTTTGAGATTATTCGGCTTGTAATGAAGCACAATTTGCCCTTGGGAATTGAGAGTAACGTGATTTTTCGGTTTGGGTAAATCTTCCGTTGTTATCCACCAGTCAACCGAATGTTTGGCAATATATTCTAATACCGCTTGGGGAATTTCTCCTTCTGCCATGTGTTTTAAACGTTGCCAAACGACTTTCCCCGTCAGTTGAATTTGTCCGAGGGGATAATCTTGTTTGGGTCCTTTAAAGTAAAAGTCATTAATTCCCAATGTCTTTTGAAAAACAGTCTCATTCGGTTGATGAGAAGCGGCAATTAATGCCGAATGATTGTGTAACATTAAATTGCGTCCGACCAACCCGGAGGAGTTGGCTAACCCGTTGGGATGATGGCTATTAGCGGACTTTAATAACAGCGTTGCCGAATGAATTGCCCCGCAAGATAACACCACCAAATCACCACTAAATTGTTGCGTTTCTCCGTCGATGTTTGCTTCTACCGCTTGAATGGTTTTACCATCGTTATTGGTAATCAAACGGGTGACTTTGGCATTCGTTAATAAAGTGACGTTATTATGTTTTAATGCCGGATCAACACAAGTGACTTGGGCGTCACATTTAGCATCCACTAAACAGGGATAAGGATCGCAAGTATTACAACGAATACAAGGGCGATTTTCGGGGTGTTCTTCATCCCGATTTAAGGCTAAAGTCAGATGGTAGGGATTTAAACCGCGATCGCGTAATTTATCGGCGACTTCTTGAATGCGAGGTTCATGTTTAAAGGGTGGAAAAGGATATTCATTGGTTGCGGGAGGTTCGGTGGGATCTTCCCCTCTGAGTCCATGCAATTTAAACAAACTTTCGGCACGAGTATAGTAGGGTTCAAAGACATCGTAACCCAACGGCCAAGCGGGAGAAATGCCATCAAAATGACGAAGTTCTCCAAAATCTTCGGCCCGCATTCGTTGTAAAGCAGCCCCATATACTTTCGTATTTCCGCCCACAAAATAGAAGGCTTCAGGACTAAAAGATTGATGGTTACTATCCAACCATTTTTCTTGGGTTTGATAGCGTTGGTTGAGAAAAATTTCGTTAGGATTCCAGTTGGCTTTTTCTCGCGGAAGATAACCGCCTCTTTCTAAAATTAAGATGTTTTTTCCGGTTGAAGCTAAGGCATAGGCGAGAGTTCCTCCACCTGCACCCGCCCCAATAATAATTAGGTCGTAGTGCTGTTTCATGGTTATTATTTTAGATGAACAATTTGGGAAAATTTCCAGGTTTAAAGTCGGAAAAATGCTAGAATTGATGGATATGTTCAACCCAATTTATGGATTGATTCCGAATTTGATCGACATTGGGAATTTGTTGGAGGCGCATCAATTCAGTAATCGCGGTAACATCGCGATCGCGTCCGCATCCAGTCACGGCTAAAACTTGATTATTTTTGATGTAGAAAGCTAAAAATTCTCGGGAATTGACATCGCCATCAAAGATAATTTCATCCCAATCTTCTGCATATCCAGCATAACGAAGTTTCAGGTCAAATTGCCCGCTCCAGAAGAAGGGAATCCCGCTAAATTTAACCTGATTTCCAGCCATATTATGGGCGGCGATTCGTCCGTGTTGTGCCGCCAAACGCCAATGTTCAATCCGTGTTAATTTTCCGAGAGGGGCGTAGGGAAAACGGGCAATATCTCCGGCTGCATAGATATCTTTTCCGGCTTGCAAATATTCATTGACAATGACACTATTATCTTTCTCATCAATATTCACGCCCGAGAGAAAGTCTGTTACGGGTTGAACCCCAATCCCAATGATCACTAAATCAGCCGGAATTTTCTCGCCATTTTCTAAAATTACCCCTTCAACTTTGCCATTTCCTTCAAACTGGGTGGCTTTGGTTTGAAAGCAAAAAGAAACGCCGTGACTTTCATGTAAATCTTGAAACATTTTCCCGACTTTTTGACCCAAAGTTTTTTCAAAAGGTACAGAATCGGGAGAAATAACCGTTACAGAAAGTCCTTGCTGAGACAAACTAGCAGCGGTTTCCATGCCAATAAAACTCGAACCGACAACAACAACTCGTTGGTTGGTTTCGGCTGTTTCTAAGATATGATTCACATCATCGGGTTGACGCAAAGTGAAAATATTATCTAAATCAATTCCCGGTACATTTAAACGTTTTGGCCGTCCGCCTGTTGCCACTAATAAGCTGTCATAACTCATCACCGAATTATCTTCAAAGGTGATAGTTTTTAAGTTAGCATCAACATTCGTCACCGCTTTTCCACAGCGTAATTCGATGTCATTTTCTTGATAAAATTCACAAGAACGTTGGGGTAAAGCATCTTCTTCTACCTTGCCTTGTAAATACTTTTTACTCAATTTTGTGCGGTCATAGGGCAAACGTTCTTCGCGGGTAATCAGAAAAATTTGTCCTTGAAATCCTTGTTGTCTTAGGGTTTCTGCGGCGAACATTCCAGCAGGACCGGTACCAATAATTGCAAACACGCGACTATCGGCACTGGGGTTATGTTTTGCCATGTTGGGCGTGCGAGATTCGGGTATTTTTTCGGGGAGTTCAACAATAATATTTTCCCCTTCTACTCGCACCGGAAAACTCGGCAATGAATCTAATGCTGGAGGTTCTTGATAATCACCCGTCGTCATATTAAAACAGGCATGATGCCAAGGACAAGCCAGCCGCTCTCCGACTAAAACCCCTTTTTCTAAAGGTGCGCCAAAGTGAGTACAATGGGGAGCAGTGGCATAAAACTTTTCTTCGCTCAGACGGGCGAGTAAAATATCAGAGTTATTTACAGAAATTTGCTTGAGTTGACCAATTCGCAGGTCATTAATTTTGGCGACGGTCACTTCTGAAGTCGTCATATAATCCTCTTGAAAATATCGACATATAAATCTCGGCTTAATACACAGTTGACGAGTATTAAGCAGCTATTTAGAATGATGAATTCTTATACTATATGATGATTTGATCGTGTCGCTTTTCCCCTCTATCTCTGGGCATAAATCCCAAGAATTTGGGGGCGAAATTTACCAAAATCGGCAATTTCGCCCCCAAATTTGCAATATTATTCAAAATTATGTTAGTTTCTGAATCACTCTGATTTCAGGTTGGCTAGTAAACTCTTACACAACACCCAAGCGAGTTTGTTCTATTAAATAATCAACCACCTCAACAATATTATCTTGACGCTGATAGACTTCGAGTTGACGTTGGGCGGCGTTTCCCTCTCTGAGAACTTTATCCACCAACGATGAAACTTCTTCCCAGTCTCCCAACATTTCTAAGGCTGGACGGAGATAATTGAGAAACTGCTTGACTAAATTTTTTGCTGGCTTTAAACGCTGTTCAACGACATCGATTAATTTCCCTTGTAAGCCGTATCGCGCCCCATACCAATCAGCCGTTTTTAGGATTTCGGGATGTACAGAAATCAGAGGAAAATTATTCTTGATTTCAGTTAAACAGGTTTGAACTAATCCGCGAATTAATCCGGCAATCATCACCGCTTCATCAACGGTTAAACAAATATCACTCACCCGAAATTCTATGGTCGGATAATGTTCGGAAATGCGAAGAGTCCAATAAATGGTTGTTGTATCTTGAATAACCTCCATTTTAATTAATTGCTCTACCAGGTTTTGATAAGCTTGATAATCTTCAAAAAATGGAGGTGAACCAAACAGGGGGAAAGGACTCCAAAGTTCAGTTCGATAGCTGAGATAACCTGTTTTTTCGCCTAACCAAAAGGGTGAATTTGCAGACAAAGCTAACAATACAGATAGCCAATTTCTAGCACGATTAATCACGGCGATCGCCATTTCAGGATCGGAAATTCCCACATGAACATGACAGCCAAAACTTACCAATTCTCGCAGAATTTGTTGATACTCTTGTTCTAATTTCTGATAGCGTAATTTAGCCGTTGTTTCTTGGTGTTTCCAGTGGGAAAACGGATGAGTACCTGCGGCTGCAATAACTTGATTATCCCGTTGGGCGGCTTCGATTACAATCCGACGCGCCTCAGAAAGTTCTGTGCGAACTTCGGCTAAACTTTTACAAACGGAAGTGGCAATTTCAATTTGAGATTTATGCAGTTCTGGCTGCACAACTTCCTCACCATAATTTTCTTCGGCAAAGGAGATAATTTTCTCAGCTCGTCCAGACAGTTCTCTCGTTTTGGGGTCGATAATTTGATATTCTTCTTCTACCCCAAGCGTTAAACTTTCACACGAATTCATTGTTTTAATCGGATTCCTTTTCTAATTTTATTTAAAAGTTTCGAGGTCTGCATAATTGAGTTGCTCGCTAATCTCAATTAAATTTTAATCTCTCCTAAATAGCGAAATAACTTAACATTATGCTTATCTTGTGATATTATCGAATTTATACTTCTCTATTCAACCCTCTTTGTGCTGAATTTTAATTGTTAAGTTTAGTAAATTTTGATGCAATTCAGCCCTATGGACTATTTTTAAAGATAGAGCCAGAACAAATACCCAACTGTAGAATGAACTGAGAGATGAGAAACGACCAGTATTTTTTTAGCGGTATAATAGGGAGATCACGTCTGCAAAGGTACAACTGTTAAAGTCAGCCTATCCGAAGGAGGCGAAAACACAAATATTACTGGTATTTACAGGTCAGTCAATGAATAAACGAACTCATAAACGGCAATCCCGTCTGGTTTGGCTAAAAGAAATTAATGATATTGTTCGGGGTGCAGCCGGAGGATTTTTGTTTGGAATTCCCTTATTATATACCTTTGAAGTCTGGCAAGCGGGTTCCTATCTAAAACCTCCTTTAATGCTGGCTATTTTAGCAGCTACATACTTGGTTGTTTTCTTTTTTAACCGCGTTGAAGGCTTTCGTCGCAAGAAACGAACTAACCTGAGTGATGTATTTTTGGAGAGTATAGAAGCCTTGGCGATCGCCATTGCTTGTGCTACTTTTATTATGATTTTATTGCAGCGAATCACCTTGAATACTTCTCTAGAAGAAGCCTTAGGGAAGATTATCTTTGAAAGTGTTCCTTTTGCGCTTGGTGTGGCTTTAAGTCGATTAATTTTGAGTGAGGATGACTCTAATAACTCTTCAGATAATTCTCGAAGACATGAAGATTTTATGGTGAAAAAGCTGCAAAAAGTCGAAGGAATAAGCGAGACATTATCTGATTTGGGCGGAACGTTAACCGGAGCGATTATTATTGCTTTTAGTATCGCCCCAACCGATGAAGTCACGGAATTGGGGGTGGCGTCTTCCCCGCCTTGGTTAATTGCGATTATTTTGGCTTCTTTATTTATTTCATATCTGATTGTTTTTGCGGCGGGGTTTGCGAACCAGAAAAAACGCAAACAGCAACAAGGACTTTTTCAAACTCCCGAAAGCGAAACGATTTTATCCTACTTAATTTCTCTGATGGCTTCCCTTCTGATGCTGTTGTTTTTTCAAAAATTAAGCTTTGGCGATCCTTGGTTTCTCTGGATGCGTTATACTATTTTATTAGGGCTTCCCGCAAGTATTGGTGGTGCAGCAGGACGTTTAGCCGTATGAGTGAAACTTCTACAGATTCCGAACAAAAGGAACACACAAAACAGCGTTCTTTCCCCGAACGTTTAAGTTTCGGAATTGCAATTTGTATACTAGGATTGTTAATCTTTCTGATTCTTTATCAATGGAAAGTACAAGAAAATGAACCCCCGATGTTAACTGTTACTCTCGATCAAGAAATTCGTTACTTTGGAACTCAATTTTATGTTCCTTTCACGGTTTCTAATATCGGAGGACAAACGGTAAAATCGGTGCAAGTGGTTGGAGAACTTCAAATAGAAGATGAAAATATCCAACAAGGTGGAGAACAACAAATAGACTTTCTTTCTGCGGGGGAAAAAGCATCGGGTGCGTTTATTTTTACACGCAATCCTGAAGACGGAAAATTAATCATTCGAGTCGCCAGTTACAAACTTCCTTAAACTCGGGTAGGCATTTTTCACCCTACAAACTAGGAACTAAAAGTAGAAGTGTAGGGGCGCAAAGCCTTGCGCCCCTACGGATGATTGATGTAAAAAAAAGGGTGCCAATACAGCACCCCAAGATAGGAGACTTGACTTCACACCTGAACAATGGAAGAATTAGACGTAGTTGAAATAATCCGCTCTCAGGTCAATGCTACCCGAATCCGGCGCTTGAATAATCGCAATTAAATCTTGATTTTCACCGGCGAGAATTCCTAATCCCGAAACGCCACTTTGTTCAACGGGTGCGAGGGTAAATTGACTGGCGGTTCCGTTGAGTTGGATGATATCTTGAGTGAAGTCAAAATCAGCAATGACCGCGAAATCTTGAACACCTGCTGCGGCGTAAAACTTCCCATTTTCATCACCCAAAATAAACTGATCGCTACCAACACCGCCTGTTAATTCATCAATATTAACTCCTTCGGTTAGTTCGGGAACAAACGCACCAATTAACACATCATCCCCTTCACCACCATTGAGTTCATCGGTACCCGCACCTGCTTGTAGGATATCATTTCCCAGTTCACCGAGAACAATATCCGTACCGCCACCGGCTGAGATCACATCATCGCCGTCACCGCCAGAAATTAAGTCAATAAAATCACCACCGGAGATGGTATCATTACCGCCATCACCGTTAATAAAGTTCTCGCCAAAACCAACAGAAATTAAGTCGTGACCTTCACCACCGTTAACAAAATTATTGCCATCAACCGCTTGAATGGTATCATTACCCGCATCCCCGTTGAGGAAGTTACTTCCGGTGATCAAATCATCCCCATCGCCGCCATTCGTAACATCTTCGCCGATACCGCTATTTAAAGTATCATTTCCCGCACCACCGTTAATAAAATCGCCTTCATCGGTACCGTCAATCACATCATTTTCAAAGGTACCATTAACGGTATTGGTTGTAGAAATACTCTCATCGGTGGTCGAACTGCTGCTAGAATTCGTAATTCCTTCTAACGCCTGTTCAAAAGAGACAAAATTCGCTTCGCCAAGCTGTTCGACGGGAACAAAAGTTAGGGTGGCAATTTGTTCGCCCGTTTCTGTAATTTGAATTCCGGTTCCGGTGCCAAATAAATCGGGAACCAATGTTAGCTGATCGAAGGTTAAATCTTCACCGAGAACCAGTAAATCTTCACCCAGTTCAAAGCCAATAATTGTCGTTAAACCGCCCGGTTCTAACACAAACCGATCGCTTCCACCTCCCCCGCTAACGAGGTTAATTCCGGCGCCGCCACTAATTAAATCATCCCCATTATTTCCAATTAATAAATCATTGTGTTGTTCGCCGAAGATTTGATCGTTATCATTTCCTCCCCGGACAAAATCATTCCCTAAACCCCCAGAAGAGGTATCATTTCCATTTCCATCTAAACCGAAGAAGAAATCATTTCCATCGCCACCTTCGAGGAAGTCATCATCTTGGGCGCCAACGATGAAATCATTTCCTTCATCACCGGATAATGTATCATTTTCGCGATCGCCATCTAAGAAGTCATTTTCCGAACCGCCAGAGATAACATCCGCCTCATCTCCTCCTAATACAATATCATTCCCGCCATTGCCATTAACAACCCCGATCACTTCGCCATCGATACCGTTAAAGGTGTCATCTTCGGCACTCAGTTCGACATTTCCTTCAATTAGCCCCTCATTAATAACCGACACTCCGCCAACCGCTTCTCGCACATCAATCGCGAGTTTTCCGTCTTCAATTGCACCCCCAATAATCGTACCTTCGTTGAAAATTGTACCGTTAAGTTGGGTTTGCTCTTGGATAATAACGGTGGCTGCATTTTCAGCCGTTAAAGTGCCTTCATTAATAATATCTCCGTTGAAAATAGAAGTCTCCGCCCCCGATGCTGGCACCCAATATAAACGCACCGCAGCCGACTGATTATTTCCAACCGGAACACCCCGCCCTTGAATTAATCCTTCGTTAACAACTGAACCGTTAACGTTGGCGCCAAGTTCGAGAGAAATGGCATCCCCATCGTTTCCTTCGCCGACATCAATCACACCCCGACGATCATTTTCAATAAAGATATTCAATCCGGTAACATCGCCGTAAACGGTACCATTTCGGGGGCTTAAACTGGTGAGAATTTGACCTTCGTTAAAGAGAACTCCGCCAACTCCTCCAATATTAACTGCACGGCTTTCGCTGGTGATTAAACCTTGGTTTTCAATGGATGCCGAAGCGATATCACCATTGGCAATATTAATCCCGTTAAAATCGCCGCTAATTGTCCCTTCGTTTTCAATTAATGTGGCAACTCCATCAACTTGAATGGCAGTGTTTTCAGATTGAATTGTACCGCTGTCATCGACTTCTATTTGATTGAGAGTATTTTGGGTGGTGACGGCATTTTCTTCGCCTGTATTGAGCGTGCCTTCTACTTCTAAACTTTCTGCAAATTCATCGAGAATGATCGGATTGTTGCTGATAGTGTTGTTGTCGATTTCGATGCGTTGCATGAGATTAAACCTCCAGTGAAAATAGGAATAGGTGGACAGAAGAGTATGGATGGAAATAAATGCTATTGGAAACAGATACCGACAAGGAATAATTGACTTAATATTTAAGAGGCGGAGATTTCTGCTTCCAACCTTCAAGCTAATCGGTTTTTCAGATTAGTTTCCGTTTTAATTTAACGAAATGCTAGACGTTTTTTTAAGTCAATGCTGATTTTAAAGTCGGGATCGTTTGAATTTCTTTGACGGTTTGAGAACCATCTTGATAATAGGAAACACCCCGATAGGATAATTTTTTCGTTGAGAGTTCTTTGGCAAGTGCCAAGCTTTGATGGTAGTAGGAAACACCCCGATACTTGCAAAAATGACTGGAAGCTGAAGACATAGAAGAAGTAGATTGAGCGTTATAGCGTACACCCCGATAACAAAGAGCCATGATTTTTTCTCCTCAAGCTTAAATTTAGTTGGTGGGCTTTTGGCAATCAATTAATGTTTTTTTGCTTGCCTTGTTGTTAACCAATATAAGCAAGATATTTGAGGATAACAATATGAAAACGTTGTAAAAAGTATGGTGTTTGTTAAAAATATCCCGATTTTTGTAAAACCTATTTTCTGATGAATGTTATCTAAAATTGTTCTGAATGTTTTCTGAGATTTTCCTGAGAGATCGGATAACAATGTGATCGAGATCGCTTGATGGTAATGATCTCTTTCTTCTCAAAAAGATAATTTTTAAGTTTTGTATCATTCAAACTTGTTAATGAGGGGTCGAACCCTGAAATTTTGCTAACTTTTTTGATCTCCTCTTGACAACATCCAAGAAATGTTTGAAAAAGTATGATTAAGTAACAAATGTTTGGCGTCCAAACGAAGTGGGAAGTTGGATCGATGACAATAGCCCCCGCACAGAGGAGGAACATGAACCGAAAAGGCACTGTCGAACTTGAAACCGCACTGGCTACAGCAGATGCGCTCGTTTTAGCGAAGACAGGTAAACATCTGACCACCCTACAAGCGGATATTTTTCGCGGCTCTTGGATGGGTCAAAAGTACGATCAAATTGCTCAAAACTGTTATTGTTCTGATACTCACGTTCGCATTGTCGGCTCGCAACTGTGGGAACTCCTCTCGCAAGCTTTAGAAGAAAAAGTTACGAAAAAAACCTTTCGCGCCGCCTTTGAACGTCGTTGTCTGTCGGATGACGCCCCGGAAGTTGAACCCACTCCACCGACTCCACCGACTCCACCGCCAACCCCAGAACCTCAAACGACCACATCTCCTCCAAAAACGATTGTTAACGGTAATGGCACCAACGGTAACGCCGCTCATGGTAAGACGAATAATACTCCCAGACAAGACTGGGGAGAAGCGCCTGATGTTAATCTTTTTTATGGTCGCAACGATGAACTAACCACCTTAGAAAAATGGGTAAAAAGCGATCGCTGTCATCTAATAACCCTACTCGGAATGGGGGGGATTGGTAAAACTTCTATTGCGGCTAAACTCGCCCAAAATTTAGAATCAGAATTTGATTGTATTATCTGGCGGAGTCTTCGCAACGCCCCCCATATTGATGATATTATTGCCGATTTAATTCAATTTATTAGCAACCAACAAGCCGAAGATATTCCCCCAGATTTTGATGGTCGAATGCGATGTTTGCTAGACTATTTACGCAATTCTCGCTGTTTAATTATTTTAGATAATGTTGAGTCAATTTTACAAAGTGGCGATTTTGCTCAAAGTAATTTAATCCGACATACTGGTAATTATCTTTCGGGCTATGAAAGTTACGGTCAACTGTTTAAATTAATAGGTCAAAGCCGACATCAAAGCTGTTTAATTTTAACCTCTCGCGAAAAACCCGCAGGACTCACCGCCCTCGAAGGTCAACAGTTACCCGTCCGTTATCTTCAGTTAAGCGGTTTACCTACTTCCGACGGACAAGCTATTCTACAAGCTAAGGGATCTTTTGCCGGAGATGAACAACAATGGCAAACTTTAAATGAACGGTATGGCGGTAATCCTTTGGCTTTAAATATCGTTGCTTCTGCGATTGAAGAAGTTTTTGATGGCAATCTTTCGGTGTTTTTAGATGTCTTTCAACAGCAAGGTTGCTTTATTTTTGATGGCATTCGAGAGTTACTCAAAAGTCAATTTGATCGCCTGACTCCCCTAGAGCGAGAATTAATGTATTGGTTGGCAATTGAACGAGAACCAACCACCCTTGAGGGCTTACAAGAAGATATTGTTCGTCCGGTGTCGATGGGTGAACTTCTCCCCGCTTTGGCGTCTTTACAACGTCGTTCTTTGGTGGAAAAAACAGGAAATGCTTTCACCCAACAACCTGTAGTTATGGAATATGCGATTAGTGAATTAATTGATCGCAGTGTTCAAGAAATTCTCAATCGCGAGACGAATTTATTGCGAACTTATGCTTTTTTACAAGCTCAAACCCGAGACTATATTCGAGATGCTCAAACTTGTTTAATTTTACAACCGATTCTCGACCAAGCGATCGCTCAGTTTGGTTCACATTCTGCGGTCGAAAACTGTTTACAAGAAATTTTGATTCAACAACAACAAACACCCCCAGAAATGGGTTATCTCGCCGGAAATTTGTTGAATATATTTCGTCAACTAAAAAGCGATATTACCGGTTATGATTTCTCACGTTTAACTATTTGGCAAGCCTATTTACAAAATTATCCCCTGCACAACGTTAATTTTACGGAGTCCGATCTGTCTCGGAGTGTATTTACTGAAACATTGGGAAATATTCTCTCTGCGGCTTTCAGTCCCAAGGGTTTACTCGCCACCTGCGACACCGACTGCAATATTCGCCTCTGGGAAGTCAAAACCGGTAAATTAGTCGCCATTTGTCAAGGTCATCCTAACTGGGTGCGATCGGTGGCGTTTAGTCCCGATGGCGAAATGTTGGCCAGTGGCGGGGCGGATCGGTTGGTGAAGTTGTGGAATGTTAGCACCGGCGCCTGTATAAAAACTTACAGTGGACAGGTTGGGGAAGTGTTTTCTGTGGCGTTTAGTCGCGATGGGACGAAAATTGCAAGCGGAAGCGGCGATAATACGATTAAACTCTGGGATACTCGCACGGGTGAATGTCTCCAGACTCTAAGCGGACATACCGACTGGGTGCGATCGGTGGCGTTTAGTCCCACAACCGATATTCTCGCGAGTGGTTCCCAAGATGGGACGATGCGAATTTGGGATGCGAACACGGGAGATTGTATTAAGGTTTGTACCGAACATCAAGGATGGGTGCGATCGGTGGCGTTTAATGGTAATGGAAATCTTTTGGCGAGTGGAAGTAGCGATCGCAATATTAACCTTTGGAAAGGCGACACGGGAGAGTATTTAAAAACGATTTCCGGACATACGGGCGGGGTTTATTCGGTGTCGTTTAGTCCTCAAGATGATCTGTTAGCGAGTGGAAGTGCAGATCATACGGTGAGAGTTTGGGACTGTAAAAATGAACGTTATATTAAAACTTTACACGGACATACCAATCAGATTTTTTGTGTCTCATTTTGTCCCGAGGGGGAAACGTTAGCTTGTGTTAGTCTCGATCAAACGGTTAAACTTTGGGATGTTCGCAGCGCCCAATGTTTAAAAACTTGGTCGGGACACACTGACTGGGCGCTTCCGGTGGCTTGTCACGGCGATAATCTTGCTAGTGGAAGCAATGATAAAACCATCCGTTTGTGGAATATGTACACGGGAGATTGTATTAAAATTATCAGCGGACATCAGGATCAAATTTTCGCGATCGCCTTTAGTTCTCAGGGGGTTCTTGCGAGTGGAAGTTCCGATCAAACTGTTCGACTTTGGGGGGTTTTGGAGGGTCGTTGTTTTCAGATTTTAACCGGACATACGGACTGGGTTCGTTGCTTGGCGTTTAGTCCGAATGGTGAAATTTTAGCGAGTGGAAGTGCAGATCAAACCATTCGATTATGGAATTGGCGAACCGGTCAATGTTTGCGGATTTTAAGCGGACATGGCGATCAGGTTTATGCGATCGCTTTTAGCCCAGATGGTCGCATTTTAATTAGTGGAAGTACCGATAAAACCGTGCGGTTTTGGGATACTCAGACGGGAAAGTGTTTAAAGGTTTGTTATGGACATTGTGATCGCGTTTTTGCGGTTGATTTTAGTCCGAATGGTGAAATGATCGCCAGTGGAAGTATTGATAATACGTTGAAATTGTGGAATGTTTCTGGAGAGTGTTTAAAGACGTTATCGGGACACAGCAATTGGATTTTTTCCGTCGCTTTTAGCCCCGATGGAAAGTTTTTAGCCAGCGCTTCTCACGATAGTACCGTTAGAGTTTGGGATGTGGAAACGGGCGAATGTCGTCATATTTTGCTGGGTCATACGCATTTAGTTTCTTCGGTTAGGTTTTGTCCCGAAGGTAAATTTATTATTAGCGGTTCTCAAGATCAAACAGTTAGACTTTGGGATGTAAAAACGGGTGAATGCGTTCAATTGTTGCGGGCGACTCGTTTGTATGAGGGGATGAATATTACCAAAGCTATTGGGTTAACAGATGCTCAAAAATCGACTCTAAAAGCGTTAGGAGCGGTTGAATTTTAATAACCTCTTAAGTGGGGATTAAAAACCTGGTTTCTATTAGAAACCGGGTTTTTGGGATGAACGAACAGGCTTGGGGTCGGGAGTACCTGTACTTTTGGTTAGGTAAAAAACTGAACCAAAGTTGGTTTTGTGAAAAAGTAGGTTTCAGGTAGCCTTTATAGCAAGGTTACATCTTGGGTGCAGAAGAACAGTTTGCGATCGCAAACCTCAGAAAAATTCACCACATTTATTAAGGGAAAAAATCTGATGTCAATGTGTTTCAAAAAAGTGGGCTTTCTTGCATCCACAATAGTTTCGACAGTTTAATTGATCTGGGGTAGTTCCCTAAATTGTTGATCTTCAGAAGATACAACAGTATTTTTACGGAGTTCATCATCTCTTTACCCAATTAATCCGTAATTTTACTGAAACTTTACACGATCAGCAATTTGTATCAAATTTATTCCTTTTGATAGATGCCAGATGATAAACTGTTCTAAGTTTAGATCAACAATGAACAGATGAACGAAGCTACCCCTCTCGACACAAAAGCATTCTCCATTATTGAAAATGGGACAGAAGCTTACACCTGGCTCACCTCTGGAGGTTACTATGGATCGTGTACAAACCGAGTCGAAGCGAGACAAAATGCAATTATCCAACTTTTTCAGGAAGAAATTGCATTCGTACCTGAACGGCTCTGTATACTGAGAGGAGGAATTCCAATCTTTTATAATCAGTTAGCACAGAAGTTGAGAACCAAAAAAGACTGTTGTATTGATCGGAGTCGAGCTTATCAAATCAAAATAGATGAGACTCTAATCATCGAGATAGCTGTGGTTCGATAAACGTTCAACCCCTTCGCAAGAGCGACTCACTAGCGTTTCAAGTTTTCTAGCGATCACTCGTCTTCGGAGGGGTTCAAATTCAACGATCCTGGTGCATTCAGATTTTACCAGACAACTCAAGCCATTTTCAACCTTTGTGCAGTTGCATACTCCAAAAATTGTCGATCGGCAACCCTCCTAAGATAGAAGCTGAATTTTAACTGTAGGGAGTATTATAGTCTTAATCTCATGTAGATTGACTCTAAAGAGACAAGCCTTGGCTGGCATTTGTGTTCTCTTCATTTCACTGAGTAGATTTAGTATGATCGCTATTTTTCCCTTTATCATCTGGAACATCTAATTACAGTGTGATTACAAAACCTAATAATTGATAGCGATCTGAGTAACCTCAACTTTTTTGGAGAAAAGTTGGGGAATTTTTTTTACAGATGAGTTCGTTTTTAATCCGATCTTATGTCTTATGTGTTTTTCTGCATTTGCTAGTTTTACGGCTGCGGCTACTCTGTGTGTTTTAGGAACAGCAACTCTGTTTCAAACTCCCTCAAAAAAAGAACTTTTATTGGGAGTTTTTCCGATTTTATTTGCCATTCAGCAGTTTTGTGAAGGTTTAGTTTGGCTGAGTTTAGATTCTTCCTCTTTCCTCTGGCTAAATTCGGCTGCAACTTATGGCTTTTTATTCTTTGCAACAAGCCTTTGGTTAGTTCTCAGTCCTTTGGCTATTTACTATTTAGAAAAACCTTCGTTCAAAAGACCGTTTATTTTAATTCTAGCGGGTTTAGGATTTCTATTGGGATGCTATCTATTCGGATTTAGCTTTGTTCACGGTGTTTATCCTCAAGTTTTTTCCGGTAATCTCCTCTACGATCTGCAATTTCTTCCTTTCTATGAATTAACAAAGTATGTTTATCTTTTGATTATTGTTATGCCTTTTTTATTGGCAACTCAACTCTGGCTTCAGTTATTTGGTGTAATGATTTTAGCTTCTTTTATCTTCACCACGATTTTTTATACCATCACTTTTGTTTCGGTTTGGTGCTTTTTTGCTGCAATTCTCAGTGGTAGTCTTTACTTGAGATTTAGATATTACCCCTCCCAACTTTAAGAAGAATTTATGTTTGACTGGGGTTGAATCGGATTCGTGAGCAAATTCACTGCTAAAATACCCTGAGTAACAATATCATAGGGAGATGCTCAGATGACTCAGGCGAAGATTGGAATTATTGGCGGTAGTGGTCTGTACAAAATGGAGGCGCTACAAAATATTGAAGAAATTGAGGTTGATACTCCCTTTGGTTCACCGTCCGATCGCATTATTTTAGGGACGTTAGAAGGGATGCGGGTGGCTTTTTTGGCGCGACACGGACGCACTCACCATTTATTACCTACAGAGTTACCCTATCGCGCTAATATTTATGCGTTGAAAAGTTTAGGCGTTGAATATATTATTTCGGCTTCGGCGGTGGGTTCTCTCAAAGAAGATGTTAAACCCTTAGATATGGTTGTTCCGGATCAATTTATTGACCGAACTCGCTCTCGCATTTCTACTTTTTTTGGCAATGGAATTGTTGCTCATATTACCTTTGGCGATCCGATTTGTTCGCAGTTAGCAAAAGTGTTAACTGATGCTATTTCTGCTTTGAATTTACCGGATGTTACTTTACATTCTAGCGGAACTTATGTCTGTATGGAAGGGCCGGCATTTTCCACAAAAGCAGAATCTAATTTATATCGCAGTTGGGGCGGAACAATTATCGGAATGACGAATTTACCGGAAGCAAAGTTAGCCCGAGAAGCGGAAATTGCTTATGCAACTTTAGCCTTAGTTACCGATTATGATTGTTGGCATCCCGATCATGATAGTGTCACGGTGGAAATGGTGGTTGGGAATTTACAACGCAATGCTTTTAATGCTCAAAAAGTGATTCAAGAAACGGTTAAACGGTTAAGTGAAAATCTCCCGGAATCGGAAGCCCATTCTGCTTTAAAGTTTGCCATTTTAACGCCCTTAAATAAAGTTCCGCCCGAACGAATCCAGCAGTTAGAATTACTTTTGAAAAAGTATCTATAGGAATTAGATTAAATAGAGAATTAATCCCCCATTATCCCCCATTATCCCCCTTAAAAAGCAGGGCCGTTTCGTTCTCAGTTAAAAATTGTCGGGGGTTCGGGGGGTGATGGGGCGGTGGGGAGAGGATTTTTTTGAGATGAAAAATAGCTTTTTATTAATAAAAATCCTCCCTACCTCCCTACCTCCGGTCCTCCCCACCAATCAAGTTTTAGGGCTAGAATGAAACAGCCCTGGGATTATTGGGGGGTTAGGAGGGATAAAAGAGGGCGAGGATAGATTATTGAAAGGCTTTCCAAAAGATGTAAATCGAGAGGATAAAAAGTAAACTTCTAAAGGCAATACTTACCGTTTTTTCTGATAACTTGGGTAAAAATCGAGTGCTAAGTTGAGCGCCGAGTAACCCACCTAATCCTAATATTGTACCAGAAATCCAGATGACATTGCCTTGAAAAGCGTGTCCTAAACAAGCGGAAAAAGCGGTAATCACAATTACACCTAAACTGGTTTGAATCGAGGTTTTTATGGTTTCATTTAAAAGAATAATTTGTAGCGGCACCATGATTACTCCGCCACCAATTCCAAACAGTCCGGCAAGTAATCCAGCTATACTTCCGGTGATAATTCTGGCGACTTGTTGGGAATTAATTTGTTGAGAGTTGGGCAGATATTCAAACACTAAAGACAGGGGATGAGGCGTGATGGGAAAGAGGGTTTCAGGAATAGAATTTAAGAACGTTGAGTTTTTAGAATTGGCGGGTTGTTCCTCGGAGTTTTGTTGTTCTTCCTGTTGTTTTTTGCGGTTAGTCACTTGTTTACGAACTTCGACTAAATAAATATTCAGCAACAGCAACAGTCCAAACAAAATGAGTAAAACCTTGGGGGGGAAAAGTTCGGCGAGAACCACACCAATTTGAGCGGTAACTAATGCGGGAAATCCAATACCAATGACACGATTAAAATTCAGATAACCCATGCGCCAATTTTGAATGCTACCGGAAATTGAAGTAATCATAATTGATAGCGTACTCGTGGCGACTGCATTGACGGGTTCATATCCCAATGCCAGCATGAGGGGAACCAGAACATTACCCCCGCCAATGCCTAAAAAACCCGCTAAAATTCCCGTAAAAATTCCGCTTCCAGCTAAAGTGAGTAATTCAGAATTCGTCATCCCTGATAAATTTAAAGTTTTGAGGTAAGATAGACTTCGAGATCATACCATGAACCCCTTTTTGTGGAGAATTTACCACCTGGGTAATCCGAAAATTAGCGGCTAGAGAACACAATACATAAGCGTCTTCTGCATCCAATCCGATAAATTTTTCAAGAAATTGAATCATCTGTTTGAGTGCGGATTCAAAGGCTTCATCTAAAGTTGAACCCCAACCCATTGTAATCAGATCGGTTGGGGTTTCTGCTATCGGTGCAGTTAGAGATAAATTTTGATGTAACTTTAATAAAATTGTGCCATTCATCGAAGTTTCAATGGCGGTAACATTAACTTCTCCTTCGCCTTGCGCCGAGTGTCCATCGCCGATTGAAAATAACGCACCGGGAACAAAAATCGGTAAAAATAAACGCGAACCTGCTTGTAATTCCGGGTTATCAATATTACCCCCATAAATTCCTGGAGGAATTGATGAACGGTTGGTTTCGCTTGTTGCAACGCCTAAAATTCCAAAGAAAGGACGCAGGGGAATATAGATTCCACTTTTGGGGGGAAATTCTGCACAATTTTGTTCTAAATTAAGGGGAATAAACCGCAGTCGGGGTTCAGAAAATTCTTTCGGTAAAGCACCCCAACCGCTACGAATGGCGTTAAACCCCATCGCTAAACGGGGAGAAATGGCTTCTAAGCGCACTTCTAACACATCTGCGGGTTGAGCATCGTTAACATAAATTGGCCCGGTAAGCAGGTGAGGGCCATCCCCCACCATCCGTTCTGGGGGTAAATTGTGATAAATTTCGATTAATTCCGGCGTGAGAAAGGCGTCGGGTGCGCGATCGCAAATTTTGAATCCGGTGTAGGTTTCGACATGAATGCGATCGCCGGAGTTAACGGTTAAAGCGGGTGGAAGTTTGGGGGAAAATCCCCCTAAATGAACGGTTTGACAATTGGCTTTTAAAAGATGATCAACCATGTTAATTCTGTTATCCTAAAATTTGAAGTCGGTCTGGCAGTTCATCACTGTCTGACCAAAGACGAATGCTCTGAAGTTAATCCTTTTTACTACTCCTCGATTTTAAATGAAAATCCTTGAGAATATTCTACAGTTTTTCTATAAAGTTTTTACACAGCCGATTTCTCTGGGCGGAATTTCGGTTTCTCTTAGCTTAATTTTCACGATTCTGGTTGGTTTTTTTGCGGTGGTTGTGGCTTCTCGCTATGTGAGTAACTGGCTGAGAGATCATCTGTTAACTCGATTGGGTTTTCAGGAAGGAACCCGAGAAGCGATCGCCATGATTTTTCGCTATTTTACGATTACGTTGGCGTTTATTATTGTTCCCCAAGTGGCGGGTTTGGATTTGAGTTCCTTAGCGTTTTTGGCGGGAGGTTTGGGGATTGGAATTGGGTTTGGATTTCAAGGTTTAGCACAAAATTTTGTTAGCGGTTTGATTTTAGTTTTTGAACAGCCAATCCGAGTCGGTGATTATATTGAGTTGGGAGATTTAGAAGGAACCATTCGCAAAATTTCGATTCGTTCTACTATTGTTGTCACGAATGATGGAATTTCGATTATTGTTCCGAATTCGGATTTGGTGAATCATCGGATTATTAACTGGAGTTATGAAAATATGAATAGTCGGATTCATATTCCGGTGCGGGTTGCTTATGGAAGTGATCCGGTGTTAGTTACAGAAGCGCTTTTAGCCGCTACACAGAGAGAATCTCGGATTTTATCTTATCCGCCTCCGCAGGTTTGGTTGAGTAGTTTTGGTGAAGATTCGATGAATTTTGAATTGCTAGTTTGGATTGACAAACCTCGCTTTAGATTGCCGATTCAAAGTTCTTTGAATTTTATTATTCACAATGAGTTGTATTTAAAAAATATCCGAATTCCCGTTTCTCAACGGGATTTATGGCTGAGGAATCCCGAAGATCTGAAGTCGGTTTTTGAATCAATTTATTTTAAACAGGGTGAAAAACAGAGTGAAAAAGTTTCTCGAATCAATCTACAAAAAGAGCCGTTTTCATCTCCGGAAAATAAGTCTTTAAGAGATTTATTAAAACAGGTGGTCTATTTTGAAAATTTCACCGATATAGAGATTTTGAGCTTAATTGAAAAAGGATATCGACAAACCTTTATGAACGGTGAGTTTATTTTCCATGAGGGCGATCCGGGAGATGCTTTTCATATTATTTTATCGGGTTCGGTGGAAATTATTGCCGAGAAAAAAGCACACAAGCATATTCGGGATCTTTACGCTGGAGACTTTTTTGGCGAGTTGTCTTTATTGATGGGAATTCGTCGTTCTGCGGGGGTGCGAACTAAAGAAAAAACGATAGTATTTGTGGTGAATCGTAATATTTTTCAGAGCTTTTTATCCAGTTATCCCAAATTGGCGAATCAAATTGCTGAAAAGTTAGCCGAACGAAAACAGGAGTTTCTTGAACGAAAAAAAGAGTTGGGTTTATCCGATGAGGATTTAGAAAATAATCCGTTGGTTTGGATTCGCAAACGGATGCGAACTTTATTTAATATTTAAGTCCAAATCGAGAAGTTTAGCGAATGGATTTTTCAAGGCTTGGTATTTTTAAGCACAATAATATCCCGACAAAAATGAGTAGAATAAACCAAGGGGTAAAGCTTAAAGCCAGTAGTAAACTAACTAAGGCGATCGCTGTTGTGAATACCCGAACAATTTCTTCACGGCTATCGCAACGAATCCAAATTGCAGCACTCGCAACGGTTAGCGATAAAAATAGCGGAGAAAGGGAGATAGTTAGGGGTTCCATAACAAGGGGTTTTGAGCGACTATTTCATATAGCTTAAAGCCAGTTACAAACGCTCGGTGAAAAGGGTTATGCTGCTGTTTTTATTGTCCTCATTCTGAGTCGGGATGGGTTTGTTGACTAGAGTTGCAATTGATGTCGTCTGAGGGGGTTTGATGCGATCGCTATGATTAACTCTGACTCGGGGAGCGAGGACAGTTTCTCAAGTGTCTACGGGATGAGGCTGGTTCTTTCCTGGGGTTTGAAGTTGATTGTTAATTAAACGGTTAAAAAGGGTTAAATTACAGAGTGAGCTGCAACTTTTCTCTACAAAATCAGACCCTCATAAATTTAACCTAAATTTAAACAAAACTTAAATTGGAAATAGCATTTCTATCTTAACCTAAGAACTGTTCATCGCCAATTCCTAATATATCTGTTCTCAAGAGTTAGGAATTAACCAGACCGATCTCCCTTATAAATTTAGCTTCATCCCAGGCAGAGTTATGCAATTAAAAGGAATGCTGTTTAAACAAAATCGTTGGACATTGGCAGGTGCATTCACAGCGATCGCCGCGACAGTTGCTTTCGCGATCCCTGCGGTTCGTTCCCAAGGCACTCCAACGATTAAAATCGATGGTTCCAGTACCGTTTATCCAATCACCGAAGCGGTAGCCGAAGAATTTCAAAAAGCCAAACAAGGTTCAGCTAGAGTTACTGTTGGTATTTCGGGAACCGGTGGCGGTTTTAAGAAATTTTGTGCCGGACAAACGGATATTTCAAATGCTTCCCGTCCGATTAAAGATTCTGAAGCACAAGCTTGTAAAAGTGCAGGAATTAACTACATTGAACTTCCGGTTGCTTATGATGCGATAACGGTTGTTGTTCACCCCAGTAATCCACTCACAAGTATTACTCCTGCGGAACTGAAAAAAATGTGGGAACCTGCCGCCCAAGGTAAAATTATGAAGTGGAATCAGGTCAATTCAAGCTGGCCGGATAAGCCCCTAAAATTATACGGGCCGGGTGCAGATTCAGGAACTTTTGATTACTTTACTGAAGAAATTAACGGCAAATCTCAAGCCAGCCGCACCGATTATACTCCCAGCGAAGATGATAACGTTTTAGTACAGGGTGTTTCTCGCGATCAAGGTGCATTAGGATACTTTGGTTATGCTTACTACGAAAACAATAAAGGCAAGTTAAAATCCTTAGCAATTAACGGGGTAAAGCCTTCTTTAGAAACGGTAAATAACGGTTCCTACAAACCCCTTTCGCGGCCAATTTTTATCTACGTTAGCACCAACGCACTGAAGCGCCCCGAGGTGAAAGCGTTTGTAGAATATTACTTACAAAATAGTGCTACACTCTCTAAAGAAGTTGGTTATGTTCCTCTACCGAGCCAAATGCAGCAACAGGCAATGAGCCGTTTAAGAGGGCAAAATTAAGTGTTGTAGCTCAATAGAATTGACAGCCAATCTTAGATTGATTAATAATAGGTTGATTGGTGTTATTTTCAAACACAAGAATTGAAGTTGAGCGGGAAGGGGTTGGAGAATGCTGTTGCAAAACTCTCTAATCCCTGTCTTGGTCACTTCAGGTTTAGGATAAACAAACCCATGAGTCAAAAGCAACTGCAACTTACAAAAATTAAACAATTATCGCCGAAACAAATTCGGGATTTACGGGAACAAGTGATCGAATTCATTTTGTTTCTAGCCGCCTTTTCTTCTGTCGCGACAACAATAGCAATTTTATTCATTCTCATCGATGAATCGGTTTTATTTTTTCGGGAAGTTTCTATTGTAGAATTCTTCACAGATACTCAATGGACTCCTTTATTTGCAGACGCTCATTATGGGATTTTACCCCTACTCTCTGGAACAATTGTCACTTCAACTGTGGCGATGTTTGTTGCCATTCCTTTAGGAACCATTGCGGCTATTTATTTAAGTGAATTTGCTCATCCTCAAATTCGCGAATTTGTGAAACCGGGTTTAGAAGTTTTAGCCGCAATTCCTACTGTTGTTTATGGCTATTTTGCCCTATTAGCCGTCACGCCGCTTCTGCAAAGAATCTTTCCCATGCTTCCCGGTTTTAATATGTTAAGTGCGGGTTTAGTGATGGGATTAATGATTGTTCCATTTGTCAGTTCAATTAGTGAAGATGCGATGCGTTCGGTTCCCGTTGGACTGCGAGAAGGTTCCTATGCGATGGGTGCAACTCGTCTACAAACGGCGTTAAAAGTGGTGTTTCCGGCTGCCTTTTCCGGCATCAGTGCCGCTTATATTCTGGCTATTTCTCGCGCAGTTGGTGAAACAATGATTGTGGCAGTCGCAGCCGGTTTACAACCGCAACTCACCTGGAATCCTTTCGATCAAGCCGCTACAATTACTGCCTATATTGTACAGGTTAGTTTGGGAGATATTCCGCACGGTACGCTAGAATATCATACCATTTTTGCTGCCGGATTGACGCTGGTTTTAATGACCCTGGTGTTAAACATTATCGGTCATTTACTCGCCAAACGCTATCGAGAAATTTACTAAGTTTAAACAAAATGCCCGACCCAAAACTTCAAGAAATTCGAGCGGAATTAAGCCGTCGAAAACGGATCGATCAAATCTTTGCAATCCTTGGTATTTTAGTAATTTTTGTTTCGATTTTTATTTTGTTGGGGTTAACCCTGCAAATGGCAATCACGGGTATTTCCCGAATTTCACCCGAATTCTTTTTCAGTTTTCCCAGTCGCAAACCCGAAGAAGCGGGGATTCTTTCCGCTTGGGTGGGAACAACTTTGGTGATGCTTGTAACGACAATTATTGCCGTACCCTTAGGGGTTGCTTCTGGAATTTATCTAGAAGAATATAGCCGCAAAAACTGGATAGCCGATTTAATTGAAATTAACGTTACCAATTTGGCGGGTGTTCCTTCAATTGTCTACGGATTGTTAGCTCTGGGTTTGTTTGTTTATATCTTCAATCTCGGAGAAAGTGTTATCGCCGCAGGTTTAACATTAGCCTTATTAATTCTACCTGTTGTTATTGTGACCACTCGCGAAGCATTGCGAGCAATTCCAAATAGTTTACGGGAAGCAGCTTATGCCTTGGGTGCGAGTAAATGGCAAATGATTTGGGATCATATTCTGCCCTATTCTGCGGGGAGTATTTTAACAGGTGTAATCATCGGTTTATCCCGAGCAATTGGCGAAACTGCTCCTGTAATTACCATCGGTGCATTAACATTTATTGCCTTTTTACCCGATGCTCCTTTTAAGGGTGAATTTCCCTTTATTTCTTTTGCTTGGTTAAAGGCACCTTTTACCGTTATGCCCATTCAAATGTTTAACTGGGTATCTCGCCCAGAAGCAGAATTTATTGTGAATGCGGCAGCAGCAGGTACCGTATTAATTACGATGACGCTAACCATGAACGCCCTAGCTGTTTATTTGCGTTATCGGTTCCGTCGGGGCATCAAATGGTAAAGTTTAAATTACGAGTCTTTAAGTCAAAAAATGAAAGAATTAATTACCGTTAAACCCAAAGCAGAAGCCAGAAATCTCAATTTTTATTATGAGTCATTTCATGCTTTGAGAAATGTTAATTTCACCGTTCCCGAACGACAAGTCACCGCTTTAATCGGGCCGTCTGGATGTGGGAAAACGACCCTGTTACGTTGCTTTAATCGAATGCACGACCTTTACCCGGGAAACCGCTACGAAGGTCAAATTTTCCTAGATTCAGAAAACATTTTAGGTCGAGATGTTGACCCAATTGAAGTGCGAATGCGGGTGAGTATGGTCTTTCAAAAACCGAATCCTTTCCCCAAATCTATTTATGAAAATGTTGCTTATGGGTTGCGGGTGCGAGGAGAGAAAAGACGCAGTTATATTGATGAAAAAGTAGAACAAGCACTCAAAGAAGCCGCCCTTTGGGATGAAGTCAAAGACCGTTTAAGTGATATGGCGTTAAACCTCTCAGGCGGTCAACAACAACGCTTATGTATTGCCCGGGCGTTAGTCGCAAATCCTGAAATTATTTTATTTGATGAACCGACTTCTGCTTTAGACCCCATCGCCACCGCTAGTATTGAAGAATTAATGAGTCAATTAAAACAACACGTCACCATTTTAATTGTGACTCACAGTATGCAACAAGCGGCGAGATTTTCTGATTATACGGCGTTTATGTATTTGGGAGAATTGTTAGAATTCGGCACAACTTCCGAAGTCTTTAGTAACCCTTCCCACAGCCAAACTGAAGACTATTTACGCGGAAGAATTGGTTAGAAAAAGAAGGAACAGGGAATTATCAGTCACCAGTTACCAGTGAATAGGGTAAGGGGTAAAGGGTAAGGGGTAAGGGGTAAGAGGCAATTCTGTAGGCGAAGCCAGCGCGAACGCGCTTACTCCTGTCTCCTGTCTCCTGTCTCCTGTCTCCTGACTTCTGTCTCCTGTCTCCTGTCTCCTGACTCCTGTCTCCTGACTTCTGTCTCCTGACTCGGTGACTCCTGACTGCCTGTTCACTGGTCACAAAATAGGGCATCCTATAGATAGGATATAAGAGATAGTATCAAAAAATTTTGATGAAAACAATTTCTAGCGAATCATCAACTTTACTTGCTGCTGGATTCCACGCCCTGTCTGACCCCCTGCGGATGGAAATTATCGCTCAGTTGCGAGAGGCGGAGTTGTGCGTCTGCGAACTCTGTGAACAGCTTGATTTGGCTCAGTCGAAACTCTCATTTCACCTAAAAATCCTCAAGAAAGCGGGTTTAGTTCAATCTCGGGCCGAAGGGCGGTGGATATACTATCGCCTCAACCTCGCCCAGTTCATCGCCCTAGAGGAGTACCTGGCGGAATTTCGCCGTTTCAGCCCCATTTGGCCCGCTCGCAAATGCGAGTAATCTCCTAACCCATCAAAATTTTTAGATCTGGGAGTAACGCCTTTGCGGAAAATCTTTACGGAAGTTTACTTGACTAATCAAATTTTTTTGATAAAGTACAAGTAGATCTTCAACTCCGCGCCAGGAGGAGAAACCCATGAGTACAACTCCGATAAACTGGCTCAAAACCTTTAAAGCAGCCAGTTTCGGCATTTGTTTACCTGTCCTGCTGTCCGCTTGTGGTTCCAGTCAGTCGCAACAAAACCGACCCATAAAAATTGATGGTTCCAGTACCGTTTATCCAATTACCGAGAAAATTGTCGAACAGTTCAACGCGGAGAAAACAAAAAATGTTGATGTAACCGCAAACTTTTCGGGAACCGGAGGCGGTTTTCAAAAATTCTGTGCAGGCGAAACCGACATCAACAACGCCTCTCGCCCCATTTCCCGCAGCGAGATGGAAACCTGCAAACAAAACAACATTTCTTACATTGAACTTCCGGTGGCGTTTGATGGGCTAACCGTTGTCGTTAACCCCCAAAATACTTGGGCTTCTGAGATAACGGTTGAGGAATTAAAGAAAATTTGGGAACCCGGGGCGCAAGGAAAAATTACAAAATGGAATCAAGTTCGTTCGTCTTGGCCGGATAGACCTTTAGTCTTATTTGGGCCGGGAACAGACTCAGGAACTTATGATTATTTTACAGAAGCAATTGTCGGTAAAGCTGGGGCTTCTCGTACTGATTATACCGCCAGTGAAGATGATGAGATTTTAGCGCAGGGAGTGAGTGGAAATCCGAACGCTTTGGGTTATTTTGGTTATGCTTATTACGACAAAAACCAAGACAAATTAAAACCCTTAGCCGTTGATAATGGTAGCGGTGCGGTGATGCCTTCGGAAGAAAATCTCCGCCAAAATCAATACAGACCTTTGGCGCGACCCCTGTTTATTTATGTGAATGCTGCTGCCGCTAGAGACAACCCTTTGATGACAGATTTCATCGATTATTATTTGCGAAATGCAGAGGGGGTTGTGAGTTCGGTTGGTTATATTCCCTTTGAAGAAGATGACTATGCTTTGCTGTTCCGCAACTTTCATAAAACCAAAGTCGGAACTGCCTTTGGGGGTGAATCTGAATTCACAATGACCATTGATGAAGTGCTAACAAAGTTCACAGAATGGTAGTTTATTTTGCTGTAAGTTCGAGGAAGTTCTATGAGTTTTAATTCACCTCACGTTAATGAGTCTGCCGTACAAGCAGGCGGTCAACTGAGTGTTTTTGAAAAATATCTCACCGTTTGGGTATTTTTGTGTATTTTAGGGGGAATTTTACTGGGAAGATTATTTCCGGGTGTGGCGGTTGCGCTTGATTCGATGAGTGTTTATCAGGTGTCAATTCCGATTGCAATTTGCCTGTTTTTTATGATGTATCCCATCATGGTGAAAATTGACTTTACCCAGGCTCGTCAAGCAGTACAAGCGCCCAAACCTGTTATCTTAACGTTAGTGGTAAACTGGCTGATTAAACCCTTTACAATGGTGGTCTTTGCTCAGTTTTTTTTGGGGTATTTATTTAAGCCGTTACTGAGTGCGACCGAGGTTTTAAGAGGAACTGAAGTGACCCTGGCTGACTCCTATATTGCCGGAACAATTTTACTCGGAATAGCCCCTTGTACGGCAATGGTTTTGATGTGGGGATATCTTTCTTATAGTAACCAAGGACATACTTTGGTTATGGTGGCGATAAACTCCCTAACAATGCTGTTTTTGTATGCCCCTTTAGGACGTTGGTTGCTATCAGCAAATGATTTAACCGTGCCTTGGGAAACGATTGTTTTATCGGTGTTAATTTATGTCGGATTACCCTTGGCTGCTGGAATGTATAGCCGCTATTGGATTTTTAAACATAAAGGCAAAGCTTGGTTTGAACGCAAGTTTCTGAAGTATTTAAGCCCCGTTGCCACTTCCGCTTTATTGATTACCTTAGTATTGCTGTTTGCCTTCAAAGGAGAGTTAATTGTTGAAAATCCCCTGCATATTTTGTTAATTGCTGTTCCCCTGTTGATCCAAACTAACTTCATCTTTTTAATCACTTATGTTGCCGGATTAAAGATGAATTTGTACTATGAAGATGCCGCACCTGCTGCGTTAATTGGTGCCAGCAATCATTTTGAAGTGGCTATTGCAACCGCAGTCACTTTATTTGGTTTAAATTCCGGCGCCGCCTTAGCAACGGTTGTCGGGGTTTTAATTGAAGTTCCGGTCATGTTAATGTTGGTGGAATTTTGCAAACGAACGGCGCCTTGGTTTCCCCGTGAACCCGAAAAAGCTACATTACTTGATCCTCGTTGTTTGAACTGTTAAATTAGAGGTGAATTATGTCAGTCTTTAAAACTCATGTGGCTTTAGTTGTCCGAAACTTAGAACAGTCTGTTACCTTTTATCAGACTCTATTTGGAGTTGAACCTGTCAAATATAAGGCGGATTATGCTAAATTTGACGTGAACAATCCCCCGCTAAATCTAACCCTGAATTTAGCCGAAGAAATTCAACCGGGTGGCACTTTGTCTCACTTAGGAATTCAAGTCGAAAGTTCAGAAACCGTACAAGCGGCAATTGAACGATTTAAACAGGCAAAACTTGCAACGTTTGAAGAACACAATACCGACTGTTGTTATGCCATTCAAGATAAAGTTTGGGTAACAGACCCCGATGGAAATCGTTGGGAAGTGTTTGTTGTTAAACTGGCTGATACAACCCCAGAGGATAATTTATTCGCGAAAAACTCAAACATTACAGAATCTAATTCGGTCAAGTATTCTTGCTGTAAATAATCAACTTCTTCATTTAATCAATTCGGGTGAAAACCGGGAGTTTTTAGCATGAAAAAAGTCATGTTTGTCTGTAAAAAAAATTCTTCTCGTTCTCAAATGGCGGAAGGATTTGCTAAGAAATTGGGTGAGGGAAAAATTGCTGTCACCAGTTCAGGATTAGAAGCCAGTGAAGTGAATCCCCACGCGATTAAAGCGATGTCTGATGTGGGAATTGATATCAGCGAACAAACGTCTAACGCCTTAAGTGAATTTCACCCTGAAGATTATGATGCGGTGATTTCATTGTGTGGTTGTGGGGTGAATTTACCCGCAGAATGGGTAACAAGAGAAGTGTTTGAAGATTGGCAATTGGATGACCCCGCAGAACAACCGGAAATCTTTCCCCGTGTGCGAGAAGAAGTCCGAGAACGAGTTGAAAAATTGATAGAAACATTGAGTTAATTTTGCCTGTGTTTGTGACAGTGTAGGTTGGGTTGCGAAACCCAACTTATTTAATCATTCAATCCATTTAACTTCGGGGAAAATACATCATTACTCCCACCCCAACTAAGATAATAAAGCCACCAACTAAATCAAAACGGTCGGGAACAACCCGATCTATTTTCCAACCCCAAAGTAAAGATAAAATCACGAATACACCACTATATGCAGCATAAACTCGACCAAAATTAGCAGGTTGTAGCGTTGGAACCATTCCATAAATCATTAAAATTAACCAGCCTAAAAGGGCGAGTTTAATACTTTTTCCTTCCCGCAACCACAACCAAACTAAATAACCTCCTCCAATTTCACACAATCCTGCTAGAATAAAGTAGAATAGAGATTGAATCATGTTAATTGTACTTTGTTAATTTTCTACCTCGTTAATAATAGCAGCTTGAATCAAATTAACAACTTCAAAGCCGAAAAATAGCGATCGCTATCTAAACTTTACCTGCAAACTTTATCCCTGATTAGATTTATCAAATCAATAGAGTTAACTGTTAGTCGGAGAGTCCTTGAGGGTATAGTTTTGGGGTTGAACTTACAATCAGTTAAATTCCAGATATAAAACAGCATAGCTTAAAAATGGGGATCGGAACCGCAAGCCAACCCGATCCCCTGGAACTATGCGTATGAAGCTAAACTTACTCTATCGTTTTCTATCTGGGGAAAGTTCTGTCTTAGGGAAGTTTTATCAGAATTTGATTCATTCTATCTGTCAGTCCGATTTTTGGATCGATAACAATCTCTTTAAAACCCTGATAGTCAAGGGGTTTGAGGCTATTGGATTTAACTTGATGTTTTCGCCATTATACTTTTTCAAACAAAATCAAACAAATTCATACAAACTCAAGAAAGTTCACAGTCATTTTCCCAACCCATGAGTGAGAAGATAGTGATTTGCGATCAACCTGACCAGAAGATTTAATTTTCTGCTGAGGGATTAAACCTTATCACAACTGTCTTGTTATCTCGATCACTACAATCGGGTGATTTATAAGATTGAACAAATAATATTTTTAGTGTATTTTAATTGAATAATTATCAAGCATTAAGATTGATGAATAGCTATAATTTATTCGATATCCCATACATTTTAAAACATTTTTTTATGGACGTTTACAAAAAAATTTAATATATTAGTTAATAACGATATCAATGAACGAGCCTAAACCGAGAGGAGTTAATCCCAGTTTCATCCAGAAAGAAAGCTGACTTCATAATTTCATATTCTGAGTCCCGAACAGAACAATACTTATAGAGATAATTGTTTCTGTCTATCCTTAACTTTCAATCCAATAATCAACCCAACTTCTTTAGTTGATTTGGATGAAACTTCATTGAATCAGGATGAGCTAGAGTTAGATCAAAAGCACCCAGGAGTTGGGGTGCTTTTTTGTTGAATTTATCGGGGTTTCGTATTAAACACTTGCCACATGATAAAAACGGTAATCCCTAGATATCCAAACACAACCAGCCAATCTAGAATTCCACTCTCGGATAAATATTGTAAATTTTGCATCGGGAGACAAATTGTACTAAACGTTATAGCCAAGCTTTTAGTATTCTACAATCCTTAGAAACATTCAGAATAAAATTTTGGCAATTTATAGATCTTTATGTTACTTTTGAGAGATATAAAAGCTAATGTTAGATATCTGGGAGAAAAAAAGATGACTGCGATCGCCAATCAAAACACATGGACAATTCCCGGCCCCAGTTCCTTCCCGTTACTCGGGCGTACAGTTAATACAATTAGCTTCGTTAAAGATTCAATTGCCTATAGTAATGAACTGTTTAAAACCTATGGTAAAGTTGCTTCTATAGTGGCGGGAGGGGGAACAAATCTTTATTCTCCCGCTTCTGATTGTCCGGGTAGTGTTATTGCTTACGGGCCGGAAATTGTTCGTCAAGTTGCCACTCAAAGTCATATTTATCATAAAGCACCTTTATCGGGAACACTTTATCGTTACAAAGATGTTTCAGAACGAACTAAACCCCTCAGAAATTATGGTGTTGGATTATTCGGAGTCAATGACGAGACTCACTTGCAGCAACGAAAATTAATGATGCCCGCTTTTCATCATCAACAACTTCGTTCTTATCGAGATGATATGGTTGACATTACCCAGTCGGAACTCGAACAAATCAAGGTGAATGAGCCTTGTGAAATTAACCAATTGATGAAAATTTTAACGTTAAGAATTGCCACTAAAAGTTTATTTGGCGAAGATGTCACCGAAAAAGATCGCAGTGCAGGAAGTTTACTGCAAGAGATTATTAAGTTTCAAATCAATCCTCTAACAAAACTTTTACCCCTGGATTTACCCGGCTTGAGTTTTCATCGCTATCTCAATTACTTAAGCCTGTTTGAAACGCAAATGAAAGGGATAATTGCTGAAAAAAAAGCCAAAGGAACTCCAGACCCAGATGTACTTTCAATGTTAATTAAAGCCCGTTATGAAGATACGGGTCATCCCTTAACAGAAGATGAATTAATTGCTCATACCGGAGTCCTTTTTCTCGCCGGTCACGAAACCACAGCCAACGCTCTAACTTGGACTTTATTATTGCTTTCCCAACATCCTCAAGTCTGTGCAGATCTTCTTGACGAACTCGAAAATACACTGCATGGCAACTCTCCAACCGTCGAACAATTACAGCAATTACCTCTATTAGAAAGAGTGGTTAAGGAAAGTTTGCGAGTAATCACTTCTGTTCCCTGGAATGGACGAGTCACTTCCCAGACAACTGAATTAGGAGGTTATATCCTTCCCAAAGGAACGGAAGTTTTTGTGAGTATTTATCATACTCATCATCTGCCCGAAATTTATCCCGATCCTGAAGCCTTTAATCCTCAACGATGGGAGAATATTAATCCTTCTATCTATGAATATAATCCGTTTAGTGCAGGCCCTCGTTTATGTTTGGGTGCGGCTTTTGCGATGATGGAAATTAAAATCGTCTTGGCGATGTTATTGCAACGTTTCCGATGGGAATATCTTCCGGTACAAAAAATAGATCGTAGCGGTTTGATTTCCATTAAACCCAAATTTGGAATGCAAATGAAAGTTTGTCCGCAAGATCGGGATTTTATGCGAGGAGTTGGCAGTGTAGAAGGAAACGTCAGAGAAATGGTGAAGTTACCTTCATAGAATCTTTTCAAGAATAAATTTGATCTTTATAGATCGAGTGTTGCTCTTAAAATCCCAACTTTAAACTTTTTAACTTTTGGTCTTTTATGGGCTTCACTCAATCTACCTTTCTACAATGACTGCTTTATAACAAATGGTTTTATCTCTGGAATTAAATTCGGATCGCGTGTTCATCAGGAACAATTCGAGAGCCATATCTTCGGGCATAAACTTGTGTAAATTCTGCCCCAAAAAATAGAATTTGAGCCGAATAGTAAACCCAAGCCAAAATAATCACCAGAGAACCCGCTGCACCATAGGTGGAACCAAAGCTACCCCGTCCGAGATAGAGTCCGAGAGCAAATTTACCAATCGTAAATAACAACGCCGTAATCAGCGAACCAATCCAAACATCACTCCAGTGAATTTTAGCATCGGGTAAGAACTTAAACATTAAGGCAAACAACAGAGTAATCACCCCAAAAGAAACCACAAAGTTGAGAATTTGCCACAAGAAATCTGCACCCGGAATTAAATTACTAAAATAATTGCTCAATGCCGAAATTGTCGCACTCAGAATCAGAGAAACTAACAGCAAAAATCCGATGCCCAGAACCGCAGAAAAGGATAAAATCCGTTTTCTAATCAATCCAGCAAGACCATTTTTCGGTTGGGCTTTCACATTCCAAATTTCATTAAGAGATTCCTGCAACTGAGCAAATACTCCAGACGCACCCATCAACAGAAAAATAATGCTAAAAAAGGAAGCAATACTACTAATTTGAGGTTGATCTGCGTTTTGAATTGCTTCTTCTATAACCGTTGCTCCTTCTTGTCCCACTAACCCTTGAATTTGACCGACAATTTCACCGCGAGCCGCTTCTTCTCCAAAAATAGCCCCGGCGATCGCAATCACAATAATTAACAACGGTGCTAATGAAAAAACAGTATAATAAGCCAAAGCAGCCGCCAAACGAGAAGACTTATCGTCTTGCCATTCTTTAAATGTTTCTTTCAAAAGCCGAAAAATTTTCTTAAATCTCATCAAAGTTACTCCTAATTATTAATAAGTTTGAGTCAATGTTATTTTCGGTGTCATGTTAAGGTTTTTTCTAGCTGTCATGTTGAGCGAATGCGAAACATCTTGAAGACCCAGATTTCACTGACAATAAAAATCCGATTAAACCAATACTTATCCCTATCAAATTAAGCCCCAAATTTTCGCAATCGTTGAGCATGAGCCAATGCCAATCCGATCAGATGAACACCGGGTCTTGTTCCCAACGCACCGCGCAAACAAGCATATTCATCAAACGTTGCCACATCATCAATTCTTGCTGTTTTTGCTTGCATCATCACCGGAACCGGATGCCAACTATGACGGCCCATAATTGCAGGTGTGGAATGATCAGCACTCACGACTAATACATCGGGATTTAATTGAGTAACAATCGGCATCAATTGATCGACTTCTTCTATTACCTTAACTTTAGCATCAAATTCTTCATCTTCGCCGCGACTATCAGAATGTTTAACATGAAGAAAATAGAAGTTATAATCATCGCCGTAGCAAGATTCTAACGCTTGAAATCGTTGTTTCATGCCACCCGGACGGGGTAAAACCTCCATTCCCACCAAACGACTCACCCCTCGATACATGGGATAATCAGCAATACAAACCCCATTTAACCCAAAGCGATCGCTTAAAGAGGGAAAAGGGACATAACGATCAAATCCTCGCATTAAAATGCTATTTGCAGGTTGTTCATCCGCGAGAACTTGATTAACTTGGGCGATAAAAGATTTGACTAACTCGGCTGTTTGTTCAGATTCTTCTGACGACGGCTTCGGATCTTTTGGCGGAATTCCTGTCGCTTGCGGGTCGGTATCTTCCAACTGACCATCTAACTCTTTCCCTCGCAATACAAACACCGCTCGATGTTGACTAACCGTTTCAAAAAAATATTCACCCTCAAAATCTAGGGTAACTTTTTCGTTAATTTTTTCACACAAACGACGGTTAAAATCGGTTTCAATTCGACCTGCACGACGGTCAGAAACGTTTCGGTGTTCATCAACAGTTGCGAAGTTAACCCGTGCAGCAACATCTCCCGGTTGTAGGTCAAATTCAATCCCCAAAGCCGATAAAATTCCCCGACCCACATCATAAATGAGAGGGTCGTAACCAAACAAACTTAAATGACCCGGGCCGCTTCCGGGTGTAATTCCCGGGCCGACAATTTCTAACAATCCACAACTCGACTGTTGAGCAATTTGATCGAGGTTGGGAGTGTGAGCAATTTGCAGTTCGGTGCCGCCTTTTTCGGGGTGAGGAAGCCCTCCAACCCCATCAATAATAATATATATAATTTTGCCGCCTCGTTCCCAAGCGAGTTCTTCCCAAACGGTGGTAATATCCATGATGATCGTTCCCTCTACTGTCTGATTAATCCTTCTAATTTCAGATAATTTCACTGAGGCAATGCTCGCCCTACCTCGGATTTTCGGTTAAATTTTCCAATTTAACACCCAGATCTCGAATATCTCGAAGGTATATAAATATAGATAAAATTTCCTCTAACCTAAGACGGATTAATCGCTGCGATCGGACAGAAATTCCGATGGGGAGGCGCAGTCAGTGACCTGTGACCAGTTAACAATTACCCCTCTTTGCCGTTAATTTGCCAAAAATTTAAGGGGGAAATTTGAAGCTTGTACAGGATTGCTCGGAGCAACGTTGACTGTTTTGCAAACTTAAGCCTATGATTGTAAAATCCAATCAGTTGTTTTAGTCAAGATGAATGATGTTTTTTTATTTTCCAATTTTTATAAACTTTTAATATTGTCTTTGTCAGTCTGCTATTTTCTTCTGCTAAAATAACAAACTTTGAGACTCTGGGCAGTTTTGGGGAGGGTTCTCAATGGAGTTCAGGGACTCTGTTTTTGATTACAATCCCCTTGAACGCATAACTTCTGACCTACGGGAGATAAAACTTAGACGGGATTCCAAGTATATTAGAAGTGGGGCAAATTTAAAATAACTTGATTTTTAAAACCAATATTTTAAACTAAAACAGTGTCAAACTCACAAACAAAACAGGAGGTTATAACAAGTGAAAGTACCGAGTTATCTAAAACAAGTTCAGATGGGAACGCCCGGAGGAGGAAGAAGCACCGAAGAGCCAACCCCGGTTAAACTGACTGAAGAACAAATCGCTAATTTCATCCAAGATAAGGAAATTAAGGCAGCTCTAGGCCGTCCAATTAAGCGAGTTATTCGAGATGAACAAGGTGAAATTATTCTCGATGTTGGTGATTTGATTACTCATAAAGCCGTCCTCAGAGCAAGACAGGCAGGTGTATTAGATCTGTTGCTGAGTTCAGTTTATCGCCGACAATCTCAACCCTCGTTCAAATCATAGAAGCTGAAATATGCAGTCAAGTCAACCGTCTCAAGTGTTGCTGAATGTAGAGGGGATGTTGATGAAAAGTTGAGGATAAACTTGAGAGTGAGATGGTGTTTAAATCCGAGCGGAAATGCTCCCAGCTTAGTACAATTTTGATCAACCCAATAGAAAATTTAAAAGATGAATAATTCATCCGTTTATACAACCTTAAAGAAAAAAGCATTTAACCTGCGTTTGACAGGATGGAGTTGTTTCTGGCTGCAAGTCGTGGGAGTTTTGGTTTCGGGAATTTCCTTGTTATTTGTAATTACAGGTCGTCAGATTTCCGCACAAACGAATCCCGCAATGGGATGGGGAATCTTTTTTGCAGTCTGTGGAATTTTAGGAGCAGGAGCGAGTATTATTTTGGCATTTTTATATGCCCGAGTGGGTCAACGCTTGCGAAAAGCTGACACCACACAACCCCCTCCCAAATCTAATTTAATTCGCCTGGTAAATCTCGGATTAATGATTGGTTTAGGGGGAATGTTAGTGACTTTAATGGGTTCGGGTTTAACAGCGGCGGTTTTAGTGGCTAAAACCATTTCCCAACCTCCCGGAACCACCCTAACCGATGCTAGCGAAGCGGTACGAGCGCTCGATGTTTTGATTATGGTTGCCAATTTGAATGGGGTTGCCGCTCACTTTATTGGGACTGTGACCTCAATCTGGTTGAAGTATCGAGTCTAAGAACTGAGTACGGGGTTAGTCCCCGGATTCAGATTTATTAATCCTATAAACAGTAGAAATTAAAAGTAATCTTATACTGTATACAATTAAGGTTAAATTTAAGTTAATTTTTGGTTATTGAAAAATTAAATTTTTCAATAAAATATCTATTTTTATAAAATTCAGTCTACAGTTAGAAAAAGAAAATAAGTTTTTTTTAATAAATCTATCCCATGAGGGACAGAGAATCAGATGAGTCTGATTTAACTTGAAAGCATTCACAGAGATTAAAAGCAGAATCAATCCATATTTTTCGGAACTTGTAATCGAGATTCCGAGCTATTTTGATTGGTTTCTTGTCTGTGGAATTGTTCAAGTTTAATTCGTTTTTGGGTATGACTTCTAATGCTCAGACTTCTCAAGCCGATGAAGATAATCGTTCGTCGCAGGAACAAATAACCGATCAAGCTTTTTTGTGGTTTAATCGGGTTTTGGCGTTTAGCGTGGCGGCTGTATTAATCTGGCTGGCTATCGAAGTTACACTGGCGGGTGTTCCAGCAATTAAAGAATTTGGAGCCAGCTTTATCTACACAAGCGCTTGGAACCCTCCCGAAAATAATTTCGGGATACTTCCGATGATTTATGGAACGATTGTTAGTTCCTTAATTGGTTTGTTAATTGCAGTTCCCATTGCTATTGGTAGTGCTGTTGTTTTGAGTGAAAACTTTTTGCCCGTTTCCATTCGGACTGTACTCACTTTTATGGTGGAATTATTAGCTGCAATTCCCAGTGTTGTCTATGGGTTGTGGGGAATTTATGTTCTGATTCCGTTTTTGCTGATTGTAGGCGGGTGGCTGCATAAATATCTAGGCTGGATTCCCTTATTTGGGACTCAACCTATAGGTCCGGGAATGTTACCTGCCGGAGTGATTTTAGCCATAATGATTTTACCCATTATTACGGCTATTTCTCGGGATTCTCTCGCTTCTTTACCGCCCGAGTTACGAAATGCTTCTTATGGAGTGGGTTCAACTCGATGGCAAACCATTTTTAGCGTTTTAATTCCCGCTGCATTTTCGGGAATTGTCGGCGGCATTATGTTGGGATTAGGTCGAGCTTTAGGAGAGACAATGGCCGTCACAATGGTGATTGGAAATAGTAATGATTTGAATGTTTCTCTATTTGCACCAGGGAATACAATTGCCTCTCTAATTGCCAGTCAGTTTCCCGAAGCCAGTGGCTTACAAGAATCTTCTTTAATGTATGCCGGAGCGGTTCTATTTGTGATTACGCTAATCGTTAATATTTTGGCGGAATGGATTGTCCGTCAGGTCAAGAAGTATTAGGGGAGTTATCAATGACTTCAGGATCTACAACACAGCAAGATGGTTTTCAGAATGAGAGTATCGAAAGCTCAGGATTTGATTCGAGCAATCTAATTGAGAAACTCTTAACTGGACTCGCTTTTTTCCTCTTAGGTTTGGCAATTTTGCCTTTAGGATTGGTCATTTCTTATGTGATTGTCAAAGGATTAAGTCGATTTAACCTGGCTCTGTTTACCGAAATTCCTCCCACTGCAATGCAAGAAGGAGGAGGTGTGGCTTCAGCGATCGCCGGAACATTACTCATGGTTGGTATTGCCGCAGTAATTAGTATTCCCATTGGCATTGGAGCCGGAATTTATCTGTCTGAATTTAGCTCAAAAAAACTTGCAAAATGGATTCGTTTTGCCACCAACGTTCTGAGCGGTGTTCCTTCGATTATTGTCGGAATTTTTGCTTATACTGTCGTGGTTTTAACGATGGATAAATTCTCGACTTTAGCAGGAGGATTTGCCCTCGCAATTCTCATGCTTCCGATCATTGTCAGAACCACAGATGAAGCATTACAACTGGTACCCAAAGATGTTCGATGGGCTTCTGTTGGTGTCGGAGCATCCAGTTTTCATACCGTTTTGCAGATTGTTGTTCCGGCGGCTATTCCGGCAATTTTAACCGGAATTACTCTCGCTCTCGCTCGGGCGGCTGGAGAAACAGCACCTCTACTTTTCACGGTTATTTTTGCTCAAAGCTGGCCGGATAGAATTATCGATGAAACGGTTCCCTCGATGTCAGTTTTGATCTATAACTTTGCAACGGCTCCCTATCAAAACCAGCAAGAACTCGCCTGGGCTGCTTCATTGATTTTAATTTTGTTAGTTCTGCTTGCTAGCGTTCTTGCTCGCTATTTTGGTCAGAAAGGAACCTATTAACCGAGCAACTTATTCTCACCTAAAAATCAGAGGTAAATTATGGATAATCGTCATTTAGAAATTCAAGATAACACCGGAAAAAACAGAAAACCTCAGCAAAAACCTTCGGTTGAAGTTCGAGAGCATCTGCAAAAAAACAGAAAGACTCAGCCCGATTCTTCTGAGGTTAAAACTTCTTCAGAAAATCGCAACTCTCGCCCCAGTAGAGACCGGAATAATTCGGAGAGATCTAGAGAAAGTAAAAGCTCCAAAAGTAATAGCTCGGGTGACAGCATAAAGACATTCAACGATAATGTTTTTAGAACCGAACAGTTAAGCGTTTACTACGGTGATACCTTAGCCTTAAGTAAGGTAAACATGGAAATTCCCCCCAAACAAGTAACCGCTCTAATTGGGCCGTCTGGTTGCGGGAAAAGTACATTAATTCGCTGTTTTAACCGTCTCAATGATCTGATTGATAGCTTTCATATTGAGGGGAAAGTTTTCTTCCGAGATAAAAATCTTTATTCTCGCAAAGTAGATGCGGTCAAGGTTCGTCGAAAAATTGGCATGGTTTTTCAAAAGCCTAATCCTTTTCCCAAGTCAATTTATGAGAATATCGCCTATGGAGCAAGGATTAATAACTATTCGGGAGATCTGGATGAATTAGTTGAAAATTCCCTGAAAAAGGCGGCTTTATGGAGTGAAGTCAAAGATAAACTCAAAGAAAGTGGTTTATCCCTCTCTGGAGGTCAAAAACAACGCCTCTGTATTGCTCGGGCTGTGGCGTTAAAACCGGAAGTTATTTTAATGGATGAACCCTGTTCCTCTCTTGACCCCGTTTCGACTCAAAAGGTTGAAGAATTAATTCACGATCTCAAAGAAAGTTATACGGTAATTATCGTAACTCACAATATGCAACAGGCGACAAGGGTTGCTGATTTAACGGCTTTCTTTAATGCCGAAGAAGGAGACTCAGGCAATCGATTTGGCTATCTCGTTGAGTATGACAAAACGGAGAAGATTTTTCAAGACCCGCAAGAAGAAGCAACCCAAGAATATGTAAGTGGTCGCTTTGGGTAAATCCCCTTTTTTGAAGTAAAAATTTTGTATTTTTTCGGGGCGTCAGGTTTGCGCCCCAAACTTATATTTTATCAGGTAAAAGGATTTATTTCATTAGCAAGAGGTCAACTTCTTAAAATTATCGTTAATGTAGAGATAAATCTGATTATATTTGTAAGACAAAAGGAGAACTTAAACATGATTATGAATAATCAAAAACCATCAGATCGCGATCGAGCAATCGATTCTGATGTCGATCCGGGTGCTGACCCTGCTGTTGAACTTGAACAAAAGTTTAAATCAGAAAATCCTAAACAGGAGTCACAACCCAGGTCAGAAGACCGAACAACAGACCTCGCAAACCGTCAAATTATCATCGCTCACGAACAGGGCGGAGCTGTTGATGCAGATTTTTCCTAATTTTATTCAATAAAATCCCCTGTAAAAACCCGATTTCTTTTAGAAATCGGGTTCTTATATTCTTTAAAAAAATGAGGTTCAGGTGAACCTCAGATTAAACACCTAAACCTCAACTGATGTTGTAGACTTTATTAGTCAATCGCTTTCTTTGCTTTATCCTTTGCATTTTCAACAGCGTGGCGAGCTTGAGCTTCACCTTGCTTCATTTTACCTTCGGCTTTATCCTCAGGATCGCCCGTTACTTTACCCATAGCTTCTTGAGCTTTACCTTCGATATTTTTAGCTGTTGCTTTTGCTTTATCTTCGTTAGACATAACTAAATATCTCCTAAATTTGTCAAAGGCTTGAGCTGATTTGCTCTTGATGTTTATAGAATAACAAATATTTTTTATTCACCGAATCTATCAAGGGATAGATTAATAAAATTCAGTTTTTTAGAAACAAAAACCTAGAGAAAATATAGCGCTACTTGAATCGGGAACAGGGAACAGGGAACAGGCAACAGCAGACTATGAAAGGATTCTAGGATGTAGAAATGTCCTAACCGAATTTTGTACTGCTATAACAGCTATTTTATTGGCAAACAGAAGCTAAAACTCCACCGAGAAAAACCCCCGCTATTTCAGGTTACTAAACTGAGTAAACCCTTCTGTAGCGGGAGATAATGATCGGATATTTTGTGGTAGAGGTTGTATTTAGATTAGATCACACCTTGACCCTTTTTACCGTGCTTTTGAACCTCTTTTAACTCTTCAACCCGTTCTTGTTTTTGAGCTTCCTCTTCTTCTCGCAAATCACCGGGTTCGTTGATATACATTTCGGGTTCGATAGCGTAGTTATTGGCTAACCCTTCTTGGTCAACCGTGTAGCCTTTAGTGGTGTCAGGCGCTTCTCCTTTTTCGGGCATCTTTTTATAATTAGCACCCTCTCTGTCCTGACGAGCGCCAACTTCAGCGGGTTGTATCCCCCGATCATAATGACCTTCGTCGCCACCAGTTTTCTTATGAGTATCAGCCATAAAATCCTCCTTAATTAAAAGAGATAAACTACAAGTGCAAGCTAAATCTTTAAAAATCAGTTATTAGATGATCTAGCTTTTTAAAACATTCAAAATGCTAGGAATTTTAGCGATCAATTAACCCAGACCGGGATCTTCTGACTTTTCCACATTAGGAACAATATCAGGGCGGTCTTTATCTTCCCAACCGGCAGGTCGCTTAGAATTGTACCAAGCAATAGAACCAATTGAAGTGGCTGCAATGAAGCCAACAACCCCAACAACTACAACTGAAATTGGAAAATGAGGTGCAGCATCTACACCAACTTCCATCAATAAATTCATATTTTTAGATTCCTCATAGTTATTAACTACGCTGTGTTTAAATATATGATGAATTTACGAGTTCAATCATCCCTCTTAATGAGTATTTGCTTAAATAAAAGCTATTTCTATGGATAGAGAACTTGGAAGTTTTACTATTTCTATTGAATGGAAATCAGTTCAGTCCCTTGATAGAAGACGATCCCCTTTTTGAAAAGATACTATGACAATATCAAGATGAATACATTGAGGAAAAAAATTATGGGTATTTTAGCTTGGTTAGTCTTAGGTTTAATTGCAGGTGCGCTTGCAAAACTCATCTATCCAGGTCATCAAGGTGGCGGTATTTTTGCCACAATTGGATTAGGAATATTAGGTGCAATTGTTGGTGGTTTCTTGGGTCAAGTCTTGCTTGGCAGTGCAGGGGCCGCCGGAGCCTCAGCCGGAGCATTAACCATTCCCAGTATTATCTTTGCTGTCTTAGGTGCGATGCTTCTGATCTTTATCTGGGGTTTAGTGGTAAGACACGCCTAAGTTTAACTAAATAGATCATATAAACTAATCATTTGAGATCGGGCATAAAAAGACAGGTAAGACGACAATAAAAGGAGTATTAAGCGGAGCTGTAAAAGCTCTGTTTTTTATTTTCTGAACTTCCCACTCGCTCATCTATAAATTCTTCTTCCTTAAACTTGAAAACCCTTGCCTTTCTTTTTCTTTTTACTACTTTTAGATTTCGACTGCTGCACCTGAGCAACCGCTTCTTCAAATAATTGATGCAGATGTTGAGGAACACTGGCAATTTCTGGAAGTTCGGGTTTGAGGGATTTATTATACTGTTTGAGTGTGGGTTCTAAATCTCGTTCTAGCTGAAAATCCGGACGTTCTAACACGGCTTTTAATAGTTTTTCGAGTGGGGTTGGATATTCTTCTTTCAGTTGTTGCCAAATAAAAGTATTGATCTCTTTCTCCTCTAAATATTTGTGTACCAATTTATCTGCATTGGGTTCACTAACGGGATCTTCTGAGGTGAGTATATTCACAAATTTTGAATAAGTCGGAACGAACATTTGACCCCAACGGGGATGGGAAAACGCCATCACTTCTTCTGCCCGTTTGATCTCGTCGGGAAGTTCAACTTTCGGAGAAAACATCGCAGAAGAATCGTTCCCCAACGCTTTTTCTACTGATGCTTCATCCGCCCCGGCAACGGTAGCTGAAGCTTTCACTTCGCTTTCATCGACTCCGGCTTCTTGAATAATCTCTTTAAAAGACTTGGAACTATCAATTCCCGCCGCTTCTAATTGTTTTTTGCTCAATCTTTCTTGCAATTCGGCGATTTTTTTGTTAAGCTGATATCCGGGTAACAAAATGCGATCGCTTCCAAAATAATCCACAAATTCCTGATGATATGTCGCCACCGATTCCCAAGCCTTTTCTAATAACTCAGGCGCGTCTCCATAGAGTTGATTGGGATAATTTTTCTTAAATTCTCCAATGACAACCGCCAGTTTGGGTTTACCGAGTTTTCCTTTGGGAATACAAGCCCCAGAAAACATCCAATTTCCATCGGGTAACGGCGCGATTCGAGACAGCAATATATCCCCCGGTTTCCATTTATCCATATCTGACCGAGAAATTTCTGGACTCGGGAACACTGTATAAGATTTCGCCGTCAACCAGTTCATTAACTTAAAACGTTCCGGCTGAATTTCTATAATTTCAAATAAACCGGTAAAGGTGTTTTGCCAATGTTTAACCAGATCGCGATCGCTTGGAGTTAAGTCCGACTCACTCGCCAAGAATAAATCAATCGGAGTTTGCTCGTCAACTTCCCCGGAATTTAAAAACATATCTACAACCAAGTTTTGCAGACGAATATCTTGACGATCTCGACTCCCATGAGTGGCGACATACCGTTCAAAGGCAACCGCTAAGTCTCCCTCTGCATCATAGACAAAATCCACTAACGCCTGCTTTAACTGGGCTGCTTGCTCTAACATCGTGTTTATCCGGTTTCCCTCAATATCCGAATTAATAGCATAACAAATAGAGGAGGTGGTGGCTTCTCCTCAGCGATAGAATTTCTAACTATTCCTTTCGGTAGAGTCCCCAATTATTCCCGTTGAGATAAACTAACAGTGGAGCATTGTGGGTTAATGTAATATTTAGTTTCCCTGACTAACTAGCCCTCCGATGATGCCAATTCCGAGCGTCAGGAGAACTAACGCCCAGATGATAAAGTCGGGAATAGCAGATAAGATTCCCAACCCCCTCAAGACCACAATCACGGCGATAATAATTAGGGCGATTCCGACCGTAAATAGGACAATTTTTGTACCTGTTTTTGGAGAACGACTCATGGGAGATGTTTAAGTAAAATTCAGCAAATGGTGTTCAACAGACTTCGTTCTAATTATACAAGCTGGTGACTCCTATTCAACATCTAAATCAACCCCAATTTAACAAAACCACAAAACCGCCCAGATAAAGCAAAAGAATTGAAAACGTTTCAAAGCCAATATTTCCAATACCGGATTTTTCCCGTTTGAGGAGTCCTAAGAGCAGAATTGATGTCATTAATATGGTTAAAGCAATCACAAAAACTTCCGACTCGGTAATGGCATTATAAATCGAACCTTCGGGATAAGCAAAATCGGAAAAAGACAATAACAACACATCAAAACTATTCCCGCCAATAATAGCGCTAATAGCCAGTGTTATTGCGCCCCGTTTCACCGCAGCCACAGAAGTCACCAATTCGGGTAAAGCGGTAGAAATAGCAATAAACAATCCGCCCACAACCGTTTCAGAAATTCTCGTTTGTTCAGACAGACTCACCCCCGTTTTTGCCAATAAATAACCCGCGCCAGCAATCACAATCGCCAACCATCCCAACATCAGCCACAATTGGGGAAGATTCACCGAATTATTCGGTTCAGGCTGTTCCTTTTCATCGGTTAAGGTTTCGGTGGTAAGCAGAGGTTTCCACATCGGATCATCCCGCACTTGGGAGACGATCCGTAAGCCAAATAAATATCCGCAAATTATCGCAATAGAAGCCGGATGAATCCCCAAAAATTCCACATGAGGTGCCGTTATCGCCAATAAAGGAATAGCCAATAAAGCATTTAATAAAGCACCCTGAACCAAAGTCGGCAACGAAGCGGCCGCGTGTTCTAAATTCGCTCGGCAATAGAAAAAGTCAGCGATCGCTAAAAAAGCAGTTTGAGCGGCAATTCCACCCAAAGCATTGCTCACGGCAATTTGAGGATGAGCGTCTGCGGCGGCGGTAATCGAAGTAATAATTCCCGCTAAAGAAGTAATTCCCCCCAACACCAACGCCCCAACCACCGCTTCACCCAACCCGGTTGCATCAGCGAGTTGATCGGCAACTTTAGACAGTTTAGTTCCGCAGACTCCGATGACAACTGCTGATAAGATAAACAGAAGTAAATCAACTTCTAATGACTCGCTCATTCTATATTTTCCTGATTTTCAATTCTAAGTTTTGGGGAGCCGATCCACTCCCATATAAACAACATCATCCAGCGCACTATGATCGTCTAAATTACTTGCCCGAGAGGTAGTTCTTGTTGAAGCGATCGCATCCCACGTCCAGCCATCATTGCGAATTAACTCTAACAAAATCCGTCGGCGTTGAGAGAGGTTTTCAGTCGCCTGTTGAAATTGGGAGTCGCTGACGGTGGGAATTCCCTCCAGCCGAACCAATTCTAAAGCAGGTAAGGGGGGAGTTTCTTCAGTGGGGTTGAGATAGGCAGACTTCAGCGTAGCAACAAAAGCAGCACTCGCCCGACGAACCGATCGCAGCGCCGCCCCATCGGGTTGATGCGGTCGAGGAATGCCATATTGCAGTAAAGTTAGGGCATCATCGAGAGCAACTAAACTCAGCGTCATGGCGCGATAACGCTCAATACTGTGGAAATAGTGCAGAATCGGATAATTCAAATGATTTTCGCCCAGTTGGGTCAACATCGCACTCAAAGCGATCAAATGTTGATCGAGTTGTCCGAAGTTTTTGCCATTCCAAGCGCGGGTAACGATCTCATCTGCGGTACCACCCAAAGAAGAAATATAAGTCGCACAGGAACGTTTTTGACTCGCCGCAGACACCACCGGTACCAAATAAGCAAAGGTGAGTGTTACCAGAAAAAAGCCGTTAATTGAAGCGATCGCCGTCGCAATTTCCCAAGGTTGTCCTTGGGGTTGATAGTTTCCCTGTCCTAAGGTTGAGAGGGTATAACCGACAAAGTAGACTCTTTCCCAAAACGTCGCCGGGATTAAATTAGAAGATCTGACCACCGCCCCTTGATCCGAGACAAAGAGCAGTGTCCACCCGATCCAGGTTAAGACAAACCACAGCAATGTCATAAAAACCAACAGTGACAGGCCGATTATCCCTAAAATGCGATGATTGGGATGATGACGATGAACTTTCAATGCGATCGCCCAAAGTCCGGCTGAGAGTCGGCTGGTGAGCGGGCCTCCTCCACCAACGGTTAAGGTGGTGATCAAAACATCCAGCGTGACGAATAATAAAATTAAAATACTAAAAATACTCAGCCCAATTGACATCGATATAAATCCCTTTGATCAGTTCTTTTTACATCTTTATAGAGACGCACCCTGGCACGTCTCTACTTGAAAAAATCGTCTTAACTTTTAGTGTGATAACCGCTAATTAGGATTCTGTCGGTTCTACAACTCTGACGTTAGTAATATCAACCGATTCCACCCCAAGAATTTGTTGGGCTAACGGTTCAATGTTGTCGTATTGTCGCTGATCGGGTACGGTTCCGGCAATGATTACCGCTCCATCTTCGGCTTGAACGGTGAGTTTACTTCCCTGAATATTTGCTTCTAATTTGGCACGAACTTCACTTTCGAGATCGGAATCTGCCCGTTCTTGTTGATCTCCGAACCAATCATTACGTTCTTCTCGCGCTCGAATATCGGAATTTAATTGCGCTTGACGTACATTTTTACCCGCATCTTCTCTGGCTTCTTCGACGCTTTGAGGATTTTCAACTTCTCCGTCAATCGAAGTAGGGGCGTCAGCACTGGTGCGGGCAACATCACATCCAGCGGCACCGAATAACACTAGGCTACTGATGATTAAACTTGTTAACTTTTTCATGGATTTTCCTCCATTTTTTTTCGGCAAAAACAAAAACTTTTTTCCGCTTTAATGGGTTTTATATTTTTCATCTCGGCGATCTATAATGATAATTTCTGGATCGTCAGATACCTTTTGACCTTCTATCTTTTGGGAATTATTTGTTTTGAGATTCTCCGAATGCTCTGAGGGAACTACGGGTTGACGACCAATTGTTTCTCGTTCAATTCTTGGCGTTTTTCCGTTGGATTCAACAGCTTTTTCTGTTTCAACGCGAGAGGTTACAGTTTTTCTTTCTTTGCTTTCCATAATTTCAGGACGTTCTTGGTGTAGGACTTTCGGTTTCACTTCCGGCTGTGTCGCCCGAACTCTTTCTAGACGTTGTTTCGGTGCGATCACTTCCGGTTGTTGAGTGTATTCAACGGGGTTGTCTGTCTCGACTGGCTGACTGTATTCCACAGGGTTGTCTGTCTCGACGCGAGGATTAATATTTGTGTTTTCTTCTCGTTTCATAGCTTTGGAATGTTCTTGATGTACAACTTTGGGTTTCGCTTCCTCAGAAGTAGTGGTCACTCTTTGTAGACGTTGTTTATGTTCGATCACTTCCGGTTGTTGAGTGTATTCAACTGTTTTTTTTTTCTCTCAACGCCAGCGGCAATAATTGGTCTTTCTTCTCGTTCAATAATTTCGGGATGTTCTTGATGTACAACTTTGGGTTTCACTGGCGGCGGAGTGGTGGTGACTATTTCTTTACGTTGTTTATGTTCAATCACTTCGGGTTGGCGAGCATCGTATTCAACTGCGTTTTCTGTCTCAACGTAAGGGGTAATAATTGTTCTTTCTTTTTGAATTTCACGATGATCTTGATGTACGACTTTCGGTTTGACTTCTGGCGGAGTAATGATCGCTCTTTCTTCTTGACGTTCGAGGGTAGTCGGAGAAACTACATCATCCATCATTGGGGTAACTTCGACTTGCAACGCATCATAAACGTGCCATTGTTCAATTCCTTGATCGCGTAAAATATCTCCGGCTTCCTCGATGCTTCTTGGTGTTCCCGTCACCAATACAATATATTGACCTTGTGAAAGTCGATCATTATAAACTTTCGCCTGATCTTCGGGAATTCCTAAACCAATTAAAGCCCCGATAATTCCACCCGATGTGGCACCGATCGCCGTTCCCGCTAAAGTTGTCGCGATCGCCGTAGCCTCGGCACCGGCCAGTAAAATCGGCCCGACTCCCGGAATGGCTGCGGCTCCCAAACCGACTAATAATCCGCCAATAATACCTAAAGTCCCTCCCGCGATCGCCCCGGTAATAGCCCCGGTATCGGCGTGATTTCCCTCAGAATGGGTATAAACTTCTACTTCTGCGTCTTTTGTCACCGGATCGGAGTCAGGCGCCATTACAGAGACTTGTTCAAGATTAAAACCCCGATCGCGTAATCGGTAAAGAGCCTGTTCTACTTCTCTTCGGGTTTGAAAGACTCCAATTCCTCGTTTGTAATCTCTAGCCAATCTTGTTGCCATAATTTTTACGCTCTTATTTTCTCAATTTCAATAGCCCTTTCTTGAATATTTAGAAAGGTTAAGATAATTTTTATCTTTGTTTTCTTAAGTATCTGAAATTGCCTCTATGTTTATCATCCATCCCCCGACATAGCTTTTGAATCTCCCGGTGGGGGGATTAATTATACTCGCTGATTTCCTAAGATAGTTAGTGTAGTTGAAACAGAAACAATTAATTATGGCTTTAGTCAGAATAAAAGATTACTATCCCAACTACGTGGATGAGTTGTTTAAAGGAAACGACTTTAAAGGTTATACCGTATATGCGGGAACCAGTAATGAAAAAGTCGGCTCCGTTGATGATGCTTTAGTCGATGAAGCGGGTCGAATTCGTTATTTTGTAATTGATACGGGTTTCTGGATCTTTGGTAAAAAGGTATTATTACCCGTAGGTCGTTCTCGCATTGATTTTAATGATCATAAGCTTTATGCATTAGGTTTAACCAGCAAAGAACAAGCTGAGGCTTTACCGAAGTATGATAGCGATATGAATGTCGATTATGACTACGAAGAGCGGGTTCGCCAAAGTTATCGAACTCGTCAACCTCAAGCGAGTTCTAGTCGCAACGATTATCGCTATGACCATGATAGAGAATTATACGATCTCAACGAACGCGATCATGGTACGCTGAAGCTCTATGAAGAACGGTTAGTTACCGATAAAGAGCGTCATAAAGCGGGAGAAGTTGTTGTCGGTAAAACCGTAGAAACCGAACGAGCAAGAGCTTCTGTTCCTGTAGAAAAAGAGCGGGTTATTGTTGAACGAACCACCCCCGACAATGCAGGACGACCTGTAAGACCCGGTACTGCGAACTTCAAAGAAGGTGAAGTAGCTCGCATGGAAGTTTATGAAGAAACCGCAGATATTCATAAGGAAGCTTTTGTGCGTGAAGAAGTGAATGTTCGCAAAGAAGTTGATCGCGATACGGTAACAGCAGAAGAAACCCTGCGTCGTGAAGAATTGCGGGTTGATAAAGACGGACGACCTGTTATTAAGCCATAAAAACAGGTTAATTAAAAGCCGTGAGAGTTAGGTTGAGTGTGGGTCTTAGGTGGTTTTTCTGGTCTTAGGTTTTTCCTAACACCAGCCACCTAACATCTCTATTCAATTGGAGCCTGATAACAACTTTAATTTTTTAATTTTTAGCCGATCAAGTTATAATCCAAGCAGAAGATGAAAGCTCAAGATAGTTATCCTACTGTTTCTTCTCATCAGATTTCATCAAATCCCCTGGAGGTTCAAACCTATTCAGTTGTTGATGAAAAAGCAGAATTAATCGGTCAAGTTGAACGAATTTATAAAAATGATTCCCACCAAATTCAGATTCTTTTTTCTCTACCGGGACAATCCAAGCCTTTATTTAGAGTTCATCAAAAGTCTATCTTAAAAGTTGATTTAGAAAATAATAGATTTATCATCAATTTAACGGACAAAATGCGGGAAAAACTTGAACAACATTCCGCTTATTTGAATCAAAATATCACCGAAGAGAATCGGATCAAATCCGTTGAGCATTCGGACAATGAGATAGAGGACACGACTGATTTGGGAGATGAATCATTCCCTCAAACCGTAGATAGTGAAACCATTCGTCTACTGGCTGAACGATTAGAGGTCAAGCACGAGCGCCACAAAATCGGCGAAGTTATTGTTCGTAAACAAGTAGAAACCGAAATCGTTGAAGTGCCGATTCGACGAGAAAAATTAATTGTAGAACAAGTTGGCTCATCGGATAAACCCTTAGCTGAAATTGATTTATCACGGGGAAAAATCCAGGGAGTTGAACTCGAACAAACGAATATTAAGCCCCATCAAGTCACGGTTCAAGGTGAATTTTACTCTTTAAAAGCCGCCGCCGATTTACTCCAAATCATTGCGATGGAAGACGCTCACGGATGCGCTAAAGTTCGAGTAGAATTGGTTCTTGATGATCCGCAATATCAACAACAATATCAAGACCTGTTTGATCGCTGTAGGAATTCCTAGTTATTAAGATTTTAATCAATTCTATTTGTTGAGGTCATCAGTCATGTGGATAGAAAGATTAGCTCGTTTTGGATATGCAACCAAAGGAGCAGTTTATGGATTAATTGGTTTATTAGCATTAATGGCCGCGTTTAGTTCGGGAGGAAAAACAACGGGTACAAGAGGTGCTTTACGGACAATTGCCGCCCAACCTTTTGGACAAATTTTATTAATTTTAATAGCCGTCGGTTTAGTTGGATATGCCATCTGGCGATTTGTAGAAGCCATTCAAGATCCCGATCGCAAAGGTTCAGATTTGAAAGGAATTGCCACGAGAATTGGTTATGGAATTAGTGGATTAATTTATACAGGTTTGGCGTTTAATGCCGCTTTATTAGCCATCGGAGCCGCCGGAGGAGGAGGAGGAGATAGTAAACAAACTTGGACGGCTCGTTTACTTTCTCAACCCTTTGGTCAGTGGTTAGTCGGAACGATTGGTGCAATTCTGATCGGAATTGGTTTGTATCGAATTTATAAAGCCTATCGGATTAAGTTTCGCAAAAAGTTAAATTTAGCCGAACTAGATTATAAGCAAGAAAAGTTAATTGTTAATGTCTGTCGCTTTGGAATTACAGCGAGAGGCGTTATTTTTATGATGTTGGGTTTCTTTTTAATTCAAGCCGCTCGACAATTTGATGCGAGTGAAGTACAGGGACTCGATGGAGCGTTACAAACCTTAGCACGCCAGCCCTATGGTAAGTTTTTACTGGCAATAGCGGCTTTTGGTTTGGTTGCTTATGCCGTTTATATGTTTGTACAAGCTCGTTATCGTCTGATTAAAACCCATTAACCCCCAAAATCGAGTAAGATCACAACATCAAAGAACACTGTAATTTGATTAATTAAGCTAATGTCAGAAGGTTTTTTATTGAGTCGGGTGTTACTGCGGTTTGAGGATAATTCCGATGATTTAGTCGGCGAACTCTCAGCGGCGGCGATGACCCCAGATGGTAGTCTGTGGGTGGGTTCTGATGAGTTGTTGGGAGTTGAGCGACTTTCCCAAGTTGAACCGTTTGTTTTTGGGAATCACAAGCATTTTTCTCTGTTGGATTATATTGAACTCCCCAATACGGAGGATGAAATTGATATTGAGAGTTTGGATTATTCTAACGGTTATTTGTGGGTGATGGGTTCTCACAGCACAAAGCGGAAAAAACCCAAGCGAAAAGATCCTGAAAAAGATATTGAGCGGTTATCGAGGGTGGAGTCGGAGGCGAATCGTTATTTATTAGCTCGTATTCCGGTTATTGATGGGAATTTAGTTAAGTCTTGTTCTTTGAAAGATGATCCAAAAAAACAACTGAGAGCGGCTCGTTTAGAAATCACTGAAAATACTAATATTTTAGTGGAAAGTCTCAAAAAAGATCCTCATATCGGTACAATTGTTTCTAGCGGTTTACCCTCGAAGGATAACGGACTGGATATTGAGGGTTTGGCGATTGATGGCGATCGCATTTTCTTGGGGTTAAGAGGGCCGGTTTTGCGGGGTTTAGCGGTAATTTTAGAGATCGATGTTGAAGAAAAAGAACCCGGTGTTTTATCTCTCAAACCCATAGAAAAGGAAGGTCAACTCTATCGGAAACATTTTATTGAGTTAGATGGTTTGGGAATTCGAGAACTTTTTTTACATGATGGGGATTTAATTATTCTCGGAGGACCAACAATGGATCTAAATGGGGCGATGCGAGTCTTTCGCTTGAAAAAGATTGCCGAGCGAACCGAGGAAATGATCTATTGGCAGGATGGTAAATATTTAGAAGTGATGTTTGATTTACCGATTAAAGTTGGGGCGGATAACGCTGAAGGAATTGCTCATTTTCCCTGTTTGGGTGAATCGGATTCTGTATTAATTGTTTATGATTCTCCGGCTCCGGAAAGAAGACCTAAACCGAATGAATTGTTGGCTGATGTTTATCGTTTGAAGTGTTAATCATGCCTCTTTAGTCATTGAATTCGTCTTCATTAACCCGGCCGAACAATCGTGACCGCATGAGAATCTGGGCTTAAATATTTTTGAGCTAATTCTTGGATATCGTCCGGTTGAAACGATTGAATTTGAGTCGGGTAAATGATTGAAAATTCCGGTTGCGAAACGGTGAAATAGTAACCATATAAGCCCGCGAGTTGAGCCGGAGTTTCTGTAGAAAAAGCGTAATCATTACAGAGTAAACGTTGACTGCGTTTGAGTTCGAGTTCGGAAATCGGTTCGCTGTGCAGTTGAGAAATACAATCAAGAATCACCTGTTCAACGGTTTCAATTTTTTCGGCATCTAATAAAGCATTAATCGTGAGTATGCTCGATTGTTGTTGCAAAGAAAAGCTACTGCTTAGATGATGAACCCATTGCAGTTCTTCCCGCAAGATCCGCACCAAACGAGAGGTTCGTCCTTCAGCCAAGATCACCGAGAGCAAGTCTAAACCATAAGCATCTCGCAATTGTTTGACATTCGGGCCTAGCCATGCTAGAGTTATTCTGGCTTGTTCAGCGTGGGGTAATTCGAGTTCTTGACGGCGAATTTCTCCGATTTTCGGTTCGGGAGTTAAGCCAATACAGGGACAACGTTCAGGTGTGGCAAACCCATCAAAAGCTTCTGCGATCGCTTTTAAGGCGCGGTGTTGTTTGACTCCACCCACGATCACGACAGCCATGTTCTCCGGTTGGTAGTGGGAGCGATGAAAACAGCGCATTTCTTGGGGCGTTCGCTGCATTAATTTCTCTTGAGTTCCCAAGACTGAACGTCCGTAGGGATGATGACTATAGACCGTTGCCATCACCGACTGAAACTCAATCCAATCTACATCATCTTCGGATTGACGAATTTCTTCTAAAACCACATCCCGCTCTCGGATAAATTCATCATCAGGAATTGTGGCGTTTAGGAGTAATTCGGCTAAAGTCGGTAGAGTATCTTCGAGGTATTGAGAGGCGGTGGTCATGTAAAAATGAGCGTAGTCGTGACTTGTAGCGGCGTTGGCGACTCCACCCCGACTTTCAATCACTTGATCAAAGATACCCGGAGCAATGCGATCGGTTCCCTTGAAGATCATATGTTCTAGGAAGTGAGCCATACCTGACCAGGGTTCAGGCTCTTTGATCGCTCCCGCTCTCGCCCAAACATCAACCACAACCACAGGAGTTGCAGAAATCTCCTGATGAATGACCGTTAATCCATTGTCGAGTCGAAAAATCGTACCAGGAAACTCTAAAGCGGTTTGCTGTTGAAACAATTTGATTGAAGTTAAACTTAACTTAATTTTTTGGTAATGCTTTGATAGTATCGCCTTTGATTGCCGTGATTTGAGTATTTTGATACAATTTTGTCTAAAATGTTGGAAATCTTCACAAAAAAAATCATCCCCGGAGTCGGTCAAGAGCGATGAGATCAGCCTTGAATGTCCTGGGGATGAAATGGCAAGTTAAGCTGTTTTACCCACCCTGAACGGATGAGGAATTTTAGCTTCGTCTTTTAAACAATGAACGGATCGAAACCTCTGACCGGGATGAGAGCATCTTCGTCGATACCTCCACCCACGACGGCAAACTGGTTTTCGGGACCGAAAGGAACGGCAGTGGAAAGCCCCAGTGTGACTTGAGCCGCTTCCCCTTCCGCGATGGTGATCGCGGGAACCGGCGTGGTTAAATTGTCTTGATCATCGCTCGGTTCAACCCGAACCACATAAGTTTCTTCAATCGGAGCAAAACCGGTCGCCGGATCGATCGGTAGTGTGGGCGGTAAATTGGTAATGATGAAGTTACCGTTAAAGTCAGTGGTGGTGTTCGGTTCATCAGCATCGAATTCACCATCATCATTCAGGTCAAGGTAGACCGTTGCACCCGTAATCGGCCCGTCGGGTAAACCCGTTACCGGATCGACATCTAACAGGGAGTTGGCGTTGAGGTCATTGAACACCACACCGGAAATACTGTTGGGTACGGGTAGAACTGTTCCGCCTGGGTTAAACACCAATGTAGAGTTGATTTGGCGAGCTTGATCGGGAGGAACTGACGCCCCAATTTCGCCCGGAACTAACCCGACTGGAGGAACCGGAGAGGTAAATAAATAGGCCTCTGAAGGGGTACCAAAATCGAGTATAAATCCGCGAGCATATCGTTCGGGTTCTGTTCTTTCAATGAACTGAGCAAAGGGATTTTGCGGATCATCTGCTCCGGGAATCGCTGTATCGAGATCGGAAAAGATGTAGAAGCCATCCTCGTCAGTGGTGACTGTGGCGATCTCTCCATTTCCATCGATCACACTAATATCAATTCCCGCCTGTCCCGGTTCGGAAGGCTGGGGCTGACCATCACCATTGAGGTCACGGATCACACGACCGTAGATGCTGTCCGGATCGATCACCGGGATGTCCAGTTCATTGACCGTTCCCGCAGTTACCGGAGCCACAATCGGATTATCTCCCAGCAACTCAAACCCGCCCGGTAATTCGGCTCTGATCAGGTAAGAACCGGGGTCTAGAGCTTCAAAGACATAGAATCCGGCTTCGTTGGGTATCGATGATGGCTCGCTGAGTTCACGGAAACCACTGTTATTGAGGTCAATGTAGATGATCGCATCATCGGGAAAACCAGCAGCGAGCGTCGGTTCACCCAGTTCTCCAAAAGGTTCGTAAATGAGATTTCTGTTGTTATCAACGTAAACCGCACCCCGAATATTTCCGGTTGTTGAGATCGGAGTCGTCGGAGGGGTGATGCTGGTGTTGAGAATGTTGATATCAAACCGCTCGTTGGGATCGCCTGTCGTTGCGATCGGAGTTCCCAAGGTGATCGGTACACCGACGGGTTCATTAAAACCGGGGAGAGTAACCTGATCGAGCGCAAAGCTTCCTTCGGGTAGATTCGTAAAGCTATACTCACCGCTAGCATCGCTTAATGTGGTTAGTTCACCACCCTCTAGTATGCCATCCCCATCTGTATCGGTACCCGGATCGGGTACACCATTTCCATTTTGATCTAGGAATAGGGTAACGTTAGAAAGACCTTCTCCGAGATCAAAAAAACCGTTCGCGTTAATATCCTGAAATACTGATCCTCGAATAGTACTCACAATTTAACTCCTCCACCAAAGTATTGTACGAAGACGAGTCCCGCAGGACTGTATAAAGTTGCAACCTAAATGGTATCGTACATATGCGTTCTCATAAATCTAGAGTGAACTGCATTCAACCCAGACCAGAACGCGATCGCGATCGTAGGCAACTATACCAGACTTTTCGGAAATCTGGCAATGCGTTCGGATCGCCTATTGTCCTATAATGGATCACCTTTGCCGATTCCCCCAATTTAGATTGTCATCGAGTGGCAATTACCCAGTGACATCCTCCCACAGCAAATCGGAGATTATGCTGTGGGCTTCCTAACCTCACGATTAGGCATTGCTCCCCTACGCCAGTTATCTAGGCACGTAGCCCCCGACACCTCGACTTGAGAGCCAATTTCTTGCTTTTCCAGAGTCCCTGGATACGTTTCTATTCCTCGATTGAGCAGTTCTTGAGCCGAAGCGATGTCCCGATCTACCTCATAGTGGCATTCAGGACAGGAATGTACTCTATCTGAGAGTTCTTTCCTTACTGTGATTCGGCAATTTGGGCAAGTTTGAGAAGTTCCTCGATGATCTACTTCTCCTACAAATACACCTCTGTTTTTGCCGACCCACTTGAGTATAGAACGAAACTGCCCAAATCCTGCATCAATCGTATGTTTACCCAAAAAACCTTTTGCAATGATACGGAAATCAATATCTTCAACAAAGATAGTATCTGCCATGTCGCAAAGCTTATGGGCAAGTTTATACTGATAATCCTTCCGCTTGAACGCGATCTGGTTATGCTGCTTCTCCACTCTCTTTCTAGCTTTCTCATAGTTCTTGGAACGCTTTTGTTTCTTCGCTAACCGACGTTGTAGCACTTTCAGCCGACTTTGTTCAGTCTTGAAGAATTTGCGTCCAGGCTCGACAAAGCAATCACTGGTAGCGAGGTAGGATAACAACC
>JAYKHV010000056.1:0-6940 GCA_035285085.1 Lyngbya sp. | reverse complement strand
GGAGAGGACTTTTTTCCGATGAAAAATAGCTTTTTGTTAATAAAAATTCCCCCCATCTCCCTACCTCCCTACCTCCGGTCCTCCCCACCAATCAAGTTTTAGGGCTAGAATGAAACGGCCCTGGGTTTCCATCGGCGGGCATCCTGACTAAGAGATTGAATCAGTAGAAAATCTCAACTAAAATCTCATCACAGTTGCGGGACAGCGTTGGATTTGCACCAAACTTTCCCCGTTAACTCTAGTAGCTGACCCCCACTAGAACCGATAGATGGAGTATTCTATCACGACAACTGGATAATTATCAATAGGGACATCTAATTTGCGCCTTTCTCACTCCATCAAGAAGACTGTTGGGCTGAAAATTGAGTGGTGAGTCGCAAAACTAAACCGTAACAAATTCCCAATCCTGCCGTCCAAATCATATTTTTAACAAACAGTTTTTGTAGAATATTCCACCCCATGCTGTGACCATCGGTAAGCACGGGAAAGGCGAGTAAAATTAGACTTTCATACAACACAAATCCAAAGATTGCTGCCAGAATAATCCACAAAACATGACCGAACGTCTGTTGGCGACTGAACCGAGGTCTAATACTCGCAAATCCCGTCACCAATACGACACCAGCGCCCATAATTAATCCCCAAGCAAACGCATCGGGACTGCGGGGATAATCTCGAATGAGAAAGCCGTAAAGTTGGTTCACCAACCAAACGATTAATCCGAGTAAAATTGCCCGTTTACGGTTTAGGGTTGTTCCGGCTATTGTACCAAAAGCAACTAAAGGGGCGTGGGGATAGATGATGGTGCTACCCGTACCGATTGCCAGAAATAAAATTTGCCAAAACCGACTTTTAGCAACAGCAATCCAACGGTTTTCCCAGAGATAATTTTGGGTTTGGGATGGGTGAATTATACTCATTTTTTGATCCTCAACTTTGATTTCGAGAGGGTTTTTCTTAAAAATTTAACCCGAATATTTCTACAATCATTCTTGAATCGACTTCGATTGAACGGGAGGATATAAATGTTCGGTGAGTTGTTGACCTTGACTCAAATGTTGCGCTACAATTTTATTGGCAACCTCGGGAGTTACGCGAGTATACCAGGTTCTATCTCCTGAATAAAAAACAACCGGCCCCAGTTTACACACTTCCAAACAACCCGATGTGATCACATCAACTTCCAATTCGGCTTGATTAACGGCCGTTTGCAAAGCCTGATAAATCGGTTGCCATTGGCGAGAAGGATAACAACGGGATGAACGACAAACTGATAAATAAGGCCGCTTGAGGGGATTAGAATTAAAAGGAATCGGACGATTGCCCAAAACATAGATTTCTCGCAATTCTTCGTAAAGCGCCAATTTACTCAAATCTGCTTTATTATAAGGAAGTAAATCTTCATCATCTGTTAAACAGGGATTCGGCAAAAAGATTGTCATCATATTTTCTTGATCCCCATTCCAAAACTGAATTCCCCAACTGGTCGGTCTTCCGGTTGAGTTCAAGCGTCGATACAGCGAAGCCCGATGAATTCGTCGCCGTTGTCGCAACTCTACAGGGGTCTTGCAATGCGGCCCGCCGAGATGATCTTCCAAACACAGATGAATATGCCAAGCTTCTGTCGCTACGGTTAAATAACCATCGTAAATCAGGCACAATTTCGGGGGTTGAGTAAATTCGAGTTCTAACACTCCCCCTTCAACGACATGACCAATCTGAACCTCTTGCCAGCGCTCTTGAAACAGAGTGTACAGCAACGGCCCCGTGATGTCTACCGTACAACCAAAATCTTCATACTCAATCTTTCCGCCTTCGGGTGTGGCTTCAACGGTTCGACGGTTTAGAGGTGTTACCCGGCAATTAAATTCACTCATTCGCTTGAAAAATTAAGACTTCATTTAATCTTAGTTACTTTCCAATCTCAGAAAAAACGCTGAAAGAGATTTTCTGGCTTTTGGTTAAACTGGATGGGTTTGATTGAGATTAGTTTGAGCTGAATAATTCTAGCACGAAATTATAGAATATAAATCATCGCAGAAATAATCGAGAAATACGGTAAGGGTTCAATTCGCCTCCAACCTACTGACTGCCGATGAATTTATTATAAAATGCGGCGATCGCGATCGCGCGGAATTTGCCCAAAATACGACCCGAGACAATATTGCTGATTCTATTCTAGTTTGTAGTTGCGATGCACGCGCATTAATCTTGAATCTTGGGGCGCCCAACTCCGAACGTTAAATTACTCTATTTGAGTGACAACACGCAAGCTGTCACAGTGGAATTTAGGGGGGAATATCGGTTCGGATAGTGAAATGAGGAGTTCAACGGGAAATTGGGGTAAAAATACTTGTGATAGTTGAGAAAGTTGTACGTTAGGGGAACTCAACTTTTTGACGCTTTTATAGAGTGAAGTTAAGCAGAAACTAGATGATTTCACTCTATCAAGGTCGCCTTATGCAAGTTTTCACTCACACTCCTCCAAATCCGGAAAAACTCCTCAATAATCGCTATCGCATTTTACAATCAATTGGTCACGGTGGGTTTGGCGAAACGTTTCTCGCAGAAGATACTCAAATGCCTTCGAGTCGTCGCTGTGTAATTAAACAATTAAAACCGAGTGTTAATCGTCCTGAAATTTATTCGTTAATTCAAGAACAATTTCGGCGAGAAGCGGCTATTTTAGAAAAACTGGGTGAAAAAAGCGATCGCATTCCTCGATTATACGCTTATTTTGAAGAAGAAGAACAGTTTTATTTAGTTCAAGAATGGATTGAGGGAGAAACATTAACGACTCGCATTCAACGGTTAGGACGGTTAAGCGAGGCGGAAGTTAAAGAGATTTTGTTGGGTATTTTACCAATTTTACATCGCATTCACAAGCAGGGTTTAATTCATCGGGATATTAAGCCGGATAATATTATTTTACGTCATCCGTCGGGTAAACCTGTTTTAATTGATTTTGGGGCGGTGAAAGAAACGATGGGAACGATGTTAAATTCTCAAGGAAATCCAACGGCTTCTATTTTAATTGGAACACCGGGTTTTATGGCTTCGGAACAGGCGGTTGGTTATCCTTTATATTCTAGCGATCTTTATAGTTTGGGGATGACAGCGATTTATTTATTGACGGGTAAAACGATTAAAGAGATGAATATTGATCGGGAAACGGGGAAAATATTATGGCATGAAAATGTTCCCAATATTAGTCGGAATTTTGCGGCGATTTTAGATAAAGCGATTCAGTTTTATCCTCGCGATCGCTTTTCTAAGGCTGAGGAAATGTACGCCGCTTTACAAACGCTTCCGAGTCCAATTCCCAAAACTGAACCTTCGTTACCCCCTTCGACGATTATTTTTCCTAAACCTCCTGCGTCGCCGAAAAATAAGACTTCTAAATTACAATTTTTTCACCAGTTAAAAGACTGGCAAAAAGCAACGTTAGTCGGAGTTTTAACGGGTGCTATTTTAGGATTAGGAATTGCGATTCCGCTGAATATTTTATTTCAACAAAAGTCTTCAGAAGCTTCTACTCTCGCCGAACAGTCTAACCTACCGATGTCTTTTTATTTTATTGCTGATTCTGCTTTTAATGACCCGGAAAAAGCCGAACAAAAACGTCAAGATTTAATCGACAAGGGTTATTCTGATGCGGGTTTATTTTGGAGTCCTAACTATTCTAATTGGACTCAGCACAACTCTTATAAAGTTTATGCAGATTGGTTTGAAACCAAGTCAGAATGTGAGGAAAATTTACCCGAATACCGTCAATTTAATGGGAGTGCTTACTGTGGTTTTGCAACCAAGTAAAACATATGGGGAATAAAAACAACATCTACAAAGTGGGTTGGGTTAAGCGTAGCACAACCCAACAACATTTTATTTGAAACACCACTAGAAGTTGGGTTTTCTCAACCCAACCTACATTTTAATGGGTAATAACTTCAACTGATAACGATAGAGAGAAACGGGTTGATTTTCTGCTTTAAAATAATCGGGATCTTGAGGAGATAAATAAATCGCTGTTATTTGATTAGCAGTAATTTCATCCACTTTTTTAGGTTGTTTTTCGTTAAATTTAGCGGTGTAGGCGGTTGTGGTTTCGACTTCGTTGAGATAAATCGAGGTTTCGGCTTCAAAAATTTGTTGAAAGATTTCTGTAGAAACAAATTGATCGAAACTTGGGGTTTCGCTTCCCCGACGGGTTACAGTGGAAAGCAGTTGATTATCATTACTTAAAAAGGTAATCTGTTTGTTAGGATTTTTCGGGTCAACTTTCACCCCTAAAACCGCTTCATCTCCTAAAACGGCTTTGGCAATATTTAACCCATTAAACGCCCGATCTCCGACAATTTTATTGTTATTTTTCCCAGAATTATTCAGAACATTTAACGTTTGCGGAAACGGAAAATTAACGTTAACAAGCTTATTTTTTTGCGGATAAAACCTCACCTTAAACGTTAGGGGTTGATTGAGATATTGACGATTACTTTCAAAACCCGGTGTAACAATTTCCGGGGCTAAAGGTGCCACCATCTCAACCAACGTACTGGTAACTTGCCATTCTCCCGCCATCCATTTGGGATAAATTAAATCGCCTTCTGCTTCACTGAGAATGGGTTTACTTTCCCAGTGGGGAAACTCTGCAACCCGTTCGCTTAATTGTCCGGCGATGGCAGAATTTCCGATAAAAAAGCAGAGGAAAAAAAGACAGATGAGGATTAATGTTTTGAATTTCATCTGTTGTTTAGGATAACGTTTCAACGGGGGAAGGTTGCCAAACTTCTCCGTATTTTGACTGAAGGTCTTGCCAAGCTTCGACTTGTCCGGGTTCATATTCTCCGGGTTTTCCCCACTGTAAAAAGGCGCTGAGGGCGACTTCTTCTTGGTCATCAATAAAACGAATGGCGTAGGTGGTAAAGTTTCCCCGTTTGGCTTCTCCGGTTTCAAATTTGACCTGTTTAATTTTATCCATATTCAGGTGAAATTCAAAGCCTTCGGTGTGCATATTGGCGTATTTTCCTTTAGGAAGTTCGGCATAAAATAACTTTTCTATTTTGCCTCTGGCTTCCAATACGGCCGAACTACTGGTAACAATTAACCGCAATGTTCCGAGGGTTTCGCAAGCTTCTAAAAAGTCTTTGAGGGTTGTCATAATAAGTTTGTTTTTTTTGAGGTTAATCAATCGGTTGATCTTTCTAATCTAATAAGATGAAATCTTCAAAATCATGCTACAGATCTATCTCCCCACCTCCCCACCTCCCCACCTCCCCATCAATTATTTGTAGCAAATTCAGTCTTTGAGATCACTTATTTATCATGCCGTTCGTAGGCGGCAACAATACGCTGAACTAACGGATTTCGCACGACATCGGCTTGAGAAAATTCGCAGAACGCGATTCCTTCAACATTCTGTAAAATTTTCAAAGCGACACTTAAACCCGAAGATTGATTAATGGGTAAATCGGTTTGGGTCGTATCTCCAGTTACAACCATTCGAGAGCGAAATCCTAATCGAGTTAATACCATTTTCATCTGGGCGGGGGTGGTATTTTGGGCTTCATCTAAGATGACAAAAGCGTTGTTTAAAGTGCGTCCTCGCATATAAGCTAAAGGTGCAACTTCAATGATACCCCGTTCCATCAAGTTAGCGGTTTTTTCAGGATCAATCAGTTCGTAAAGGGCGTCATAAAGGGGACGCAAATAAGGATTAACTTTTTGTTGTAAGTCTCCGGGTAAAAATCCCAAACGTTCGCCGGCTTCGACCGCAGGACGGGTTAAAATTAGGCGTTCGTATTGATCGGAAAGTAAGGCTTGAACCGCGATAATGGCCGCTAAATAGGTTTTTCCGGTTCCCGCAGGCCCCGTACAAAAGATCAAGTCGTGGGTACGGATGGCTTGAATATATTGGCGCTGGCGAAAGGTTTTCGCCCGAATTTCTAAGCCCCGCCTGGTGGTGGCGAGAACGTCTTGATGAATGGCGGTGAGTTCTTCTTGTTGGTTGGTATTTAACGCATGACGCGCCGTGAGGATATCAACGCCCGTAACCGCTTTACCGGTTTTCCAAAAGTCTTTGAGAGACTGCACCAATTTTTGACAGAGTTCAATTTGACTGGCGGTACCGCTGATGTGGAGTTCTTGACCCCGCAGCACCAGTTGGGCGCCGGTTTGTTTGGATAGGGTTTTGAGGTTATCTTCTTGGTATCCCGAAAGCGCCATTGCACTTTCAATGCTGGGTAATTCGATGGTTAAGCGCTCTGTCATTCGCTCCGTTAAATCTCAAGTAAGAAGTTCAGGAGTCAGCAGAAGTCAGAAGTCAGAAGTCAGAAGTCAGAAGTTAACGCTGTTTACTGATCGCTGGTTACTGAAAAACTGTTCACTGAAAAACTGGTCGCGGGTCGCTGTAAAAATCGGCGGGTTGAACTCCCGTTATACTCCGGGGTTAACGGGAGGAGTGAGTTTAACGCTTATCGTTCCGGCTTCCGGGCCAATCGGCGCGGAGTCGTGGGACGATTGCGGGTTCGGGTTGTACGTCTCGGCGAGGGACGGCTCGGAGAAACTCGGGGACGATCTCCATTGGATGGGTTCTCGTAGATATCTAAATAAACCGATTCTCCTGCGGCTTGGGCGATCGCGGACAAAACCGTGCGGATCGCCTGAATATTCCGCCCGCCCCGACCGTAAACCCGGCCTTTGTCTTCTGCTTCAAAAGCCAGCCGAATCCAGGTTCTCTGTTGAGCGGAGGAGCGCTCGCAATCGACTCGCAGGGATTCGGGAACTTCTAGAAACGGTTCGATCAAGAACCGCACTAACTCCGCGTAGTCGGGTTTAGCTGACGGGTTCGGGTTGGGGTTCTGAGGAATGGGATTCAGCGTTTGATCTGGACTTGAGTTGTTCAAATACATTGGCTTTTTGCAGGATGTTACGCACAGTTCGA
>JAYKHV010000055.1:0-124275 GCA_035285085.1 Lyngbya sp. | reverse complement strand
ATTGCCGGGGGTGATGGGGTGATGGGGTGATGGGGTGGTGGGGAGAAGATTTTTTTCCGATGAAAAATAGCTTTTTGTTAATAAAAATTCCCCCCATCTCCCTACCTCCGGTCCTCCCCACCCCCCCACCAATCAAATTTTCGGGCTAGAACGCGCACGGCCCTGCCTTTAGGTGGGGGGTTAAGCTTAGTGATCCTCCTACTGTCAGGGATTGGCTGTTTTTGAGTCGAAGTTAATGTTGAGTTCAAAGCATTCATCTCCGTCTATGGATGAATTTCGTTTTCGAGGTTAATATAGATTTATCTTAACTGATGAGTGAGAGATTCTTTTTGAGAAGAAATTATAGTTCTTTACCCTCCTGTCCTTTCATCAAATTAGATTGTTGTTAAAACAAAAAATTCTCCGGGTATACTCAAGATAAATCAAAGATTGGAATGAGCTTTTATGCGGTTATAACTTCAATTCAATTTAATCACGAAATTGAATTGAATTGGTTTGATTCATTCAATTTATATGCTTTCGCTAATGTTAGCCTTGGTTTCACAAATCACTTTGGTGGTTATATTGTCCTGTATATTGGGTGTTTTATTGGGGCATTGGGGTTGATGACTTGTACGAAAATCAATGGGTTTAGTATGACAATTTTACCGGATATTTTAAGCTCAAGTTCTTTTATTCCTCACGGTCATTGTTACCTCTGGCGTACTCCATTAGTCGGATTACACGTCATTTCTGATAGCTTAATTGTTTTTGCTTATTTTTCGATTCCTGCAACCTTATTTTATTTTGTAAGAAAGCGGAAAGATTTACCTTATGTGAATGTTTTTATATTGTTTGGTGCGTTTATTATTGCCTGTGGTTTAACGCATTTAATGGCGATAGTAACCCTTTGGTATCCTATCTATTGGGTCTCGGGAATGATCAAAGCAATTACCGCTTTTATTTCGGTGGTGACGGCTACGGCGATTATTCCTTTAGTTCCCCAAGCTTTGACTTTAAAAAGTCCTACGGAACTTGAACGGATCAATAAAGCTCTTGAACGCGCCCATCAACAGCTTACTTTTCATATTGAAAATACACCTTTAGCGGTGATTGAATGGGATAATGATTTTCGGGTGCAACGATGGTCAAAACAAGCAGAAACGATCTTCGGATGGAACCCAGAAGAAGTGATGAATTTACATCCGAGTCAATGGAATTTTGTAGTACCGGAAGATGTAGAAGCCGTTCGGAATATAATGGTTTCCCTGCTTGATAGAAGTCAACCCCGGAATTTAATTCGCAACCGCAATTATACGAAAAATGGCTCAATTGTTTATTGTGATTGGTACAATTCGGCTTTGTTTGATGAGTCGGGTCAACTGGTTTCTATTTTGTCGTTGGTTCAGGATGTAACCGATGAAATTGAAGCTCAAAAAGCGTTACTGGAGAGCGAACAACGTTATCAAACTTTAGCGGAAACTTCTCCGGTGGGAATTTTTAGAACAGACGAGGAAGGAAATTGTTTGTATGTCAATGAAAAATGGTCTAAAATTACAGGAATGAATGCTTCTGAGGCTTTAGGAGAGGGATGGGTTAAAGCTTTATACCCTAAAGATTTAGAACGAATTTTTGAAGAATGGAAAATTGCGCTTTCTCAAAAAACATCTTTTCAGTCTGAGTATCGAATGCAACGTCCGACCGGTGAAGTGAGTTGGGTGTTTGGTCAGGCGATCGCCCAACGAAATGATTTGGGAGAAATTATCGGTTATGTTGGCACTGTAACAGATATTACGGCTCGCAAACAAGCCGAAGAAGCACTACAAAATTCGGAAGCCAAATTCCGCCAATTGGCTCAACAGGAAGAATTAATTAATCGCATCGCCAGTCAAATTCGGAATTCCCTTGATTTAGATACTATTTTACAAACAACAGTTGCTCAGATTAAAGATTTATTGCAACTTGATCGCTGTCATTTTGTTTGGTATCGTTCTCAACATACATCTAATCATCCCAAACTGCAAGCCCATTCTAACTTACATTGTCCAAAACAAACCTCTTTCTTGGATTATTGGGAGGTCGTTTATGAGGCTAAAAATTTAGAACTTCCGAGTTTACTGGGTTGTTATTCGGTGGAAGATGTGGGAAGTTGGGCGATGCGGTATTTGCAGTTAGAGATGATTCAAGTTTATGATACTTCTCTGATTTCAGAACCGGAGATGCGTCAAACTTTAATGCAATTCAATTGTCTTTCTTATTTATCGATTCCAGTTGAAACTCAATTGGGAGAAATTGGGATTATTTGTTGCCTTCATCATCAAAAGACTCATCGGTGGAATCAGAATGAAATCGAATTATTAAAAGCGGTGACGGATCAACTTGCTATTGCGATTAATCAAGCCCAACTTTACGCCCAAACCCAAGCCAATGCAACCCAAGCACAAGCACAAGCGCAACAACTCGAAGTTGCATTACAACAGTTACAACAAACTCAAACCCAACTGATTCAAACTGAAAAAATGTCAAGTTTGGGTCAAATGGTGGCGGGGATTGCCCACGAAATTAATAATCCGGTAACGTTTGTTTATAGCAATGTAATTCCGGCGATTGACTATACAAACGACCTGTTAAATTTACTGAGTCTGTATCAAGAATATTATCCGCAACCCTTCCCGGAAATTCAACAACAGATTGACGAAATAGAGTTAGAATTTATTCAGGAAGATTTACCCAAACTTCTGAATTCGATGAAATTAGGAGCGGATCGAATTCGTCAGATTGTAGTGTCGCTGCGGAGTTTTTCTCGACTGGATGAAGCGGAATTCAAAGCGGTTGATTTGCACCAGGGAATTGATAGTACACTGTTAATCTTGCAAAATCGCTTAAAAGATCAAGCCGGACAGGTGGGAATTGAGGTGATTAAAAAGTATGGTCATCTTCCTCTAGTCGAGTGTTATGCGGGTCAGATGAATCAGGTATTTATGAATATTTTGGTGAATGCAATTGACGCTTTAAATGAAGAGAATATACAGAGGAGAAACTGTAGGTCATCCGATCTTGACTGTCAAGATGATCTCTGTTCAAAAAAACCAATGATCGAAATTCAAACAGAAGTTGTAAACTCTAATTGGGTGATGATCCGAATTGCGGATAATGGCCCGGGAATCTCCCAACAGGTTCGTAATAAACTGTTCGATCCCTTTTTTACCACAAAACCGATTGGTCGAGGTACGGGTTTGGGACTATCGATCAGTTATCAGATTGTGGTCGAAAAACATCAGGGTCAATTAGAATGTTACTCTGAGGTGGGAGAGGGATCGGAGTTTATTATTCAGATTCCGATTCGACAAGCAACTGCTTCTCGAAAGCGGTAAAATCTGTTTAAAGGTGAAGAATCATTTGAGAATCAGGAGAGTGGCTGATGAATGGAGAAGATAAGCGTAGACTGTTATCGGCTTTGTGTCACGGTTCGATTTTTTTTAGCAGTCTTTTAGTTTCGGTGGGGATTCCGTTTGCGATTTTGTTTGCTGCTGAGGATTCGGTGGTCAAGGAAAATGCGAAAGAAGCTTTAAATTTCCATATCAATCTCTATATTGCGGCTTTTATTTGTGTTCTTCTGATTTCTGTTTTAATTGGAATTCCGCTTTTATTTGTCGTCGGGTTAATTAGTTTTGTGATGCCAATTATTGGGATTGTTTCGGTGATTAATAATCCGAGTAAACCCTATCGCTATCCCTATATTTTCCGCTTTTTCTGAACAGCCAGATGAATTTCCTTAATGGATAATTCCAGAATTTAACCGATTCTCAGGACAATCAAACTCGGTATTGCGGATAATAGCCCGGAAACCTCCCCACAGTTTCTTCATAAGCTGTTAGAATGTTACTTAGAGGTCGGACAGGCATCGGAGTTTATTATTCAGATTCCCATTCAACAAGGGAACACTTCCCCACGTGTTTAAGATTCATCCACAAGTTAAGAGTAAACCGAGAATCGGGAGAGTGACTGATGAACCTAGAAGATAAACGTAGGCTGTTATCAGCTTTGTGTCACGGTTCGATTTTTTTTAGTTGTTTTATCGTTTCGGTGGCAATTCCACTGATTATTTTTTTTGCTACCCAAGATAAAGTAATCAGGGAAAATGCAAAGGAAGCGTTAAATTTTCATATGAATCTTTATATTTACGGTATCATCTTTACCATTTTGACTCTTCTTTTCATCGGAATTCCGCTTTTGATTTTACTTTTGCTGATGAGTATGATTCTGCCAATCTTTGGAATTGCTGCTGTTTTTAACAATCCTAACAAACCCTATCGATATCCATGTATCATTCTCTTTTTGAGGTAAAATTATAAGAACGATTAAGATCTTAATCAAACGATGAATTTCTCGAATTCATAAGTCGAGAATTTAAGGGATTTTCCGGACAATGAACGCTCGGTTCTATGCAAATAATATCGGCGATATTTCGTTGCATGGTTTGACAAATGGCATCCAACTGTAAATCATTGGGATCGTAGCCGAAGGGATTTTCAATTTCTCGACCAATTTCTTCAATACCAAATAAGGTAAAGCTGATAATTCCGACCACAAAGCCCGTATACCAGAGTAAATCGTCTGTTAGTTGTAGAGGCAAAATTAAGCAATAGATTAACAGAATTTGCTTCAAATGGATGTTATAAGCTAAGGGGATAGGTGTTTTGAGAATCCGTTCGCAGGCCCCCAACACATCAACCATAGTATCAAGTAATTTAAACATGGCGGTGAGTTGATAGGTGTTGAGACAATTTCGATTATGTTGACGCTGAAGATAATCTCCGATCCAGAGGGCAATTTCTAGAGGCGGATGATGCATCTGTTTCAGCAGAGAATACTGTTCAGGTGATACCAAATCTTCTATTTCTTCATTGACTTTTTCACCTCGTAAATGCAGTTTCATGGCAAAGGCAAAAGCAACTAACAGTTTTAATGTTGCGATCTTTTCTTGGGTGTCGTTGGGATTTTTCTCGCTAATTGTTACCCAAATTTGACGGGAAAAATTGCGAACGGTATTCACCAACGTTCCCCACAATTTTCGACCTTCCCAAAAGCGATCGTAGGCTGTATTAGTCCGAAAGACTAACAACAGCCCTAATACTAAGTCGGGTACGAGCAAGTTATCTAAAATTTGAGTGGGTAGAGAAAACCCCAAGTAATAGAGAATCGATAACACCACTCCAAAAAGGGTACAAAAAATTACCCGAGGTAAAATCGTGGGAATGACGGAACCACTAACTCGAAAGGCAAGTTGAAACCAGTTTTTGTTGCCAGCAATCATAGGATAATTTTATAAAGGAATTAATGACTGAGCAACAGGAAATTCGCTTCGGGAGATCTGTCTCGTTAGCTTTGAGTCGAACGAAGTTGGGCCAATTTCGCCGTTTCCGGGACAGAAGAAGCTTGGGCGCTTGATTTGAGGTTCAATTCTCTCACCCGTCGGGACAGCATTCGGATAATATTAATGGCAATTCCGGGTGTTTCATCAATGGCATCATAAAGCTGCATTTGAGTCAACATCAAACAGTCACAAGGTTCTAGGGTACTGACGGAAGCCGAACGGGGTTCAGCATCAAACAGGGACATCTCGCCAAAACAGGCGCCTTTTCCCATTTGAGTCAGTTCGCGATCGCCGATATGAACTCTCACCCGCCCAGAAACGACAATATAGAGCGATCGCCCTTCTTGTCCTTCGGTGAAAATATTGTGATTGGTGGGGAAAGAAAGTTCATCCATGACAGAAGCCAAACGCACTAAAAAATCGTCCCGTAGCTCTTGAAAAATCGGGACTCCCCTGACAAACAATAGGCGTTCAACGCTAGTTAACATAATTTTAGAATAGAAATTGCAAATCGAAAGGCATCTACGATTAGCGGCTTTGGGGTTTAAAAGGAATGGGAGCTAGCGCCATTGACTCCGAGATCGTTAATCATTTCTGCGACTTGAGTGGCGACTAACGGATCGGGATCATTTTGCAGCATTGGTAACAATTCTACCAAAGCTCGTCGGGAAGCCATTCTTAAATAAGCTAAAACCGCTTCTCGGACAAAACCCGTCGGGTGACGCAAGCACATGAGGGTTTGTTCTGCGGTCAGACTCCAGTGAGCCGAACGCGCTAAATGAAAGCAGCAAGCCAGGGTCCAATCCGAGAGGAAGTGACGCAATTCTAACAAACGACGCAGACGGGCGCTCGGTTTGAGGGGTCGATAGGGAATTAAGGGGGCGAGATATTCCAGCTTTTCGAGTTCCGAATGCCGATCCAAGATATTAATCAGCGATCGCTTGCTGGCAATATCAACCGTATTATCTAAAATTTCCAAACCCCGGGCAACATTTCCCGCTTGCTCGGAGCGAATATTAAAAGCGGCGGCCTGAATTGATCCCAACGGATAGAGAAACTTCATCAACAAGAAACACCGTTCGATAGCATCCGACTCTAAACCCCGCAGAGCGCGTCTAAGGAGCTGTTCAGGAGATTGAGATTGATTCAAATCTCCGCTAATCGTCTCACCATTAATCGTCCCGGCGGGCAGCAAAGATAAATCAATCAGAGCGGCATAAATCTGACCGATAAACATTAATTCTTGCTCAATTAACGTTTCTACTCCACTGCGGCCAATCCGATCCAACACCCCTTCAATCCCGGCATCATCGCCTATTTTCAGCAGGATTCGCAGAATATTGCGGCGGGTGGTTCCCCAAGCGGTGATCAGGTGATTAACGAGGGTATCAATGGCTTCAATAGTCCCGATATCACCAATGGCATTCCAAGCTTGCAGCCGGACTAAATCGCTGCGATGAATATCTTCTGCCACAGAGACTAATAAAGGAATCGCTTCATTCTCCAGTCGGACGAGGGCTTGTCGGGCGGCTTCTCGGGTGGAACGATAGGCGAGTGCTTTCACCAAAGAGGGATAATATTCCTCCATGTGAGTGGCGGCGATCACATCGAGGAGAGCGCAGCGCACCCGCAAAGATTCATCCTGCAATAAATCATCGAGATAAAGGCGCAACCCCTGTAAATAATCCGCTTCTCCCAAGGCTCGCGCTCCCATCACCCGTTCTCGTTCTTGGCTGGATGTAATCATGCGGCGAATGGTGTTTGTGGCAACTGCTTTTTGTTCGCGATCGCCCCGTCGCATAATTAAAGCCGCTGCCGTTCCTCGGACCACCGGATCAACTTGGGGCTGAAGGTAGGGCCTGAGTTGTTCGATGTCGGGTTCGGTTTCGGTCAGCCAAATGTAACGCAAGACCAAAGCCAGGACTTCCGGGGGAAGGGCGCGACGGGATAAAGCCCGAATTTCACCCAAATAGCTGGGGTTCGGGTGATGAAGCATAATTTCCAGACTTTGACGCTGGAGGGTGGGCGAGAGGTCTTCGAGTAGGGGAACGAGGGTTTCCCCGACATTTTTAGGATCGAGTTGACTGAGGAGTTCGATACAGGAGCGCTTATCGGCGTCGGCTTTGGGTTGAGAGAGGGTTTCGGCGACCGATCGCTTTAAAGCCCGCATATCGACGTCTGTGACGCCCAAACGTCCCCGTTCGGCGCTGCGAACTAACAGGCTAACGTATTGGGTGCGGATGGCTAAAACGACTAACAGCCAAAGGATAGCCAGACCAATAATCACGGCGACAAAGAACAGACTCTGTTCGCTTTCAAATTGAGCGATGGGTTCGTTGGGGAGTATCCAGTGGGTGAGTCCCAAGATGAGTAAAATCAGGAAACCCGAGACTCCGGTGGACATGGGTTCAAAAACGCCATTGACCAGGGTTTGAATGTCGCTGCGGGTATTGTCGGGGAGGGGCTGAAACAGGACGGCGCCGGTGGTTTCGATTAGGGTGTAGTGAAACAGTTCGTCTAAAAATCGCAGGATCACAAAGCCCAGGAAGACGGTAAACAGGCCTGTGATGCCGCCTATCAGCGAGAAGGCTCCTAACGCTGCAATACCTGCCGGGAGGATGCTGGCGGTGGCAAAGACTCCGGTTCGTTCGACGAGGCGACTGGAGGCGAACCATTGAGTGCCGACTTGAAAGGTGCTGAGGATGCCTTCAAAGATGCCCAGAAAGCTAACTATTCCGCTGGCGCCTGCGGCTTGGTTTTGGAATTCAAGCTGGCTGAAAAATTGGAAGTCTACGAGAACGTACAACACCTCGGCCATCACGAAAAAGGCAATCAGCGGGATGACGTAGCCTTGCAGGGGGCCTTTGAGGTTGCGACTGCTAAATTCGGGTTGTTCGTCTTCGGGTGTCCAGCGTGACGAGTCGGGAAAGGATTGTCGGTGGCGTTGAGCCAGGTAAAATAAGATTGCCGCACCAACGATCACCATCACCCCGGAAACGATTGTGACGTTTTTTAACCCAACGATTCTCAAAATTAGGGGTAGAGAAAAACCACTGACGACTCCCGCGACTAAAAAACCACTGCTAATGAGGGGATAGGTGCGTTTAATTTCGCGGATGTTAAAGAGTTGGTTGGCGGTAATGGAGGTATTGAGGTCGTTGAGGAGGTAACAGGCTTCCACCCACAACCACATCAAGAATAGGGTGATAAACTCAACACTAAGGCCGGCGATGGCAAATCCTTGTATCCCTAATCCGACCCGGAATAGAAACAGGGGAACCGCCATCAACAGGAGAATAACGACGATCACCTGACGTAGGGGTAGAATCCTTTGTAGCCAAGAATAAACAACGCCCAAACTTGAACCAATCGCGGCACTGGCAATATAGATCCAAGGTAATTTATCGGCTCCGTATTGATCGAGGAACAGACCGACTGTACTCAGTTCTAGCCAAATTAAACCGATTGATGTCATGGTGTAAACCAAGAACATCAAAAATGTCCGATCAACTTCTTCTGGGCGTAGGTTCAGACCCCGCAGCAGCCCTTGTCCCAAAACCGTAGAGCCACTGATTTGCTTTTCCATTCAGTGTTGAAGCCCCTTGACGTAGATGTTTGAAAACCCTTTCTCTAAATTTTAATCGTTTTAAGCCTAACAAGGAAATCGTTTAAACAGTTTACAGTGACCAGTTTACAGTGATCAGTTAAGAGGTGACAGTGAACAGTTTACAGGTGATCGCTCAAAAAAACTGTAAACTGAAAACACTGGTCACTGTAAACTGTAAACTGATAACTGTTCTAAGTTGCTACTTCTTCGGAGACAACAACATCATCATGGTTCGCCCTTCTTGTTTGGGATATTGCTGCACTTCGGCTAATTCTTCTAAATCAGTTGCCATGCGGTTCAGCAGGTCTTTAGCCAAGTTGCTGTGTTGAATTTCCCGGCCTCGAAACATGATGGTTGCTTTTACCTTGTCGCCGGACTTCAGGAAGCGTTTCGCCTGATTGACCCGCACCTGGTAGTCGTGGTCATCAATTTTGTACCGCATTTTCACTTCCTTGACATCAGCGGTGTGCTGCTTCTTCTTGGCTTCTCTGGCCCTTTTCTCCTGCTCAAACTTGTATTTCCCATAGTCCATAATCCGACATACGGGAGGGTCAGCTTTGTCGCTCACCAGAACAAGATCGAGTTCTTTTTCTTCGGCCAGCCGTTGGGCTTCCCGAGGAGCGAGAATACCCAGTTGGCCACCATCAGTATCGATCACCCGGATTTTTGGAAATCGGATATTTTCGTTGATTTGGGGCAGATTGCGATTTCTTTTTTTATCGATCACAGGCATTGGCAAAGTTTAGAAGCGGTTAATAAATAAATTAGCGTGTCCATACATAGTGATATTTTACTCAGTCCGATTAAATTTCGGTGAAGATTTAATGTAAATTCTAGGAACGCTAAGATTAAAGGGTACAAATGTAAAGTTATGTGTTGAGAAGCGTGTGGAATTGACTACAAAAAATGGCTGTCCGCAACTGGGTTTTCAACGGGATTGGATTTGGCGAGGTTGGCGAATTCGCTACACCTATATTAGACCCCAGTCGAACCGAATAACAACTCCGGCTCACTCTCCCTCACCGATGATTTTTCTGCATGGGTTTGGGGCTTCCATTGGCCATTGGCGATACAGTTTACAGGAATTCAGTCAGTCTCATACGGTTTACGCTCTTGACCTGTTGGGCTTTGGAGCCTCCCAAAAAGCGATCGCTTCTTACGATACTTCTGTTTGGGCTGATTTGGTTCACGACTTTTGGTTGACCTTCATCGGAGAACCAGCCATTTTACTGGGAAATTCCGTCGGGTCGCTGGTTGCTTTGGTGGCTGCGGCTCAATATCCAGACATGGCTAAAGGAGTAGTTGCTATTAGTTTACCCGATCCGGTGGCACAAACGGAAGCGGTTCCCGGATGGATGCTTCCCATTGTCGAAGCCATTCAAAATACTGTTGCTTCACCTCCGGTTTTGAGAACGCTTTTCTACATTGTTCGCCGTCGGTCGCTGGTTCGTCGTTGGGCTAAATTTGCTTACGAAAATCCAGATGCGGTTAACGATGAACTGGTTGATATTTTAGCAACTCCTACCAGCGATCGCGGAGCGGCGAGGGCTTTTTCTATCTTGTTTAAAGTGATGGGAAGTTCTCGTTTGGGTCCGGGAGTCAAGACGCTTCTGCCTCGGGTGAATGTTCCGATTTTACTGCTTTGGGGGAAACAAGATCGATTAATTCCCATCGGTTTTGCGAATCCGAGTAAATATATTCAATACAATTCTAACATTAAATATGTGGAATTGCAGCGAGGCGGTCACTGTCCTCAAGATGAATGTCCGGAATTAGTTCATCGAGAAATTTGGGATTGGATAGCCAGTTTGTCTCAGTAACCAATAAAAACCCGGTTTCTCAAAGAAACCGGGTTTTTTTGATTGTAGCTTGAAAATCAATTCCCCGCAGAGGGAAAAGGAAACTCGGCTTTAATATTCCATTTTTGACCGTTATGAACCAGCAGCGTTAACTGGGGAACCGTAAACTTAAATTCTAGAGATTTATGTTCAAATTCTCGCCATGCGGCTTTAAAATTTTTGCGGGTTAAGTCTTTAAATGCAACAGTCATGTGAGGAGCAAACGGACGGCGTTTAGACACTTTATCAACAATATTTAAAGAGCTTTCTAAATGATACATTAACGCTTTTTGGATGGCGAGTAATTCGGGAGTTTTAATCACGTTAACATAAATAACCCGAGGCGGAAATGCACCAAAACCCGATAAAATAATAGGAATTGCAAAAAAGCTTTGACAAAACTCAGTTAGACATTCTTCTAAAATCTCGACCTTTTCAGTTGACCATTTAAACGGAGGTTGTAAGGTGACGTGGGGGGGAGACTTTAAAGCATGACGACTGTTGTAATTTTCTACAAAGTATTGTTTGATTTCCGTCACTTTATTTTGAATGTCTACGGTCGGAAGTAAAGCAATGAAAAACAACCGTTCGGATGAATTCATAAACCCTGATAAAATTAACCCCCATAAACAATAAAATTAGCCCAATAATAGGGACTTTCAAAGGGATAGTCTTGCTGACATTTCCACGCTAACAATGTTCGCTGATCGTTGATTTTTTGTTGATTTTTACTCTCCTGTTGTGCTTTAAGATAGGCTTGTAATTCGGGTTTATACTTTTGTTCCAATTCTTGACCCGTTAAACTTCTGAGTTTAATTTGAGCCAGACGCAAGGCTTGACTGCTGGAGTTTTGTTGTTGTAAATTCTGATAATAAAACCACATTAATAGCGAGGTAGCCAGATCTTCTAAAGACCATAACGGGTAAACAATTCGTTGGGTATCCCTCTCTAAAAATAGGTTAACAAACCTCAGATTGAACTCGGAAAAACTTAAACTTTTATCCTCTAGTTTTAAATAGGGAAGACAGAGTTCTAAAGCTTTAAATATCCCCATTGTCAACAGTTGCATGATTGACAGTTTACCCTCAACAAATTGTAATTGTTCTTCAACTTCAAGTTCAGAGGTAAAACTCAGCGAAGAACCCAGATAAAGAAGCTGAATTTCTTTAATTAAACCTTCAAACTGACTAACCATAGCCGTTTCACCCGCCAAGTAACGTTCTTCTGAAACCTGATAAAGTTCGGCTAGTTTTTGACCTTCATAATTGCTTAAAACAATATCTCCGGTTGTATCTTCTAAAATCCCCATTGAATAGGAGGAAATCTCCGGTTTTTCTTGTTGATTATAATTCAACATTTGACAACTCGAAATCACGCGGATGCTAAAGCGATCGCACAAATAGCTTACTTTGTCTTCGATCTGAATGGGAAGCGCCGCAAAGGGAATATGATATAAGTTCAAATGGGGAATAATAATCAGTTCCTTACAGTCGAGTAAATGGTCTGAAATCAATTGACTGAATTTGAGTCTGCGTGATAACTCAGATAAAAACTGAATCATCTGATTTCGCCATTCTCGCAGACTTTTTTGATGGGTTTTGATCCAAGAGTCTCCGATCCAACTCTGCAACGTTTCTCGACTTTCTCCCTCGCAGCAATGCAGCCAAATTTTATCTTGTCCGATTCCAAAAATATAAGTATTTTCTTCGGTACTGTAAAAGCTTAAAATGGCGGTTTTATCATCGGAAATTAACCCTTGAATTTCTTCTAAACTTAAGGGATTAATTTGCAATTTTTCGGCGATCACCGGATCTAAATTGTAGATCTCTTCCCATATTTTTTGTCTTTCGGTTTCGAGAGTTTCCAAAATTTCCGACTCGGTTTTAAAGGTTGCGGAACTATTGAGTCGAACACCTGCTGTTGTTAACTGTTTCATTTCATCGGATTGACGCCGCAGGTGTAAAGCATGAATTTGCTGTTGGAAACGCTCGTATTTTTTCAGATTTTGTTGAATTTCTCCCGAGGGAAATCGAGAAGAATCTGTCAATTCTAATCGCTGCTGACAACGCCATCTTTCGACAAACTCAAAAGCCTTTTCTTTGTCTTCGAGATTGATACAAGCTTGTACCAGTTTGGGATAAATTTTTTCGGATTCTTTGGCGATTTCTGAACGAAGTTCTAAGGGACTAATACCCGTACAAATATGTTCTATTGCTTGAATAGCTTGTTCATATCCTTGTCGGGAAAGTCGCCAATTGTAAGTGCTTAAACCCAAATCTCCTAAGTGATGTCCTGCGTTTAAACATTCGGTTGGTAAGGCTTTCGGTGTGGCAATTTTTAGACAATCAAGTAAGGCTTGAATGGCGGTATCGGTTTGTTTGCACTCTTGATAAATTTGTCCCAAACGGTTAAGTGTCATCGCTTCCCCTTGGGGATTTTGGGTTTGTCGATGAAGTTCTAATGATTTTTGATAGTTGGCGATCGCTGATTTAGAATCGCCCATAATTTCATAGGTATTCGCCAAATGATGTAAAGCATTCGCCTCCATTTGGGGAGAGTCAATATTTGCAATTAACTCTAAATATTGTTCAAAATAAACTCTGGCTTGTTCCGGTTCTTTTTTGGCGATATAAATTTTACCAATATTACTTAAAAAGTAAGCTTCCCCAAACCGATAATTTAGGGTTCTGGCTAACGTTAACGCCTGATCGACGTAGGCGATCGCCTGTTCATATTGTTCGAGAGAAGCGTAAACATTTCCCAAATTATTCAGGAAATTAACCGCCCCAAATCGATAGTTTAATTCTTGAGCAATTGCCAAAGCTTGCTGATAGTTTTTTACCGCATCTTCTAGCTTTCCGAGAACATAATAAACGTTCCCCAAATTGCCCAGTGTATTGGCTTCTCCGACTCGATATTTAATCGTTTGAGCTATCGATAATGCTTGTTGATATCCGCTGATGGCTTGGTCATATTGTCCGATAGAATAGCAAACGTGACCCAAACTACTGAGGGCGTTGGCTTCGGCTTGACGGTATTTAATATTACGAGCAATTCCCAAAGCTTGTTGATGACAAGTAATGGCTTGTTGATACTGTCCTAAGGACTGATAAACGTTCCCCAATTTCCCCAAACAATTGACTTCTCCCCGCTTATTTTCTACCTCTCTATAGAGTTGTAACGCCTGTTGCCAACTTTGAAAAGCGGCTGTATATTGATTGGCTTGAAACTGTTGGGTTCCTTGATTATAAAGTTGTTCTGCGGCTGACTGTTTTTCTGGGGAAGGTGTTTCTGCTGTCGCTGGTTTTTGCTGTTGAGAAGCTGCTTTTTTATTTGGAGTTTCGGCTTTTTGAGGCGGTGAAATTTGGGCGAATAGAGTCGAAAAACCCCCAGACTCCTCAACTTTCTGAACAAGGCTGTTCAAAAAATCTGCATCCTGTTGACAGTTTCGTTCCGTGAGAGTCGTTACGGTTTGTCGGAGAACTTGCAAAAAATCATCATCAACCACCTGAGCATGAGTTTTCAGCACATTCAGGGCTTGATTGGGGGGATGAATGAGCAGGTTATAGATTATTTCGTGATAGACTTGGTTAAGCAGTTCATCCATGTTTTCGACTCACTTTTTCATCAGTTTAATCGATTTCACCCTGAAAGCAACTGAATTCTTTAATTCTTTCATCGCTTTTTCACCGTAACCACACTCCGTCAAAATTTTGTCCGGCGAACCGATACCAGCGATCGCGAATTTGAGTTATCCTTGGCAATCATATCTGATATATAATACCTCAATCTTGTCGTTAGAATATCCGCAAGATTTGAGTAAACTTGCTTGAATTCCATTGAGTCTAGACTTATTCTCTGTCAATGTTCCTCGGATGGCCGAACGGCTGACCGTTCTTATTTATAATCTCAGTGACTCTAAAAGTTACTCTATAATAACACAACTCAATCCAAAAGCAAAACAACTCGGGAGAGAAAAAAATAGATTTTTAAGTGTTTATCAAATGAATTAAGTTTTCATCAAAAACAATTATGGTTAATGTCACGGTTAATTTCAACTCAATTATTCGGTTTACAGACGAACAGTTTTATCAACTCTGCCGGGACAACCCCGATGTCAAGTTTGAACGCAACGCCAAAGGAGAAATCATCATTCTGTCTGCAACGGTCGGAATTACCGGAAACCTAAACTCAGAAATTGCTGCCGATTTTGCCATTTGGAACCGTCAAACTAAACTCGGAATTTGTTTTGATTCTTCCACCTGTTTTAAGTTATCCAATAGCGCCCAGCGTTCCCCTGATGTCGCTTGGATAAAACAAGAACGTTGGGATGAACTTACCCCCGAACAAAAAGAAAAATTTCCACCCATTGCGCCCGACTTTGTATTAGAGTTGATGTCTCCGAGTGATCGTTTAGAAGATTTGCGAGAAAAAATGCAAGAATATATTGAAAATGGTGTGCGGCTTGGATGGTTAATTAACCGTCAAAATCGCCAGGTCGAAATTTATCGCCCCGAAAAAGCAGTCGAAGTCTTAAACGCCCCAGAAACGTTATCCGGTGGAGACATTTTGCCGGGATTTGTATTAAACCTCAAAGCAATTTTATCCTAAACTCCGTTGTTGTGCTAAAGCACTCTTTTTTCGGGCTAAAGCCCAACAACTACGACAAACTATTTTAAAAATTCCGTTGTTGTGCTAAAGCACTCTTTTTTCGGGCTAAAGCCCAACAACAAACTATTTTAGGGCGCTTCTATCACCTCACGAATTCATTAATTGAGTAAGGGTTGGGCGGGTTTATAGAGGATATTTGTTACAAGCATACATTTGTCCCGAACCCGCCCCTACAACGCTGTTCCCAACAAATTAATTAATTAATTATTAAGAACGGTTTTACAGTAACCAAGTACCGTGCAGTACCATGCTACTGAAAACTGAAAACTGTAACAACTGGTGACTGGTGACTGGTGACTGGTGACTGAAATGCTACCCTACCTATGAGAGTAAATTTGCGGGAAAAGGAATAAAATCGATGATGAAAACTGCATTTCTTGGTTTAGGGGTAATGGGCGGTTATATGGCGGCGAACCTCGCGAAAAGCGGTTATCATGTTAACGCTTGGAACCGCACTCCAAAGCGTCCAGGAACCCAAATAGCCGCCTCTGGAGGTGCTAATATCGTCTCATCCATTAACGAAGCCATCGAGTCAGCAGATGTAATTTGTATTTGCGTGGGGGATGTTCCCGATGTCGAAGAAGTGGTTTTGGGGAAAAATGGTGTGGTGCGATCGGCCAAACCGGGAGCAATTATTGTAGACTTTAGTACAATCGGGCCGGAAGCGGTGCGTCGAATTGCTTCTCAAGCGCAGTCTCGCCAACTTTCTTTTCTCGATGCGCCCATTTCTGGCGGAGATATTGGCGCCAAAAATGGTACATTAACGATTATGGTGGGCGGCGATCGCGAAGCGTTTGAAACCTGCAAACCCATTTTAGAAACGATGGGAAAACAAATTTTTTATTGTGGTCCAAGTGGGAGCGGTCAAGCGGTTAAACTGTGCAATCAGGTGCTATGCTCTTTGCATATGGTGGGGTTGTGCGAAGCGATGTTGTTGGCCAAACGTCAGGGAATAGATCCCCAATTGGTGATCGAAGTGTGCAGTACCGGGGCTGCGGGTTCCTGGGCGTTAACAAACTTGGGCCAAAAAGTCGCCAATTCTGATTTTGCACCCGGGTTTATGATCAAACATATTCTCAAGGATTTGCGATTGGTTCACGATGTTTTACCTTCGGAAAATCCTTTACCGGGTGTACAATTGGCGGATGAACTGTTTAAAATTGTCAGTCATCTCGATACCGAGGGCGCTTCTCAAGGGACTCAAGCAATGATTCGAGCTTATTTGGAATCAGCAGTTGAAAATAGCGCACAGTAATCGATTTTTTTTCGAGAATTAAGGGGTAAGCGAAGCAAACTTATCGCGGTGTGCGATCGCGTGAGGTACATCCCAAAAACCCGGTTTATCAAGAGAAACCGGGTTTTTAATCTTACATTGAAAACCGCTATAATTCTCCGCTTTGCTCCCCAAATTTTCTATTTTAATTAAGTAGATTTTAACTCGGAGTTGTTTGAATTACAACGGTTGAATATCGTTGAATCGAATGAAAATATCTGGGGTGAGTTTATCTTCGGGATTTTCATCTTCAGCGTAGCGAATGGTACGATTGGTTAATAGGTAATAATTGCCGATTTTTTCGTGAAAATCTCGAACATCTTGACGTTCTAAAAGATCTCCCGTATTGGCATTATAAAAAAAGGTTTGAAAGTGACTGACTAAATAACCTTCGGGGGTGTTTGTTGTCCCCAAAGTATCTACTTTTACTGCAATTTGCCCAAAAACCCGATTAACTTGAGTAATTTGGTTGTCTTTGACTTGATAATAAGATTCGGGGCGATCGCCTGCAATTTCTTCAATATTAATCACGCCGGTTTCTTCTTGTCCGTCCAGTGCAAATTGATGTTTTCCATGCAATTGATCGAAGGGAACAGAACGACGGTGAATGGCTTCCATTTGCAACTGACTTTGAATCATTTCCGCAATTTCTGCATCTTCAAGATTGCTCACCGAAACGGTTAAATCGGGTTCAACTCGAATCAATCCCTGATCCAAATTTCCGCGATAATTTACCGAAACTTCTGCCGTATAACCGGGAAAATTGTCATCCCAAGTATAACGGTTTTCATAGGCTTGACGAAAAAGATCCTGTGCAGAAAGATTCAACGAAGGTGCGGCGATCGCCCCGAGTCCCCAACTCCAACTCAATACAGCTAGGAGTAGACCCCAAATCCAAAACTGTTGATGATTTTGTTTGTCGATCATACAAAAAAATTCACGCAATTGTTTTATTGTGACAAATTTGGATTTGAGGTCAACAAAACCGCTAAAGCCCTAAGTCCAGCTTCCACTGTTTTAATTTTCCGGTATTTCCCGGAGCAAAATCAATCACCCAAAGTTGCCAACTTCCCTGGGGTGAAAGATTAAGACACTCCCTTAAATAAGGAGTTGTAGCCAGTGAATAGGTTTTTTGAAGCTGCGTTTGACAACCTAGCATCCGATTTTGTAATAACACTTTCTCGCCGTTCGGTGCAATTAACCAGACCTCGATATCGCCCAAAAAACTATGTTCGATCTCTACGCTAACCTGAATATCTTGCGGGGGTGCGGTTTCAGAAATCACGATCGCACTTTTAATTCCTTGGGGTTGATCATCAGGAATTTCTATGGTTTGACTGTTGGTTTCAACTAGGCGACGGGTGGGCTTTTGGAGAGTAGCCCGTTGACTGTAAGCCATTTTTACCGCTTTATAAGCATTAACTTTACCATAGCCGAACCATTGGGAGTAACCGTTGCGATCGTAAGTTCCCATACGAACTCCCAACTGAGGATCGGGGTCTGGATCGACGATTTTATCGGCCGTTTGCTCTAAAATTCGCCGGACGTCTTGGGCGGTGAGATCGGGGTTGGCCGACAAAATTAAACCCGCAACTCCCGCTACAACCGGTGTGGCGCTGGAAGTTCCGCCAAAATAGGGGGTAAAATCGGATTGGTCGTAACCGGCCGCACCCATGCGATCGGTCGTAAACACGCCCAACCCCTGCAAAGCGCTGCGAATGGTCGGGGGAGTGCCGATATATCCGGTTTCGGGGAGCCACATTCCCGGAGGGGCGTTATTACTGGGCGCACAGAGACTAATTCCGGTTCCCCAGTTGCTATAGGCCGATTTTTGATTGAGACTGTTACAAGCCGAAACCGCGATCACATCGGGATGAACCGCAAACCCGGCCAACCATTTCACCTGACCTTGAATCACATTATTCGGCCAACCTTGTTCGTTGAGAATGCCGTTAATGGGACGGTTGGCGTTTCCGGCGGCAAAAATAATCACACAGCCTTTGCCCTTGCGTCCTTGTTTGGCGGCTTTGGTGATGGCGGCGCTTTGTCGCAGCGATAAGGGGAAATAAACCGCACTCGCCCCCCAACTACAGGAAATCACCGCAGCGCCTTTTTGTATTGCCCAATTAAAAATTTGTTCGACGGATTCATCATCGAGGTAGCCGGTCGTCCGAATTGCCATTAAAGCACAGCCGGGGGCAACCCCGACAATTCCGCGACCATTTTCTTCGGCGAGGGCGACGCCGGCGCAGGCGGTCCCGTGATTATCGGAGGCGGCTTCGGGCATGGGAAGCAGATCCCGGCCTTTTAAGTCCAGGGGGGCGACGATTTTACCCATGCCTTGAAAGTCAGGATGATTGAGGTCTACGGAGTCATCGGCAATGGCGATCGCGACCGATCGCACGCCTCGGGTAATATCCCAAGCTTGTTCGATGCCAATGTGAGAGTTTACTCCGAGTTGGGATGATCCGCCATTGTGGTTGAGATACCATTGTTTGTTGTAGAGGTGATCGCCTGGGCGGTAGTAGGATTGAGAGCGAACGATGATATTGGGTTCGGCGATTAAAACTTCCGGATTTCGCTTGAGATAGTTAGAGATCTTGATTGGATTTTCACTGGCTTTGGATGTGACTTGATAGACGAAGGCGTTGTCTACTCCGTCTATGGGTTTGAGGTATTCTAAGCCGACTTCCGAGGCGATTTGGTTGCGCTTCGCCTCCTCTACAGACTCATCAAATTGAATCGTGACTTGATCGCTGAGGTAAAAGACCATCCCCGGATCGTTTTCGACTCGGTAGACATGACTGGCAAAAGCGACTTCATCCGACTGTCGGGCTAATTCCATCGCTCGATCGAGTTGATCGGGAGCGACTTGGATTTCTTCTAACTCGGGAGGGGCGCTCCCCGTGTAAACCATTGGAATTGGCGATCGCGATAAATCGTCTAAAGCTTGTCCATCTCTTGACAGTTGGACGGTGAAGCGATTGGGTATTTTTTCAACGTTTAGTTCTTCGCCTCCTCGCTGTAAAATGGTACCAATCTTTTCTTCTGAAACCCCTATCCCCCGGTATTCTCGGGTGTTAAGGCTTGATGAGTTCTCAGGTGATGTCATAATGAAGTAACCTTTTTTTTATCTAAATTCTCTTTCACGACTTAGACTGATTAAATCTGGATAGTTGGTTGTTGGCTCGGGAGAAATTCCCCGGCCCCTAAAAACTATAACCCGTGCGGGTTGAGCGTAGACAACTTCAAACAATCTTTAAATAGGAAGCTACAATGATAGAATTCTTTAAACTTATTCACTTGCCGTTGCGCGATCGCGCTTTGTCAGCCATGCAATCTTCCGCAACTGTCTACCCTCTCCCCGTTCTAGCCCGCCGGCCTGTTTGGGCTTTGGCGGTCGTCGGGATGATATTGATGCCAACGAGTGTTCTGGCTCAGGAGTCGATGCCAGAAACCCTTAGTGAGAATTCGGCGATGGATGAATCGGTCGAATTTTCCGATCCGCTTTCGGGTGAAGAGGGGGTTCAGCCTGTTGATCCCTCTCAGATGCGTCCTCTGGCTTCAGAAGATAGTTTTTTGAGTATACAGGGCGGTAAGCGTTTATTGGAAGAAGCAAGCCTTGCGGTTGCTCAGGAAAATTACACTGAAGCCGCAACTAAGTTGCAAGAAGCTCGCCAGGTTTTTAATCAGTTATCTAATTTTTATCAGCAGTTGGCGACCAGTTTTTCGGGAATTGATAACCGAGTCGCCGATCAACATCGCAATAATGCCCGTCAGACGGCTCAGATGCGGGATGATGCGACTTATCAATTGGCTTTGGTGCATCGCGCCCAAAATCAACCGGAACTGGCTGTTCCTCTGTTAATTCAAATTATTCGTTCTCAAGCCCCAACTCGGGATTTGGGTAAGAAGGCTTATCAGCAGTTGTTAGAATTGGGATTTGTGGATTCTCCTCTACCCGGAAGTGAAGCAACTGAACAATCGAGATCTTCTGCTCAGTAATTTTCGATAAAATAAAGCATACGATCGTTTATTGAGAGAGTTTATGGTCGCTTTACAGCAGGTTGAGGCAATGATTAAGTCAAAGTTGCCAGATGCTCAGGTTCAGGTTCAAGATTTGACCGGGGGTGGCGATCACCTTCAGGCTGTTGTGGTTTCTTCTGAGTTTGAGGGAAAAACCCTGGTTAAACAGCATCAGATGGTTTATAGTGCGGTGAAAGAGGCGATGGATAGTGAAGCGATCCACGCTCTGGCTTTGAAAACTTACACTCCCTCGGAGTGGGAAAAAGCCAATCAAGTCGCTTAATTTAAGGTTAGGTTAATCCGAGAAAGAATTCCTAACCCCGACCGTTTTATTTTCTTTCTCAACAAATAATTGTTCTCAGCTAATTCAGGAAAAACTATGACTTCAGAAGTGCAAGCTAGAATTGACAACATGGTGAACAACAACAAAATTTTCGTGTTTATGAAAGGCACGAAGTTGATGCCCATGTGTGGGTTTTCTAACAATGTTGTCCAGATTTTAAATAGCTTAGGTGTTCCCTTTGAAACCTTTGATGTCTTAGAAGATCCTGAAATTCGTCAAGGGATCAAAGATTACTCTAGCTGGCCAACGATTCCCCAAGTTTACATCAATGGCGAATTTATTGGCGGTTCGGATGTGATGATCGAACTCTACAATAAGGGCGAATTGCAACAGATGGTTGAGGTAGCCCTGGCTTCCTAAACCCAACTGCTGTAACCTCTTGAGGAGGTACTGTTACCGCCTGTTTCTGCCGACTCCCACCCTTCAAGAGTCGGCTCTCTGTTTTGAGTCTGAGATGATCTGATCTTTTCTCAGACTCCCTTGGCCTACCTAATAGTAGTCTACTTCGGGCTGGGGCATGGGCATGGCCATCTCGAAGTTCGAGGGATCGTTGAGATATCGAAAGGTTTCTTCTTCTAAGCGGTGGACTAAATAGGGTTCGATGGCGTTGGAATGTCTTAAAGCGGCTAAATAACCATCAATATACATTCTCAAATCATCATAGCGATAACCCCGGTTCCACATTTCGACGAGAGAATCGGTGAGTTTTTGATAGTGGCGGATAGTAGGTGCGTCTTGTAGCATAGTTATCAACCTTGTATATAGAGTTTGGGCAGGGGAGCAACGGTCGGAATGGACAATTTAACAGGAGATTTTCCGCGTATTGGGCCAATTTCCTCCATCCAAGCCGTTTAGATTTTAGATTTTAGCTCAATCTTCCCAGTGTCGGGGGAATTACCTATAGATGTGCAGCTCTTGAATGGATTCATGTCCTCGACACCGAACCATCAACCTTGAGCTTGAATGTTGATAGGATAGTTGTACAGTCAGCTATTGATGAAACTCAACTGGTTCTTTTAAGCGATGATCGCCCTCTGGCTTTGGCAAAGCAGCAGACTCAAAAAATGCCAGCTAAGATTTAATGGGATTCACAACTAGACTATTCGATTAGAAATTAACCGACTCCGGTTGATTGAGTCTTCCTATTTTGATCATAACCTGCCTGTCAAGAGTCCGATGGTCGTAAAAGCAACAGCAACTCGCAATTCATTGACGGGGATTGAATCCTAGCTTCTTGTCTCATCTAGAGATTTTCTCACTGGTCACTGAAAAGGGGGAGAACTTGATTGAGCGTAGCATCGGTTACAAAATCAATCCGATTGCCTCTGTTAACCTGTAATCCAATAATAATCAGGATAACTAACACTCGTGGGATCTGCTTGCATTTCTATTATTGAAGGAAATCCTCATCTGCGATCGCTTTTGGGTTGGCATTTGCAGCAAGTTGGCTACTCGGTTTGGCAGTCAGCGGACTTTCATCATGCTAGAGAAGTCTTCTATTCTCATCAACCCAATTTGGTCATTCTCGATGCTGAATTACCAGGGGGAAATAGTTTAGAATTTTGTCGCTGGCTCCGACAGCAACAATCCCTCATTTTAATGCTGTCTTCCCGTAAAACTGAAGCTGATATTGTTCGAGGTTTAAAAGCGGGGGCGGACGATTATTTAACAAAACCTTTTGGAATGCAAGAGTTTTTAGCTCGAACGGAAGCGTTGATGCGACGTAACCGCACGGTTGCTCCTCCTGCAAGTTTAGACTATGGTATTCTTAAAATAGATTTGGTTCAACGTCGGATTCGGTTGCGGGGACAATTAATAGAATTAACCCCTCAAGAATACAGCTTACTTTATGTTTTGGCTCAAGCCGATGGTGAACCTCTGAGTCGTTCGGAACTGCTCAGACGGGCTTGGCCTGACTCGATTGATAATCCTCGCACTATTGATACTCACGTTCTCTCTTTGCGGAAAAAAGTAGAGGTTGATCCTCGCCAACCTATTTTGATTCAAACCGTGAGAAATGTCGGTTATCGACTCAATTTGGAAATGCTAAAGGCTGATTCTTGGAATCCCCGAATGAACGGTACACATCCTCCCATACCTGTGAGAGCGAGCAGTTAAGACAGTCACCAGTCACCAGTCACCCTTACGGGTTCAGCAGTCGCTCATGGGGGAAACCCCCAAGACCGCGCTGCAACACCTGTCACCAGTTTTTTCAGTTGTCAGTAAACAGTTTCTCCTGACTCCTGACTTTTGACTTTTGACTTCTGACTTCTGACTTCTGACTTCTAAACCCCTTATTCCCAGTCTTGGGCTTCCTGTTTTTGGGCGTCAATAAATTGCTGTTTTAATGCTTGCCAGTCTACCTGTCGAGTCGGATGATCTTGAACTATTTTTCCTTGGGATAAATACCAGAGTCGATTTCCCCAGTTTTGAATCAAATCAAGGTGATGAGTCGCGAAAATTAGGGTGATTTTATCCTCAGCAAGTGTCTGTAAAATATTGAGGATCTTTGTCTGATTGCCAACATCTAAGCCTGTTATTGCCTCATCGAGAAGTAAAATTTTCGGTTGGATAACCAACGCTCTGGCGATCGCAATTTTTTGCAATTGTCCGCTTGATAATTGTACTTCTGTCCGATTTAACCATTCGTTAGGAATCTCTAAACGTTCCGTCCACTGCGTTAACCGTTGATTAATTTCATCCTTTGATAAACCCCGCAATTTGAGAGGATAACTAATCGCATCTTTTACCGTCATTCCCAACAGTTTCGGTGTTGAAAAAACGAGAGTAATTTGTTTTCTCAGTTCGACCACTGGAATTTTATTGTAATTTTCCCCCTCAAAAAAAATCTCCCCAGTTGACGGACTATTTAAACGGTTCAATAGCCGCAATAGCGAAGTTTTTCCCGCCCCCGAAATTCCCACTAAAGCAATGCGATCGCTTTGTTGTACCTCAACCGAAATCTCCTGCAAAATGGGCTGAAAACCGATTTTGGGTTGCAGAGAAACCTGATTTAACCGCAGTTGGGGATGAACGGGTGCGTTAGAACTCAAACTGATTGCAATGGATTCGCTAACTTTTCCATTTTCAATTATCGCAAATCGGGGAGATTTTGTCGAGTTCAATCGGAAGATTTTTGAGCGTGGAACGGACAACCGCTTGTTAGTTTTTCGAGAAAGGCGCTGTTATCAAAAAAATGTTCTAAAGAAATGATTTTCAAATCTTCCGTCACCCGAGCAATACTCATCCCGACGATTTCTAGCATTTCTCCGGTGGGTGCGTGGTCTTTGAACGGGCCGTTAAAGGTTCCCCAGTGGCGCCACTTAAACGTAACGTTCGGAGGCCCTGCTAAGACTTCTATCACCTCCCAAAGAAAACCTTTTGGGAAGGCTTTATGAAAGATTTGAAAAGAAGATTCAAAGCTTTCTCCTGCTGAACTGTAGTGTTCTGTTTCCCCCATAAATAAGTTGTAAGTTCCGGCTTTGGCGACATCTTCGGCGGTGTATTCGGGGCCGCCATTGGCTTTCATTCTAAACTGATCTTGAACGATAGATAACCACTGTTGCGGGTTAACTTTATTTGTTGCTTCTAACTCAAAAGTTCGGACTAAATTTTCTGCGATGGCTTCTAAAGATCCTTGTTGATGATTGTATTGACTTTCTGTGTAAAGAGATTGATTGGTATAGGAATAGTCCGGACGTTCTCCGCCTCGCCATTCAACTCCGCTATCGTTAGCGATGACAGTTTCTCGATCCTGAACCCACAGGGGAAGGTCGGAAGATTGGTTAGGACTCATGGAATAAGTTGATTATTTTTTGGTCAAAATGTCTTTCCTATTTTGCTCAATATACCCCCGCAATTTTCGTTAAAATTATTACAATTTTAGGTTAAAATAATGTTTTACAGTAATTAAAAATTTCTGCGTAGCAAGTCAGGGCGCAAGTAAGGGCGCAAGTAAGGGCGCATTGCCATGCGCCCCTACAGACACCGAAAACACTCCCCAAAAACCCGGTTTCTAAAAGAAACCGGGTTTTTAATCCTCTGACCTGTTCCCGTAGCGATCGCATTTTTTTGTCGGTGGGGTTGACGCCAGGAAACCCAATATATTTTTCTAATTTTAACACAATGATTAAACAAAAAAGGCGATCGCAAAACTCAAAAAGTGCGATCGCCAAAACTCAAATCACGGTTTATGAGTTCCCGTTTGCTGTTAAGGAAGATCAACAGAAAAAGCAGTTGTCACCGTCCAAATATCAATTAAAAACAGCAGCAACGTGAACCCAAATAGGATAAAATACATCCAGGGTTGAGCTAAAGGGCGAACATCGGTGGTATCAATTCCCGTTTTTTGCTGAACAATTCTCACCAGTTGAGCAAAACCAGCAATTCGCATCGGGAGTAAATACCCTTTTCCAGATTGACTGAGAAAATAATAAACCAGTCCGCCTTGTCCGGTTGTGCGGGGTTTAAGCGCTTTAACTTCATTCCAATTTAAAGACCAACCTTTGCGAAAAATTGGCTTCACCCAACCGGGATATGTTACCTGAATTTGTTGGTCATCAACGAGAACTCGTTCGGTCAAAGCCGCATAAACGGCGATCGCTCCCAAACTAATTCCGATCCATAATACTGTAGGAGATATGGGCGCATCTACCGCCTCAGATAAGAACGGTAAAGGCAACATTAAAGCCGCATACAATCCTAACAGTGTGATGCGAATAATGGGAGAAATCCGAAAAATGGCATTTAGAGATGGGGATGAATGGCTATCTGATGAAACTACAGCGTTAGATTCCATGTGTCATTCGATTTAATCCTTCGTTCTACACGATAATCGATTTTTTGTTGCTTCACTCCCCCGATCTCCTTGTTTCATAATTTATGACACCCCGCACTTTCAAGGAAAAATATAAGTTAGTCCGTTGGAAGTGCGATTGGTGTCAAAGATGATCTCAAGCTTGTTGTTTTAAAAGTGGAACTTTTTCAGCTAGATTAGGAGATTTTTAAAAAAGATTTTCGTTCCGAGTTTAATCAACAGCACTTAAAGCGGGTGTTGTTAAAGATTCGGGAACAGCTTGACGCGGCTTTTGGGACATGACTCGTTGATGATATGCTTGCGCCGCTTGAGACGGATGAGTATCTTCTGTAGGAATACTGGGAGCATTTTGATCGATTTGAAGACGAGTGCAAGGAATCTTATCTGAAAGGATAGCGCTTGCCATATTGCCTGTATGAATTTCTAACACAGCCTGGGAAAGTGCCTCAAACAACAAACGCTGTCCCGGAAACACGACTCGCTCAAAGTACCAGTTGGCAATGTTGCTAATGCGAGCAATTTGGATCTGGCTGGTTGCATTCACGTAGCAGCACAGAATCCGGTTAGAAACGTTGGACGGTAGGGGATCAAGAATTTGAGCCATAACTGCTAAGAAGCTTTGGGGTACAAGTTTAGGATATATTGCCAACCTAACATTACCTGATCCCTGTTAGTTGTAAACGCGACTACCAATCCGTTTTCATACTCATTCGCGGATCGCTGATTTCTGCTAAAATACAAGGGTTTTGCCCTAACTTGGGGGAAATTACCCAATCCTTTCCCGAATGCTTTAAAATCAAGACAGATACGAGTAAATCCCCTCTCCACATCTGTGTCGCTCGTGTTTAGAAAATTTTAAAGTTTTTCAGAATTCCCGCTCCTAAAATGAAAAAACTCCGCTATATTGTTAAGTTATATAAATAAACCCCAATAAAAGCTTGTCGTTAGACTGTCTCTGGAGTAAAGACCCCTTCTGATTCATCATGGAAAATAAAATCCTTTACGTCCGCCTTCCTTGCAATCCCATTTTCCCCATTGGCGTGGTTTATCTAGCCGACCACGTTCACAAACTGTTTCCCGAGGTAGAACAGCGAATTTTTGATCTCGGCGCCGTTCCTCCTTTGGACTACAGTTCGGCTTTAGATGCTTGTGTAGACGAGTTTAAACCCACATTATTGGTTTATTCTTGGCGAGATATTCAAATTTATGCACCCGTTGGCGGACGGGGCGGAAATCCCCTGCAAAACGCTTTTGAATTCTATTACGCTAAAAATCCTGTAATTAAGCTTAGAGGCGCCTTGGGCGGGCTGAGACTGGCCGCTTCTTACTATACTGAACTCTGGCGCAACCTGGGATTAATAAAACGGGGACTCAAACGCGCCCGTCAGTACAATCCTCAAGCTTATTCTGTTGTTGGTGGGGGAGCGGTTAGCGTTTTTTACGAACAGTTGGGGCGCAGTCTTCCGAAAGGGACCGTTGTTTCCGTCGGAGAGGGCGAAACGTTGCTCGAAAAGCTGTTGCGGGGTCAAGATTTTAGCGATGAACGCTGTTATGTCGTCGGAGAAACAACGCCTCGCGATCGCATGATACACGAAAAGCCGACTCCGTTAGAAAAAACGGCCTGCAATTACAATTACATTGAAAGTATTTGGCCTGAGTTTGAATATTATTTCCAAGACCAAGATTTTTATATCGGAGTGCAAACCAAGCGGGGCTGTCCTCACAATTGCTGCTATTGTGTTTATACGGTGATTGAAGGGAAACAAGTCCGAATTAATCCCGCAGATGAAGTTGTCGCGGAAATGAAGCAACTTTATAATCGCGGAATTCGTAATTTTTGGTTTACGGATGCTCAATTTATCCCGGCTCGTCGGTTTATTAATGATGCGGTGGAACTGTTACAAAAAGTTCTCGATGCGGGGATGGATGATATTCACTGGGCGGCTTATATTCGGGCGGATAATTTAACTCCCGAGTTGTGCGATTTGATGGCTAAAACCGGGATGAATTATTTTGAAATTGGCATAACGAGCGGTTCTCAAGAATTGGTTCGGAAAATGCGAATGGGCTATAATTTGCGGGTGGTTTTGGAAAATTGCCGGGATTTAAAAGCCGCCGGGTTTAATGATTTGGTTTCGGTAAATTATTCGTTTAATGTGATTGATGAAACTTTTGACACCATTCGCCAAACGTTAGCTTATCACCGGGAATTAGAAAAGATTTTCGGAGCGGAGAAAGTGGAACCTGCGATTTTCTTTATCGGGTTGCAACCCCACACTCATTTAGAAGAATACGCCTTTGAAAAGGATATGCTCAATCCCGATTATAATCCCATGAGTTTGATGCCTTGGACGGCGAGAAAGCTGTTATGGAATCCCGAACCGTTGGGATCGTTTTTTGGAGAAGTTTGTCTGGAAGCTTGGCAACGAAACCCCTATGATTTTGGCCGAGAAGTGATGAATATTCTCGAAGAACGTTTGGGTTGTGCGCCGTTAGAAGAAGCGTTGAGTGCGCCTATTGAACCCGCAAAAACGAACAAAAAACAGCTTGTTAGTGCAAGTTAAATAGTAGGGTGGGTGACAGTCGAGAATTCACATGAGAATTAATAGATCTTTGATGTCACCCACTCGACTACAATGTATCCGTTAGTGTGGGTTACAGTTTGAAATTCACATGAGAATTAATACATCTTTGATGTCACCCACTCGACAAACTAAAAGTGATTCAATAATAACCGGAGTGAATCATTCATCTCGGTAAGATGAGTCGGAGGAAAAGTAAAGTAATCATCAGTTACCTCAGCCTTGAGATGCTGGTGATTACCAATTTGCCAACGAATTCGGGTAAGGTGATTTCGCTGAACTGCAACCAGATCTCGATGCCAATGTATGGGAATTTCAAACACAACTTGATTCCCGGGTTTTTCCGCCATTAAAATATATTCCGTATAATCATAGTTGGCATTCGGATGAATTATTGAAAAGAGATTTCGACCAATTTCATCTCGATTTTCATTTAAGGTTTTAGAGAGTTCGTAGGAAAAATTAACCTCATTTAGTTTTTTGAGAGACTGGGCAGAAGAACCACCCGGAGAAGTTTGATTTCCGGCAATAAAAGACCATTCAAAGCCCAATACGGGATAAAGAGGATGGGCAAAAACCGGGGAGGAAAAACAGAACATCGCCGCAATAATTAAAGCGAATCCCCAAAGACAGGCAAATTTTGTGCGTAACATTAAAAAAATCCTTAATAGAAAAAGTGTTAACCCTGCGTGAATTTTATTGACTTCATTAAAGCGGGAATTTATAAACTATAGTACCCGTTTCGCTGACATCAAAATGAGCTTCAAACTGTTTCGCTTGCTGTTCTAAATATGCCTTAGAATCTTCTCCAGAGATTCCCGCAGCGATCGCCAACTGCATAACCGTTATCGAACCTTGGTTTTTCTCGACCAGTTTATAGAAAGTTGATTGTAGATCTTTAGTCTCCGTTTGCTGGTCAGATTTTACTTGTTGATTTCCTTCATCTGAAAGAGGTGGTTTTTTCATTAACCACTGTCCTAGTTTGGCAAATCCCACAGTAATTCCCAAGCCAATTAAACAGCCAAAGAAATTAGAAGCCAAGTCGGAATCACTATCAAACAACACCGCAATTGCTGCCAGTAGACACAATGCCGCTGATCCGTAAGCTAAAATGCCAAAAATACCTTTGATGAATCTCATATTCAACTCCAATGAGTTCAAGTCTTTTATTCCGCCTAAGTCCAACTTAAACTGAAATCAAGGAAAGGTCATCAGTGGAATTACGGAAAAATAGATGTTCTTTTGTTTAAACTTTGATTAAGTATGGGGCGAGTGTATTTTTTCCGGGGTTGGGAGGATGAGGAATGATGAATGGGGGTTGTAATGCTGTCGCGATCGCGATACAATTATCAAACAACTTGAAGTGTTCGGGGTTCAGGAATTTGTTCGCCTTCTGCTTCCCAAGCTTCCAGATACATTTCAATCACTTCTTCACCGTTATGAATAGCTTCTTCACGGGTTTTTCCGTGAGTACAAGGCATTACAACTAAGTCAGCAAACTCTGGAATTGTAACGAGAAAAAGCTGATCTCCATCAGACCATTGAATTATCATACTATATCGATTCATAAATCTTCGTTCTCCTTATACTGTTAGGGTGGCGTAACCTTTTTGAGAAGCTAAATAATATTATATTTTGTGTGGAACTTACAATTTATTTCAAGTCATCTTGACGGTAAAATTCCTGTTTCAAAAATATTATATCCATGATTCCCAAGAAAAGGGCTGAACTTGGTTTATTCGGTCAAAATCACTGTCGGCTGAAACTAGGGTTAATCCATGTTGAATAGCTGTAGCAACAATCCAAAGGTCATGGTCAGTAAATCCCAAGTTACTTATGCTGGTGCGGCGACGCTTATTTTTATCTTTTGGGGCAAAACGATTAAAAATTGATGCTTTAATACCGCTATAAATGATTGCAGTTTCTTCATCCAAAAAATATAGGTCAACCTGTGTTAAAAAATTTTCAACTGCTCTCTTATTCTGTACGACTTTATTCGATTTTTCGGTCATATAGAGCAATTCAGCATAAGTAATAATACTAATACCTATAGTATCATTTATATGAGTATTTAAGGCACTAATTACTTGAGAGTTGCCATTAAGAATATAGCTACAGTGGTTGGTATCGAGCAGATAAGGCATGGGGTTAAAACTGCGTTTCTGAGCGAGTTTTATGAACGATGTTTAGGCAGTCTTCCAGATCATCTCCCTGCCAAGTCGCGGCAAATTTTAGTAAATCTTTGGCGGTTTTTCCTCTTTTAATTGGGGGAAGTTTACGCAAAGAAGATAAATCAATGGGTTCTGTTGATTCGATGGAGTCAAGAAAGTCACTCACCAGGGCAAGTCTTTCCGGTGAGAGTTGATTGAGTTGGCTTTCAATTTTTTGTCGTAATTGAACTGTATTCATCGTTATTTATCTTATTCCTTGATGATTTAAGTTAATTGTACTCTCAAAACTGATGATAAACTAGATTAGCTATGATTAGGATGAACCCTATTTCAATCATACCATGAGTATTAATCTCACCTCTGACCAAGAACAATTTATTCAAAGCAAGCTGAAATCAGGGAAATATCAAACCCCTGAAGAAGTCGTTTCAAAGGCGTTGCGACTGCTGGAGGTTTGGGAACAGGCTGAGGCTGAATGGCTTGAAGACGTGAGAACGAAAATTGATGCTGCGATATCTGCTTCTGAGGAAACCCCACCCCTTGATGGGGAAACCTTCATCAATGAAATTTTAGAGCGGAAATGGATGTAATTTTAAGTGTGAGGTTCTCCAAACAAAACAATAGAACAGGTGAGTTGTTTGATCACTTCAGAGGTAACATTACTTACTCCCAAACCTCCCGCAGTCCGACGTCGCATTGAACGCAAAACAACCAGATCAAAAGATTGTGCGGCTCTGACAATGACTTTGGAAACATCATCATAAGCAACGGTTTTAATTCTCGCCTGAACTTGGGGACCACTTTGAGTTAAAACATCTGCCATTTCTGACTCAAATTTTGCGATTTGTTCTGAAGAAGTTCCGCGATCGCAAACGTGTAAAAGGGCTATTTTCGCCTGGTTTGTATCGGCAAAGAGTTGAGCAAAACGAACGGTTCTAATAGCTTGGGGCGTTATATTTTTAACGGGGATTAAAATCCGACGAATATTAATCGGTTCATCCAACAGTTTAACCATCGCCACCGGACAATGAGAAGACCAAAATACATTATCAACCAAACTGCCAAATAATCGCGCCCTTAAACTGGTTGTAGAATCGCTCCAACCCATCACAATTAAATTGGCATTTTGTTCGCGAGCCGTCCGACTAATTCCTTCGGCAATATCATCATCAATCCTAACTTTTGGCTTGGCTTCGACTTTAAATTCTTTGGCAACTTCTACCGCCCTTTCTAACAGCCTATCGCTTTGTTCTAGGGCGACACCTAACTGCGGTTCGTCCATGTGAACGTGCGCTTGAGTAATGGATACAGGCACGATCATTCCCGACTCGTGACGCGCCAATAACGCCCCCATTTCGATTAGATAACGTTGGGAAAGGGGATTATAAATTGGAACTAAAACGGTAAAATGATGTTTGAGTTTGCATACGGTAAATTTACTAGGTGACTGTTGTAATTCGGACGGTTCAAGCGGTTCTATTCCTAACGTCCATTCTTCGCTTTGAGGTTCTAAATCGGCTTTGGGGATGGTTAAATCTCGCGCCACACGAGCGGTTAAAACTGAGCCTAGAATTGAAGTAACAAGCATCAAAACAATCACGCTGTTAAAGACTTCTTGACTCAAAAGACCTGCATCAACTCCGACTAAAGCTGCTGCTAAAGTCGCCGCCACTTGGGGAAGGGAAAGCGACCACATGGTTAGGGTTTCATTCCACTTGTATTTGTAGAGAAGTTTGGCGGTAAAAGCGGCTAAAAATTTGCTCCCCAGTAATCCCCCAACAATGGCTAAAGTTAAAGCCAATTCAGTTGTTAAACTGCTGACAAAGGCGGGAATATCAATCAACAATCCCATTTGAATAAAGAAAAAAGGAATAAATAAGGTACTCCCAACAAATTCAACTTTTTCTTCTACGGGACTGTGACCCAAAACATCATTAACGGCGAGTCCGGTAAGAAACGCCCCCACAATTTTGTCAATATTGATGACTTGGGCGCCGACAGACGCGAGAAAAACCGCCAACAAAATAAACAAAAATTGATTGCCTTCTTCGTCTCCGGTACGGCGAAAATATTCTTTTCCGACCCAATCTAATCCCACCAAAACAATCACAGAATAAAGGGCTAAAGCCCCGAGTTGAATAATCAAAGTTGTGGGTGAAAATTCTCCGCCATGAATAGAAATACAAATGGCTAAAACGAGGAGTGCGGCGATATCGGTAAAAATTGTTGCGCCGATGGTTACGGTTACGGCTTCGTTTTTAACAACACCCAAACGGTTAACAATGGGATATCCGAGTAAGGTATGGGAGGCGAGAAGGGAACCGATTAAAATCGCAGCATTCAACCCGAAACCAAAGACTAAACCGATACCCGTTCCCGTTATTAACGGTATGGCAAAAGTCGCAAAACCAAACCCCAAAGAACGATCTTTGGTGCGTCTAAATTCGGCGAGATCGATTTCTAAACCGGCTACAAACATCAGATAAATTTTACCGATGTCTGCAAACAGTTTCATGGTTTCCGAATCCGGTTCTAATAGTTGCAAGCCATTGGTTCCTAAGACGACTCCAGCGACTAATAATCCGACTAATCCTGGTAATTTTAACTTTTCAAAAATTGGAGGAATGGTTAAACTGACCAGAATTAGAATTGTAAAAGTTACAATTGGGCTATCTGGAAGACTTTGGATAATATTTTCCATGCTAACTATTGAACAGATTACAGGTGCAACAACCATAAACAGGGAAAAATTCAGCAATCGGAGAACAGTTTGAGATCGAGTTGACTGTTCTGCGATCGCTGAATTAAAGTTAACACAAATAAGCGAATCTAGATGATGAATCGATTTCCTCTGAGGTTGACCGAGGAAAGCAGTTTAGGCATTTCCTTTGTACTCGACATCCGTTTCGGTGGCTTCTGGAGACTGTTTAAAGGCAAAACGGAGGAAAGGCGGGGCGAGGAACGTGGTGAGAATCACCATGATAATGATAGCGGCTTCGAGGGGTTTGTCGAGTACGCCACTGGCTGAACCAATTCCTGCAAATACCAAACCGACTTCACCCCGAGGAATCATTCCAACACCAATAGCCAAGCGGTTAATTTGAGGTTGACCGACAACCGCCCAACCCGTAATCATTTTACCGACGATCGCAACCACAATTAAGAAGGTGGCGATAATTAGTCCTTCGCGGTTGGCGGGGACTGCGGGATTTAATACACCTAAATCCGCTTTCGCCCCAACGGTAACGAAGAAAATGGGAACTAAAATGTCAGCAATGGGAATAACTTGTTTATCAAGTTCTTTACGTTTGTCGGTTTCATCAAGAACTAACCCGGCTGCAAACGCCCCTAAAATTGCTTCTAAATGAATTGCATTGGCTAAAAATGCCATCAAGAAAGCAAAGGTAAAAGCGGGAATAACTAACTGTCCTCGGGTTTGCAAACGGTCAGCGATCGCGACAAAAGATGTATTGAAAAATTTCCCGAGTAAGATAGAACCTAGAAGAAATGCAGTCGCACTAATAATCAGATAAACAACGTTGAGGATGTCTACTTCGCCTGTTTTGGCTAAACTGGCAACAACAGCTAAAACGATGATACCAAGAACATCATCAATAACCGCTGCCCCGACAATAATTTGACCTTCTTTTGATTTGAGACGTCCGATTTCTGAAAGAACTTTTGAGGTAATTCCGATGCTGGTTGCTGTTAATGCAGCCCCGGCAAAAATAGCAGGAATTGCGGGAACTCCGAAGAAATACATCAGCCCTAAAGTACCGGCTGCAAAGGGAGCCGCCACACCGACAACCGCCACAACAGCGGCTTGATAACCGACTTTTTGCAGTTCTCTAAGCTCGGATTCCAAACCGATTTCAAACAGGAGAATAATTACCCCTAATTCTGCCAAAACCGAAACCACTTCACTTTGACTGGCAAAAATAGAAGTAACTGACTCGGGACTTAAATCGCTAATCGATTGTAAAAAAGTCATCAATAAAGAGTCAGAAGCGGTTGCACCACTTTCGGGAAAAACTAACAGGTGCAAAGCGGAAGTTCCAACAATAACCCCGCCAATTAATTCACCTAAAACCGGGGGTAAATCGAGACGTTTTGACAATTCTCCGCCGAGTTTACTGGCAATATAAACCACAACTAAACTGAGGAGAACGGCAGTTAAGACAATGGGACCATTTTCGGCTTCTGTAGCGGTTGCAAATATCGGAGAAGACAGCGGAATGTTCAAGTCGTATAACATGGGTTTTCAAGACAACGGCAATCTAATTTAATTGAATCACAAATTGGTTTTCAGAGCAAAGCGAGTTGATCTTTATTTGAAATTTATTATAAGCAAATATTGATCAACCCGCCCTTAAAATAGCTTCTCACTTGTTAGTTGTGGAGATGATTGTAGATCAAAAAATTTGAAAAAGTTGGGGAGGCAGAAGCAGCTTTACCGTTTTAAGGTTTTGAAGAGAGTTCTGCCTTTCCCTGATTTGAGATCGGTCTCAAGATAATTAGGAAATAGCCCCGATAAGAGGGAGAATATTAGGAGTTACGAACCGGGGCTAGACAATCAAGATTTTTGCAGTCTAGGAGCATCACTGGGGTTGACCGGATAGCTATTCATTTCTTCGTCATAGCTTTCAGGTTCGGTGATTTCAGGTTGGATGATTTCACCGTTGATACTCGCTAAAGCTCGCCGCAGAGCAACAACACGGGTTGCGACTCGATTTTGTTTGGGTAAACGATCCAAAATGTTAAAGCGTTGTAGACGGGTTTTAATTTGATGTTGACTGTTTTCAGCACCGACAATGTAAACATCAATGGATTTGTTATAAGCCGTATCGATCATTTTTTCCAACGCCAGGGTTGCAGTTACACCCAACAGAGGAACGTGATTTAAGTCGATAATGATCGCTTGATAGTTATCTAAAATCGCTTGACGTTGAGTAATTGCTTTTGATGCACCAAAGCTCATCGGGCCGCCGAGGTCGAGTAAAAGAATACGACCGTTGGCTTGTTTCATCAACTCTTTGGCTTCTTCGTTGACAAGCACCTCATCGTTGGGGGTGTCGATGGCTTTAACCTGTTCGGCTTGGATATCAGCCAGACGTTTAATCGTGAGCATATTCGCCACAAATACCCCAACACCAACCGCGATAATTAAGTCGTAGAAAACAGTCAGCAAGACCACACCATACATGATGGCGGCAGCTTTCCAAGAAAGTTTGTGAGCGCGTTTGAGGAATTTCCAGTCAATAATATCGATACCGACTTTCAGAGCGATACCTGCAAGAACCGCCATCGGAATGCTTTGGGTGAGGGGAGCGGCCACTAAGACGATCACTAATAAAATCAGAGCGCGAGTTAAACCGGAAACGGCAGTTGTAGCACCGCTTTGGATATTAACAACGGTTCCCATTGTTGCACCTGCACCGGGAAGACCGCCACAAATTCCAGAAATCAGGTTTCCAAGTCCTTGACCGAGAAGTTCTTTATCAGAATTGTGTTGAGTTTGAGTTAAGCTATCGGCAATTACAGAAGTCAACAGAGAGTCAATACAACCGAGCATCCCCAGAACCAAACCATCAATTAACATGGTGTTGATTTGTCCCAGGCTAAATACCGGAATATGTAATTGAGGTAAGCCCATCGGAATTTCACCGATGCGACGAATATCTGCATCACCGAAGAAGAATAGAGAAATCAGGGTTCCGATCACTAAAGCACTGAGTTGAGGCGGAAGCACCTTCTTCAATTTGTTGGGAGTGAAGAAGATAATTGCAATGGCAATCAAACCCAACACAGTTTCTAGCGGATTGATATTGGCGATCAGGTTGGGAATGTTGGTTAGGGTTCCGACCACTCCACCTTTCGGGCTGGCTTGTCCGAGCATTGGCCCGAGTTGAAGAATGATCAGAATGATCCCGATACCGGACATAAACCCTGAAATTACGGTGTAGGGCATCAGGGTAATGTATTTACCCAATTTCAACACCCCAAACACGAATTGAAAAATCCCCGCCAGCATCACAACGGTGAAAGCCATTGCCATCCCGGTTTGTTCGTCGGGTGCAGCAGCCAGGGATTTAGCCACAACCGCCGTAAACACAACGGTCATCGGGCCTGTAGGTTCGGAGATTAAAGTCGGTGTACCTCCAAATAATGCGGCAAAGAAACCCACCAAAACAGCCCCCCAAAGGCCTGCGGCGGCTCCAGCACCGGAAGCGACCCCGAAAGCGAGTGCCATTGGTAAGGCGATAACAGCAGCGGTGACTCCCCCAAATATGTCACCTTGTAGATTTCTAAAATGTATTTTATTCGTAATCCTGGTTACTTGCATGGGTTTGTGAAATCTGAGTGAATGCTCGAATAGATACGGGTCTATCGAAATAGTATCATTGATTGACTATTATCTATGGTTAGCATACCATTAAAATCGAAATAGAACGCAACCCTTTTCATATTGCATTTACTTATACCCACCCCAACCCATACTTAATAGAAAGGAGGAGTTCTTGATCCAGGCAACCCTACATCAGTTACGAGTCTTTGAAACTGTGGCTCGTCACGGTAGTTTTACTAAAGCGGCTGAAGAGTTGTATATCACTCAGCCAACAGTTTCTAGCCAAGTCAAGCAACTAACTCAGGCGGTTGGTTTACCTTTGTTTGAACAAATTGGCAAGCAACTCTATCTCACAGAGGCGGGGCGGGAGTTATTCACAACGTGTCACGATATCTTCGAGCAACTGGAAAACTTTCAGATGAAGGTGGCAGACCTCAAAGGCATGAAGCAAGGACAACTTCGCCTAGCCGTCGTCACTACTGCTAAATATTTTGTTCCTCGGCTTCTGGGTTCGTTTTGCCAAAAGTATCCCGGTATTGATGTCTCGCTTCAGGTTAACAACCACCAAGAACTAACCCGACGAATGCAAGAGAATCAAGATGATCTTTATATTCTCAGTCAACCTCCTGAAGATCTCGATCTCTGTGCAGAACCTTTTCTGGATAATCCTTTGGTTGTCGTCGCTCGACACGATCATCTTCTGGCTAAACAGAAAAATATCTCGATCAAGCAACTTCAAGGTGAAGCCTTTATCATGCGAGAACCCGGTTCTGGAACTCGACAAGCTGTTCAGCAGTTGCTTGAAAAACACAAGGTCAAGGTCAAGGTTCGTTTGGAACTTGGTAGCAATGAAGCCATCAAACACGCGATCGCAGGCGGCTTAGGTATTTCTGTTTTGTCCAAACATACTCTAGTCTTGGAGAGTCTCTCGAAAGAATTAACGATTTTGGATATCCAACATTTTCCCATTCAGCGGCGCTGGTATGTTGTTTATCTTGGCGGAAAACATCTCTCTGTCGTCGCTCAGACGTTCCTAGAATATCTCATCCGAGAGTCTCAACCTACCGCCGAGTTAGCTTTGCGAGCTTAATTCAGTTTACAGTTATCAGTTATCAGTGACCAGTTATCCTTAACTTCTGACGACTGACCAAATCGACTTCTGACTTCTGCCTCTTGCCTTTTTAAACAATTCCCAATTTTTTTAAGGCTGCTTCTGCGGCTTTTTTTTGAGCATCTTGTTTGCGGCGCCCTTTTCCGATACCATAGACTTGATCTTTAACCCGCACTTCCGCAACAAATTCTTTGGCATGATCGGGGCCTGATTGATCGATAATAAAGTATTTCGGGTTTTCTCCCACTTCTGCTAACGCCCATTGTTGAAATCGATTTTTTGAATCAATTAGATTTTCAGAATTTTTTTCTTCAGCGTGTAGCCCAATAATTTGATTCGCAACTTGAGTAAACAGAGGGATAATAAATTCTCGAACTTTCTCTATTCCCGCATCCAAATAGTAAGCTCCAATATAGGCTTCAAAAGTATCACTGAGTAATGCAGGGTTTTGGTATCCTGCATCTCTTATTGCTCCTTTCCCCAGTCGCATGATTTCACCCATTCCTAATTCAGCCGCAAATTTTCCCAGTTGTTTTTCATCCACTAATGCCGCTCTTAAACGGGTCATTTGGGCTTCGCTGAGTTCTTGCCCATTATAATTATACAGTAATTCACCGACTAAAAACCCCAAGACTGCATCTCCTAAAAATTCTAAGCGCTCGTTATCTTTTGTTTCTCCTGGATGTTCGTTAACGTAGGAACGATGGGTTAATGCACGCAACCTCAGTTTTTCATTCTTGATTTCTGGAAGTTTATCCATTTTTTAGTTTTTCTTATATTTCAAGAGTTAAAATCAAAAATAATTTTTGGTGTTTCCTCACTTTGGTCAGTTTATCATTAAACAATGATGATCTACAACCCAGTGAGGATTTTTTTTGACCAATACGTTGATAGAATTAATCTCCCTTCATTTCATTAATTGTAAATATCTCTTGATTGACCTTTCGGATAATTCCTTTCTCTATCACCCGGTCGATAAATTTAGTAAACTTTGAAAATTTACTGCCATCCGGTTTTCGGATCGATGAAACATTTTTGTAGTTGGGAAAATTGGAATTCTCACACATTAATTTACTGAGAGAACCGATGGTTGTTGATTGGCAGATCTTGACAGCAGTTTGAATGGCTTCTATTAAACATTTTACCGCATCTTCATAACAAATGTAAGCTTCTGTTTGGATAATTTCAGAACCAAAATTTTTAACCAAGTTAGGAAGTTCATCTATATAATGAAATTCATCAAATGCTTTTGGGTTTAAAGACTTACAATCACTTCCCTTTCGTGCAAATACAATTAATTTTCGGTTTTCTTTTCTGAGGTTTTGCTGTACAATAAAACAAAATAGAAGCAATTATCAACATTAGTCTAAACTAACGTTATCTACATTATTCAGATACAGCATTTCCATTGAAAGTTGATCGCTATAATATCACCAAGATGGTTACTAGCAATCTCTTTGAACTCATGGTTTTTAAAAACTCCTCTGAAAATGGTATCAATTTGTATTGAGAAGTTCACAGCGAGAACACTTCACACCAAGGCTTAGTTGCTAATTCAGCCCTGGAGTAAGCTAATGTCTCACAACCCGCATATCTATCTGTGTAAATGGATCTGTACACATAGGTAATAACGCCAAATAAGAACTTGAGATTTTCTTAGCTGACGCAACCACCTAGATACACAGATACACTTGTACAGATGTATATGCGAACGGTGAGACAGCAGCCCACAGTTAGCGTTAGGTGCTGTTGAATATTACTATACTTTGAAATTGGCGATCGCGCCAGCCCTAATTTTGTTGACAACTTTCACAACTAGAGTAAGCTGAATTATAGGTACTAGAACGCTGACCAAACCACTGATAACGGTTGTCGCGGATTTGTTCATAAATGCGATCTCCCGCCCATTTTAACCCCGGTAAAGCGCGATAGGCACTCACAAATAAATAGCCTGCGGGTAATAAATTGCCAATTTCTTCAGCCGCATCACTGCCTTGCCAACGACGCTGAGGGTTGTTACCATCAATTAAAATCATCCCCTGTTCGCAGTCGGTTGATGTAATGCCAAAGCGGTTGAGTTCGGCTTGGTTTTGCATGGGGGTATATTGAAACTGCTGACCTTGATCTAAGTTTTCTAAAAGCTGTACTAAGGTCACGCACAAATTACAGTTTCCGTCATAAATTACATGATAAGTCATGGTGGGAACGTTTCTAAAGTTAACGTTATTATTTTTACATATTTTTGTGGGTTTCGTGTTGATTTCGTGAGAAAAATGAGGCTAACTTTTAGAATTAGCTTGTCTAAGTGATCTGAGATTTTACTTGTTTGAGGGACTCTAATAACTCCAGCGGTAAATGAAGTTGATTGAGGCTAATATCAGAATTGGGGCTATGAAAATCACTGCCGCCTGTTTTTAATAAGCCATATTCAGCACACAAAGATTCTAAATGATGAATTTGTTTGGGGGTATGACTGGGATGATAAACTTCAATGCCTAATAATCCCGCAGCAACCAGATCTTTTAACACGGTTGCAACTTCACCGCCTCTAAACAAATAAGGATGCGCCCAAACGGGAATAGCCTCACAATTGAGTAGGAGTTTAATCCCTTCTTCTGCGGAAAATTTTTCATATTGAACAAAAGCAGGTTGATCATCTCCCAACCATTTTTCAAAGGCTTCTTGAGAAGATTGAACATAACCGGCTTTGACTAAAGCTGTAGCAATATGAGGACGAGAAGGCGCTATTCCTTCACCCATTGGAGGAAGTTCAACCGGATAACCCAATTCGGTTAATTTATTAATAATTTGTTGGGCGCGTCTTTTGCGTCCTTCTAGACGTTCAGATAGGGGATAATAGAGTTTATTTTTATTCGGGTAAAATCCGAGAATATGTAAAGAACGTTCGTTATAAACAGTAGACAGTTCAACTCCGGGAACCACTTCGAGATCCAAACCCGAGGCGGCGCTAAAGGCTTCTTCCCAACCGGAAAGGGTATCGTGATCGGTGATCGCGAGTGCTTTGACTCCGGCATCTTGGGCTGCGGCGACCAGTTGGCTGGGGGTGAGTGTACCATCGGAGTAGGTGGTATGACAATGTAGTTCTAGCATTTCTGGGGTTGGGGTTGCAAAGAAAATGTTGATATTCTGATTTTCCCGAGTCGAGATCAAAACATTCGATGGGAGAGCTTGACCACTCGATGGCTTTGTTTTATGATAGCTTGAGTTAAGCTACACTTGTAACTCCGCAAATTCACGGAGTTGAATCAACTTGATTCTTGCCATCTGGGTCATTCGTCCGAAATCATCAAAGAGTGAGTGTAAATTTTCACAGCTTGTTCACAAGTCGGGGTAACGGCGGTCAAGATTTTAGCTTCTAGATTGCCGATCATGTCAAAAACGATGCATCTGGATACCGACAAAACACTTATAGTTGTATAATAGGGGTAGGACAGGCTTAATTAAGTTCCTGGTCTGTGGAGATTTTGACTCATTATGGCAACCTATGGAGCCACCCGTTGACCGAATTCGTCTTTCCCCGGTTGCCAAAGAGCAGCTTTTGCAGCTCAAGCGAACAACGGGGATAGAACAGTGGAATATTCTCTGTCGTTGGGCTTTTTGCCTATCACTGGCAGAATCCACACTTCCGTCTCCTGTTCCATTAACCGCTGAGAGTGGCGTTGAAATGACTTGGCGTGTCTTTAGCGGCGATCTGTCTAACTTATTCTTAGTAGCCCTGAAGCGAAGGTGTTGGCAGGACGGCTTGGGAACAGATAGACAAACCCTCGCCGAGCAACTTCGCCTTCATCTCCATCGCGGAATTGGTTATTTAGCCGGAGATCATCAGGTGGAGGGAATAGAAGATCTGATCGAGATCGCTCTGTCATCCACTCGCTAAAGTGTGGTTTCTCAATTTCCCCATGATCTACAGCGAATTTGTCGGTGATTTTGAACTCGGGGTACAAAGTTCAGTAAAAACACATAATACACAAAGGTTTTCGGTGACAACTATGTCAGGGAAGCAACGCAGAAAATACCACAACATCATGGAAGACTTGGTGGCAGAGGAAGTCAGAAGCCAAATGGCACTCCTTTCTCCTCGGTTAACGCAGTACATTCAGCGCATCGAGGTGGAAACCTTCGCTCTTAACCGCCTACCAACCCTATATGCATCTAGCCGCGAAGGTTGGTTGCATCAGCAAAAACGCGCTCGGGACGAATATCAGGTTAAGATCAAAACGGCAGTCCGTCAAGCCTTGGCTGCGGTACAACGCGATCCTTTGCGAAGTTCGACTCCTCTGTTTTCAGAAAAAGAGGAAGTTCTGGCCGAAACCGCAACTCGCAGTAATACCTCTGAGATGGAAACTACCCAGGAATTACCCCCTCATCCGTTTTACTGGCAGCAAAAACGTTCTCCCCGCTATAGCCAACAAGCTAAATAAATTCACAAATGGTGCATTGAACCGAACAAAGATCAGCTTGGGGACAGCAGGGGAAAAAAATGTCCGATCGGCCCTTGACCCTGACCAATACTCAAAGAAAACTGGAGGGCTTGGGTTACATAAGCCTTAGCCTGTTGGGTGGCAGAAAATAAGTCTTGCCCTCTAGCTAGATTAGCGGCGATCGCCGCCGACAGCGTACACCCCGTACCGTGAGTATGGGGTGTCTCAATCATTTGAGTTTGTAAGGGTTGTAGCTGTTGGCCATCAAACCAGACATCAGTTCCCCGGCAAGAAGCTTCCAAACTTCCCCCCTTGACCAAAACCGCTTGAACTCCCAGTTGCTCGTAAATCTGTTGAGCGGCGGTACACATCTGATCGAGGGTCTGTATTTTTCGCCCCGTGAGAATCTCAGCCTCGTAGCGATTGGGTGTAATCAGGCTAGCGTGGGGAAATAACAACTCCCGCAAAGCTCTAATCGCGTTCTCATCGATCAACTGCGCTCCTGTGCGAGAAACCATTACCGGATCGACCACTAACGGTTGTAGATGCAACGCTTCCACCTCAGTCGCCACCTGGCGAATAATCTCGGCGTTGAGGAGCATTCCCGTTTTTGTGGCTTGTACCCCAATATCTTCAACGACGGCGGTAATTTGGGCGGCGACAGCCTGGGGTGAGAGCGAATCGACTCGGTTCACGCCCAAAGTATTTTGAGCGGTAACACAAGTTAAAGCGCTCGTCCCGTGAACGCAATGAAAAGCAAAGGTTCGCAAATCGGCTTGAATGCCTGCTCCCCCGCCACTATCCGATCCGGCAATCGTCAGCGCTACGGGAATCTGGGGTTGCGAATCGGTCATCACTCCGCCTCCGGTCTCTCCACCTCAACCTCTGCCAATGCTAACGACGAGGGCGTCGCTGTCTGAGGAAATCGGGAATATCAAGCCCCGGCTGTTGAGGCGGTTGCTCTTGGGGTGCGGGCTGTTGAGGCTTGGGAGGCGGCGGGGGTGCATTCCGGGGTAAAGGAGCAGCTTCTCGGTTGCTGGGAACGGTTTGTTGTTTTTCGCCGGAAAATCCCGTGGCAATCACCGTAATTTTAACTTCTCCTTGTAAGCGCTCATCAATCACCGCCCCAAAGATAATATTGGCATTGGGATCGACCACTTCATAAATCGTCTCGGCGGCGGCGTTCACCTCATGCAGGGTCAAGTCGGTACCGCCTGTAATATTAAAGACAACCCCTTTCGCCCCATCAATGGAAGATTCCAGTAAGGGAGAAGAAATCGCAGCCATCGCCGCTTCTCTGGCTCTGGATTTCCCCGAACCCAAACCAATCCCGAGCAACGCCGAACCCGCATCTGCCATCACCGCCCGGACATCGGCAAAGTCCACATTCACCAAGCCGGGAATGGTAATAATATCGGAGATCCCTTGTACCCCCTGACGCAATACATCATCAGCGTAGCGAAATGCTTCTTGGACGGGGGTTTGTTCGTTAATGACCGATAACAGCTTATTATTGGGGATAATAATCAGCGTATCGACCCGACTTTGTAAAGCCGCCACGCCTTCATCGGCTTGAGAAATCCGTCGTCGTCCTTCAAAGGTAAACGGCCGTGTCACCACACCGATGGTTAACGCACCCACTTCTTTGGCAACTTCCGCCACAACGGGAGCGCCACCCGTTCCGGTTCCCCCTCCCAGGCCTGCTGTAATAAACACCAAATCAGCCCCTTCTAAAGCATGGGCGATTTCGTCGCGAGACTCTTCTGCTGCCTTTTGTCCAATCGCCGGATTGCCGCCCGCTCCCAGTCCTCGGGTTAACTTCTGTCCCACTTGTAAACGTTTGAGTGCTTTGGACTGAGCTAAGGCTTGGGCATCTGTATTGACCGCCCAAAATTCTACACCCGATACCTCGCTGTCAATCATGCGATTGACGGCATTTCCCCCACTGCCGCCCACACCAATGACTTTAATCTTCGCCGCGTTACTTGGTATAATATCGGTATTCCAAGACTCTTCGTGAGGCATAGAATTATTCGTTTCACTATTATTGGGGTTTACCATACGCTCGTTTTTGCGGAATGGATTAGCTGATTCGGCGGCTAACCAGAGATTCGCTTTCTGATCGGCTTGTTCATTATTATTATTTCTTTGGGTAGACCCCAGGTTAATCTTAGGATTCATTTTAATCGATAGGGGTAGTGAATAACGTTTCCATAAAGGACGCAACTCAAATTCAACTATAGGGTAAGTTGCGATCTAAACCAAGAGGAATTCCGAAAGCAATGGCTTGACCCAACGGACTTTCACGAGGGCAACAAGCACAACAGATCAATCGAGGAGTTTAGGCTGGTCGATCGCGAACCTCAAGACAAGAGGAAAGCTTTAGGGTTCCGGTAGCATCTGAATCACTGGAGAAGCAGGGTTCTGTAAATCAATATAGTCCACCAAGGCTAAATCCAGTTGTTCCGGTAAATTTCTCATCTGATCCAACACGCGAAGCTGTTGAGCAAATTGGCGACTATAAGCACCCAGATGCACGACTCCAATTTCGGTGGTAATCATTAAGTTGGCCGGATCTTGCCAGTTGATCTCATACACCACCACCGGAGAGCGACTTAAGACTTCATACATCTGCGTCCAATGGGGACGATATTGGTCGGGGTTGCCAATCACTTTTAAGCTGGGCAACTGTCGAGATCTCTCTAATTTAGCATAACTTTCTAAGGGTATCCAACCTCCATTGGCATCCAGCCACCCCACTTGCGCCGCATCGGAACGTCGGGTTAAAGTCGGACTCGGTTGGGCGATCGCCACCGGACGACGCTCTTGTATTTTAATCGTTAGGCGGGGGGGAAACAACTGTCGGCTGACGGTTGCTTCGGCAATTTGCCCTTGAGATTCTAAGGTTTCTGCTAACTCTTGGGGTTGAATTTGCCACAAAGATTGAGGATAGGATAGGGGTAGCAGGGCGCGAATCCGCCGGTCGGAGAGTAACTGATTCCCCTCAACGGTAACTTGTTCGGGCTGACGAATTAACCAAATGGGCTGATTAATTGCCCAAAAAACTCCCCCTGTTAAACCACTGACGGCTAGGGCTTGCCAAAGGATTTGTACTAAGCGCCAACGACGTTGACGGCGCAGTTGCTGACGCCGATTTCCTAATTGATCGGAAGAAACAGATACAATATTTGTCATAAGTGTCCCTCTTGTCGCTACGGTTGCGATCGGTCAAAATAATGCAGTGAGCCTGAAACAGAATTGGGGATCAATCGTTATTCATTCAGCTCGAAATGCGGATGGAGACTGAGATTTCACAGCGCTGACTGCTCTATCCCGTTCGCCTACCGAGGGGTTCAATCCCTCAGCGATCTGATCCAGTCTGTCCGACTCTCCTGTTTTATGTGAGTCTACACCCCAGGAGCTAAGTGTCAATCTATACTTTGGGTAAAGAATTGTCACAAAAGAGAGTCTGCCGTGGTCAGCTGAGATTTGATCCAATTTTACAAAGCCTGCAATCCGAGTAAAACCATTGACATGGCAAACCCTGAGGATCGGCAGTATTATATCGATTTTTCTTCGGTGAGGGGTAGCGATCTGGTTCGAGAACTTTGCCGTACCATTACACTCCTCTCGGGGGATGAACCCACTTGCCAACTCTTCTCCGGACACATCGGTTGTGGCAAATCCACTGAGCTATTTCGACTTAAGGATACCTTAGAACAACTTGGATACCATGTGGTTTATTTTGAGTCTTCCCAAGATTTAGACATGGCTGACGTCGATATCAGTGATATTTTACTTGCGATCGCCCATCAAGTCAGTGAAAATCTCGAAGCCGCTCAAATTCGGATCAAAGCGGGATACTTTGCCAACTTATTTACAGAAATCTCGGACTTTTTACAAACTCCCCTAGAACTCTCTGGAGAAGCGGAACTCTCAGTGGGATTTGCTAAATTAACCGCTCGCACCAAAGATGCGCCGAAACTGCGTTCTCAACTCAGACAATATCTTGAACCGCGAGTCAGCAGTATTCTCGATGCGATTAATAAAGAACTCCTCGAACGCGCCAACACGGCTTTAAAAGCCAACGGAAAAAAAGGACTGGTTGTGATTATCGATAACCTCGATCGGGTTGATAACTCTCCGAAACCTTGGGGGCGAACTCAACCTGAATACTTGTTTGTTGATCGGGGCGAACAACTCAAACGCCTCGATTGTCATGTCGTTTATACCATTCCCCTGACTTTAATGTTTTCTAACGATTATGGCAGATTGTCTAGTCGATTTGGGGTTAAACCTAAAGTTCTCCCGATGATTCCGGTGAGAACTCGTCAAGGTGAAGATCATCCTCCGGGAATGGCGATGTTGCGAGAAATGGTTTTAGCCAGGGCTTTTCCTAAAATTCCCACTGAACAACGCTCAGAATTAATTCCCAGCTTATTTGATACTCCCGAAACTCTCGATCGCTTATGTCGCATTAGTGGCGGTCATATGCGACGATTGTTGATGTTGATGTATAGCTGCTTACAACAGGCCGATCCCCCTTTTACTCGCGATTGTCTGGAAAATGTGATTCGTGAATATCGAGATGATCTCTTAGGAGCGATTTGTGAAGAAGAGTGGAAACTGCTGGTACAAGTGGTTAATTATCAACACGTTCGGGGCGAGGAAGAATGTCAAACTTTACTGCGGAGTATGTTTGTCTTTGAATATCGGGATTCTCAGGGTCGCTGGTTTGGAATTAATCCGGCTTTAGCGGAAACTCGACAATTTCAGCAGGGAACTTTAGAGTTCAATCAGTCTTTTGTCCAATAATCCCTTAAATACTTCCGAGTTGTAGCTGATTTAATCGAGAGCATTTTGCCACTTGTGGGGTCGGGTTATATAGCGCTACGCGCAAGTCGTGAGGTCAGAAGTCAGAAGTCAGAAGTAGACGAAAGCAGGCTTTCAGCTTTTACTAATGTCAAACACCATAATGCGTAGCGTTATAGACGAAATAAACAGGGAAAAAAGACCCAGCTATAACCCGAGTTGACAAAGTGATAAACATTTCAATAAAATTTGATTGATACTGTATTAAGCATGAACAGCATCATCAGCTAAACGTTTGAAATAATGTTTAATTAGCTCAATAAATATATTCGTGCTTGGGGCTAATTTTTTCAGCTTATTTGCCAATAATGATGAAACATGATGTGAGAAAATGTTAACTACATTATGTCTTATAATGGGGCGAGAGTGGGGGGTAAAATTGAATATCTTGTTTCAGATCCCCCGCTTGATCATTATCAAGACATCAAATCAACTGGAAATAAAAATCTATCTAATTTTACTACAGTTTGGAGCAGAACGGCTTGCCCAATGGATAATCTCTATACCTCTGAACAAATCACCGAGCATAATCAGCATTTTATGACTCGGTTAGTCCGGTCTATTTCCCTATCTCAAGGACAATTTTCTCTAATTTTAGTTCGTTGTAACTATGCTCGCCTCCAACTCAAACTGATCAGACAGTTACAACAAAAATCTCCAGTTCAGATTCAAAAATTAGTTTTACCAAAATCCGTTGAAACCCTTTATACAACAATCTCTTCAGCGATTTAAAATCAATCCCCTTCTGCCTTAATGGTTTTGGGCTTAGAAAACGTTAGTTCTGTCGATCATTTACTCAATTCTACCAATCAAGTTCGAGATGAATTTCGCAAACACTTTTCTTTTCCTTTAATTCTGTGGATCACCGATGAAGTGGCGACGAAATTAATTCGATTAGCCCCAGATTTCAAAAGCTGGGCGGCGGCGACCCTTAAATTTGAACTGGCAACCTGTGAACTAATTGAATACCTCAAACAACAAGCGAATATTCTCTTTTCCTTCGCTGAACTTAAAATTAAAGAGGGGGAATTTGCCACTCAATATTCAATTTCCTATCCCCAATTTCCCCAGCAAAATTATAATTTTGCTCCCGGTTCACGCCGACGTCGGGAACTTGAGTCGGCTTGGCGAGACTTACAAAATCGGGGTTATCAGTTAGAACCGACTTTAGAAGCCTGTCGGGAATTTATTTGGGGTTTAGATCGTGATGGCAGCGATCAAAGTGATATTGCTCGAATTCATTATCAAAAAAGCTTTATGGCATTGCTGCACGACGAGTGTTGTGTTCCGGAGGAAAGAAGAAGAATTAGTCGCCAGCAATTGAGCCTTACCGAGGTAATGATCCAAGACTGTATGGATATCAATTTTCTTCTCGATAGTCAGTGTATTTGTCCTAATTATAGCCATTTTAAGGATCGGCAATCTCTGATTAAATATCAGGGAATTGTACTGTTTTATATTGGTCTAACTTACCGTTTACAAGCGGCTCGAAATCCGGCTTTGAGTCAGAATTTATTGGAGAAAGCCCAAGTCAGTTTGGAACAATGTCAGCAGGTGTTTGAACAAGCGGGAAATCCTGATTTAGTTGCGGGTGTGATGTCTTATATGGGGGAACTGTTGCAACGTTTGCAAAAGTGGAATGAGTTGCAAACCTTCGCCCAACGGATGCTCAAGATGCACCTCACCTATGGTACACCCCGTCAGCTTGCCAAAGATTATGGGTTGATGGCAGAAGTCGCCCTGCAACATTCTCAATGGTCTACAGCTTATCGACTGGCTCGACTGGCTTTAACGATTTTACCGAAGTCTGAACCGGTTTCGAGTCGCAGTGTGTATCTGTTGCTGTTGGCTCGCAGTAGCAAAAATTTAGGACATTGGGATGAGGCGGTTCAGGTTTTAGAACAGGCTCAAGGGGGAACTGAACCCGAATATGATCCTCAATTGTATATTAATATTTTAGCAGAGTTGCGCTCGATTTACTACGAACAAGCTCAAGATCTCAAAGCGTTTAGAATCAAGAAAAAACAACGAGAAATTGAGCATCAATATGGATTTCGAGCGTTTATTGGCGCTCATCAACTTCAGCCGATCAAACAGGTGATTAATCCTTCGAGTTTAAAGATTGAAACTCCGATGATGATGGCGGAGGAAATCATAGCTTCTTGTCGGCAAAGGGATATTAATGATTTGTTGCAACGACTGGGCAGAGACGATCATAAGTTAATTGTGATTCATGGGCGTTCTGGTGTGGGAAAAAGCTCTTTAGTGAATGCGGGATTAGTTCCGGCTTTAAGAAATATGAGTTTGAGCGCCCGTCATGTTTTACCTGTTGTTGTCCGCAGCTATACCCATTGGTCTAAAGAGATTGAACAGGCGGTTGCCAAAGCAATTTTAACCCAAGAAAACTTTCGGTCTCAGCAAAACTTTTACCTCAAAAAAACCTGGGAGGAAACCCTGGCAAAAGCTGCCAATCGGCCCTGGAAAATCAGCAAAGAACATCCATCTACATTTATATTAAATCCGAATTCTTTTGTTTTAAACAATTTTCAGAAAAATATTGACAAAAATTTATTAACGGTTTTAATATTCGATCAGTTTTAAGAAATTTTCTTTGTTAATTATAAAGTTGAAATTTGTGCTTTTTCTCAATTTTTAAAAATTTGTTTAAATTTGCCCTATGTAAAAATAATTTTATCCTTAAGAGAAGATGATCTTCACTGTCTTTTAGAATGTGAAAACTTGGTCATGTTAGATGCTATTAATAATAATATTCTTGACCAAAAAAATCGTTATCATTTAAAAGAGTTTTCCAAAACTGAAGCGAAAGCTGTGATTGAACGTTTAACTCAGCGAGCTAAATTTGAATTAGAACCCGCTTTAATTGAGACTTTAGTTGAAGATTTAGCCGATGAACAAGGGGAAGTTCGTCCGATAGAATTACAAGTAGTTGGAGCGCAACTTCAAGAAGAGGGAGAACAGGGAATTACAACACTCGCCCAATATCAACAACTCGGAAAAAATCCCAAAGCAGAACTCATCAAACATTCGATTGAGCAGATTATCGAAGATTGTGGAAAAGAAAATGAAGATGCGGCTTGGGACGTTTTATTTGCCTTAACCGATGAAAAATTTACTCGTCCGATTAAAACCCGCTCAGAATTAATGGCAGCTATCCGTTCTAATTATAAGTTAGATCCTTCGGAAAATTCCGAAGAACCAGCATCCTTTATTGATATAATTTTAGAATCCGGTTTATTATTACGTCAACGAGAAAAAACCCGCGATCGCACCCCATCATCCCCAGAGAATCGCTATCAACTTTTACATGATTATTTAGTCTTACCCATTCGTCAACGCTACGCCATCAAAGAACAACAACGTCGAACAGAAATTCATCAACGACTGCAACAAGCACAAGCGGCGAAAAAAGAAGCCGAAGCAGCATTACAGAAAATGAGTCAGAAGCAACTCATGGATCGTAACCGCCTGTTAAAACAATTATTAGGATTGGCAATTCTAACGGCAATTGGACTGGGTTTTACCGCCAAAATTGCCTACAAACAAAAACAACTTGCCAATATTGCAACGCTAACTTCTGCTTCCGATGCCTTGTATTTTTCCCATCAAAAATTCGATGCGATTATGGAAAGCCTGAGAGCGGTGAAACAGTTGCGACAACTGAAAAAATTAAGTTTAATTAATTTCGGCCTCCAAAATACCGAAATTTCAATTGCAGCGACACTGCAACAAGCGGTTTATGGTATTCACGAACTCAACCGTTTAGAGGGACACAACGAAGTCGTTTGGGATGTTAATTTTAGTCCGGATGGGAAGACAATTGCTTCGGCAAGTGTCGATAAAATGATTAAACTTTGGACTCCGCAAGGTAAGCTTCTCAATACTTTAAAAGGTCATCAAAAAAGCATTACCACTGTTACTTTTAGTCCGGATGGTCAAATGCTCGCCTCCTCTTCTCAAGATAAAACCGTTAAACTGTGGAAGTTGGGAACGGATACCCAAATGGCAGCAATTCCGATTACACTGACAGGACATCGCGATGTAGTTTCCAGTGTTTCCTTCTCACCCGATGGTCGAATAATCGCCTCTGCTTCTGAAGACAAAACGGTAAAACTGTGGGGGTAAAGGGTAAGGGGTAAAGGGTAAGGGGTAAAGGGTAAGGGGTAAAGGGTAAGGGGTAAGAGGGAATTCTGAACTTCTGACTCCTGACTCGGTGACTCCTGACTCGGTGAGGCAGTGCGCACTTGGCGGAATAGTCGCGGAGCAACGGACGTTCCCGAAGGGTGTCTCCTGACTCGGTGTCTCCTGTCTCCTGACATCTGTCCTGTAAGAAAATTCTATGTTAAAGTTAACAATTGTAAAGAAATATAAGATTTCGATTATCCTTGGGTTAACAAAATCCTTTATCGTCAACAATTTAGACCTTTACAGACAATCCCATGAAACAGAGATGGTTTCGTAGACTCCTGGTATCTCTAGCCGCCTGTTGTTTAAGCTTATCAACTTGGATGCTGGCCCCTGTTGCTCAAGCCTATGACAACCCCGAGTTACTCCCCGATATTCAAACGCCTGTGATTGACTTGGCGGAAGTTCTCACCGATACTCAAGAAGAATTGCTTGTTTCTCAGATTCAGCAATTTGAGGCGAATACAGGCTGGAAACTGAGAGTTCTGACTCAATTCGATCAGACTCCCGGTCGTGCCGTTAAGGACTACTGGGGACTAGATGATAAAAGTGTTCTGCTGGTTGCTGACCAACGGGGGGGAAATATCCTCAACTTTAATGTGGGTCGTGACCTGTATGCCTTGCTTTCCCGCACGTTTTGGGTGGAACTGCAAACCCGTTATGGCAATCAATACTTTGTGCGAGATAATGGCGAAGATCAATCGATTCTTCAATCTCTCGATGCCATCAAATCTTGCTTAACTCAAGGCGGTTGTCGTGTGGTACCGGGACTTCCCCGCGAACAGTGGATTTTAACCTTGATTACCTCGGCTTTGGGGGGGATTATTTGTGGAATTGCTGCTATTCCTCGTAAGCCCGGACAAGTATTCGCTTGGCAGTGGGCTTTGATTTTCTCTCCGTTGTGGGGAATTTTGTTTATTGCTTTCGGTATCGGCCCGGTTGTCTCTCGGACTTCGGACTGGGTGCCGTTAGTTCGTAATATCGCAGCGTTTCTGATTGGAGTTTTAGCCGCTTATCTGACTCCTGCATTTAACCAGTCTTCTGCTACAGAAAGCTAATTTTCGATTCATCAATCTCCACCGTTAAACAGCAGGATTGGGAATTGACGAAACTCTCGATCCTGTTTGATTTTGAATAACTCTAAATTCAATCCCTCAGAGGTTATCGACTCTACATTTTCCCTGATACACTTGTCTAATATACAAATTCCGTGCTGCACTCAATTCCCATCTTGAACTGCTGTAGACAGATCAAACCTGGCTCAGACTTTTTTCGGTTCGGGGGTACTGCACGGATTTGCAGACGGATAATAGCGGAAGATCATGATGGAATGGCACATTACCGATGCCCAAAGTCTAGGGATTATTGATCGCGAAATTGGCGATCACGTCTTTTCTCCAGCCGAGTATGAAATTGTCCGTCGGGTTATTTATACGACTGCTGACTTCGAGTACAAGTCCCTCGTTCGCTTTTCCGATCAAGCGTTACAAGCAGGTGCCGCAGCTCTAGCCGCTCGCACAACGATTGTCGTGGATGTACCGATGGTTCAGGTGGGAATTAGTCCCCAAATTTTAGCGACTTTTGCTAATCCAGTATACTGTTCTATGGAAGCAGTAACTCGACCACAACGGGAAAAAACCCGCACGGCTTGGGGGATTCAAACCTTAGCCCGACGCTATCCGGAAGCGATTTTTGTCATCGGTCAAGAACAAACGGCGCTTTCGGCTTTGGTTGATTTGATTGAAGCTGAGGAAATTAAACCCGCTTTAGTAATTGCCACCCCTTCGGGTTTTGTCGGGGCTGATGTTGCCAAGTCTCGTTTACACGACTCAATGGTGCCTCATATTCGCATTGATGGCCGCAAAGGGAGTGCGGTGGTCTCTGTTGCGATTGTGAATGGTTTAGTCGATTTGGCTTGGCAAGCCTACGGTCGAGACGTGAATGTGAATTAGTTTTTTTTGAATGTCGGGGCGCAAAGCTTGCGCCCTATCTGTTACTGTATAGGATTTTTAATCCAATGTCTAAGTAAGTTATCCTTAACCATATTTTGACGCATAAGTTCAATTAAGTAGGCTTGGGCTTGTTCTTGGGTTAAGCGTTTAACTTCTTTTTGCAGAACTTCTAACTTGAATTGTTGCTCTAAACTGAGATTTCCAGGTGCTTCCATTGTGTTTTCCTCCAATTTACAGGGAGTCGATCACCCCAGATACCTCTAATTTATACGAGCATCTTCTCAAGTAATCAGTCGTTTTTTTAGATGAAGCTCAGATATAGGACACCCCGATCTTATCCCTCCATAGCGGTTGGCGATCGCCTGCGACTCTCCCGTTGAGAACGCATCCAGCGACTTAAATCAACAAAGGCATCTCGACGCAAATACGGATAATCACTCACCCATAAGTTTTGACTGGGAATATAGAGGTCGGAAACTTGGCTAATGCGGCTTAAATCTTCGAGGTAAGACATGACGATTAATTGAGCAACTTGACCCCGATGTAGCTTTTTATGAGAGCGGTTTAACGGGGCTTGAATGCGGGTTGTAAAGCCTTTTGAGTCTCCGACTTCCACATTGATTCGACGCTCTAAGTTTTCGATAATAATTAAATCTCCCCGTTTGTTAACCGATTCCTGTTCGCTGGTGACTTCTTCGGTAATATAATAATCGAGGACTTTTCCCTGCCAAAATCCGCAGTAGGTATATTTCCGACATTGAAGATTCCGCAAACTGGCTTCGACAACCGGCCCCCAAAACCAATAGAGAATGGCAATTAATCCTAAGACTAATAAGACCTGTTGCAAGCCATCAGATTCAACGGCAACTTCAATAATAATTAGAACCGATCCACAAACGGCAGAAATTAACAGTCGCTTTAAAAAATCTGAGAGTTTTCCCCAACAATAACGATATTGATCGCTGGTGGCGACAGCCGGAATCAATTCCTCAAAGGTTTGGCGAGTTATGGGAATCAACATAGAGCGTCAGTGGTATTTTGTCAGTTCTTTGGTGATGGAGTCGGGGAGGTTCAGAAAAAATCAATGGGTCAAATTGCGATAATTTTCTCCCCCTAACTCTCAACCTCTATAATATCTTTTCTAACCCATAAACGAGGGTTTTGAGTTGCAGAACTTTGCGAATAGCGAGTAAAACTCCGGGCATATAGCAAACCCGATCTGTGGTATCATGGCGGAGGGTATAGATTTCGCCCGATGACCCAAAAATCACTTCTTGATGGGCGATTAATCCCGGAAGTCGCACGCTATGGATGCGAATATTTTCGGCGGCGATCGCACCTCGGGCTCCGGCTAATTTCTCGGTTTCTGTTACTTGGGGAGGATTATAGGTTTTTCCCAATTCTCCTAACATTTGAGCGGTTTTGATGGCGGTGCCACTGGGAGCGTCGGCTTTTTGGTTGTGATGAAGTTCGATAATTTCCACATGATCGAAGTATTGAGAAGCGGTGACGGCGGCTTGCTGAAGCAATACCATGCCAATACAAAAATTGGGAATAATTAAACAGCCAATACTGGCTTTGTCCGCAAACTCCGCCAAGTCTTGAATCTGTTCCGGACTTAACCCCGTAGTCCCCACAACCGGACGGACTCCATAGGCGATCGCTGCTCTAACGTTATCATAAACCGAGTCGGGATGGGTAAAATCGACCATTACAGGCGGTTGTTTTTCCTGAGCTGCCATTACCAGCGTGGCTTCGCGATCGTTCGTTACAGGGACTTCTAGAGGCTCTATTCCGGCGAGTTCACCTGCATCTTGATTTAAGATGTCCGGGTTGCGATCAATGGCACCGATCAGACTCAGATCGGAGGCGCTAGCGACGGCTTTGACCACCTCACGACCCATTTTACCACCTGCACCATTAACAATCACGGGAATTGGAAATTGATTGGTCATCGGCTTTAACTATTAGTGGGGGTTTGGGGGAGCGATGTCCGTAGCTGTAATCGGGGAATTCAGCGTCGGGATACATAGACTCCCACACCGCTAATTTTATCCGACGGGGCATATAAAGTCCGCCCGCAGGTGGCGGACACAGCCCCTTGTCAATCCCGGTAAAATTAGCAATTACCGCAATTTTTTTTTGTGGTAAGATAAAAAGATGCTAACACTCAACTACACCTACCGCATATATCCCGACAATCAGCAAGTTGAGTTGTTGAACGAATGGCTCGAAACTTGCCGCAATGCGTACAACTATGCGCTTAGAGAACTCAAAGATTGGATTGCTTCTAGAAAATGTGCAATAGATAGGTGTAGCTTGGAGTCAGAGTACATTATGAAAGCTGACTATCCGTTTCCTGGATATCAGCAACAGCAAAACAATTTACCCAAAGCCAAAAAAGAGTTTCCAAGACTAGCTGCCGTACCGTCGCAGGTATTGCAAACAACCATCAGGAGATTGCACGATGCTTGGGATTTTTTCCAGAAACGTGGTTATGGATTTCCTCGGTTCAAAAAGCATGGACAAATGAAGTCGATACTTTTTCCTCAGTTTTCCACCAACCCAATAACAGGGTGGCAAATTAAGTTGCCCAAACTAGGAAAAGTCCAAATTAACTTACATCGACCAATCCCTGACGGGTTTGTTGTCAAACAAGTTAGGATACTTAAAAAAGCGATGGGATGGCTTGCTATTATCACCATTCAATCTGATCTATCTATTTGCTCACCCCAACCTCACGGGCATTTTATCGGGATAGATATGGGACTCAACAGTTATTTGGCTACCAGTGATGGATTCATAGAGCCCGGACGTAAATTCTTCAAGGATACGCATCGTCGGCTGAAAGTGCTACAACGCAGATTATCCAAGAAAAAAAACCGTTCTCAGAACTATGAAAAAGCCAGATTGAAGGTAGAGAGGCAACACAATCATATTGCATTTAAGCGAAAGGATTATCAGTTTAAGCTTGCCCACAAACTCTGCGATATGGCAGACACTATCTTTGTTGAAGATATTGATTTCCGAACGATGGCGAAAGGTTTCCTGGGCAAACATACAATTGATGCAGCCTTTGGTCAGTTTCGCTCTATTGTCGAGTTTGTTGGCAAGAAACGGGGTGTTTTTGTGGCTGAAGTTGACCACAGGGGAACCTCTCAAACTTGTCCCAATTGCCGTATCGAAGTCAGGAAAGAACTATCAGATAGATGGCATAGTTGCCCTGAATGCAAATATGAGGTTGATAGAGATATAGCCTCGGCACAGGAAATCTGCAACCGAGGCTATGAAATACTTAGTACCCAGGGACTCTGGGGGAAAGAAATTGGCTGTCAAGTCGGGCTGTCGGGGGCTTTTAGCCTAGATAAGTGGCGTAGGGCAGCAATGTCTGACAGCGATGTTGGAAGCCCACACCATAATCTTTGATTTGGTGTGGGAGGATGTCACGACTCAAAACTCAGACTATCATTAATAGGTAGGATCAAAAATATATCCGGTCAGCTCAATTGTTTCTCCAGGGGGAATTTGCCATCGGAGGATGATGGTTTGGTGACTCTTGACTTGTTGATTTGACTTGAATTGGCTATTTTTGAATTCTACACTCCTGACTCCATGTTGTCTTCTAAACTTCGTTCAATTTTATCGCGAATACCTTTCCTCAAAAGCGATCAAAAAGGTTTACTCACAGCGGTAAAGATTCTCCTCTGTCCGGGGTTAGTTGCCAGCTTGGCGATCGCATTGGTTGTGGTCATTTTACAACAATCGGGCAGTTTACAGCCTTTAGAATTGAGGATGTTTGATTTGTTGGTGCGACTGCAACCGGAAAAAAAATCCGATTCTCGACTGTTGGTCGTTACCATTACAGAAGCGGACTTAAAAACCCAAGGCTGGCCGTTATCCGACGAGGTTTTAGCCCAAACCTTAGCTCAGTTGCAACAGCATCAACCTCTGGTGATTGGAATTGATGTTTATCGAGATTTATCCCAACCGCCCGGAACGGAGAAACTCGCCACTCAACTCCAGGCAGATAATATTATTGCGATTACCAATTTAGGGGTTCCTCCCATTCCCTCTCCGCCAAATATTCCCCCCCAACGCATTGGATTTAACGATGTTCCCGTCGATCCCGATGGGGTGATTCGCCGTCAGCTTTTGTTTGCGAGTACGGAGGAGGAAACGTTATTTTCGTTTTCGCTACAACTGGGATTATTTTACCTAAAAACTCACGGAATTCAACCTCAAAATTATTCCCCCAATCCGAATTATATGCTGTTGGGCGATCGGGTCTTTGTGCCTTTGAAAGCTTGGAGCGGGGGATACGCTCGCATTGACGATCAAGGTTATCAAATTTTACTCAATTATCGCCGTCCTCAGATTGCTAAAAGCGTTTCGATTGGAGAGGTGTTAAGGGGGGACTTCAATCCAAATTTAGTCCGGGATAAAATTGTTTTAATTGGGGCGACAGCACCGAGTTTAAAAGATGCTTTTTTCACCCCTTATAGTGCCACTGCATCCAATGATCCGATGATGCCGGGAGTGTTTGTTCATGCTCAAATGGTGAGTCATATTATTAGTGTAGCTTCCCAGAATTGGGGCTTCAATCAACCGCTGATTTTTCAGCAGTCTCCCCAATTGTTTTGGTTTTTACCCCGAGGCTTAGAATTCATTTGGATCGGGAGTTGGGCGATAATTGGAGGGTTAGTAACCTGGCGAATTCGACATCCGATTAAACAGGGGATCGCCCTGAGTCTGGGACTGTTTGTGTTGTGGGGAATCGGCTATGGATTATTTGTGTTTAAAGGATGGTTGCCTTTGATTTCACCCGCTTTAGCGTTGGGATTAACCAGCATCACGGTGATGGCATATAAACAGGTTTATTATCTTTCTCACGATCCGTTAACGGGTTTACCCAACCGGGTTTCCTTTTTAAATCAGATTGAAGGAAAAATTAAGGCTAAAAAAAGACGGAATATCTTTTGTGGAATTTTAGTTTTAAATGTCGATCGCTTCAAAGTCATTAATGAAAGTTTGGGTCATCAGGCGGGGGATAAACTTTTAATTGATTTAGTTAAACGCTTGAGAATTTGTCTGCGAACGAGTGATATTATTGCTCGCTTGGGTTCGGATGAATTTGCGATTTGGATTGCCAATCTCAGACAGCCTCAAAATGCGATTTGGGTGGCAGAACGTATTCAGCAAGGGTTGATTTCACCCTTTTATTTACAAGAACAAGAAGTTTTTAGAACGATTAGTATTGGTATCGCTTTAAATAACTCTAGAAATGGAAGTGCTGAAGAGTTATTACGAAATGCCACGACAGCGATGTATCAAGCCAGAAGCCAAGGAACAGGCAATTCTCAAGTTTTTGAACAAAAAATGATGATTGATGGGAAACAGCATCTTCGGTTAGAAACGGATTTACGATTGGCTTTAGAACGTCAAGAGTTTGTGCTACATTATCAGCCTTTAATTTCATTAACAACTGGTGAAATTATCGGTTTAGAAGCCCTAATTCGTTGGCAACATCCTGAAAAAGATTTACTATTCCCGGATGAGTTTATGTCGATTGCGAAGGAAACAGGTTTAATCATTCCTATAGGTACATGGGTGATTCGAGAAGCTTGTCATCAGTTAAAAAGGTTGCAAGATCAGTTAGGAACAAATCTAGAGTTGATTATGGGAGTCAATTTGTCAAGCCGACAATTTTCGCAACCGGATTTAGTCGAACAAGTGGGAGAGATTATTCTAGAAACTGGCATTAATCCTCGGAATTTGCGGTTGGAAATTCGTGAAAGTGTGGTGATGAAAGATGTCGAAGAAACGATTGCTTTGTTACATCAGTTAAAAGCTTTAAATGTCCGACTGAGTATTGATGATTTCGGAACGGGATTTTCTTCACTCAGTTCTCTCAACCGCTTCCCGGTTGATACCCTGAAAATTGACCGCAGTTTTATCTCTCAAATGGAAGCGGATGGAGAAGGAGAAAATTTAGTGATTGTACAGACTATTATTACCCTGGCTCATGTTTTAAAATTGGCGGTGATTGCGGAAGGAGTCGAAACCCTAAAACAAGTCGAACAATTACGTTCCCTCGGTTGTGAGTTTGCTCAAGGGTTTTATTTTCTCCGACCTGTTCCGGCGGATCTGGCGGTTGCGTTTATTGAGTCTAACCCTCGTTGGTAGACGGATAAGTTGTTGGTGAAATCAGGTTCTTTACTCCGACTGAATTTTTGCTCTTCTTCGACTGTCTTCTTTTCCAATTTCCAGGCTAATAAGGCGAACATCATTAAGGGAATACTTGCCAAGATTAAGCCGATTAAAAAAATCCCGCTTTTGAACCAATTACGAAGGAGAAGAAAAGAAGTTGGGTTGAGTTGAGAAAAACTAGATTCGGAGTCAAGCATAATCGGAATCCAATTAACTGATACTCTTATTGTCCTACGAATCGCCAAAAAAAGGAAGTCTAAAAATACTGATTTTTTTTAGATATCCGCCTGGGTTGACCTTTTTTAATTGCTTAAAATTACTGAGTCTCGATGTTTTCAATTACACAAATGCTTAAAAATCCGTCCGTTTATCCGACTGATTTTAGACTCACAAATAGAAGCGAAATTCCTTGAGTTTAGATAGAGATTCGCGATCTCCGATTCCTCGTCAAAATCAAGAAAATATTTGCCTTTGGGGGTTGACAACTCGGAATTTTCAATTTACACTAGAGGTAATGCTAGAGTGAGAATAGGTATGGCTCAATATATGAAGCGATGGGAATCCCCACGCCGCCAGGGGAGAAACGATAAAGGAAAGGGCGGTTCTGCACGAGCAAGACAACTGAAGAAACGGCAACAAGTTCTGCGAAACAAACTGAAGCCCGAATCGGGCGGTCAAAACAATCAAAGCAACCAAAGCCAGTCAGAACAGCGAGGGAAGGGAAAATCAGAAAACCCCTTCCCTTTCTGTTTGGGACTCGACTTGAAGATTCGGACAGATACTGTGCGCCGCTTCGGTTGATGCGGGTTGATCCTCCCATTGAGCAAGCAACCCCTGTAACTCGCCTCTGAGGACTTCTAACGCTGCAATTTGCTGGTTAATCGCTTCAACTTTACCCTCCAAGCAGTGCTTAACCTCCTCACAAGGTAACTGACCGCGATCGCGAATTTCTAAAATTTCTCGAATTTCACTTAAACTCAACCCCAAAGATTGAGCGCGTTTGACAAAACTCAACCTTGTCAAAACAGAAGGACTAAACAGACGATATCCCGACGGCGATCGCTCAACGGTGGGAGTCAATAGACCAATTTCCTCATAGTAGCGAATGGTTTTGACCGATATTCCACTCAGACTGGCAATTTCTCCAATTTTCAGCGGCTTATCCTGCGTTAAAGAAACCATCAGAATCAATCTTTTTGTGAGTTGAAAAAATTAATAAGGAGGACGTTTTTGTTTGGGGTTTAATATCGGAAGGGGAGGTCGAGAAGGACTCGGAGGAAGATAATATTCCGGTGCGGCTTCTGGGGACTCTCCATCAGAACCCTGACTTTGCCACCATCGCAGTGCAACTGCAACACCAACGGTTCCCAGTCCGAAACTCAACAGCGACCAACTGGCGCCGACTCCGCCAATCACAGCATCAACCGCTCCGACGGTTATAATAAAACTGACAACTGGCTCTCTACGATAAGCGGACTTAAACATCCGCAGCCATAATGCGTTCATCTGTGTTGACTCTACTCTCTATTACTGTTATTTTCTTTAACTTTTGGTGTGTGTCCGTAATGAAATTTACTCGCTGACTCGATCCGTTGACCGATCGACTTTGCCTAAATCAACCTTAACAAATTTGAACGGGTGATTGGTGCAATTTCCTCGAACTTCCTCAACGGCGAAAGGGATCTCAACCGTTTCGGAAGCGAGGAAGTTGCCCATAGGTTAACTCAAGCCGAGCCAGGATAGCAACCCTTGTCCGGTAAAATATTCAACAGCTAGGGTGATCACAAAACCCACCATCGCCGCACGGCCATTTAAACGTTCCGCATAGCGATTAAATCCAAATTTCGGTTCTTCTAAGTTGGGTGTGACGGTCGGTTGTGTTTGTGTCATAGAGGTTTGAGTGTTCTGCACGGGTATGTTAGTTCTATTTTAATCTTTAAGATCGAAAACGTTCTCAGTTGACTTGTCGCCAGAGACATCTGCATAGTATACATTGAAGCGGGCGATCGCGATTATCCCCCATTTTGACCAATATTGATGATCCCATTGGAGGTTTTGATTGATGAGCGCCAACCACCCAACGCTTGCCCTTGATTTTGATGGGGTTGTCTGTGATGGTATGATTGAGTATTTTCAGACGGCATGGCGAACTTATTGTCGCATTTGGTCGCCGGATGATTCTATTCCTGCTGACGATCTTGCCCCCAAATTTTATCGGACTCGACCGGTGATCGAAACGGGTTGGGAAATGCCTGTTTTGGTGCGAGAATTGGTAAAAGGAACTTCGGAAACCGAGATTTTGAACGATTGGCAAACGATCGCCAAACAAACGATTACCGAAGAAAATCTTGACCCGAAAATGTTATCGACTCAACTCGATGGCATTCGCGATCAATGGATTTCTGAAGATTTACCCAGTTGGTTATCTTTGCATCGGTTTTATCCGGGTGTGATCGAACGGGTTAAAGGGTTTTTAGAGCGGGGTTTACAACTTTATATTATCACAACGAAAGAGGAACGGTTTGTGCGATCGCTTCTGGAAAAAGAAGGGGTTGACCTGGAAAAAGGGAGGATTTTTGGCAAGGGGGAAAAGCGCCCCAAATATGAAATTTTACGGGAGTTATTGGCAGGAGTTAAACCGACTCCTCACATTTGGTTTGTTGAAGATCGTCTGAAAACGTTGTTGACGGTTCAACAACAACCTGACTTAGGAGATGTGCGTCTATTTTTGGCGGACTGGGGTTATAATACCGAAAGTGAACGCAATTCTGTTGCTGAGTATCCGGGTATTCAGCTTTTATCTTTGTCTCAGTTTACAGATGATTTTTCCGCTTGGAAATAACAAGAGCAGTCACCTCCTGCGAAACTGTTGTCTTTGAAAAAAAACTGTTTGATTTGAGGGTAAAAACGCCATGCTTGATCTAACCAAACTCGCCCAACAAATGCAGGGAATGAGTCAACATATGAGTCGAGAAGTAGAAGCCGCCCGTAAACGGTTAGAAGTGGCTGACAGCTTGTTACAAACGGCTAAACTTCATCAAACTCAGTTGGTTGAACATCAGGAAAATTTAGCACATCGTATTTTATTTTATCCTGCAAAACCGGTTGAACCGATAGATGCTTGTTCCTATATTCCCGTTCCCCCAAAAGTTCATACGGTCTTCGCAACAGATGGTTCTCAAATTTCACCTAGCGCCCACGAAATCGCCTATTGTTATTTGTTAAACGTGGGTCGGATTATTTTATATTACGGTCAAAGTCGCCATCCGGTTTTAGATAGTATTCCCGAAATTTATTATCAACCGGAAGATTTATATATTTCTCGTCAATGGGGAATTAGAACCGAAGAATGGATGGGATATCGACGCACGGTTTCTGAAGCGGTTATCTTAGCAGAAATTGGCGAGTATTTATCGATGATTCCCGGAAATTTATTATCCATCCCAACTTTAGCAATGGTGGATGGGAGTTTAACGTATTGGTTTCTTGAACAACTTCCAAGTGAAGCCCGAAATTTAATTTTACAACCGATATTAGAAGCTTGGGATACTTTGCGGTTGGCGGGTATTCCATTATTAGGATATGTCAGCGCTTCTCGCAGCAGTGAAACGGTGTCTTTTTTGCGTTTAGAAGCTTGTCCCCACGACCAACCCAACTGTATGAAATATTGTCCGACGGTGGGAATTATTGACAGCCAAGGCTTTTCTAAAAAAGCACCCTGTCAAACCTTTGAACCTTTGCGAGATACGGTACTTTGGGCGTCTAAATTACAACCGGGTCAACGGAGTCCGTTATGGCGAAGTCAAGCTAGAATATTAGATTTGTATGACTGTCATCAAGTTTATTTTTGTTATGTAAATGTGGGGACAGAAATTGCTAGAATAGAAGTTCCCGCTTGGGTGGCGGAAAATTCTGAACAGTTAGAATTAGCTTTGGGAATGATGATCGCCCAAGTTAAAAAAGGCTATGGTTATCCGGTAGCGTTAGCGGAAGCACACAACCAAGCTGTTGTTAAAGGAGGCGATCGCACTCGTTTTTTTGCTATGTTAGAACAAGAAATGATTAAAGCAGGAATGAAAAATATTGGAACCTCCTACAAAGAAGCCCGAAAGCGAGGAAGTATTGCGTAGAAGATGACTTATCTAGAGTTTAACCAATCTTGGATTTCTTGAGCAAGCCAAAAACTTTCTTCTTCTTGTAATCCTTCAATAATTTTATAACTTTGAGTTTCTGAACGAATCGTGACTCCTCGGCTATACTTATTTTCCTGCACAAATACGCCCAATATGTCAGAAGTTTTAACCACTTTTACCCCATAAACTAATCCAAAGAATTGGCGTTTAATTTCAATTTGGTTGGGGTTAATATTAACGTAGGTTTTTTGATTGAATAATACAATGATGACCGCCAAAAAGATCAGCATTATAGTTAAAAATGTTAAGGAAAATAATGGTGAAGCATTCCACATCATGGGAATCATGGGAAATAAGACAATAGAAAAATGTAGACTCATCAGAAATAGAAAACAGTAATACATCCACTTTTTAATATTCGGAATATATGGATTGACGAGATATTTAAGTCCTTTTGGCGGAAAATAAATATTTAACTGCTCGGCTGTTTTTTTAAATTGAATTCGAGTATTTTTAGGCGGAGATAATTTGTTGATTTTTGCAGATTTGGATAGAAGAAAATGCTGATTGTTTGGATCGATTAGACATTCCAATGCTACCGTTGAAGTAGAAAAGCGTTTTTCAACTGCAATTTCTGTCATCGCCTCCAACCAACGGATGAAATGAGGGTTGATAGTCACGCGATCGCTAAATTGAATGCGAGACTCTTTTTGAGGTAAATCTGCGGGAGGAATTCCGGTTAAAATATGAATTAATGTCGCTCCCAACCCATACAAATCAGACGCAGGAACCGCCCGTCCCCAAAACTGTTCTAAGGGTGCATAACCGCTAGTTCCAACTACAGTAAACGTCACTCCCGTCACATGAGCTTGAGCTTGTACCGAACCAAAATCAATTAAATAAATCTGTTTGTCTTGTCCGTAAATTAAGTTACTGGGTTTAATATCTCGATGCAAAACCGGAGGACTAAGTTGATGTAAATAAATCAGAATTTCTAAAACATTTTTGGCAATATTTTTGACCTCAGACTCGGTAAATCGTTTTCCGTTTTCAATGAGTTCTTGTAGAGAAGATCCGGGAATATAATCTTGAACTAACCCAAACCAAGGTAAACCCGATCCCGTTTCTCTATCGATGGAAAAATAGTCTCGATATCGGGGAATATAACGGTGTTCGAGGGATTGTAAAACTTCAGCTTCTCGTTCAAATAATTTTAATTCCTCCCATTCCATCTGGGGACTAAACGCCAGTAACTTGACGGTGACTTGTTCCTGGGTGTGTAAGTCTGTTGATAACCAGGTTTGACGTCCCGCAGCCGTTCGTCCCAATTGTTTTTGGAGTTCGTAGCGTTCCTGTAAAATGTTCCCTGAGGTTAACATAGCGGAAATGTTGTGAGGAGGTTGTACTCTTTTTAACTTAGCATAGGTTTCTTCGAGCCTGAGTTAACCGTTTTCTGATATACTAAGTTTAATCGATTGAGTTGATGAAAGTGCTGTTGTGAAAGGAAGCGATCGCACAGTTTTTTTGCCAATGTCGTAACAACAAATGATTAAAACAGGAATGAAAAATCTTGAAACCTCTTATAAAGAAGCCCGAAAATGGGTAAGTAGTTTTTAATTGTTACTAAATTATTATAATTAGACCAATGATATTAGATAAAAAAAAGCTTCCGACTAATACAACAACCCAGTACCATGCTGTACATAGATGGTTTAATTTTATCGCAGGATTTTCACCTGAATTTGTGTGGAATTGTTGTGAGAAAGCAAACCTGAATAATGATTCACAAGTATTAGATCCATTTGCTGGATGTGGTACTACTCTTGTAGAAAGTTGTAAACATGGACTAAGATCTTTTGGCTACGAACCCAATCCTTTCTTTTTTAGAATATCTCAGGGTAAACTTCCATGCAAAAGTTGCTTAGAATCTCTAGAAAAAATAGAATATATTTTATTAAAAGGATTTCAGAATCCTCAAGATATATCAATATTACCCGATGCTCCTTCTAAGTTTTTAACTAAACTTTTTGATCAAAAAACGTTATCTTCATTATTAGGTGCAAGAGAAATATTATTAAAATCTGATTTACAAAAAAGTGACCTTGCTTTTTTAATTCTTTCAAAAGTATTAGATCTTTGTTCTCATTCTCAGACTGATGGTATATATAAAGCTCCCACTTCAAAAAAACAGTCAAAAACGCCAAAATTTGCACTGAAGTTTATCCTAGAAATCTTGCGGAAGGATTTATTTGTTTTTAGAGAAAATAACTTTAATTCATTGGCTAGTGTATTTGAAAATTCATCAGAAAATATGTCAGAAATTGAAAGAGATACTATTTCACTTATAGTAACATCGCCTCCTTATCTGAATAACTTTGACTATGCTGAAATGACAAGAATGTACTTATATTTTTGGGGAATCGCTAATTCTTGGTCAGAAATCACGAATCAAGTTCGTTCAAAACTTATTGTCAATACGACAACAGCTCTGAAAGGTCATAAGGATAAACAAGATATTTACAGACAAAAAATTCCTTCTATACTTTACTCAGAGCTTGATGATATAGTATATAAACTTCAGGAACAACGAAAAATCAGAGCTGGTAAAAAGGAATATAATCTTTTAGTCTATCCTTATTTTTGTCAAATGACACAAGTTTTAAAAGAATGTTATAGAGTTCTGAAAAAAGATGCGTATATAAATATTATGATAGCAGATTCTGCTCTGTATGGGATTCACATTAGTACACCTCAATACTTAGAATTCATTCTACAAAATCTGGGTTTTCGAGAAACAAAGTGTCAATTTATCAGAAAGAGAGGTCATAGATGGTTATTAGAAAAACGTGATGGTTCTCTAATGGGATTAGGTGAATATCATCTACAAGCTCTAAAATAATTGAACAATTTATGTACATTAAATAAATTTCAACATGGCTAACAAAACACTCTATCAGATTGCAATGGAAAAAATGAATGATTCGATTGGTATTTATTTACAATTATCTGAAGCTACAAATGGCTTGACTAATATTACCGCAGACTCGGTTAGTAACCCCGAAGCTAGAGAATTATTACTAGCAGGTTTAGGACTTATCAATTCAGAAATATCAAGTGATCAAGCTGTTGAAGAGTGGAAACGACGTCAAGCACTAAAATTTGATACGGAAACTGCGGTCACTTTTTCCGTATACCGTAACATTCGTCAAGTAGGAACTGTATTTTTTGACAAAGCCTACGAAATTACAAATGGCTTTCAGTCATTTTCTTCAGAGAGTATTTACAATCACCCTTATCTTTTACCCATTTTTCAACATTTAGGTGGAATATTTAGTAAATCCGCTTTAAAAAAACAGATTGGAACTGTTTCCGATACCTCCATTTCTCGTCCTGCATCTGAACGTTTCGCTAAACTACTTCAAGAAAGAGTTATTCCAAGTGATATTAATCGAGGAGAAATTTTACAACGACTTGAAGCAACGTTAGAAGGTATCGTTCGTGATTTAGTAGGACGTATATTACTAGAATCTATTGTAGAAAATGCTCTTAAAAAAAGAGAAATAGCTTTTCAGCGTGAAAGTGAATACAAAATTTTACCGGGTGTAGTGTATAATTTTAGAGCAGATTTTGTTATCCCTGATTCCAATAATACACTAGCATTTATAGAAGTTCGTAAATCTTCTTCTAGACACGCTTCATTATATGCGAAAGATAAAATGTTTTCAGCGATTAATTGGAAAGGGTATAACTCTAATTTACTGGGTGTTTTAGTCGTAGATGGAGAATGGACTGGACAAACTCTTCGCGTTATGGCTAATGTATTTGATTATGTCGTTCCTATAGAGCGAATTAACGATTTAGCTCAGACACTCTATGCTTATATTAACGGTGATCGGTCAAAATTAAAATGGTTGATTCAATTTAGTATCCATCCGAACAACTAAAAAATTAATTCTATTGACAAAATACACATCAAATCAAGAACAGAATCATCAATTAAAGTTAACTCTAATAGAGGTTATAAAAAAATCAATGTCTATTTTTACTGAAACTTTTACTGAAAGTTGGAATATATGGCAACAAATCGCTTTAGTTGCGGTGTGGTTGGGTGTTGTTTTAGTGATTGCTGAAGGTTTAAATCGTTTAATTCTTGTAGAGGCGGAGGTTTCTCGAAAGGTTGTTCATATTGGCACGGGAAATGTTATTCTACTGGCATGGTGGCTAAATATTCCCGCTTGGATTGGAATTTCTGCGGGTGTTATCTCGGGTATTATCGCTCTAATTTCTTATAAATTTCCGATTTTACCGAGTATTAATAGTGTCGGACGCAAAAGCTTAGGAACGTTTTTTTATGCGGTGAGTATTGGAGTTTTAATTGGTTGTTTTTGGACAATAAATCAACCTCAATATGCCGTTTTAGGGGTGTTAATAATGACCTGGGGTGATGGACTTGCAGCAGTCATTGGTCAGAATTTTGGACGACATCGCTATCAAATTGGGGGAATTCAAAAAAGTTGGGAAGGTTCGTTAACGATGTGTTTGGTTAGTTTTATTATTTCTAACTTAATTTTATTTGCAGTTCAAGGAAATATTTGGCAAACTTGGGTTATTTCGGGGATTGTTGCGGTGGTGGCGACTGCAATGGAAGCGTTTTCAAAATTAGGAATCGATAATCTAACGGTTCCTCTCAGTAGTGCTGCGTTAGCTTTTTTTCTGAATCAATATTGGCAGGGATAAGCTAAAATTTTAACTCAAAAAACTCTAACCCAACTCTTTAGATAGGGAAATCGCCCAAGCCAAAATAATTGTGATCAAAACAATGGCTTCTAAAACCTGAAAAATTCTCGCTGAGTGATTATTCAGAATTGAACCGATCTGAAAATTGGCTTTCCATTCAGAAATATTTTTTCGCCATAACTTCGGACTATCTTGAGGGCGAAATTTCCAATTTATAATAGACAACAGCAACGGAGTTCCCCCAACTTTCGCCGCCATTAAGATATGAAATGCGATCGCCAACACCAAAATCACCCAAGAAATCAGATGAAGATAATACCAAGTATGATTAAGTTCTCCTTGGGGCAACCATTTCTCACTCATCATCTTACCGGAGAACAGCGCAAAAGTAAGCGCAAAAATCCCCAATGTATTTGTAATCCGGTGTAGTGTGTACCCAAAAATCGGTTTTCCCGGTTGATTCAGCTTTTGCAGAGAGTCGGGTTGAATCAGGCGTTTTTGACCCCGACGAAAAGCGTATACTACAAAGATGGGAAAAATCAGCAGCGTCCACAGCCCAAAGGTACCATGAATCCCCTCGATCGCTTCTAACTTCGGTAAAAAAAATCGCCCAAACCGTCCATCATAGGTGTCATAGGTCCAAGCTGCGGTGAAAATTGCCGCGATCGCACAGATCCCCGTCACTCCATGTAATATACGCAACAGCAGGGGTTGATAGGGCTGAGAAAGTTTACCAGGCATCTGTCAAACTCCGTTTTCTTTGATTTTTCTCTATAGTAAATCAATTAACTATTGACTTTTATCTATAGCTAATTCTTCTACAAACCCCAGAATTAAAGGATTTTCCCCGTATTTGTCCCCCAGGTACAAGATCGGGGTAAAAAAATTTTTGCCACACCCCTTGACAAGCTAGGTAGTATGCTTGTAGTATGTAAATGTGGCAAGCAAAGGAAAGCGATAAAGCTTGATTAAGCAAGCCATCCGCACCTTGACAACTGAATATTATACTACATTTTTCCGATGGAGAACACCGAAGTCGTAGGTATGTGTTACGCGCAGACTACACCAACGGATTTCATCGCCCTCGCTCAAAGCCTTGTGGACGATTAGAAAAGTCGCTGTGCCTTTCAAGCATAGAGAAGCGGGTGCAACTCCCGTCAAGGCTGCTTACTGAGTCCAGGTTGCCAAATGGTAAGGCGTTGGTCTGCAAAACCAATCATTAGGAGTTCGATTCTCCTCCTGGACTCCAAACGGCGCAGCGTAGCTTAACAGTAAAGCCCCCGTGCCGCCACTTGTAGGGATGGTGTAATGGTAACATTTCGGTCTCCAAAACCGACGATCTAGGTTCAAATCCTAGTCTCTGCGTTCTGTGCCGTGTCCTCATTCAAGAAGCTTACAAACTGGTAATCTGATTTAACCGTCAGAGTGGGTTCAAATCCCACAGCCTCCGCCAAACCTGGAGGTTGAAAAGCTTTTTAAACTTACACGGCGCAGATTTTAACGGCTTGGGGTGCGATCGCTGTCTTTGGCTCATACTAACACGATTTTGTAGTATTACGTCATGGTACTACAAACTGTTTGGGTCGGCTCGCCTATCAGAGAGGGCAACTGTCTGTAAAACAGCCGCTAAAAGCATTGCAGGTGCGAATCCTGCCCGGCCTACCAAATTACTACCAAATTCAAGGAGAGTAAAGCTGTCAGGGGATGGCTACTGTTTGCTAAACAGATAGAGTGTAACCGCTTGTGGTTCAAGTCCACTGCTCTCCGCCTCTGAGAACCTGGTGTAACTGGATAACATCTCAGACTACGAATCTGAAGAGTGGGGGTACTCTGCGAGAAGCCGCTTCGCGTCTACAAGTCCCTCGGTTCTCGCCTGCTGCATACATGAAAGAAATGGGGAGATAGCTGAGATGGTTGTAGCACTTGCCTGAAAAGCAAGAGACGTGGGTTCAATTCCCGCTCTTCCCATGTGGACAATGCCCCATAGCTTAATGGCAGAGCGCTCCGGCTGAAAACCCTTGAGGTTGTAGGTACTCTGCGAGAAGCCGCTTCGCGTCTACGACTCCTACTGGGGCAGCCATTCATTGCCCTGTGGTGTAATTGGCAACATCCCGCACTTTGAATGCGAAGAGTCCAGGTTCGAGCCCTGGCAGGGCAGCCAAATTATTAACCTTTGATTATTAATGCTCCTGTGGCGGAATGGGAAGACGCGGCAGACTTAAAATCTGTTTTATTTTGTGGGTTCAAATCCCACCAGGAGTATTAAAAAATATGGAGTTTTTTCCCTTTTTAATTGTTAATTGGGTCGCTAACTCAATGGTCAGAGTAATCGCCTTTTAAGCGAGAGGTTCAGGGTTCAAGTCCCTGGCGACCCACCAACAAACCCCTGTGACGCAATTGGTAGACGTGCCTCGCTTAGAACGAGGTTGATGCAGGTTCAAATCCTGTCAGGGGTATAGCGGGGATGGAGCAAAAGTGGCTCGTAGGTCTCATAAGCCTAAAATCAGTGAGTGCAATTCTCGCCCCCGCCACCAAAATACAAAAATTTTTATAAGAGGAGGTGAATAACATGACTCAAATGACCGTAACCGATGCGTTAGCAGAATTAACTTTATTAGAAAAACGTATTGAATCAGCCCGAGTCGGTTTAGACGGAAATACATTAATTACTGTCGTTGAAATTGGTAAAGTTCCAACGGGTTATAAATCCCGCCAAGATTATACCACTCAAGCCCGTGCTGCCGTTCAAAAAGTTGATGCGTTAATTGCCCGACGCCGAACCATTAAACGAGCGATTGTATTATCAAATGCGTCTACAATTGTTTCGGTCGCTGGTCAAGAAATGACCGTTGCAGAAGCGATTGAAATGAAGAATTTCATCATGTATTCTGAAGCGGTTCTCAATACCATGTTATTGTCTTATAACCGCGCCCGAAAAGATTTTGATGTCGCCCAAGCACGGGTTAAAGAACGTCTGGATAAATTGGCGATGGAAGTGTTAGGAAAAAATGCGGCTTCTGAGAAATATCAATCTTTAGCCGATAGTTTCTTAGCGCGAGAAGGCGTTGAACTACTAGACCCCACCGAGTTGGCTGCAAATATTGAACAACGGCAAACTTTTGTGGAAGAATTCAAGTCAACGGTTGACCGGGTATTATCGATTAGTAATGCTCGAACAATGGTTGAAGTTCCCGATTAATTGATCTAAGATTGTCGGAAATTAAATCACTTAATTTTTGACAGTCTTAAACCAAAAAAATCTGTGCTGGTCACTTGAAAACCTCTAAATTTATGGATTTGATGGATAGCTCAATGGAAGAGCGCATGACTATCAATCATGAGTTGTTGGTTCGATTCCAACTCCATCAGCCATGAATCTTAAAGCTTAACGTTCAACGTTTAACGCTTAAATCTCAAACCTCAAACCTTAGACTATCAACCCTTAAATCCCAAAGATTAGCATTCGATAAAATCCGGGGGTTTTGGTTGTAGGTTCCATAAAACCTTGAGGTTTCCACCCGGCTGAGTGGTCAGCACTTTAACACATTTTAAAAATTTAAAAATGAGGGTCTGTAGCTTAATTGGGAAAGCACCAAGCTTGCAACTTGGTAGATGTCGGTTCAAGTCCGACCAGTTCCACTGCGGAGTCTGAAGTCAAAGCGGTCGAGACGCTGGTTTGTGACACCAGTAATAATGGGTTCAAGTCCCATCAGACTCCCTTCTTGGAAGATACCGCTAAATGGATGGCAACTGGTCTTGAAAACCAGGGCAAGGTAACACTTGGGGGTTCGATTCCTCTATCTTCCGTTGTTGTTTAGTGTGAAAAACAAGGAGGTTTATTTTCTGTGAATTTACTTGAATTACCAACCCAAATTAACTTGGCGTGACCCAACTTTTAGAGCTTACATACTGAGTACGAGAGGAACGGTAACGCCGCTCAAATGCGGTGGGCGTTTGTGAACGGGGAGTGCGAAGAACCCAGGAGGTTAGCTTAGAAGTAGCTATCCTTTAAAGAGTGTGTACAAACTCACTGGCGGAGTCCCTCTAGTAACTAAGAAGGCGCATTAACGCTCTAATTACTTTCACGCTAAGTTATTTTGTTACCCTGTAGGGATGGGTTTATATATAGCGATATTCTATTTTTAGAACTACAGTCGGGATTAAAAACCGGGTTTCTGATAGAAACCCGGTTTTTGGGATGTACCCACATCATTGGGGCGGATTTCTATCAGTTTTATGTGGAAAAACACACGTTGACTCACCAAGCCGCTCCTACAAACCTGACTGCTGAATTCTTCTGCGTAAGTTCTGATACAATTTTAGCATTTAATTAAAGATAAAATCAAAGAAAATACCAATTCAATATATCGTTTTATTTTCAACTCAAATGACTATTTACTTTTATAGCAGTCGAGAAAACCCCTACGGTTGTTTTTCTAACTTTTCCTATCACGGTGTTGTATTAGAGGAGTTGTGGTGGCCGACGAACGAACATTATTTTCAAGCCCAAAAGTTTGTGTCTACAGACCCCGAATGGTTTGAAAAAATCCGCAATGCAAAAAATCCAGGACAATCAGCGAGAATGGGCCGCAGTCGGGAACATCCTTTACGTTCGGACTGGGAACAAGTCAAAGATGATATTATGCAAAAGGTGGTTTTGTGTAAGTTTCAAACTCATGCAGATATTCGGGAAATTTTACTTTCAACAGGTGACGAATTAATTGTTGAAAATTCACCCATTGATTATTATTGGGGTTGTGGTCAAGATGGTACTGGAAAGAATAAACTCGGTGAGATTTTGATGAACGTTCGGGAAATTTTACGTCAAAGTTAGGGGTGGTTTTCACAGTGTACAGGTGACAAGCGATTGGTGAAAAAACTGGTAACTGCATTACTGATAACTGTAAACTGTAAAAACCCGCCCCTACAGTATTTTTCTATCCTATTGTTTAACTTGGCATTGGGTTTGAGAAAGGGTTGTTAAACATCTGCATTGTTGTCTCTAAAAAAGACAAAGGAGAGTGATCAGATCTCAGGTTAAAAAAAAAGTTTCCTCGCAAATTCTGATCCCATGTTACTGTTCTTTGTTGATAATCTTCGCGATCGGAAGGATAAATAGGCGGTATACGAACATGAAGCGATCGCGCTAACATTAACCAACGCTTATCATTGGTAATATAACCAATTTCTACCAAATAATCGCGATCGCTCATCGGTACGGGAATATGCCATTCACGCGCTAATTCATCGCATTCATAATATTCTACACTGTGCGGATCTTGAGTATCGAGATCAATTTCAGTTACATCGCACACCCGCAAAGCCAGTTGTTTTCCTCCCTGTTGGCGTAACTTTTGGCGATCTTCATTGGGAATATCCCAATAAACATATATCCAGTTGGGATCTATCGGTAAAAGAACGATTTTTGTTTCTCCATAACCTCCCGGTAAACTTGGCAACCCTTCATCGACTGCTGCTAATTTTTCGGCTGTATCGGACTGTCCGAGATTAAATTTAGTTGCAGCAATATCCGATTGAGTTTTCTCATCTGAAAACGGTTCTTCAGGAGTATTATTCGCAGTTGAAAACGTCTCTGTTGCAGGGGTTAATGGTTCATAAATTGAGGCTGAAGTTGTTGTTTTAGGTTCTTCTAACTGTTCGGTTTCTATTGGGGATGTCTCAATTTTATCAACATTATCAACTGAATTATCAACTAACGGGTTAACCGTCTCAGTTGCTTCTACTTTCGGAGAATCTGTCTCAAATTCAGTTTTCCTTTCAACAGTTTCTGTTAAGATAATATTTTCATCAACTGTTTGATTTTCAACCGATATAGATGACGCTTCGATCGCCTCAACTTCTTCTGTTGCAATCGCTTCTAAATCGGATTGAATTTGCGGTTGTTCAACCTCAGTAATTTTGTCAGTTTCTTCCGCTTCATTTTCTACAGAAGGTTCTATTTCATCAGTCGGTTCAGTTGTTGTTTCCTCTTGTTCTTCTTCTGCTGAATCTTCTGTTTCATCAGTGGGTTCCGGGAGTTCTTCTGGCCAGGGAAAATCCCAAGGGAAGTGGATATGAGAGGAACGAACTAATTTTAACCAACGACCTTTTTCTGTAACGTAGCCGATTTCTACAATATAATCTCGCTCCTTCATTGGAACATGAATATATAACTCTTTAGCGGACTCCTCACATTCATACTCCTGTACGTTGTGAGGCTTTTGAACATCCATATCGATAAAAGTTACATCGTAGAAACGCAGTGCAAATTGTTGTCCTCCCTTTTCTCGGAGTTTCTCTCTGTCTTCGCTGACGACATTCCAATAAGCATACAAATTCTCCGGATCATGGAGTTGCAGAATAATCCAGCTTTGGTTATCCGAAAGAGAGGTTTCTTCCTCTAAAGACTCTGCCACACTAGAAGTAACTTCCAGATGTTCGGGTTGGTCTGAGGTCTGGGAAACTGTTGCTGTCTCTGGTGGAGATGTCTCTGTCTGTTTTTGAGAAACATCCGCCATTGAACTGATTGTATCTGCTGTCTGCTTGATCTCTTGTGCGTTGTTTGATACAGAATCCGAAACCGAATCTGAACCTTTGTTAATTTCTGGAAAAGCCATTCCTGCTGTTGCTCCACCAACTCGCGTCGAACTATCTGCTGCTGAGTCTAGAGTATCAGAAGTTGCTGCACTGATGTTTTCTATTTCTAGGTTTTCGACGGGTAAAGACTCCTCTACAATGGCTTCACTGGTTTCTGCTGCGGTTTCTAGATGATCGATGTCTTCGCTTTGGCGGGAAACTTCCCAGGAGTCTTCACTCATACTCGAAACAACTGCTCCTGTCAAAGCGACATTCCCGGTTTCTGTTAAACTTTGAGTTGAACTTTGAGTTAATCTTTCTTCTCGATCAGAAAGGTTAGCGATCGGCTCTGGCTCGATTGTCTGTTCTTCTTCAAGAGCTTGCATCTGTTCTTCTTCTAACCCGTTTACTGTCTCGGCGATCGCTGAGTTAATATTCATTCCTTCCTCAGATGAAACTTTTTCGGCTTGACTTTCTTGTTCTTCTGTCTGGGAGTCTAATAATGTTTTTTCTAGTAATTCGGCTTTTTCCGAGTCCGTGACTTCTGAACTTTCTTGGAGTTCCTCCTCTTCCTCTACCCAAAGATCATTTTCTTCTATTTCTTCAACCGTTAATTCCTGATTCTCAGGTTCTAGAATTTCCTCGATTTTATATTGATTTCCATTGCTGATCAATCCTTCTGAGTCATCCTCTTCCTCCACCCAAAAGTCATTTTCTTCTATTTCTTCAACCGTTAATTCCTGATTCTCTACTGCTGCTACTTTTTCGATTTTATATTGATTTCCATTGCTGATCAATCCTTCTGAATCATCTTCTTCCTCTACCCAAAAGTCATTTTCTTCTAGTTCTGAAACTTTTAATTCCTGATTCTCTACTGCTGCTACTTCTTCGAGTTTTTCCGAATTTCCATTAGAATTCAATCCTTCTGAATCCTCCTCTTCCTCTACCCCAGGATCATCATTTTCTTCTATTTCTGAAACCGTTAATTCCTGATTCTCTACTGCTGCTACTTCTTCGATTTTTTCCGAATTTCCATTAGAAATCAATCCTTCTGAATCCTCCTCTTCCTCTACCCAAGGATCATCATTTTCTTCTAGTTCTGAAACTTTTAATTCCTGATTCTCTACTGCTGCTACTTCTTCGATTTTATTAGATTGATTTCCATTGGTGATCAATACTTCTGAATCCTCCTCTTCCTCTACCCAAGGATCATCATTTTCTTCTAGTTCTGAAACTTTTAATTCCTGATTTTCTACTTCTGGAAATTCCTCTGTTCTCTCTGAAGTCTCATTTTTAATCAATATTTCCGAGTGATTTTCTTCAGAACTTTCTGCTTGTTCATGTTCTGAAATCACTAAGGATTGATCGTTAATTTCGGCAATCTTTGTCTCTTCGAGAGTCGAAGGTTCATCTCGAGATGTTGGAGTTAATGTGGGAGTTTCTTCGTCTACAGAAACCGCTTGAGTCCCAGAAGAAGTTTCCGGAACCGAATGAGTTTCTGCGATCGCTTGTGTGGTAGAATTAGAAGTTACAGAAGGTTGCTCTTTTGGTTCTGAACTCACCGATGAACCCCGATCGCTTTGAGTTCTCGCTTTAGAGTTTGAGGAACGATCTCTGAGCATCCAGGTTGAAAACACACTCACCAGAAGTAAAATCGGTAATAATCCCCATAACCATACAGGTATGTAGCTGACTTCGGTGTTAACAGGTTGTTGAGTTTGGGGATATTCTTCTAGGGGTTGGGGGGATGCTTCTGTTGGGGGAGTAGACTGCTGAGAGATTATTTTTGTAGACCCGGTGTTCATTTCACCATTGACAACGGGGACAAGAGTAGAATTAATAGCCATTAGATCTGTAAGATCGGTTGTGTTTGTGCCATGTAAGAAAGGTTGTCCGATCTCCGAGAAAGTCAGTTGGGTCTCTACTGTTGTAACTGGCTTGGAGCCAGTCAACCCTAAAAAGACAACCTGAGTCCGATCCGTCCAGTCAGTAGATCGAGAAAGCAGTAAAGAATAGACGAAAGAGTAGAGAGGCATTTGTGGCATCACAGGAAGATTAATGTGATCTCGGTTAAACACTTCCGAAGCGATCGCTTGGGCTGATCTTACCATCTAAAGGTCGTCAAGTCTTGTCTGTTTCCAATTTTTCCGAGTCAAATGTTTCACCGCTCTGCTATTGAAGATTTCAAACCGCTCCCCATACTAAGCTGACAAGACCTGACTTTTGGGAAAGATCTTTTGAGAATCTTCACAGAAGACCCAGCCTGAAAACGGATGAGTATGTGGATATCGGATTAAGTTGTCTGGTTGTCGCATAGATTTATGCCTCTAGCCGCTCGCGTTAATCCGTTAAATCCTTATCTTATCTGTTTTTTTAATTTTACACCCCGATCCATCGATCTGGGGTGTTTGTTTCATCACTTTTTTCCGATGAGGCGACTGCTCTCGCTCTTGGGTGTCTCTAGTTCGTTGCTGCTCGCAGAAACTATTTTTAATGTTCTTTTAACAATGTGATCATGTTAATTCAACTGAGTTTAAACGAAGCCAAAAATCACCGTCTAAATACCTAAACTTGTGAGATGATAGCGATCGCGCTGCTCACATCCGGAATCAACTGGCAATCGAGTTTTATGACTTTTCCTCGGGTGTTTCTTCAGTGGAATTGGGGGAAGATTGGTACAAGCTATCCAATTGATTACGAGCGTCTTGTACGGATAGAGAACGCATCACCAGTAAAGGTTCTTTAACCACATTACCGCAATCATCTAAAAGTTCAGGATGAGGAACATTTCTAAACGCACCCGATGAGCTACGATAGGCATTTCGAGGCATAGGGGAGCGTTGAGATTCCATACCCACAACAATTAAACTGTGAATTAAATTACGGACAGCCAGAAACGCAAGAATAGTAAAAGCGAGGATGTAAATTAAATGTAACATCGTCTTCTCCTTTGAATTTATGAGTCTGATCGTGGAACCAACCAAGATTTTTTTAAATGAATAATCTGCAAATCACAATCGAGTTTAGAGTCATCAACTGAAATCCGCACTAAATAGATTTTGACATACTCTTCGCCTCCGATAACGGAATTGAGTAATGATATCTATCTCTACAGCTCCAGCCACAAGACTAAGAAAAATACTCACGACTCCCAACCTTCTCAAATTGGCAACTGCCCAGCTCAACGACATATAGATAATGTCTTGTCGAGAAATTCCGGAACTCCGGGTTTTCTCCTACCTCTTCTTAACTTTCTACCCCTTTAGACTGTTCCAAGCGAAAGCGTGTAGCAATCTGCCAACATTCTGTCAGAAGTTTATGCCAGGGCATCAATACGGTCATTTCCACGCCGACTCGGCCATCGGTGGCCTCAAACAGGGTTTTAGCCGTCGTTACTTCTTTTTGAGCTTGCTTCACCCGCTCTAGCAAATCGATTTGCTGTTTCTCGCTCAAAAATGAGATCTTTTCTGTTTCCAGCAGGTTCCGCGAACGCTCAAACCAATATTGAAAGTCTTCTAACAGGGGTTGCAGTATGGTTTTGAGAAGTTCGGGTTCAGGTAGGTTGTTGGGACTGAGCATGAATCGTTATTCTGCGACTTACTAATGTATAATCTTAACACTCTTTAAGTTTTGTAACATTCTTTTTAAGAAATCTTTCACAATGCAGAGAACAGGAGTCAGGAGTCAGGAGTCAGGAGTCAGGAGTCAGGAGTCAGGAGTCAGGGAGCAGGGGGAGCAGGGGGAGGTGGGGAGAAACTGTTTACTGTAAACTGTTATCACGCTACTGACGGGTTCGGTGGTATCGGAGTGACTGTAAAGACTGCTGTTGATTGCAACCAATAGTGGTACGATAGAAGAAAATTGTACCTATCAAGCATTGAGCCAATGGGTAAAGTAGGCAACTGTCGTATAGACCCGAGCCTAGTGACTCCCAAGGTAAAATTTGTAAACAACATTCTCAAGAGATCGATGCCTACCCTAGAGTCAAAGGCTTCTCCTGAACAGCCCGAAAAAATTCACTTACCGAAAACCAGCGAATCCGAAACTCTCAAGAAGATTCGCCACACAACGTCTCATGTCATGGCAATGGCGGTTCAGAAGCTCTTTCCCAAGGCTCAGGTAACAATCGGCCCTTGGATTGAAAACGGCTTCTATTACGATTTTGACAGTCCAGAGCCATTTACCGAAAAAGATCTCAAAGCCATTCAAAAGGAAATGGCAAAGATCATTAAGCGCAAACTCCCGGTTGTCCGCGAAGAAGTCTCTCGCGAAGACGCTAAACGTCGGATAGAAGAACTCGGAGAACCCTACAAACTAGAGATTTTAGAGGATTTAAAAGAACCCATCACCATTTACCACCTTGGGGATCAATGGTGGGACTTGTGTGCTGGCCCTCATGTGGAAAATACAAGTGAAATTGATCCCAAAGCCATTGAACTGGAAAGTCTAGCGGGCGCTTACTGGCGAGGAGATGAAACCAAAGCCCAACTACAGCGCATTTACGGTACCGCTTGGGAAACTCCCGAACAACTGGCTGAATACAAACGCCGCAAGGAAGAAGCCCTAAAACGGGATCACCGGAAACTCGGTAAAGAGTTGGGACTGTTTATTTTTGCCGATGTCGTGGGACCGGGTTTACCCCTGTGGACTCCCAAGGGAACCATCCTACGAAGTACCTTAGAGGATTTCCTCAGAAAAGAACAGATTAAACGGGGATATTTACCTGTGGTTACGCCCCATATTGGCCGGATTGATCTGTTTAAAACCTCGGGACATTGGCAACAATATCGTGAAGATATGTTTCCGATGATGGCAGAAGATGAAGATGCGGCCAAGCTAGAACAGGGGTTTGTTCTCAAACCGATGAACTGTCCGTTTCATATCCAAATTTATAAGAGCGAGTTGCGTTCTTACCGAGAACTTCCCATCCGACTGGCGGAATTTGGCACAGTCTACCGTTATGAACAGTCGGGAGAATTGGGGGGATTAACTCGGGTTCGAGGGTTTACAGTGGATGATTCTCATTTGTTTGTGACTCCCGAACAGCTTGATAGTGAGTTCTTAAATGTTGTAGATTTGATTTTGTCTGTTTTTGGCAAATTACAACTTAAGAACTTTAAAGCCCGACTGAGTTTCCGCGACCCGGAATCAGATAAATATATCGGTTCCGATGAAGTGTGGAATCAAGCCGAATCAGCCATTCAACGAGCGGTAGAAACGCTGGAAATGGATCATTTTCTCGGAATTGGAGAAGCGGCATTTTATGGCCCGAAACTCGACTTTATCTTTCAAGATGTTTTGGATCGAGAATGGCAACTCGGAACGGTACAAGTAGATTATAATTTGCCTGAACGGTTTGATTTGGAGTACGTCGCTGAAGATGGCACTCGTAAACGACCCGTGATGATTCACCGAGCGCCCTTTGGTTCCCTCGAACGGTTGATCGGGATTTTAATCGAACAATATGCGGGAGATTTTCCCTTATGGTTGGCACCCGAACAAATTCGCTTATTATCGGTTAGTGATGAGTTTTTACCTTACACTACTGAAGTGGTCCAGAAAATGCGATCGCTCGACATTCGCGCCGAAGTTGATAGTAGCCGCGAACGTTTAGGAAAGCAAATTCGCAACGCCGAAAAGGAAAAAATTCCCGTCATGGCGGTGGTGGGGGCGAAGGAAGTTGAGGCGAATAGTCTGAGTATTCGGACTCGCGTCTCTGGTGAATTGGGGACAATTCCGGTAGATGAGGTCTGCAAACGGATGCAAAATGCGATCGCCAATTTTGAAGACTTCTAAACCGGGAAAAAAACACCTCAGCAAATGCTGACCAATTCAGATAAATTTGATATCATCGATTTGCACGAGATGGCAGTTTCACAGAGTAGTAGATCCCTCTAGGGAAAACTACTCACCAAACTGCCTCTGAAATGGACTAGCTTGTAAACAGAAATCGAAGCTAGACTCTCTCGTTGATTTGGGTGCAATATCATTTGAGGGACATCAAACTCCCCACAACTGGAAGTTTGTCAGGTAATATACTGTCTTTTGTGATAACAATCGTTGGAAGATTGGATTTTTAGGACTGTATTGTGCATTCTAAAGCTAGGGGGATCGGGTATAATAGACCTAGACGAATTAAACTAAAACAAATTAATATGAGTGCAACCAAGAAGGAAATAGAGTCTTTGTTGAAGCATTTACCCGATGATTGTTCCCTTGAGGATGTCCAATACCACCTCTATGTAATTGAAAAGTTTCGGCATGGAATTGCTGTTTTGGATACAGCTCGAAAAATGACACAAGATGAAGCAGAAGGTTTACTGAGTAAATGGATTATCAAGTAGTTTGGTCGCCAAAAGCCTTAGATGATATCGATGCTATTGCTGCCTATATTGCCCGAGATTCTGTCTCTTACGCAGCAGCAGTGGTGCAACGCATCATTGAGGCGACTCGTAAGTTGAATGACAATCCCTTATCGGGTAATGTCGTTCAAGAGTTTGGCGATGAAACTATTCGAGAGCTATTTGCTTACACCTATCGAATTTTATATCAAATTAAGGATGAGACCGTGACGGTGGCTGCCATCGTTCATGCGAAACAATTATTAAAATTATACCCCTCTCGAATAGATGAGTAAACGAGAGGGATTTCTCATTCTTGAATTGAATTTGAATACTATAACCGTTCAATACAGTTAGCTAGAAAAACCCGGTTTCTCGAAGAAACCGGGTTTTTAATTAAATAAACGCCCCACCATTAACACGACGAACTCCAATCACACTCGGACGAGGTGGGCCGCTGGGGTTGCCCTCAATATTACTCGGCCAGTTACTACCGAGAGGGACTAAGCGTTCTTGAGAGAACAGACTCCCGTCTAAACTCAACATCTCAATTGAACGGCTGAGTTTAACGCCATTGCCGATGGGGACATCCTCACCGGGATGCTGTACAGCCAAAATCAAGGTGTCATCTTGTCCGGCAGCATTTCTGATAAAATAAGGCCCCGTCATTTCGCAACGGGGTGGGCCATAGGCAAACGGAACAACCTCACCCGCCATTGTCCCCCGCATGGGGATTACAAACAGCCAGTTATTGCCAAATACACCCGTTAAATTTCCCGCCGATCCGGTTGTTGTATGATCAATTTCTCGCGCCTCGGGATTTGCCCCAGTGGTAAACCCATTGTGGTTACTGGTAGACATATCGGTTACGCCCCAAATATTCCCCTGGCTGTCAAACTCCAGGTTATCAACGTTAGCAAAACCATCACCACCAATTGTGCCGTTTTCTCCCCCTTTGGCAACGGTTGTCCAGGTAAACGTCAAAGCGGTGGGATCATTATTGGTTTCAGTGATTTTGAACAAGCCACCAGAGGGTTGAGGTGCGTTGACATCAGGCGTATACTTACTCACCACAAAAATCCGAGAGTCTGGATAACCATCGCTACCCGGTTCGGCATCGGTGTAGGCAATAAACACTTCCCCCGTCATCGGATTGACTTCTAAATCCTCTGGACGGGCTGTAGGCGTTCCTCCCACTAGATTCGCTGCGGGGAAAGCATCCACCAAAACCGCCCCTTGAGAGGTGTAGAAATCAGCCAAAGTCTTACCTTGATAATCGGGTATAGCCGTGGCTTCATTGGTGAGGTCAACCACTAAAGTCCCGCCATCTTCAGTTTCTCCCGCAATTCCCGCCCGTTTGGGTAAACGAACCCGACCATCTCGCAGGGCTTCTCCTCGGAACTGTAACTCAACCGATGCAATTTGACTGGGAACGTTAGGATTTGTGGGCGTTTGTAGCGTTAGGGGAATCCATTCTCCTGTACCATTGGCGTTGAACTTGGCAACATAGAGGGTTCCTAAATCAAATAAGGAACTGTTGACGGGGGCTGTGGGTGACTCAACCACACCTGAACTCACATATTTCCAAGTATGTCCGCCCCGACGGTCATCTCCCATATATGCCACCACCGGACGACCTGGTTCAACCCGAAAAGCAACGTTTTCGTGACGGAAACGCCCTAAGTTGGTGTGTTTGCGGGGACGGAAGTTCGGATCAGCCGGGGAGACTTCCACCATCCAGCCATACTTTTCTCCAACTAAGCCAAATTCAGCCCCAGTGGTGCCTTCGATGTATCCCGTTTGAGTCCCGTCGGGGAGAATATCTTCTTGAACCCCCACAAAGAATTCTTCTGAACCCTGGAAGTTTTCTTCGGCGGTGAGAATGGTTCCCCAAGGGGTTGTTCCACCCGAACAGTTGTAAGCGGTTCCGATAATCCGATTTCCCAAGCCATCGGAACTTAAGGGGAAAACTTCTGTGGCAGCAGGCCCGGTCCCGATTAAGAAGTTGGTGTCTCCTTGGCGATTTCCCCAAGAAGTAACGTTTTGATAGCCATCGCTGCGTTCGGCGTTAATTCCCAAACCCGATAAACCATGAATCCGTCGGTTGAAAGGATCTCCAGGAACAACGGCAAAACGACCATCTGGCCCTTTTCTCAACCGGACAATTGATCCGCCCAGGTTATAGAGGAATTCACCGTCAGTGGCTAAACTTCGAGTGGATAAATCTATGCCTAGCACAGCCGGCGCTGTTGAAGGCGCTCCTGCCAAGTCTTCCGGAGTTCCCGGTGCAACCGGTGAGATGGGATAGGAGACATATTCATGGTTAACCCACAAGTAGCCTTCAGAGAAGTCGGTACTGGTGGGAATGAAGCTGGTGTAGTCGTTGTTGTAACCGAAGTAGTCGCTAGAATCGGGGAAAACGCGATCGCCCCAACGGATGATTACATACCGTTCATATTCTGGGGGAACGACGACATCATCAAAACATTCGTAAAACGACAAGTTAAGGTCTTGTCCCGGCGCCAGCATTCCCATTCCGGTTGGAGTTGTACCCCCATTTCCGGCAGTTGGAACCGCACTTGCCATCTGAGTGTATGCGTCTAGAGGATGAGGCAGCTTGACGGGTGTGAAAGGAAGGGTTTGAGCTTGAGCAACACTGGTGTTTGTGCCGAACAAGCTAGATTCTATTTTAGGGGTGAGTGTAACTGCTGCCGCACCGCTACCAAAGAAAATTAAAAATTGCCGACGAGTGAATTTAGACATGAAGTTTAACTGTTTTTTCTCTCTGATTCTTTAGAGAGGGTAGATGACCATTCTCCAGACTTACGGTTAGTGGAAATGACTCAAAAAAACTTGTACTGTCCGGAAAGGATTCCCAAGGATGTGAAGGATATTTACAATGAGATCTTGCCTGATGAATTGCTAGGCTGGGAATCCGAGATTACACCCATTACTCAGTTTGATTGATTCATTTAACTAACACGTCAGCCTTTTGTAGCTTATTCCTCAATCTTTAAAGCCCGTTAATAAAAACGTTAACTAAGAAGTAATTAAATTACGGTTAAAAACTGGTTAATTGATCTCAAAAATTTCTCCTGATAGTTTAATCGTCTCGAAACCCCGGATCGTTTTCTATCGCTCTACGACCTGCGGTTCGACGGGGTTCGAGTCGAATAATGTTCGGAGATTCGGTTATATTGGGTTGAGTTTGGGGAGAGGTTGGTTGAGTGGGTTGAGTCTGTGCTGTTGTTGGGGGAGACGGTGGAACTGGGGAAGTTGACGGTTGAGAACGGGTTTGTTGAGGGTTCGCTTGAGGACGGGTTCTTGAACTGGGAGCAGAACGTGAGGCGGACTGGGTTGGAGTCGGTTGGTTGTAACCCAATAAAGATTCTGAATGAGGGAAATATCTTGTCCACTCGGAAACTTCGCTGTTGGCTTGCCATTGACTCCGGGTGACTCTGGTTCTTAAAATGGGAACAACTTGGCTACCTCGTTCGCCGAGAATCATTATTGTGATTGACTCTAGGGTTGAGTTTTCTTTAAAGGCTTGTTCGATAGATTGTTTGGCTAGAGTTTCTGCTCGTTTAACTAACACGTTATAGGAAGGAGTGTTAGCGTTAATGGTGAGATGACGTTCATTGACTTGAGCAAGGGCAATAGCACTCCACATCCAAAAACCGCTAAGAGAGAGAAAAGTAATTTTCAAAAGATGATTAAAAACCCGCATGGAAACACTAAAATTTTTACACTGTCAAACAGAATGACAATAGCAACTCAACATTAAATTCTTGTTAAAATAGGGTTAAGTTAATCTTGTAACCGATGACTTGGGTAATAGATGGATTAAATAGAGGTTTGAAAGGTGAATACAATTCTAATCAAATGGTTGAACATTACGAAGTTGTCTTTCATCACTCCAATCTTGAATCGCTAACGCCATAACAATACCCATCCACACTAACTGCTGAAAATGGAAGAAATTTTAATTGAATTTGTCAACACACTTGATTCGTTATTCAAAAAACTGCAAGAGGAAGCAGGAAACAGCGCTGGGATTTCGCAGTTAACTATCAGCCAATTTCAATATATTGATGCAATTCATCAGCTTGGAGAACCGACTATTACAGAAATTGCAGAAAAGCTGGCAATTACCAAAGCTTCAGTCACCGCAGGGATTAACAAGCTGACTCAAAGGGGATATGTCACGAAAACCCAGTCCCGTGAGGATAAACGGGTTTTTCGGGTCAGTTTGACAGAAACAGGTATGCAGCTAGTTAACGCCAAATATCAAGCGCTGAAGGAGTATGGAGATTTTATCAGTGCCGCCCTCAGTGAAGACGAAGCCAGACAATTCCAAGCCACCATCACTAAGTTAGTCAAACGATTTAAACAAATCTAGCCTTTTCATTGTTATAATTAGTTAGGCTAACTAACTTAAAGGCAGCTTATGTTGATCACGATGCTAGCAGTAGGTACAAGGGGAGATGTACAACCTTACATTGCTCTGGGGGTAGCACTAAAGAGGGCAGGAGACTACACCATTCGGATTGCCGCGTCTGAAAGCTTTGAGAGCTTTGTAAAGGGGTTTGGATTAGAGTTTTACCCCCTTAAAGGTGATGTATCCAAAATAGGTTCGGATAGTCGTGTCCAAAAGGCTATGCAAGCCGACAACCCGCTCAAAATCATCCTGAGTTTCAACACGCTAAAATCCCTTGTTTTTGACGGGCAGAAGGATCTTTATGATGCCTGTCAAGATTCAGACGCCATCGTTTATCATCCGGGGGCTGCTATCGGGTATTTTGTCGCTCAGGATCTCAATATTCCCAGTATTCTCGCGTCGCCATTTCCGATGACGCCAACACAGGACTACCCGGCACTAATTTTTTACGACTCAGTACACCTCGGAAAAAGGTTCAATCGCCTGACTCATCTACTGTTTGAACAAACGATGTGGGAGATGTCGAGATCGCCTATCAAAGAATTCTGGAAACAGAAATTTGGCCGTATTCCCCAAAATTTTACAAATCCGTTCAAAAAACAACAGACGAAACACTATCCGACGATTGTTTCTTGCAGTAATCATGTTTTTCCAGAGCCACTGGATTGGCCTGAATCGGTCTATAACACGGGCTATTGGTTTTTAGACGAAGGGGATCATTGGCATCCGACTGATGCGCTACAGGACTTTCTAGCAAGCGGAAAACCCCCTGTTTACGTTGGCTTCGGGAGTGTAGGCGATCCCACTCAAGCCGCTCAAACCACAGAATTAGTCATTGATGCGCTTCAACGATCTGGCCAACGGGGTGTTTTAGCCACTCAATGGAGTGGAATGACGAAGCTTGATACAATTCCTGACAACATATTTATCCTAGAAAGTGCGCCTCATGCTTGGTTATTTCCGAGGATGTCCGCAGTTGTTCATCATGGGGGCGCTGGAACAACGGCTGCTGGTTTAAGGGCTGGTGTACCAAGTATTTTAATTCCCCACGCCAACGATCAATTTGCTTGGGGACGACGTGTTTATGAACTCGGTGTCGGTGCCAAACCCATTCCCAGAAAAAAGCTGACTTCAGAAAAACTATCTGCGGCTATTACTTCTGTTTTGACAAAAGAAGTACAACATCAAGCCAAAATATTGGGGAAAAAAATTCAGAGCGAAAATGGAGTTGAGGTAGCAGTTAAAGTGATCACTCGCTGTCTTGAGCAATGATCGGGCTATCCAACTCTATTGTTTTAATGGCAAGTAGCAGGTACTCTTGAATTTCCTGATTCTTGACTCACTCTGTTGCGCTGGGCAGTCAGAGCAAGCTTGATCTGCTCAACTCATTTTAAAACTTTGCTTGATGATCTCAAAGGAGGTGATTCACTCGATGAATTTTTAGATCATTTCATCTAAAATTCTAAGTTAGACCGCTTAAGTTATTGGTTAGATTAGGGAGTTGTAGATGGAATATTTACCTGATTTATCAAAATTACCAACTCCCCAGGATGACGGGGCGTGTAATCACCTGTTGGGTGAGAGATTACCTCAATTAACACTCACTTCTACTGGCGGTAATCAATTAGACTTTTCAACTCTTTTGGGAAAGGTTGTTCTTTACTGTTATCCCATGACGAAGCAACCTAACGTACCCATACCCGATGGATGGGAACAGATACCGGGCGCTGCGGGTTGTACTTGGCAATCTTGTGCTTTTCGGGATTATCATGCTGAATTACAAACTCTGGGTGTTCAGGTATACGGACTGAGTACACAAGACTCATCATCCCAACAAGAAGCAGTTGAACGACTGCACTTGCCCTTTGAACTTCTCAGCGATGCAGATTTTCTACTGACAACCTCATTAAAATTACCTACCTTTGAGGTAGAAGGAAAACGATTAATTAAGCGACTCACCCTAATTGCAGATCATGGAAAAATTGTTAAAGTCTTTTATCCCGTTTTTCCACCCGACAAAAATGCACAAGAAGTTATAGAATGGCTCGTGCAGAATACTGTCTAAAGCAGAATGGAAACACATCATTCAATAATTGATAATTAATAATGGATAATGGATAATTACCTCGATCCTTTATGAAGAGGATTGATAGAGAGGAAATAATTTTTCTTTTTTCTCCTTGAAAGGAGAGGTCTTAAACCCGATTAATTAATGATCAATTATCAATTGTCAATTATCCATTGATAACAATAAGCTTAGTTAGTGTTGTGTTTGAAGATAGGCTAAAATAAGAGTAATTCCTGCTACCGGATAACTGACATGACAACCGCAGCGCGTGTTATTCACAGTGACCCTGACATTTTAGGTGGAACCCCTGTTTTTGTTGGAACTCGTGTACCTATGAAAACTTTACTCAGATTATCATAACAGCACAACCCCCCAAACCCGGAACCGAAGCTGCTTGGGAAAAACTGGGGGCAGAAAAAGCCAAGCGCGAATCTAAGGTATAATTTGATTAAACAGAACAGCCTCCTAAGTTTATACCACCTGTGCTAATGTCTAAATAGATCCAGCTTTAAAATTTATGACTGTTTTAGCACAAGAGATTCTTAATAGTTTTGATCGCTTACCTGATGCAGAGCAACTAGAGGTTGCGGTAGAAATTTTGAGGCGGCTTGTCCATTTTGATTTTCCACCGTTGACAGATGAAGACTTGGTTTTAAATGCTGAGGAGTTATTCTTAACACTCGATCAGCAAGAAGCAGATTATGAGTAGTCCTGAACGTGGAGAAGTTTGGCTTGTTGATCTGGGTTATGTTGCCAAAGTTAGACCCTGTTTGGTGGTCAGTATTCCCGCTCTCGACCAAGATCGAGCGTTAGCAACTCTAGTTCCTCATACAACCAGTCCAAGAGGTTCACGTTTTGAGGTAGATGTCAAAGCTAGATTCTTGAAGTCTGGTGTCTTCGATGTGCAGAATATTGTTACCATTCCTCACGCCAAACTCCTCAGAAAACTGGGTGAATTAAACTCGGAGCAGTTAGGAAAAATTGAAGATGTTTTGCTGTTGTGGCTGGGATTTCAGGATCTAGATTCTGATAAAGATGAACTCTAAAATTGATTAGAAACCTAAATTTTAAAATTTTTAATGCAAATATTTTGAAGAGAAAGGCGGAGGCTATGTATATTCTAAATAATGCAATTGAATCAATACAGGTAGGTGTAGAAGACTACCTTCTAGGTGACAGTAGAAGGTATCTGTCTGCCGTGAGAAATATTTGTGCTGGAATACTTCTCCTGTACAAGGAGAAACTTTGTCGTTTATCTCCTTCATATGATAAGGAAGTTTTAATTAAAAAAGATATAAGACCAGTTGATGATGGTGCAGGAAATATAAAGTTTATAGGTTTTGGCAAAAAAACAGTAGACGTTCAAGATATTAAGGAAAGATTTAAGAGCCTTAAAATTAGAGTAGACTGGAAAAATTTTGACGAAGACTGGAAAAATTTTGAGGAACTAAATCAACTTCGTAACAATATAGAACATTACTATACAGATAAATCTCCTGATGCAGTTCGTGAGGTTATTGCTAAATCTTTTATTTTAATTCGAGACTTCATAAATGATGTTTTAAATGAAGAACCGCATCAACTTCTTGGGGAAATTTGTTGGCAAGCTTTGTTAAATACAGCCGAGGTGTATAAAGCTGAAGAGGTAGCCTGTAAGCAGTCATTTGAAGGTCTCAAGTTTAAACATAAAATTCTGGAAGAGGCAACTGAAAACATCAGATGTCCATCTTGTCATTCCAATCTAATAAAAGCTAAATATACTAGATATACAAGTGAATTTAGCCTTTTTACTTCATTAAGTTGTGCATCTTGTGGCAAAACTTTTGAGTTTAGAGATGTAATGAGCGAATGCCTGTCAGATTCTGAAGATAGTTTTGCATACTGCAATGATTGCGAATATATTGAGGAACCATCAGTAATTTTTACAAGTAATGGATGGCTCTGTTTATCTTGCTTAAACACTCACGATCAGGTGGACGATTGCGGCTACTGTGGTACATTTGTTGCAGGGGACATAGAAGATAGTTATATGTCAGGTTGCTTAATGTGTGAAGGGCAAATGGGACATTATATGAATTCGAGAGCTTATGATGACTAATCAATCTAAATTCAAGTATTTTTAATTTATTTCTTTGAACTCTGTTTTAAAATATCTGTGAGTGTCGGATAAGAAGGTTGAACGTTAAAAACAGAAGGATTAACAGGGTTTTGGTAGATAAAATAACGATAATTTAAACAAAATCTATCCCAGTCTGCCATTTGAATTTTAAAGACTTTAATAACAATATTGGTGAGTCCAGAAGATAAATTAAAGCGAAAATAGATGTTTTTATGATAAAATCTACAAATTTCTTCGACAGTTTCGTTAACAGTAATTGCTGAATTTCCCAAAACAATTTGTTCGGTTTTAGATGAATTTGGGGGATGATTAACGAGATAAAACACAACTTTGGCGATGTCTTCGGCGTGGATAAAATGAAAACCCCCATCCGCTTTTAACCAGCGAATTAAATCAAGCCATTTGACAACATCAGGTAAACCCGAAGATAAGTGAGAATAGGGTTTATTTGTATCTCCTCCCAAGACGAACGTTGGAAATAATATTCTCAAAGGGGGTAAGGTTTGTTTGAGATCTAATAATTGACGCAAACATTCGTATTTTGAGCGAATATAATCGGTTCCAATTTCTCCCGCTTCTTTTAACATTTGATTATCTCGACCCAAAACACTCGCCGTTGAAAAGTAGAGAATTTGTTCGCAAGTTTCGGGGTTTAGATGTTTAATTAAGTTCAATGTACTGTTAACATTTACCTCAAAAACTTCCTCAAGTCCTCCCCAAGAAGTCGCGGCTAAAATTGCAATATTAATCGTGGGTAAAAGTTCGCTATAGTGTTGAATATCTCGCAGATCGGCTTGAATAATAGAAATTCCCGGACGTGCTTGATAATCAAATCCTAATTTGTTCGGGTTACGAACCAAAAAATACAATTCATAATCCGTTTGTTGAATCAGAATTTCTGCAATATAGTGACCAATACAGCCACTCGCGCCGGTGATTAAAATTCGTTTGGTCATAAACAAAATAAAAGAATTAACGGATAGATTTTAAGCCAAACTCGAAAATGCTATCCGTCATTCTTCAGCCTTTGAAATTTAAACGGGAACCGCTAACAATTGATCCGCTTGTTTTGCAGTTTCAAAGAAATAAGCAACATTTTCTTCCGGTGTTTTTTGCAAAACGCCATGTCCGAGATTGAGGATATGACCTCGTTTTCCGGCTTTTTGAATCGTTTCTAAAATGCGATCGCGAATTAGTTGTTTTGAACCAAATAAAACACAGGGATCGATATTTCCTTGAACTCCCAGATGATGACCGATGCGTGTTCTCGCCTCCGCCATATCTACAGTCCAGTCTACACTAATCATATCAACGCCGGTTTTTGCCATCCGTTCTAAAACGCCGGCACTTCCGCTAATATATAGAATCATCGGCGTATCGGGGTGAGTTTGTTTAACCAAATCAACCACTCGTTTTTGATAAGGTAAAGCAAACGTTTCGTAATCTTGAGGCGTTAACTGACCCGCCCAAGAATCAAACATCTGTACAATTTGGGCGCCGGAATCAATTTGATAGCGAACATAAACTGCAATTGAATCTGCAAGTTTTCCGAGGAATTGATGGAGCATTTCCGGTTCAGAAAATGCCATACTTTTGATAACAGTGTAATCCTTGGAACTTTTCCCTTCGATCGCATAAGCCGCTAACGTCCAGGGAGCGCCAACAAATCCTAAAACTGCGGCGTTATTGCCAACTTCTTGGCGTAAAGTTTGTAAAATTTCTCGAATAAACGGCAGAGATTCTTCCGGTTGGAGGGGATAAAGTTGTTCGATTTGAGATAAACTGCGAATGGGCGGATCGATAATCGGCCCCTTGCTTTCAATGATATCGAAATTAATCCCCATTCCCGGTAAAGGAGTGAGAATATCGGAAAACAGAATTACGCCATCAGGTTTAAAAGCGCGATAGGGTTGAAGGGAAATTTCAACGGCGATATCCGTTTTTTCAGAGCGATCGCGAAAAGAGGGGTATTGGTCGCGCAAGTCCCGATAGGCTTTCATATAGCGACCCGCCTGTCGCATCATCCACACGGGAGGACGGTCTAATACTTCTCCACGCGCAGCCCGCAACAGATAGGGAATTTGGGTCGATTCACTCATTGCAACTTCACTTTACTTTATATTAATGTTTTGAATGCTTCTATCTAGAGTATCACTGTGCGATCGCATCTTATCCGATTTGAGACGACCGCTAGGGAAAAGATGAGGCGAAGATAGACAAATTGCACTCTGCAACGGCGTTTATCCCCTTTGGTCTGAAAGTAACATTTTATTGCATCGATAACGCTCTAGGATTTTTTCAGAACCCGAAGAATTTTTCCGATCAGATTCGTTTGCAAACTCCAGACGATGGCACCAAAAGGAATAGCAACCAGAATCCCTAAAAATAGGTGAAACGCAATGGTCGAAAAACTAGAAAACAGAAAGTCGGGTGATGTGGGTTGGGGATTGGGGGAAAAGTAGCCGGGAAACCATTGGCTGAGAATGGTAATCGCAGGTTCGTTGGCAACTTGCGAAGAAATCCCGCTAACAGCCAATCCGGTACTCACGACGGTAACGAGGAGTTCTAGGCGTTGTTGGCGGTTTTGGGCGGCATCTTCACTAAAGCGATCAATCTCCGCTTGTTCAATTTCTACAGTACCACGAATGGTATCGATCGCTTGTTGAAATAACGATTGATTCGGTCGAAGATAGGCAAGATCTATTTTAATTTGTTCGAGGAACCGATCAATTGAATCTGTAGTCAATTGCCAGAATTTCAGATCGTCTTCGAGTAATGCGATCGCTTGCAGTTGTTCCAGCCAGGATTTATAATTTTTGTAATTGGTTTCAATCGCTGCTTGATGAAGCTCTAAGTCTCGCAGTAAATTATCATATTCTAAAGCCGTTTTGGGTAGGTTTAATAACCAAGTTTTTAGTTTCTCTAAACGCTTTTCTTGTTCGAGAGATAATTCATTAAACTGTTGCAGTTCTGCTGCAAGTTCTCTGTAGCGTTTTCTGGCATCTTTATTACACCCACGAGACAGGCTATAAACGTAGTCAATTTTACAGAGACAGCATAATAAATTAATTAGCGGTTGATAATATTTTCCCTTTTTTTCTAATTTTTCAGTTTCCGAAGAACAGTTCAGCCAAATAAAAATAGAGTTAAATCTTTCCCCAGCTTCATTAATGGGTTTATACTCAAAAATAGGACTTCCTAAAAAAGTTCCTTTTCCCAGAAAATCATATTGATCTCTGTCTTGTTCTGGTAAAATAGAAGTTAAACAATCATTAGCTACAGCTTCGACGTTTTCTATTTTGCTATCGGGCTGGGCAAAAAAAACAAGAGTTTGTCCTAGAAGTGAAACACTTTGCTGAAGTTGCAAACAACCTTGAGGATTTAAGTTTTGTAATTGTTCCAGTTGGACTCCAAGGTAAGGAAGACGGAGAGTAATATCAACTGCATAACTATCGTGAATTTGTAGAGGATAGACTTCCCCTTTAAGTTGTAATTGGCTACCCTTTGGAATTGCTGAAAATTTAAGTAAACCTTCGGGTTGAAGTAATTGTAAATAATTGCTTTTGGGTTGGTATGGATTGACTCCAATTTTATCATTTTCTTTGTAGAGGCGATCGCGGAGAGATTGCAATCTAGGAATGTTGAGATGTTTTCCCAATTGCTGACACTGTTCCCAGAGAAAATCGGCATCTTCAACAGGTTCTTCTTGTGTAAAGTTATTGCGTAAATGAAAAGCAAACAGTGTCAGTTTGGGATTGTTGAATTTCATTTCTTTTCAGAGGATTGTGATTGATCTGAAACCGAACCTTGCTGAATTGCATTTTTGAGCGTTTTTTTGTTAAGATCAATAATGGGTTTTGGAACATTTCCTTCTTGGCTTCCCGGAGCGAGATCCGAAGGTTTTATATCAATTAGTTTAGATTGTTCTTCTTCAATTTATGGGTACTTTTCAGACCATTCTGAAATTGCATCTGAGAGACTCTCAACGTCATCGGATAACGGTTCAATTAACTGGTTTAACTCGTCTAACTGTTCGGGAGAAAAGAGCGAACGTTGCTGAGTCAGCAATTCAATGAAAGTATCGATATTTTGTTCAAAAAATGACATGAATTTACCTTTAATTTGAGTGATTGTTTGTTGAACGAATTCGAGAGATAAATCTAAACATTGAGCAATTTGCTCTAGACTTAAGCCGAATTCTAGCAGTCGCGGAATTGCTTCTAACTTAGCTTGTTCTCGGCCTTGTTCTAGACCTTCCTCAATTCCTTCTTGTTTAACTTCCTGATAAAACCGAGTTTGTTTGAGTTCGCTTAAATTCAACATTACTTCGTTTCAGAGTTTTTAGGAAGATTGAGAACTATCATTGGGTTCAGATGAGGAACTAGATTCACCCCCAAGTTGAGTAATGGTTCGTTGAACTAATTCTAGAGGCAAATCTATACCTTGAGCAATTTGCTCTACACTTAAGCCCAATTGTAGCAGTCGCGGAATTGCGTCTAATTTGGCTTGCTGTTGTCCTTGTTCTCGACCTTGTTCTCGGCCTTGTTCTAGACCTTGTTCTAGACCTTCCTCAATTCCTTCTTGTTTAACTTCCTGATAAAACCGAGTTTGTTTGAGTTCGCTTAAATTCAACATAGCGGCAATTTCCTCGCGGCTTTTTTGGGGTAATTTGTAAACAATAATCGTTTCGATCAGGTTAATTAAATCCCGTTGAACTGCGGCATCGGTGAGTTGAACTCTAGCTTGGGCAATTAATCGCCTTGCTTGGTCTCCTGCCGTTTGTTCTGGTTCAATTACCAGTTTAACAACTCCTACGCCCAACGATCGCTCTGCGGCTTCTGAGAGTTCATCTAGATAAATACGTTGGACTCGGGAACTATCGAGAAGTTCTTCAAATTGTAACCGTTGTTCAACTTCGATATTGCGACTGGGATAAAGAACCACAACCCGCCAGGGATGGGACGGTTTATATTGTCGCAGATAGAGAAACAGTTCGCCAAAAATGCGATAATACAAGTCACTATCGGGCTGAAATTGAACTTCAACCAGATAAAAGGGTTTTTCGGGTGCTTCGGTTTTTGGCAAAAATAAGCCATCGATGCGAAAGGCAAGTTGTTTGATTTCACGGGAGGTAAATTCATAGGCAATGGCCTCATCGGGAGAACGGTTGATCAGTTCAAAGAAGATACTGGGAAACTCTTGAAACAGGCTATAGAAAATCGTGTCTGTTTTCATACATTGCGATCGCAAACCCCGGATAATTTTACCATGTGTTATTCGCCAATAGCGCAGAATGCAGCCCAGTAGTAGGAAGAAGCGAAGGGTTTGCTATCGGCTGATTTTTCTTTCATATAGAATCTAAATTTTTTTCGATAAGAAGCGTTTGGTAATATTTTCGCCCATTCCTCCAGGTCAGTTTTTGTCGCATTTCGCAGCCAAAATTGAGCGCTTCGGAGGGCCAGTCTGATCTGATTTTGGTGTTGGAGTTCTTGGTAAAATTTTGTGATTAATACCGCAGTGGCAATAGCATCAACTGTCCAGAGACTACTGACAACATTTGTACTTCCAGCCAACAGGAATCCGTAGGGTAAACTAATATATTCATCACTGATATTGTTGAAATCGGGAATTCCAGTTTCACAAGCGGAAAGAGTCACCAGACGGCAGTTTTCCAGGCGAAAATAGGCGATAATTTCTGCGAGGGTGAGATTATCATCGGCAAGCTGCAACCCCGAATCTAGGGGAGAATTTGGGTTAAAGTAACCGTGACAGAAGAAAAACAGACAGTGGGCTATTTGTAGTTTTTCCGATGGAGTCAGGGTTTGTGTATTTGCGTCTCTGGGTAATAGTGCTGCTTTGGTGGCTTTTTCTTTTGGAAGGATGTCGGTGTGAGAAAACTGTTTTTCAATCATTTCGACTGCACCTAAATCAAGTTGGTACAAGTCGGTAGTCGGTGTTTGAACCGCAAACAGCTTATCAAAATCAGAACGCTGACGGGTTTTAACCTGTTGCAACAGTTGGCAACTGGGGGCATAACTAACACCGTTGGGGAAAATATCGAGTAGGTAACGAGGTTCTGTTTCTGAGTTTGAACTTTGAACAGGTAAAGCGTGTAATGGAAACAGATGCAAAAAGCGGTGAGGAATCAGAATGAGTCGGTTACAAGAAGCGGGAAGATGGGCGAGGAGTTCATCGAAGTGGAGAATATCAGCAAGTTTTTGCAGTTCGTCGGCGAGTGTCTCACGCCAAGTAGTGTCTCTTTGTTTTTTGTATTGTTTGTAAGTTTGCCAGTAGGTAATTCCCCAATCACCTAACTGTTCACGATCATCAGTAGTAGACTGCCAAATGATCACCTCTCCCCCAGCCCCTCTCCTAGAAGTAGAGGGGGGAACGATACCTTCAACTTCTCGACTATCCGATGAGGGCGGAAGGATAATGAAAGCAAGAAACGTCTCACCGAGAATATACCACTCAATAACCGCAGTTTTGCGATCGAGAGTTTGCTGGAATGCCTTAAACTGGAAACCAGAACCAACGGGAAGATATTGATCCTGCAATTGGTTACGCTGCTGTCGCAAATCTTGCAGACGTTGGGCTAATTCTTGATAATTTTCAACTTGACCCTGTTGAATTTGGTATTGGGCGCTGGCAATGTCGTCGCGGAGTTGGGCAAGTTGGTCAGCAACATCAGACGGGAAAATATTGTCAGAGTCACGGAGAAGGATTTGTTCAACCAGGTTGCGCGTTTTGCTGCGTTCGGCATATTCTAGGGCTTCGATGGGTTTATTGAGTTGCAGACAGGTTTCTACTGTGCGACGATACAGTTTATTTGATTGTTCAGCAAATTTCTGTTTGCTTTCGTCTCCCGATAGAATCTCCTCTCGCAAAGATTCGGTAGTATAGATAGCATCACAGAAGGTATCATAAGCATCTTGCCATTTCTCGGCATCTTGGTAGGCAAGTCCCAAATTGAATAAAGTGTCGGTATGGTCTTGAGGAAAGGCTTCGCGGGTGCGAACTTTCAGGGCTTTTTCGTAGAATGCGATCGCCATTTCCAAATTTTCGGCTTTTTCTCCGCGAATGCGATTTCTGTAAGCTTCACCCAAGTTATTCTGAGTCCTTGACCAGTTTTCTGGAAAGGCTTCGCGGGTGAGAACTTGCAGGGCTTCTTGGTAGAATGCGATCGCCTGTTCCAAATTTTTGGCTTTTTCTCCGCGAATGCGGTTTCTGTAGGCAGTTGCCAAGTTATTGTGAGTCATTGCCCAGTCTTCTGGAAAGGCATCGTGGGTGTGAACTTCCAGGGCTTTTTCGTAGAATGCGATCGCCTTCTCCAAATTTTCGGCTTTTTCTCCCCGAATGCGGTCACTGTAGGCAGCAGCCAAGTTATTGTGAGTCATTGCCCAGTCTTCTGGAAAGGCATCGCGGGTGTAAACTTCCAGGGCTTTTTCGTAGAATGCGATCGCCGTTTCCAAATTTTCCGCTTTTTCTCCGCGAATGCGGTATGGGTAGGCATTTGCCAAGTTATTGTGAGTCATTGCCCAGTCTTCTGGAAAGGCATCGTGGGTGCGAACTTCCAGGGCTTTTTCGTAGGATGCGATCGCCTTCTCCAAATTTTCGGCTTTTTCTCCCCGAATGCGGTCACTGTAGGCAGCAGCCAAGTTATGCTGAGTCGTTGCCCATTCATAAGGAAAGGCATCGCGGGTGTAAACGTTCAGGGCTTCTTGGTAGAATGCGATCGCCTTCTCCAAATTTTCGGCTTTTTCTCCCCGAATGCGGTTACTGTAGGCAGTTGCCAAGTTATGCTGAGTCGTTGCCCATTCATAAGGAAAGGCATCGCGGGTGTAAACGTTCAGGGCTTCTTGGTAGAATGCGATCGCCTTCTCCAAATTTTCGGCTTTTTCTCCGCGAATGCGGTTTCTGTAGGCATTTGCCAAGTTATTGTGAGTCGTTGCCCAGTCTTCTGGAAAGGCATCGTGGGTGCGAACTTTCAGGGCTTCTTGGTACAATTCGATCGCTTTTTCCAAATTTTCCGCTTTTTCTCCGCGAATGCGGTTACTGTAGGCAGCAGCCAAGTTATTGTGAGTCGTTGCCCATTCCACAGGAAAGGCTTCGCGGGTGCGAACTTGCAGGGCTTCTTGGTACAATTCGATCGCCCATTCCAAATTTTCCGCTTTTTCTCCCCGAATGCGGTTATTGTAGGCAGCAGCCAAGTTATTGTGAGTCGTTGCCCATTCAACAGGAAAGGCATCGCGGGTGTAAACGCCCAGGACATTTTCGTACAATGCGATCGCCTTTTCTATATTGCTGGCTTTGTTGCCCAAGGGAAACTGTGCGATGAGGTTGCCAAATGTCACTAAAACAGCAGCGATAGACTGTGCCTGTTGAGGTTCGACTTTTGATAGCGTTTGGGTTGCCCAGGCTTGCAAGATTTGCGTCAAGCCATCATCAAGTTTATCTAGGTTAGCTTGCAGCAGAGGATAAACCACTTTTTTGTCACCCTGACTCTTTGCTGTTGCCTGCAATACCTCCATCAAAAACTGTAAATATTCCTGTGGTGTAGTTGATGTTCTTATTCCTAACATCTGGGCGAGTTCAGAAGCCATATTCCTCAACCAACTGGCATTGCTGTACCCCTCTGCTGCCATCTGTTCGGCCACTTGTTGCATCACATCTACCAACCCCCCATCCACGAGTTCACAGTTGGCTTGTAAAATCTCGGTTTCTTCCCCACTGTCACAGTTCAACAAGGCTTCAATCAGTTTCACGTAAGCCTGCACGCGGTTTTCATCCATTTTGCTGCCTCTGTGGGTTTGTCAAGGTTTATCTCTGACTACAGGCGAAAATAGCGAACTCCCAAACGATGATTGATCATTAAAACTGAAATATCACCAAGTATATTCCAAACGCCAGTTTGTTGTAAAGTCTGTTTTACTTTTTGGTATAGAGATTTACTACTGCGTCTACATGAGTCTTATCTTTTGCCTAAAAAGACTGAAAATATTCGAGATATAGCAGTTTTCAATCGAATGAGATACGGACGATCCCCCTAAATCCCCCGCCTCCGTAACATAGAGAAAACCTATCATTCTCACTCTAGAGTATTCGGATCAATGCCCTATTCTTGTCGTTTTGCGGCGAACTGTTCTTTTTGTTGGCGTTGGATTTCTGCGTCTTCTTCTGGCGTTAGAACTAACTTTTATTATTCCCTAAAAAACCAACCAAATTGTTATAAATCCCCAAATATAATCCCAACTGTTGACTGCACACAACTCCGGTTTTTTGGGTTGAAGGTCTTCAGATTTTCCATTTTTCCAGAGATTGTGTTATTTCGCTGGCTTTTTAATACTGTTGAAATTTGTTAAAAAAATAAGGTAGGGCGATATCGTTAATAATTTGACCTAAATCTACCCTCTTTAGAGAGAAGTGTCTCACATAAATTTCTTCCTTTTTATAGATTACTCTTGATAATAACTGTTACCGAAGGGGGATGTAAAACCCATTAAATTGAGGGATAGTAAAAATAAGAATGTAAATTGATGAGGTTAAATAATGACATTTACAAGAGAACGTACAGGTATTTACAGACGCGCCGTAGGTGTTTTCCACGATCGCAATGATATTGAAAGAGCAATTCGCAAATTTAAAGATTCTAACTACGATATGGATCGAGTTTCTTTAATTGCTCGCAACATTGATGAGGTTGAGGGCGCCGACGAAATTAAAGATCATGGAGAAGGAAACGAAGCATCTGAAGGTGCGGGAATTGGTGCGGTAACAGGTACCGTTTTAGGTGGTATCACAGGTTTACTGGTTGGTTTGGGTACATTGGCTATTCCCGGAGTAGGACCTGCACTGATCGCCGGAGAATTGTCCGCGTTGGGAACAACCGCAGCCGGTGCCGGTATTGGTGCTTTAACCGGTGGACTGGTGGGAGCATTAACCGGAATGGGAATTCCTGAAGAAAAAGCAAAAGTTTATCAAAATCGTGTTAAAGCCGGTGATTATTTGTTAATGGTCAGTGGGAGGGGCGATCAATTAGATCAAGCTGAATCGATTATGCGCGATTGTGGTATTAACGAGTTTGGTGTCTACGATGCGCCCGATCTCAACGAAGGGGAAACAACCAACCGCCATCCCCGCTTAGATTAATACATTCAATAACATAGTCCGACATTTAGAAGGGAACCTCGTTGAATGATCGGTTGAAACATTCAGGTTGAAATTTTAGTACCTGTTTTCAATTGTAAATACATTCTTCGGGGTGTTCCTTTTCGTGAGTAAACTATAGCGGTTTCGTGTGAGGTACAAGTCATATCATGTCCGGTTGAATAGTTATAAATAACAGGGGAGGAGTCACCGAATCAGGAGTCAGGAGTCAGGAGGAAAGAAGGGAAAAAGAAGAAGAAAGTTTTTTGACCACGCTCTTATCCGAACATGAGATCACCACTTTTATTATAAGTCATTACCCGGACGTGATATCAAAAACACGGTTTCTTTAACAACACAGATCGCTGATTTTCGGCGATCCGTCGAAGAAACCGGGTTTTTTTAGTTTATTCAACTGAAAAGCGCTATAATTACTTTTTAAGTTGACAACTGGCTAACCGAGAAAAAATAGCCGGACTGAGATTCGGTGTACAACGCATCAGACCCTCCTGATTTTCCCGAATACAGTTAACATTAAATCCCCAAAGTGGCACATTGGTTTTCTGTTTCAAATTTCCTCCCACTTCCATCACTTTTGTCACCGAACCTCCCGAAGCCAAAGCAGGTAAATGTCCGGGATTCGCCTGGAAATCAAATGATAATTCCTCATAGGATTTCCAACTTTGATCGACTTTCCAATTAACTTTTTCGGCAAAGTTATCGAATAATTCTGAGAAATTCAAAGATGTAGAAACTTGACTCTGTTGAAGATTCATCCAAATTTGCTGCTGAGTTCTAAAACTAAACTTTCCGCGAGTAGATTGATGCCAGAGTTCATCAAGCTTGAGTAAGTCTTCACAGGGAAAATTGGCAATATCATCTTCTGTCAAATAAACCGATTTGGAAAGTTGATCGGGATACTTCCGCAAGACCATTAACATCATCCGATAGGTTTGTCTATCTGCTTTTTGAAAGGCTCGGGCCGCTAACATTTTCGAGAGTCGCTCATAGTCGGGTTTTTTATCAGGAAGTTCAGACACCGTTGCTGTTCTGGCCACTCCAATCACGAGAGAGGCGATCGCACTGACAATTCCTAAGACAACAATTGTTTGTTCTCGGTTCAGGTTCAGGTTCACCATCGGAAGCGATCGGGACTTGATATCGTTCACAATGCCTTCGCGAGTCAGATTCCCTGAACATTTACCAGGGGGAGCAAGGTAGCTGTTTTTGTTGAACAATTTCAGCATACAACTGTTCCATTTGAGTAATATTCCGACTCAGTGTATACCGATCCAATACCCGAGTTCGAGCTTTGTATCCCAAGAGCGTACTTAACTCGGGATGATTCCGAAATAGGGGCAATAAAGTTCGTAACTGAGTCGCTACCCCTTGGGTTTCCAAGACAATGCCAGCACCGCCTTCAAGAACTTCTCCATCTGCCCCTGCATCTGTCGCAATACAGGCAACACCACAAGCCATTGCTTCGAGTAATGATAGCGATAATCCCTCCACTAGAGAAGGCAAAATAAACACATCCGCCCCCCGTAAAATTTCAATGCGTTTATCTTCATCAGCAACAAAACCGAGCCAGATGACTCCATCTTCAAAACCATAATACATTTGCAATGAAGCCGCTAACGGCCCATCTCCGACAATGACTAATTGGGAATCTTGTCCCATGTCTGACTTTTTCCAGGCTTTGAGAAGGGACTCGACATTTTTTTCGGGAGCAATACGACCTTGATAGACAAATACACGCTCGGCTCCTAACTCCGCTTTCAGTCGAGATGGCCCCGGTGAATATTTGAGTTCATCAACTCCATTGGGAATTACGGCAACTTTGGCTTCGGGTACGCCCAAACGCACTAACAAATCCCGTTGAATATGGGAAAATACGATCACACAATCGTAGTTGGCGAGAAAAGGCGCGTAAATCTGGTACATCAGGTGTTGGGTACCGGATGTGAGATTCCGCAGTTTGCGGTCAAACGGAGGATGAAAGGTTGCGACTAAAGGTAAATTGAGTTCCTCACAAATCTCCGGGAGGACAAAATCGAGGGGAGAGAGGGTTAACGACGCATGAACCAAATCGGGTTTTAATTGTCGTAACGACTGCATCAAGACTTTACTCGATTTAAACGTGGGAATGGTATAAATTTGGGATTTATACAGACAAGGGAGCGGCACTTCCTGAGTCATCATCGCAGGAGTCTGAGTCTGGCAACCTAAAGACCAATCCCGAGTTTCTCTTTGAGCGCCGCCATTGTTCACCAAAGATTCCTCTCGACGTTCAGGGTGAGAGTTTTCGGAGGCAAAATGGAGGAAGCTAACCTGATATCCTCTATCTAGTAGAGTGTTGGTGATTTCTCTGGAATAGGTGACATTCCCACAGAAGGGTGATTTTTTTCCAAGCCAAGCAATATGCATTCAGATGAATAAGAGTTTCATTCGTTGGTTTTGGATGAATTTACCACGAATAAGCTGTTACGCATCTAAATTTACCGATTCTATGTCTTTCGGACAAGCCATATCAGTGATCAGTCACCAGTCTTTACAGTCACCAGTCACCCTCCGGGAACGTCCGTTGCTCCGATACGGAAACCGCGTGCGTCCGCACTGCCTCACCAGTCACCAGTCACCAGCGCTTGCCTTCGCGACTTGGCGGAATGGTCGCGAAGGCAAGTTCGCGCATAGAGTGTTTTCAGTTTTCAGTGACCAGTTTTTACAGCTTACAGTCATCATTTTGCCTTTTGACTTTTGCTAGCTTGCCTATTGCCTCTTAACTGGTGACTGAGTGAGCGACAGCGAACGTGTGACTGGTGACTGGTGACTGGAAATTCCCTGTTTACTGTTTAAACTCTCGTTTAGTGATGTACCAGGTTAAAACCCCTCCTAAACTAGCCATCGCCGCCAAAGCCACGAAAACTGCGGATAATCCCAGATAGGTTTCTGCAACTCCAGCTAAGGCTAAGGGTAAACTCAGGGCAATATTAACGGCGTTGTTCTGCAACCCAAAGACTTTTCCTCGCATTTGTTCGGGAGTTTCGGCTTGGATGGTGGTTTGCATGGGAATACCCACCACCGCCGCACACAACCCCAGGAGGACAATCAATATGAAAGCAGAAACTAATTGTTGGCCAAATAAAGCCAAACCCATCAAACAACTGGCTAACCCAATTGAACCGACTAACGCAAGCTGAATATGAGATAATCGATGTCCGAGCTGACCCAACAAAGCGGCACCGATGCCCATACCTACGCCTGCGGCGGCCAGTAAAAAGCCAAATTGGGAAGATTTGAGGGAGGGAATAATCTCCGCCAAACGAACCGCTAGAACGGCTAAGGCGGCGAAGATGCTAAATAAAATAATCAGTTGAATTAAGGCATTGCGAACTTTGTGATGGTCGTTGAGATATTGAATTCCATCGCGCAAATCGTCTAAAATGTGGGGACTTTCTGCTTGAAAGTTTCTTTTTTCTTTGACTGTTATCCCCAATAATAGTAAGCCTGCGATCGCATAAGCACCGCCAACGATTAACTCTTTTCCGATATCGAGTCCCCAACCCATATTTTCAAAGAATTTATCGGCAATGGCCAAAAGTGGTTCTCCCACGGCAAAGCCGATAATCACCGAGGCCATCATTGTGGTGGTGTAGAGAGAATTAGCCGATAACAAATGATTTCGTTTGACAATCAGAGGAATTACAGTTTGTTCGGCCGGCGCAAAAAATTGGGTTAAAGTAGAGACTAAAAAGGTAATCGTTAGTAACAGGCAAAAACCCAACGGTAAACGACCTAAGTTCATCCCTTCAGAGAACCACAAGACTAGAGGAACAGCTAAAACGAACCCGCCTCGAAGCAGATTTGTTAGGACTAAAACGATTTTTTTCGGCCATCGATCTACATAAACTCCGGCTCCCGCTCCAAATAATACCGCCGGAATTGTAAAGGCAATCATCACCGCTGAAACCCAACCGCTAATCGTTTGATCGGGTTGCTGAAAGCGGGTAGAAATCAAGGCAATCATCAAAACCAGATAAACTTTATCCGCCAGTTGGGAAAAAACTTGCCCACTCCACAGAACCAAGAAGTTCTGATTTTTCAGTACAGGTAAAAAGCCCCGCTCTTCCTCTTCTTCTAGCAGCATATTTGAGGTTGCATTTTTCGGATAATCGGGGGGATTTTCGGGTGTATTTTTAGAATAATATCCATTGTCATTATTCTTCGGATTTAATGTTTTTTCTGGCTGCGAATACCGATCTATATAACCGTTTTTCGCCTCTTTTTTAAGGTGTGAGTTTGGTGGATTTAAAGCTGACTTTTTTTCTGAATTTAGCGATCGCATTATATTTTTTTAAATTAGCCGACTCAGCAGATTGGGTTGATTGGAGTTCCGGACAGGGGTTGAAAACGATTAACTTAATATTTTTGATTGATTTTAGGGCTGGGAAACTGTTTCTTCTTTTTCTGGGGAAAATGGCTGTGCCGTTTCTCCTCTGAAAACAGATCAAGAACGGAAAAACGGATTACCTTTGTACACTCGTCGAATAAATTTTGGCGTCCAACAGATAACGCCCATCCGTTCTTCGACTTCAATATCTGTTTCCTATGGTTTATCTAACCCCTGTCCAGTTCACTTTTTCACCTAACAGATTTCTACTCGATTTTGGAGTTAGAAATTTTTTCGGTGAAATTAAGCGAACTCATCCGACACCCAAACCGATTGGCTTCAGAAAGCATTTGTACAGGCTAAAGACTCGGGTTTTGGCTGCACTAAACCCTGTTGATCGACTCAATTATTCCTCTGTTGTCTATGAGTCTTTGATCGCGACTCATACTCGCTAACCCTTGTATGACTGAGTATTCCCGTTGAAATCTAGTAGAAGTTTAGGCCAGATTTCCATCAGAAATCGCTCAGTTGAAATTGCTCAACATACGTGTCAATCAACGTAGCCGAGCGGATAGCACGTCCTAAATGATACTCAGCATATCGCCGTAAAAGGCGTTCAACCGATACCCAATCAGACAGAGGAATAGAACGGGCGATTGGTGTAGCCGCCGTTTGTTGAGACCTCAGCCCAGACTCTAACTCATCACTCAAACGAGGATGAGCCAATCTTTGCAAAATAGCTAACTGAGCTGCACTTAGTTTAACATGGAGCTGCCTCCCAAAGGCGGGTGTTGGGTCTGTAGATTGGCGATCGCTTTTCTCGGGAGTCTGTTTTTTCTGAGGTTCTAAACTGATGACTCCGCCTGCATCTAGGCTAAAACCCGCACGCCAACGGGGATCGGTAAAATTAGCCCGGAGGGGACGTTGGGTAATACAGCAGTGTTGGACTTGGGGCGCAATTCCTGTCCAAGCCAGCAGGTGAAACATCCCGTGCGTTAGATAAGCAATAATGGCGGTGAAGGTTTCAATATTGGGGGTATTGGGTAAATGTTCTAAGCGATCTAAATGTTCGTTGAACAGCAGAAACAGTTCTTCTTGGGGATGTTCACTGAGGGCGACAGATAACACCACTTCTGCTAAATACTGACTGGCTGCAAGTTTGCCGAGATTTTGACTCAAACCTCCGTAGGATTTGATCATTTCCGCTTGGGTAATTCTATCAAGCGATCGCCCCTTAGAGAGAAAGAGTTGATTGACAATAAATAACTCGCTGCGTCCTCCCAATTTAGAACGGGGTTTTCTGGCACCCGGAGCAACAGCACGAATTAAGCCGTGTTCGGGTGTTAAAATCGTGACGATGCGATCGGACTCTCCCAAAGCGATCGCCTTTAAATTGATTCCAGTGGCGGTGTAGGTTCGACTCATGGCAAGATTAAGATTAGTTGTTGCGATCGGTTTCATCTCGCTGACTGAGCAAATGAACACCGCGAGAGGTACCTAAGCGAGTTGCACCCGCTAACATTAAATCTAAAGCTTGTTCGTGGGTGGTAATTCCTCCAGAAGCTTTGATCCCAATCCGTCCTTTGGTAATCTCTTTGAGTAGACGCACATCGGCTACCGTCGCGCCCCCATACAACCCTGTACTGGTTTGAAGAAAAGCAACACCTGCATCCATCAACACTTCCGCCACGAGTTGTTTTTCGACGTGAGTGAGAACGGTGGTTTCGATGATCGCTTTTACAGTTTGGCCGGTTTGTTCACAAATTTCCGCAATTTCTCGATACAGTTCCTCCGTTTTTCCAGCTTTGACCCAACTTAAGTTAATCACAACATCTAACTCGGTTGCGCCATTTTCAACGGCTTCTAAGCTTTCATACAGTTTCACCACCGAAGTGCTAGCCCCGCTGGGAAAACTAATCACACTACAGACTTTCGGGGACTTCCCATGGAGTAAGTCAGCGACTTGACGCACATAACTTGGATAGACACAAACCGATGCCAACTTATATCTTAAAGCTTCTTCACAGCATTGTTTTATTTGTTCAAGAGTGGCCAGAGGGTTGAGTAGGGTATGATCGATGAACGGGGCGATATCGAGATCGAGATCGGATTGAGTTCCCATAATTCAACTCCTGTTTACAGTGATCAGTTATAGCACTACGCGCAGTTGGGTAAGGACAATAATATGTACGATTTTGATCCGGCTTGCAGTCTTTCTTTGTTTCTGCGTTCGTGAAGCGCTCCGTAAGAGAATCGCATTTCATTATACTTTAGCCTAGTCACAAAAGAGGGTTAAGGAGTTATTACCAAAGGCAGTAGCGATATCCCTACACATCGATCAACATCAAGATGCCGGTAACTGGATTTACCTGGCAGTGTTGCAAGAGGTTATCATATGACTCTGCGAACAGTACGTTTCATTACGCTTCTTTTCAGCGCTTTCCTCATGGGAACAACGCTCTGCCACACAATGGAATTGCCAGCTAAAATGCTTTATGATGCTCAACTTTGGGCGACTGTCAATAAAAGCTTATATTGGGTTTTCGCTTTCCCGGTTGGCGCAATCATTGAGTTGGGTGCGATTGTCTCGACAATTCTGCTGTTATTCCTTGTGCGTAAACATCCTCCCGCTTTTCGTCTAACCCTAATTGCTACCGTTTGTTTGACGGTTGCTTTCTTTGGGGTTTGGATTGGATTTGTGGCACCGATGAATGCTCAAGTTGAGCAATGGACAGTTGGGTCTGTGCCAGCAGACTGGACGCGGATACGAAACCAGTGGGAATATTCTCATGCCATCCGATTTGTCCTCCACCTGATTGGATTTAGCGCACTTCTGTTATCGGTATTGCGGGAAACTCCCAAGGGTTATTCTCGCCATCCTATTGTTGGTGAAAGTACCTATTCTACCAGACATTAAAGGGGTCTACAGTTTTTGGAACAGATCGCCAAATGCTCTAGAAAGACATAAGTCCAAAACTTGCCCCTAGACTTTTCCCTGTTCACGATTTACAATTCGCGCTATCATTACGAAAGTTAATATTTATTTCAGATTAGAGTTAAAGGCTAAGACAAATATGACTGTTAAAGTAGGAGACACGGCGCCCGATTTTACCTTAACTTCTCAAACAGGAGAATCGGTGAGTTTACGGGATTTCAGGGGCAAAACAGCGGTTGTTCTGTATTTTTACCCCAAAGATGATACACCGGGATGTACGTCTGAAGCTTGTGCTTTTCGCGATAGTTATCAAGTGTTTAAAGATGCGGGTGCTGAGGTGATTGGTGTCAGTTCCGACTCGGCCTATTCCCACGAACAATTTGCCAAAAAACATAATTTACCGTTTATTCTGTTGAGTGATTCTAGTAATCAAGTTCGCAAACTCTACGGCGTTCCGGCTACCCTGTGGATACTTCCGGGGCGAGTCACTTATGTAATTGATAAAGAAGGCGTTGTGCGGCACATCTTTGATTCTATGCTTGATTTTAAAGCTCATGTTGATGAAGCCCTTCGCACTCTGTCAGTGACCAGTTATCAGTGAACAGTGACCAGTTAACAGTTACCAGTTAACAGTTACCAGTGATCGGTTTTTCCCCATCTTCCCACCTCCGGTCCTCCCCACCTCCCCACCTCCGGTCCTCCCCACCTCCCTAACTGGTGACTATTCACTCCTCCTGTGCATAATGGAGAAATTTAGGGAGTCGCATGGTAAAGGTGGAACCGTGACCTAACTGGCTGGTAACAGTGAGTTCTCCGCCCATGAGTTCGCAGAGTTTGCGGGTAATAGTTAACCCCAGACCCGTACCTCCATATTTGCGGGTGGTGCTTTCATCGGCTTGGGTGAAGGGATTAAACACTGTTGTAATTTGTTTGGGACTCATTCCAATACCCGTATCGGTGACTTCAAATACCACATAGGTTATGGGTTCTAGAGTTGTTTGAGAAAAAGAAGCAACATCAACAATAAGTGAATCTCTTTCTGAGCGTGGGCTAGAGAAGTCGGGAGCAGGTACTGTGGGGGGTTCAGCAGTTGGATCATCGCTTTTTTCAGTCCAAACTTTCAGTAGAACTAAACCCTGTTCGGTAAATTTACAAGCATTACTCAATAGATTTAATAACGACTGTCGGACTTTGGTAATATCAGTATGAATAATATCGATATCATCGGCAACTTCTATTTTAAAGGTATTTGTATTTTTCTCGGCTAAAGGAGCAATGGTGGTTTCAACTTCCCAAAGCAAAGTTGTGACTTTGTAGGTTTCCAAATGAAAATTCATGCGACCCGCTTCAATTTTTGAGAAGTCGAGAATATCATTAATCAGATCTAGTAAGTGATGACCCGCAACGTGAATATTTTTTAAATCTCCCACAAATTCTTCTAAACCCATATCTTGAGCATCTTCTCTGAGGAGTTCACTATAGCCTAAAATGGCATTGAGGGGGGTTCGCAGTTCGTGGCTCATATTGGCTAAAAACAAACTTTTTGCCCGGTTAGCGGCTTCGGCTGCTTCTTTGGCGTTGCGAAGTTCAGAGGCTTGTTTGCGATCGGTAATATCATTTGCCATCATTAACAAACATTCTATTCCCGCCAAGTCAATTAACTCAATTGAAATCAACCAATCTCGCAGTTCACCGGCTTGATTGTAAACTTGAATTTCGAGATTACTAACTTGATATTGCTGTTGAATAACCTCTCGCAGTTGTAAATGTTCTTCGGCGTTTACCCAGAGTTTTAACTGTTGGGTTGTGGCGCTAATCACTTGGTCTCGTTTCCCACCTAATTGACGCAGAAAACTCTCATTAACATCGAGGAAACGTTCATCAGAAAACGTACAAATTCCAATGCCAATGGGACTGGCGGCGAAGGCTTTAGAAAACCGTTCTTCGCTGGCTCGTAACGCCATTTCTGCTTGTTTGCGTTCGGTAATATCCTGTACAGTTCCGGTAATGTGGGTATCTGAAATAACCGCTTGTTCCCAAACAAAACGTTCACGACCATCGGACAAAACCAAGCGATAATCGATAGTGTAGGGACGCTGCTGATAGAGAACTTGCTCAACGGACTGACGCACTAAATTTTGATCTTCGGGATGAACCGACTGCAAAAATAGCTCTAAAGTCGGAGGAACCGATTGGGGTTTTAAGCCTAAAATACGATAGAGTTCATCAGACCAGTAGAGATGGGAACCGCGAATTACTAAATCCCAATGACCGATTTTCGCAATGCCTTGAGCATGAGCTAAACTGGTTTGGCTCGATCGCAGAGAGGCTTCGGCTTGTTTGCGTTCGGCAACAGTAGAAGCGAGAACTAAACCTGTAATCACCATCACACCGATAAAGGCTTGTAAGGAGAAGATTTGGGGAATATCAGTGGTGCGGTCAATAAACGGGCCACTGTCGCGCATTAATCCCCAAGCGGCAAAAATTGCCGTTAACAGGTGAGCAATGGCCGCCCCGCGTTGGCCAAACCGCAGAGAGGCCCAGACAATCAGGGGATAGGGTAGATATTCTAGGGGATAACGAATGGAAGCGGTGCGAGTCCGCGAACAGAAGACAAACCAATTCAACGCCAAACTCAGGAGTAACCAGCCTGTGGCTTCTAGGAAACCCAAGAGTTGTGTTGCCTGTTTTGTGAAGATGTGTTCAGGGTGTTGATGGGGAGTTTGGTGACGACGCCAGAAGTGACGGACTGTAGCAACAATGGAATGTTCTGTAGTGTCTTGTCGTTTGTATCGATCCTGAAGTCTCACTCCCCAAGTGAGCAGCAAGGGAGTAATCACTAAAATACCGATGGCGTTGGCTAGCCAATAGCGAGTCCAAACTTGATCAAATTCTGTCCAGTCTGACAGAGAAATGGATAGATGTACCGTCGAGAACGTTGAACCGATGAGGGTAGAAATTCCAGCCGCTAAAATAATCAGTCCTAAAACGTCTCTCAGGCGTTGGAGTCGCTCTGAAAAGTTTATTTGCTGGAGAAGCCACGTTCCCAAGATCACTTGTAGGGTCGCACCCAGACTGTAAACGATGGCGGTTGGTATTGTTCCCATTGGGGACAACAGGTGAGCCAATATTGCCCCCAATGCAATTCCCGGCCAGTATTGACCTCCAAACAGCAACAGTGCAGCCTGAGCAATTCCGGCAGTCGGCAGAAAAATCACATCGGTTGGAGTGAGCATCAGGGTCTCAATGGTTAGCTTTGCCGTTGCTAAATAAACAGCAGCAATGAGCCAGATTGTAATCAGGTATTGTCCTGTTTTACCCTTGACAGTGTTATGGAACTGAGTCTGCATTTGAATGGTTTGGTGTTCGGGGTTGTGCTGACCCCGAGTTTCTGGGTTAATTTGCTGTAGGGGTGGGTTGAGAAATGAGTTTTCCAGCACCGAGACAACAAGGCTAAACCCGTCCCTACTGGGGTTGATGGATTTTTAACAATCGGCGAACCCACCAAGATGGTACTGGAGTATTCGCCGACCCGGTGAATGGAGTTGTTAAGTTAGGAGAAATCGGCAATGCACAGGTTTTGTTGATTATAAATATAGGGCTCGATAAATAGAATCGGACTGGAGTTCGCAAGAGAGCGATTAAAATCAATTCCCAGCTTGGCTAGTCAATGCTAGTCGGCTAGGCGGTTATCACTCTTTGCAGCCTTCAGCCTTCTTGATTTTTGGCAACTCATGGAGTCCCTAATTTATTCTAATTTATTCTCACTACTGCTCTAGGTGTAGGATTCGATTGATGAATTAAGCGGCAACCTTCTCCTCTATACTGTTCAAAATTGTACCAAATCTGTGTCCGGTTGAAATCTGGGGTGTTGCCATTGTTTGTTAAAAAGAGTATCCCCAGATCAAGTTGACAATTTTCACCCCATTCTTAATTCACAATTCTTCTAATTTGACCGCCTTTGTGGTAACGGTTGATAAACTTTGTAACGTTGATCGTCGTAAATGAGAGTCCAACCCGGACAAGGATTGGTATCACCGAGTTCGGTAATCACATGATTGATGGGATAGGTTTTGATGACTTCTTCTAAGGCTTGACATCGGGTTTCTCGAAAATCTGGAGAATAAAATCGTTGTGCCATCATTAGTCGATTATGCCACTCAATTACTTCAATATCTTTATAAGGATGGGATTTATAATTGGCTAAAATTGGCACGCCTGTATACAGTCTAAATTCGATAAAGTTGCCGGAAGTATGAGGAACTAAATATAAATCTTCTGGTTTTCTGTTGGACTTGACAAAATCCATTAAATTTGCATAATCGGGACGGTTTTTGAACTCTCGAATTTGTTGTTCTGCTCCCACAAAAACATAAATAGAAAGAATAATTAGACTGATAAAAATAATCCGTTTCTGTTGGTTTTGTAACACTTGGGGAAATCGGTCAAAAAGATAGGCAAGCAATACTGCCATAACTAAACAACTCGATAGCGGGACTAAAAAGGCAGAAACTCGCCAAGGAGTGATAAATCCCAAACTATTATTTTTGATCGAAATTTGTAAGCAAGTGGCAAATGCTGCAACTGCAAAAGGAACTCCTAAAATTAAAAAGAGATCGGTTTTGCGAACTAAATAAATTGCTAAAACAACAACTAATATTTGTACGAAGGCAATTCCATCAAACCATGCGGTGGGAAAGGAATGATGGGGAATGCGATTAACAATTAAACTTTTGGCTAGTTCTGCAATTTCGGGAGTTGTTGGTTGAAAGACAAAAAACATATACAACGTTACAGGTAAAACCAACAGAAATGACAACCAACCGACTAAGAAAATTTGTTTAAATGTTTCTCCTTTTTTATACAAAATCATTAAATAGGATAACGTTACTAAAGCCGCACTGGGAAGATAAGCGGGATGAACGGTTGCTGCTCCCGCTAAAGACAATAAAGATAAAAAGGTTTTTTCTCGTAAAAAAAAGTGAATCGATAAAATAATCAAAATACCAAAATTACTGGTTTGAAAGTAGTCTCCTAAAATGTATTGTTCGGCTACACCGTAATGAAGATGAATATGTGTTTTAAAGTCAAATATTCTAATTTCTAGACAGTGTAAGCTAACGAGAAAGACTAAATAAATTATCCGTTTTACTTGGGTATTAAACTTAAAAATAGTTTCGGAAATTCCGATTAAACTATAAACATAAACACCAAATAGAATGATATAATAGAGATAGAAAAAATAAGGATGTAGGAACGCAGAAGTAAACCACACTAAAGCGGTAAACACGGGTAAAGGATCTAAGGTATTTGCCAACCAATCTTGGTCGAGATATCCTAACCCCGCTTTGGCTAGTCCTTGTAAAAACTTGGTATTTTGATTGGAGGTATAAAGCGGTTCTTGAACATAGGAAACACCGAGAACAATACCGAAAATGAGTATTTCTAAGCCGACAGATAACCCCGATTTTAAAGATTTCAATTGCATCACGGTTGAACTTCTCCTCACTCAGTTTTAACGTTTTAAAGTTGCAGCAGACAATCAGCGTTTAAAATAATTATGTTTTTGGTTTGTAAACTCGAACATTGGGAAACAGTTTGGAGAATAGCAGGGGTTTTTCCTTGGTCAAAATCTGCTAAAATATCTTTGCTTAGAGAATGATACCATTGTCTCAACCAACGATTTTCGAGCAGATATTCACGAGTAAAAGCGGTTTGATCCAAAATTATAAAATCAAATCCGTGAGTTTGAATTAAATTTTGTAGTAAACTGAGATTTGAGCTATATTGAGCTTTAATCAGTTCCGTTGCTCGCTGTTGAATTTGATGATAATATCCTAAATGATAGGGAATTGCATATTCCCAAGCCACCCAAACTGAACGTTGAGAAAAGCTAGGGATATTGTTCGCAACCTTAGAAATTGAAGCAATTAAAGTATCTTTGGGTTGTTGGGAAAAGAAACGGTAAATTTCGGGTTCTTTCCCAACAACATAACTGGTTTTCGGAAATTTTCCCCAGAAACAAGACCCTAAAATTATTCCCAGTCCCAGAAATATTGTTAAACTCAAAGCGGTTATTTGTTTCCATTGATAACGGGGAGATAAACTCGCAAACGTTAAGACTCTATCTAAGAGGATACACAACGTTATTCCTGCGGCTAACGCCAAACACATTCGGAAGGTATAACTGGTGTAGCGACTCGGTAAATGAAGTTTAAACAACATCAAATGAGCGGCGATAAAGCAAGTTACAGAAGAGGTTAAAATTCTCGGTAAAATTTTGAGGTCGGGTGTAATTTTTTCCAGCAGAGGAAATTGGTTTTTGAACAAAAACAGTAACGGGAATAATAAACCTGTTATAATTAAAGTCGGTCTAAATAAATACTTGGGAAGTAGACCACTGCGTTGACCTTTGATAAAATAATCCCAGAGATTATCTTGAAAAAAGGCACTATTTCCCGCACCTCCAAACTCAGACATGGTTTTCGCTTCAGCAACAGTAATAACGGGTGAAAATTCGCTCGAACTCATTGCATAATATAAGATAACAACAGAAGCCACTCCCAGTCCAACAACACTAACCCAACGGGTTTTGATATCTTGAGTTAAGCGAACTGATTGTTTATTCCAGTCAAACAGTTGTAAGATTAAAACGCCAGCACTAATTAACACAGCTTGGGGATAAAATAATCCAATTAATGCGATAAAAACAGCACTTATGAAAACGGATTTTTTGAGTAAATAATAGACAAAACCTAAAAATAAAGCGTAGACAAACGCTCTGGGAGTCGCGGAAACTAAGCCATCATTAAGCCACAGTTGTTGATTGAGTAAAACCGATGAAATAAACCCCGCTAACGGAATGGGTAAAAGTTCTAAAGTTACTCCAAAACAATAGAACGTTGTCAGAATATCCAATCCCCAAGGAATAATTTTACTCAAAACAATTGGATTAATTCCAAAACGAGAAAATATCCAATATAAACTCTGATAACCTGCGGGTGCGACGGATTGAAAATAGTCAGCAATTAAATCATTGGGGAATAATTCAGAATCCAGAAATCTCTGCATCCAAAAAATATGTTGTCTCGCATCATCTTGAATCACATATTCACTGCTAAAAGCTTCTTGGACTGCTAATAAACTATAAATTGTGGCAAAAGTCAAGCTTAAACTTAACCAAAATTTTGTAGATGAACGACCGTTGTTTCCAGACGAACGAATGAGAAAATTTTGTAGATGCAAAATGGCGATTTTTGAAATTTTAAAGATCATCCCTGTTTGACTTCGGCGAGATAAACATCCGTGCGATATACAATATAAACCAATTCTTGCTCATCTTTCCATTTGTGGTATAATTCCTGCAACTGAGCGATAACTTTTTCTGCTTCAGTGCCTTGAGTGGGAATATAGGATGAACTTTGCGTTCGACCAATTAATCCCGTTAAGTCTAAAGGTTGTCGATGAAAACTGACAAAATGACGAATATTTTGAAATTGAGAACTTTCTTGAAGTGTTGTCAGGGTATGTCGCTTTTCATATTCCCAACTTCGGGATTTTGTAGCTTGTTTTAAAATCTGACTATATTCTTGAGTAAATTGATCTTTTCGATTTCGATGATTCCAAACAATTGCAACTCGTCGGTTGGGTTTTAAAATCCGACAAAATTCTTGCAGTGTGGGTTCGGGATTAAACCAATGAAACGCTTGAAAAGCTGTCACTAAATCAACAGATTGATTGGCTAAATGAGTTGCTTCTGCTGTCCCTTCTCGCCACTCAACTCGGGGATGGGGAGTCGCCTGCTGTCTCATCGTTTCATTCGGTTCAATCGCCAAAACATGAACACCTCTATCGGCCAATAAACCCGAAGAAATTCCCGTTCCGGCACCAATATCTGCCGCCACAATTGTGTTAATATTACTCAATCCTTCGAGAATCTGAGCGATCGCTTCTGGGGGATAAGTTGGTCTATACTTAGCGTATTCTGTGGCTCGACTGGAGAACCGAGTCAAAGGGTTCTTCATGTAAAGGGGTAGACTATCTGACTTAATTTCAGTCATAACTTTGGCTAAGATTGACATCTTTCATCCTAATAATACCCTCTGTTGTGCAGATGGTAACATTAAGGATTCCGAGAAAATTACCATCATCTGATGGATGGAATTATTTTAAATCGAGGTGCTATGTTTGTGCAATACTTGCGTCAATTTTTGACAACTCCCCAGCAGCGTTCATCCCGTTGGCGAACTGTATTTTGGCTGTCTCTGAGTCTGACTTTTAGCGTTATTTATAGCATTTTGGTTTTACAACAAGCTTTTGATGGAGAGTATGTCGTTCAAGATGATGCGAGACAACATATTTTTTGGATGCGTCGTTTTTTAGATCCGGAATTATTTCCCAATGATTTAATTGCGAATTTTTTTGCTTCGGTTGAACCGTTCGGACTGATTGCAATTTATCGCTTTTTTATTAGTTTTGGTTTCGATCCGATGGTGATTAATAAATGTTTGCCATTGGTTTTAGGAATCATAATGACCGGGTATGTTTTTGGGATTGGTTTTGAGATTTTTCCGGTTCCAATGGCTGCATTTATCGCCTCGCTTTTATTTAATCAAAGTATCTGGATGAAAGATATTTTTGTGGCGGCGATCGCTTCTTCTTTTTCTTATCCTCTATTTTTTGGTTTTCTCTACTATTTTCTGAAAAAATCTGTTATTCCCTGCTTAATTTTTCTAATTTTAGAAGGGTTATTTTATCCACAAACGGTGTTAGTTTCGGCAGGAATTATATTTATAAATTTTATTCAAATTAAAGACAAAAAAATTACCCTTATTTCTGATAAAAAACTGCTTAAATTCTATTTAACAGGATTAATTATTACCAGTTTAATGCTTGTTTCCTATTTAATTAGTTCCTCTGAATACGGGCCAATTATTAACGTTGCTGAAGCCAGAAATTTACCCGAATTTCAAGAAAAAGGACGGGGAAGCTTTTTCAGTGATAATCCTATTGAATATTGGTTTTTAGGAATTCGTAGCGGTTTGATTCCCCGAGGGTTATTTACGCCTGTTACCCTCTGTTTTGGCTTATTTTTACCTGTTTTAGTTAAATTTACGCGTCGGTTTCCCCTAATTAAGCAGTTAAAAAACTCTGCTTTTTTTATGCAACTATTGTTCGCGTCTTTGAGTTTATTTTTCCTCGCTCATCTGCTGCTATTTTATCTATTTTTACCGAATCGATATACTAGCCATAGTTTTTATCTTTTAATCGCAGTTTCTACCGGAATTACCTTAACTGTAATTATAGATGCTTTGCTGAGGTGGGTAGAACAACCTTCAATTTCTCTAGCCAAAAATGCTAAAATATTTCAAAACTTACTCGCTTTAGGTGTCACAACAATCATTGCAATTGCGGTGATTTTATATCCCAGTTTTCTTGAGAAATTCACCTCTCCCAACTATAAACAACCTCGGGAAGCGACTCTCTATGAGTTTCTCTCCCAACAACCGAAAGATACGCTGATTGCTTCTCTTTCCCCAGAAGCGGATAATATTCCCTCCTTTGCTCAACGTTCTGTTCTAATTTCTTGGGAATATTCTATTCCCTATCAAGTCGGTTATCATCGTCAAATTCGTCAAAGAGCAATGGATTTAATTGATGCTCAATATAGTCAAAATTTACAAGTTTTACAGAATTTTATTCAAACCTATAATGTCGATTTAATTTTGTTGGATGGAAATGCTTTTCTTCCCTACTATTTGACCCACAATCATTGGTTTAGACAATGGGAATTTAAAGCAGAGGAAGTTGAACCGATACTCAAATCGGATACTCCCCCTGCGGTGATTGCGACGTTAGTTGATCTCTGCTCAGTTTATCGAACAGATACTTTTATCGTTGTGAATGCTAACTGTATTCTCCAACTCCCTCAAACTCAGTAACTTAGTTTTTCAAGCCGTGCGAAAAACTTTAGAGATCAATTTACTGGATTGATTGAACTCCGAAACCCGATTTGAACGGGCTAACATAGACTCATAAATTTCGTTAATTTTCAAAGCCTTGTTGCTCCAGACAAATTCTTTCGCTTTTGAGGTCGCATGAACAGACATTTGAGATCGCAATTGTTCATCGGAAACCAAAATTTCGATCTTGTCTTTCATCTGTTCAACAAGATATTCACGGGAACGAGGTTCAATTTTGAATCCCGCTTCTTCTGTTACATATTCGCCAATTCCACCGTAATCAACGACAATACAAGGAAGTCCACAAGCCATTGCTTCCATGACAACCGCACCGCCAAATTCTCGAATCGAGGGAAAGCAAAAAACATCTGCTTCTCGGTAATAATTAACCGTTTCCTGTTGAGGAATCCAACCTGTAAACTTAACCTGATCGCCCAAGTGCAAATCCTGCACCATTTTTTCTAAAGAGGCTTTTTCTGAACCCTCTCCGACAATGGTAAGTTTAACTCGATTTTGCAAGGAAGATTCTAATTTACTGATGGCTTCGATCACAACATCCGCACATTTGTAAGGAACAAGTCGTCCCACAAATAACAAGTTAATCGGATGCTCAGGGGATTGAGATCTTGGGACTTCAATTAGATCGTCTTTCTCGATGCCATTTTCAAACAAAAGAGAAATACGGTTATCCGGTATAGCAAATAGTTTTTGGAGTAGATTTAAGGTGTAGGTCGAACCGGACAAAATGTGAGTAGCTTTTTTGTAGGTCTCTACATAACCCGGAATTAGATACCGACCTAATGCTCTTAAGAAATTCAGACTGGCATTTTCTTTTTTCGCCGTTTCTTGGAACCCGGGTGGAAAGGGAATACCCCCATTGACTGGCCCTAGTAAAAAGGGAATATTTCTCTTTTGACAAGCTTTGATAATCTTATAAGGATATCGGGGCATCATTGGGCTAATGGCGTGAACAACATCATATTCGCCTGCGAGAACTTTCTGCTTAAAAGCCCCATCAACACGGTGATTAAACTCGGCATAAACCGGATAGCTGAGTAAATGATATAAAGGCCAATTGACTCGGCCTTTCATTGCCAAACTCGCAACGGATTTATAATACTGTTTGATGCCAGAACTTTCGGAGATATAAGCAATATTGTCATAGCCTTTTCGTTCAAAAGCAGGTTTATTTCTCTCGTGGGTTACTAGAGTGACTTCTGCAATTTGATTAATTTCCTTAAAAAAGTTATAGACTACAAAAGGTACAGATGGCCATTCGGGATTGCATTGCTCTGCAATAAGTAAAACCTTTAATTTTCGATTGTTTAATGGTTGCATTTTTTTTGTTCTCATTGATGACTGGTTTATTCTTAAACCTTGCTCTAATTAAAAGACACGCCTGACCTAATGAAAACACAGGAAAAGACTGATCAAACTTTTGTTGCTTGTAAAAAAAGATACTTCTAATGTGAAGATTGGGTCGGACTCACATCAGACGAGTTCTAACCAAAGTTTTGTCTATCTGAGCTAATCTTTAAGTGGAATGCACCTCTAGTCACCTGCTTTGAATCTATTATAACAGTAAATAATCGAATCAGTCAGTCTTGAGATTAAAGCTATACATTTGTTTAGAATCCTCCTGAAAACTCAAATTAAAAGCCCTGTAAAGTTTGAAGCTTCTTCGGCTTGCAATTTCACTCAAGTTGCTCTTTACAAGAACTTTTCAAATTCAGTCAACCTTTTACATTAACTTTATACTATTGACAATAATACATTCGTAAATGATAGCCCGGTACTTCCGATTTAAAGTCCGGATCATGACTACAATTATGCATTTCAGGTTCAAAGGGGGCGGAAAAATTGATTAACCATAAATTCAACGGTCGGCTAGAACGATCTACGGTTTGACTGAGTGTATTCATAGGAATCTCCGGATGACCTAACTTTTGGGCGAGTAAAACCTGGGGAAGATTGGTTAAAATTCCCTGTCGTTTCAACTGCCAAGCGATACTCATTATTTCTCCGGTCTGTTCGTGACTTTTATGAACCGTCGCGATTAAGGTTGGAATATTGGGTGTTAAACGTTCGGCGATATAACGGGCGGCTAAATCCGAACGATCCGGTTTTTGATAAGCTAGATGAGCCGCCACCGAGAGCGCTCCGATCAATCCCAAACATCCAATCAATAAAATTACTTTTCGTCGCCAATGATGTTGTCCTGAATTTTGCCAACAAACCGCAAAGCCGGCCGCAACAAAAAGAACGATCGCCGGAAAATAAGTAAAATGATAACGGGCAACTAAAGTTAAGTCGATGCTCAACCCATAGGTAATCGCAAGAATAATCAAAATAGAACTTGCAATGGCTCCCGTTAAAATCCGTTGAGACTCTCCCCAATTTGTCGGTTGTAAGCGCCAACTGTCGTAGATTAATTTCCCCGTTGCTGCAATTACACCCAACATCATGCAACCCGAAACCACCGAAACAAATAACGGTTGATTTTCTACCGGTAACATCACAATCATGGTACTAATCCAGGCAATTAATCGACCAATCGGTTCAAGAAAGTCACTGCCGGGATCGCCATGAAACGTCCAGCGAATTAACTCACTATCGGGATTAGAAATGTCTAGAAAAATTGGCAGCCAAACTAACCCGCCAATAGCAGTCCCAACGGCAGCGATATAAACACTTTTCCAAATCTTCCAAGCGGGAAGTTTAAACGGTTGAAATTGGCAATTTTTTAACCAAAAACCCAACATCACCAGACCTTCGGCACCCAGCGTCAAAATAAAAAAGAAATGAACAGCTATTCCGAGAGTATTGATGAGAACCCACAAAAACGCTATCCAAACGGATAAAGAATTTTTTTGTTGAATTTTATAAATTGTTGTAATTAGACAGCCAAGGGATGCTATAATCAAAATGACCGCTAAGGTGTAATGTCGGGCTTCCTGTGCCAAATACACCCCATAGGGGGAAACAGCCATCAAAGCCGCAGCCATTTGTCCGACCAGACGGGAACGAAACGCTACCCAAGCCAGTGCAAACATCGCCGGAACGCTAGCCGCTCCCAGTATAGCACTCAGCGATCGCGCTGCCCAAATTGAAACCAAATCCCCATCGGCACCAAACAGCCACACCCAAGCATGAGTCAGCATAAAATACACGGGGGGATGGTTGCTCTCCCGGAGTAAATTTTGCGGTACTGAGGTGATAGACAAACTTGAGTCCAGTCGCAACGGAGAAAGCAAGGTTTCCAGCGACATCGGCACATCAAACGGTAAACTGCGGAAACTCTGCCCCAAACTAAAGACTAATGTAGCAAATTCATCGCTCCAGATGGGTTTAGAAGCCAACAGCGTCAACCGCAACGCCAAAGCCAACACAAACCACCCCAACAGCAATAGCCAGTGGATGCGCTCACTTCCCAAGTTAGCACTCAACTTCTGAACTGGGTTTGTTGATGTAAATTGTCTCATAAATTTCACGTCAGCTTTTCATCGAGAAACGCCAAAATTCGCGTCAAAGCTTGATGGGTAGGATGTTCGGGATTATCAACAAAATGAACCGTTAAAACCGCATGAGCCATTGATGAAATTTGGTGAGGGTTGCCGGGAGACGAATCGATTTCTATTGTTTCTACTTGATCACCAAACTCCTGACGCAAGCGAACAAAACGTTCTCTCGGACAAGTGCCGTCTTCACTAAATCGCAAAGCCAATAAATTCACCCCAGGCGTTAATTTAGCTTTAATTTGAGCAAGTTCTTGATGAGAAATTCCCAAAGCTTGTTTATGTTTTGTTCTCACTGGAAAAGGTAAAGAGGGTTGACTCGCCACAGGTGCTAATACTGCATCATCCGCCATCAAAGAAAAGACAAAACCTCCCGTCAAACACATTCCAATCACTCCGACTCCTTTTCCATTACAACGCTGTTTTGCTTCTCGACAGAGCGCTCTTAACCAGTTAGTAATCGGACTAGATTCACCTTTAGCAAAACAATAAAATTCTTTGCTAATGCAAATTTGAACTGCAAAAGCCAACGTTTGAGGAATAGATAAAGGTTGGTTGGGTTGACCAAACAGTAAGGGGAGAAAAACAGTAAAGCCTTGATTACAAATTCTTCTAGCGAGTTCGACACATTCCGGAATCATCCCCGGTAATTCATGTAAAATAACAACGGCAGGCCCCACACCTTGATCATAAACCGGACGAGTCGCATTTTCCGCCGTAAAATTGAATTCTGAAAATCCTTCTAATTCACTCATAACTTTTCCTTTTTTTGTTAAATTTATTCGTTTTGTGTGTTTCTATTTTCCCTAAATTCTTCATTTTGATAGAGTTAATAACAACAAGAAATAAATCAAGCCAAAACGATTAAAACGTTCGTTCAATTTTCAAAGATTGACCCAAAGACAATTTTTTCATATCCGCAGTTAAATCCAACCAAGGTTGTAATTGACCTTGTTGAAACGTTCGACTCATTACTACATAAATCGAAGTTTGATCGCTACCAATTCCGGCACGAGTTACCCCTTTCCAACTCGAAGCCGATAATTCATCTGTAATTTTCCATTGATTATTTTCCCAGGTAAAATTACGTTTAAATCGAAAAGGAGCAGGTTCCTTCCCGGTAATTAACATTTTTTGTAACAACTTCCGAATTAAATTTGGGAAAAAACGCCCAAATGTTAGCATGACAATTCTTAAAATAATTAACTTAATCGGAGACATTTGGGTTTGTTTTGCCCAACCGAGTTGTCCGGCAATTGTAATTTCATCTTGTTCTACTTTCACTTGATAAGAATCAATTAAATGACTCACCGCATTTTTGAATTTTCTTCCTTCTCGAACTTGCAAAGATAAATGCGTATCAGAAGCCACCAACTTTTGATCGCGAAATAATTTAAAAACACCGCCTTTATTCAAAGCAACATATAATTCAACTCCAGGTCGGCGTTTAATCAAAATTTGCGCTTCTTGTAACCAAATACTCGCCACATCACGGGGCATCGGTTGAGGACGCTCGGGGATAAAATCTCGCCATGCTAACAGATAATTCCAAGTATGATGACCGATAATATGATCGTCTCCATAACAAGGTGCCAAACCGTTTTTTAACCCTTGCAAAAATTGGTCATTAATTCGCAACGCATCCGGCAACCAAAGCCCGACCAATTCAAAACCGTGAGGAAAGAAATTATAAGTATTGCGACTGGCATATTCGCCGCCATAACTGCCATCAGGATGAATAAAATGAGCCGCCAATTCAACCGCTTTAGACAGAGAATCTTTTAGGCGAGTATCGGGTTTCAGGCGGTCGATTTGTGCTAAAATAGAAATGGTTAAAGTATGATAACCGGGGTCGCAACCTTCGTATTCTTTAAACCATCCTTCCGAACTTTGCCAGGATAACAATCGCTCTAAACGGGTGGAAATTGTCCGCCGCCATTTAGAGGTTTGTAAGAGTTGTCCTAAGCGTTCTAAACACAGAATAATTAACGCTTCATGGTTGGATAATTGACCGCTTTCGTAGTGATTCGCCAGCCAATTTGCCCGTCGTTCAAAAAACTGCAAAGCCTCATAATCCATTAACCCTAATAAGATATAACTTTCCAGACCCGCCAGTAAAGAAAAAGCCGCCGCTCCCGCGGCTCGTTCAAAGGGGAAATAGTCATCACAAGAACCATCGGGGTGGGCGGTACGTGCCGCGTAGAGAATACCCGCTTCTACCCATTCTCGCAGCATCGGTTGTTTGTAGTAGGGGTTATCTGCAATATTCGTCTCGTAAGCCAAAGCTAACGGCCAGACGAATTCCTGCGCCATTCCACTGGGGAAATCAATAATTTTATAATGCCAAAAATTGCGGTCAAAACAGCCATAGGTCGGGCTGTGGGGATTTCGGTCTAACAGGGTTAGAATTTTGGGAATTTGCGCTAGGGCTTCACGGGCGAATCGGTCTCTACTCACGATTTTAAACAGAGGTTAGCGGATGCACAGAGTATGAATATAACAGTATCAATATAACATCTTATTTTAGCGCGTTAATGAACAAAGTCTCTATTCTCAAATCTGGGAATAGAGATTTTGTGTGGTTATAATTTAACTGTTGAGTTTACAGACGGCTATGAGAACCATCACAATAGGGGGAATTTTTTGTAGATTTGCACAGACACAAAGCCACAGATTTTTTCTCGGGAATTTTAAAGGCAACTGGCGTAAATTCTGTTCCTTTATGAGAGCCATCACAGAAGGGTTGTTTCCCGGAATGACCGCAACTACACCAGTAGTAAGTGCCGGGTTCAAGCTCCATCACGGTTGGTTTTTTGTCAAAAATTTTCGGTTCACTCATGGTCTTGGTGTTCTCCTTTTTTCGGGGATTTTTCTATCTAGTTTTTAGTGTAGAGTAATGTTTTTTTAGTGAAAAGTAGGCACTTGAAAGTGAGTTAGTTTCCTTTTGGAAACGGGTAGGGTTGGGTAACGGATGGGTTGATTGTGGGTGGTTTGGGTTGATGATGGATGGAAACGGATGGGTTATCGGTGGGGTTGGGTAACGGATGAGTTGATTGTGGGTGGTTTGGGTTGATGATGGATGGAAACGGATGGGTTATC